>NZ_JANFNU010000004.1:0-176043 GCF_024437575.1 Vogesella sp. AC12
TGTGTGAAAGTAGGACACCGCCAGACGCCCCTTAAACAAAGCCCAGCTTGAGACATCAAGCTGGGCTTTGTGCTTTGTGTGCGGCAAACGCTTCCCGTGATCCTTGAAAGCAAAGTTGAATCAATGGGATGGACTCCTCCCTCCTGATACGGCATCAACGTGCCAGACTGGAAGTGTCAACAAACCAGTCAACAGAAACGAGGAGTCCACCATGAAGATTATGCGCATCGGCATCGATTTGGCCAAAATCGTATTTCAGGTTCATGGTGTGGATGCTCAGGAAAAGCCGGTTTGTCGCCGTCAGTTGCGCCGCCGTCAGTTACTGGAATTCTTTACCAATCGCGAGCCTTGCCTGATCGGCATGGAAGCCTGCGCCAGCGCCCATCACTGGGCACGCAAGCTGCAAGCGATGGGGCATACAGTGAAGTTGATCGCGCCGCAGTTCGTGAAAACCCTACGTCAAGGGTAACAAGAATGACGCCAACGACGCCGAGGCCATCTGCGAAGCAGTCGGCCGGCCCAGTATGCGGTAAAGACGGTAGAACAGCAGGATTTGCAGGCATTGCACCGCATTCGTAGCGAGCTGATCCGGCAGCGCACCGCCAAGGTGAACCAGATTCGCGGCTTGCTGGGCGAGTACGGCATCGTCGTGGCGACGTCCCCCCCCATTTTCAATAGCAGAGGGCTTTAGAGTCCGGGCTAATTTACCTGATTTCTCAGCGAGTGATTTGGCGTGGGCGACCGGCGTCAAACCGCCAAGGGCCTTCTTGGGTCTTTCGTTGTTGTATTCCCTCCGCCAGGCTTCGATGACGACCTGGGCATGGTACAGGCTGGTGAACCAGTGTTCGTTCAGGCACTCATCCCGGAAGCGCCCGTTAAACGATTCAATGTAGGCGTTCTGATTGGGCTTGCCGGGCTCGATGAGGAAGAGTTGAACAGCACGAGCATGCGCCCAGGTCAGCATGGCGCGGCTGCAGAACTCCTTACCGTTATCAGTCTGATCACTTTCGGCAAGCCGCGTGTCTTCGCCAACTGGTCGAGGATGCGCGTCAGATGCAGACCACCCATCGCACGTTCCGGAACAATGGCCACGGCCTCATGCGTGGCATCATCAACCACGGTCAGATTCTTGATGACGCACCCCTCTGCCGTCCGGTCGAACACAAAGTCCATCGACCAGACCTGATTGGCGGCCAAGGGACGAGCCAACGGGTGACGGTCTGTCACCGGAATCTTCTTGCGCTTGCGCCTGCGAATTTGCAGACCCGCCTCGGCATAGAGCCGATCCACCCGCTTGTGATTGACCACCATGTCACTCTGCCGCAGCTTCAAGTAGATCATGCCGGCACCGTAGCGTCGGTGCCGTTGCGCGAGCGCGATGATCTTCGCTTTCAAGGCGGCATTACGATCGGTGGCGGGCTGGTAGCGGAATGAATTGGGACTCATGCCGGCCAAGTGCAGCGATCGACGCTCGCTGAGCCCTTTGCCCACGAGATGGCGCACCAGCTCCCGCCGTGATGGTGCGCTTACCACTTTTTTCGCAAGGCCTTTTTGGCAATCTCTTTCTCGAGCAGCGACTCGGCCAGGAGCTTCTTCAGGCGCGCATTCTCGGTCTCCTGCTCCTTGAGGCGCTTGGCCTCCGAGACATTCATGCCGCCGAATTTGTTGCGCCAGAGGTAATAGCTGGCTTCCGAGAAGGCGTGCTTGCGGCACAGCTCTGCAATGGGCATGCCCGCTTCCGCTTCGCGCAGGAAGCCGATGATCTGTTCTTCGGTGAATCGTTTCTTCATGTCCAGTCTCCATGTGTGGTTGATTGGACTCCAAAGTCACGTGCTACTCAATACCGGGGGGCGTCGGTGGCACAGCACGTACCGGCGTTGCGCAAGGCGCTGCCGGAAATCCTCGAGGATGCCGAAAACGGACTGAGTGTGTACTTTCGTACCCTGCTGGACGGTCTACGCGCCGATCTGGTGTATCTGGATGAGCAGATCGACCGGCTGGATCAGAACATGCAGCACCAGGCTAGCACGAATGCGCAGGCAAGAAAGCTGCAACAACTGCGCGGCATCGGCCCCATCACCGCCACGGCGCTGGTGGCGGCCATCGGGCAGAACTCGGGCCAGTTCAAGCGCGGGCGCGATCTGGCCGCCTGACTGGGATTGACACCCGCTCAGCACAGCCGCGGTGGCAAGGACCGGTTGCTGGGTATCAGCCGCGTGGCGATGCCTACCTGCACACCTTGCTGATTCACGGTGCCCGCGCAGTGGTGCGAACTGCGGCGGGGCGATCCGACCGATTGAGTCTCTGGATTCAAAATCTGTGCAGCCGGCGTAACAAGAATGTCGCAGCAGTCGCGCTAGCCAACAAGACCGCTCGGCTGGTTTGGGCGCTCCTCAGCCGCGAAGCGGATTACGACCCGGCCTACGGGCTGGAAGGGAATGAAGCGACCTAACGCCATCAGTGCCTCCTGGTCCCGACAAAGGGGTGATCAACGAGTAAGCCAACCTTCACGATTGCCAAGCAAGTCGCAGTGATGGCCGACCGGTCGGACCGGCGTTAGCAGAACCCTGGTGGGGCGAAGTGCAAACAGCACGATGAATGGAGCTAACGCGCGAATAGCCCATCATGGTCCGGGCGATAACGCCCAACTCAAGGCCGGATATACGTGAGCAGTCGATCCGACGACCTGAGCTGTGAAATGCTAGCAAGCCGGGAGGAGTCCATATACGCTCCTTCTTCAGACTACTGAAGAAGGACTCTGCCACAGCGTTATCCCAGCAATTGCCACATCGGCTCATGCTGGGTTCAAGGTTGTGGGATAGGCAGAAACGGCGCCAGTCATCACGGCCATATTGCGAGCCCTGATCCGAATGGAGCAGCACGCGTCCAGTAAGTTTGCGCCGCCACAGAGCCATCAGCAAGGCGTCCAACGCCAATTCGCGGCTCAATGTTGGTTTCATCGATCAGCTCACCACCTTGCGTGAGAACAAGTCGATCACTACCGCCAGATAAAGCCTGCCCTGGCAAGTACGGATGTAGGTAATGTCCGTCACTCAGGCTTGGTCAGGCTGTGATGTCGGCTCGCCGATTTTACGTAGATCACCCAGTACGCGGCGAGACCCATACACCCCGCCACTGGCTCGCCAGGAGTCGCGAATCAACGCCAGCAATCTGGTATCTTCCTTGGCATGGTCAGACTCGGGGGCTGTGTAGCCATTGATAGAGGCCGGCACGGGCAACTTGCAACAAACGACACATGGTCGTCAGCGGCCAGGTATGTCGATGCTCGTTCATGAAGCGGTACCTTACTCGGACTCCCTGGCAAAGTACCGCGCGGCTTTTTTTTAGAATATCTCGCTCTTCTTCTGTGTGCCGCAGTTGCGCCTTCAGGCGAAGGATTTCGCTCTTTGCCTCGATCAGCTCGGCAGCCTGTTTCTCCGAATTATCTGGGCTGACCGCTTTCACCCATTTGTATAGGCTGTGGCAGGAAACCCCAAGCCGAGCGGAAACCTCGGCCACAGAGTGGCCGCGCTCAGTGACCTATTTGACGGCTTCTTCTTTGAATCCAGGGGTGAAACGCTATGTGCTCATGGATATCCTCCTATGCTAAAATCATAGGGCAGGATTGCCTACCGGAAGCGGGGCAGACCAGTCGATTGAAGCTGAAGTAAGAAATGGCTGTGCTCGTCTTGCTTGAAAATAAAGCAAAAAAAGAGCGTTGCGGCAAGGGGGAACCACAACGCTCAGGAAGAAACACGTCAGCAACAGTATTGCCCGCCGTGTTCTTCATCCTAGACCAGATGGCCTGAATTGCGAGAAGGAATTGCGCTGCGACGACCTGGCTAATGGCTCAGGTGCGCGGCAGGGTAACGCCGACTTGTCCCATGTACTTACCTGCACGATCCTTGTAGGAAACGTCACAGATTTCGTCGGACTCAAAGAACAGTACCTGTGCCACGCCCTCGTTGGCGTAGATTTTGGCTGGTAGCGGCGTGGTGTTGGAGAACTCCAGCGTGACGTAGCCTTCCCATTCCGGCTCAAACGGGGTGACGTTGACGATGATACCGCAACGGGCATAGGTCGATTTCCCCAGACACACGGTCAGTACCGAGCGCGGAATCTTGAAGTACTCGACGGTGCGGGCGAGGGCAAAGGAGTTGGGCGGAATAATGCAGTAGCCCTTGCCGGATACCTCGACAAACGATTGAGGATCGAAGTTCTTCGGATCGACGATGGTGCTATTGATGTTGGTGAAGACCTTGAATTCATCGGCGCAGCGAATATCGTAGCCGTAGCTCGATGTTCCATACGAAATGACTTTCTCGCCGTTAACCTGCTTGACCTGCTCGTACACGAATGGCTCGATCATGGCCTGTTCTTCGGCCATGCGACGGATCCACTTGTCGGATTTGATGCTCATCTTGTTGTTTTCCAAGGCGCTTGAGTTAGCTGCGGATTTTACCGCCCATGCCGGCGGTGAGGCTACCGGCAAGCGTCAAGAAATATTGAATAGCTTGGTAAAACAGGCAATTTCCAGTACCTGGCGCACGGTCTCCCGGCAGTTCACCAGCGCCAAGCCCTTGCCGGCGCTGCTGGTGCGTTCTTTCAGCAGCAGCAGCATGCCCAGTGCCGAGCTGTCCAGATAGGGTACCTGGTCGAAATCGACCTCGATTTCGGTGATGTCGCTGTTGTCGAGCAATTCCTGGCTTGCTTGGCGGAATGCCTTGTGGGCATTGAAATCGAATTGGCCAACAAGAAAGATGCTGCCAACATGGCCGCGCAGTTTAACGATAGGTTTCATCATGGAGTCATTGCCATTCATGGTTCGCCAGCCTGTGGAAGGACAACCGAGAACACGGTGCTGTCATCTTCGCGATGATAGCTTAGCTCGCCCCCCAGTGCGTCAATTACTCGCTTGGTTATGGCGAGGCCAAGACCGGTGCCGTTCGCCCTGGTCGTGAAAAAGGGTTCAAAGATACGGGGCACCAGCTCTGGAGCAATGCCTGGGCCGTTGTCTCTTATTCTGAATGTAAGACAGTTTTCGCGGTTCAGCACCTCCAGCGTGATCTTTCCGTCGGCCGGTACGTGTTGCAGTGCATTTTCGAGCAGACCGATCATGGCCGCTGCCAGCTCTTTGGGGCGGCAGTTCAGCGACGTTTGCTCCAGTGCTGCGGCGTGAATCTGAAAGTGCACGCCATGGCCCTCGCACTGTGGTGCGAACGACTGCTCCAGTTCGTGTACCAGCTCGGGTAGCGGGTAGCGGGTGACCTGTTCGCTGGAGGTGTTCTGGCGCACAAAGCCCAGCATTTCCTGGGTGAGTCCCTCCAGCGCTTGCAGGCGGTCGACAATCTTGCGTGAGAACTTCAGCCGTTCCTCGGGCGAAAGCGTTGGCCGCTCCAGATTCTTGGCGTAGAGCAGGGCGGTGGCCAGCGGGGTGCGCAGCTGGTGGGCCAGTGATGCTGCCATTTGCCCCATGGAGGCGAGCTTGTTTTGCTGCGCCAGTTGCTCGTGCAGGTGACGCAGTGTCCCCACGTCATGCAGGAGGAAGATTGTCGACCGGTCGTCCAGTGGGCAGGTTTGCAGGGTCAGGTAGCGTGTCCTGCCGCTATGCGGGTCGGCTAGGTGGATGACGCCGTCTGCATCCATCTGTCGTAGTAGTGCTGCTTCGCTCCAGTGCGCGTCGCTCTGCAGTCCGGGCAGCATCGTTTTCGCGGCATTGTTCAGTGAGATGATCTGTTTTTTTGCATCGGTTTCGATGACACCGGCAGGTAATTCATTGACGAGGGTGGCCAGTCGCTGCGCCAGCTGGGCGTTGGCTTGCGACTTTTGCAGTAGCTCATCATTGGCTTGGGTCAACTGAGTATTCAACTCTTCAACTTTGATCTCAAGCTGTTGGTATGCTTTGATCAACTCATCGGTCACCGCGTTAAAGTGGGCAAATGTTGCGGCCAACGTTTCCGGGGTGGTATTTGTTGATAGATTATTCGACATTAAGCAGGCGCCATTTGTAAAGGCTAGTTAAACCGTATGATAATCCTACCCCTGTATGCGGGGTGTGATGGTGCTGGACTCCTTATGGAGCACAGGCGATACTACCCGGAGTGTTGCCATTCTGGAATGTAAAGCTTGACGCCGGCTGGCATGAATGTCTTTGTCGTAAGAAATGAATTTTTCCTCGGAGGTTTCCGTGTCTGAGCTTCTTAAAAAAATCGATGCCCGCACCAAGCTGGCAGGAACGAACAAACTGGAAATTCTCTTGTTCTCTCTTGGGGTTGACCAAAGAACAGGGCGCAAGGAGACCTTCGGTATCAATGTTTTCAAAGTACGTGAAGTGATGCGGACGCCGGAAATCACCTCGGCACCGGAAATGCCTTCTTCCGTCGAGGGGATGGTCAGTCTGCGTGGCAGCCTGGTGCCGGTGATCGATCTGGCACGCTACGCCGGCATCGTCAGCGAGAAGCGCCCGGAAATCATGATCGTGACCGAGTACAACGGTCATACCCAAGGCTTTCTGGTCGAGGCGGTCGATACCATCCTGCGTCTGGATTGGGCGGCAATGCGGGTGCCGCCGGAGATGATTACCAACCGGATGGGCGGTCTGGTCACTGCGGTCACTGAGCTGGATGGCGGTACGCTGGTCATGATGATGGACGTTGAAAAGGTGCTGGCGGAAACAGCCATGTACGGTGACGAGCACCAGTTCATTGGCATCGATCCGATTAAAGAGCCGCGCATGGTGTACTTTGCCGATGATTCGGCGGTCGCCCGCAAGCAAATCCAGCAGACATTTGAGGTCATGAACATCAAGTATGCTTCGGCCATTAATGGTATGCGGGCATGGGATGACCTGCAGCGTATGGCGTCGCAGGCTGAGCTGGCCGGGCGCAAGTTGAGCGATGTCGTGAACCTGGTGCTGACCGACGTCGAGATGCCGGAGATGGACGGTTATATGCTGACCAAGCTGATCAAGTCCGATCCTCGCTTCCATGGCATTCCGGTGCTGATGCACTCCTCGCTGTCGGGGCAATCCAACCAGAAGCTGGGTGAGTCGGTTGGCGTCGATGCCTATGTATCCAAGTTCGAGCCACAAAAGCTCTCGATGAAAATCCGCGAGATGCTGAAGATTTGAGCTGATTTGCGCTTTATTTAAGGAGTGGCCATGTCCGCATCTGATGCCTCTTTGCTAGCCAATATCGATGCCCGTACCAAGCTGGCGGGATCGAACAAGATGGAAATTCTGCTGTTTTCGTTGGGTACCCGCGAAACATTCGGGATCAACGTGTTCAAGGTACGTGAAGTGTCGCAGACGCCTTTCGTCACCAAAACCCCCAATATGCCGTTTGGTGTCGAAGGGGTGTTGTCCCTGCGAGGCAACATCATTCCCGTGATTTCGCTGGCCAAGTTCATCGGCTGCGAGTTGGCGGAGGGTGGCTACAACACCATGATCGTCACCGAGTTCAACAAAAGCACCCAGGCTTTTCTGGTGGATTCGGTGGATCGCATCATTCGTGTCGATTGGGACAAGGTGCGCGCGCCTGAAAACGTGATGAATACCACCCAGCAGACGCTGATCACGGCGGTGACCGAGCTGGATGATGGCAAGCTGGTCTCCATTCTGGACGTTGAGCAGATTCTGTCCAGCGTCGTCGGCGAGACCCGTCTGCCGGATATTCCTCAGGCGGCACTGGAGGATGACCAGTACGTCTTCTTCGTTGACGATTCGGTAGTGGCGCGGAAAGAGATTTCCAACGTGATGGACAAGATGTCCCTCAAGTATCATCAGGCAAACAACGGCAAAGAGGCGTGGGATAAATTGCAGGTGCTGGCGAACAGAACCTGGTCCGACTCCGAAAGCCTGCACGACAATCTGAAACTGATTCTGGTTGATGCGGAAATGCCGGAAATGGATGGTTACGTGCTGACCAAGTTGATCAAGTCGGATGCCCGTTTCTCCGGTATTCCGGTGGTGATGCACTCTTCCCTGTCATCCAATGCCAACCGGGCGATGGGCGCCAGTGTCGGTGTCGATGCCTATGTCGCCAAGTTCGATCCTGCGGTGCTTGCGGATACAATCATTCCTTTCCTTCAGCGCTAGGAACAAAATAAGCTGGGAATTGATATCAGCTCAGGAAAAAGCCAATGATAGATAAGAATATGAGATTTCTGGTTGTTGATGATTTCTCAACAATGAGAAGGATTGTGCGCAACCTCTTGAAGGAATTGGGCATTACCAATGTCGATGAGGCCGAGGATGGCCAGGTTGCATTGCACAAGCTGAAGACACAGCATTTTGACTTCATCGTCTCTGACTGGAACATGCCAAACATGACCGGTATCGAGCTGCTACGTGCGGTGCGGGCTGATCCGCAACTGAAGACGCTGCCGTTCCTGATGATTACTGCCGAAGCGAAACGCGAAAACATCATCGAAGCCGCAACGGCTGGAGCCAGTGGCTACATCGTGAAGCCGTTTACTGCCGCGACACTGGAAGAAAAGATGGGCAAGATCTTCCAGAGCCTAAACAAATAAAAGCAGCCTGTACTGTTGCCAGGAGAAATTGTCGTGCCGGATCATCTTCTTGAAAGTGGCGATTCGCCAGAGCTGGAAGCTCTATTTGAAAGCATTGCCAAACAGCAGGCCTCTCAGCAGGAGGCGCCCTCGGCAGAGGTTGATGGTGCGAATCCCCAGGCTGCATTGGCAATTTATGCTCAGGTCGGCCAAATGACCCGCAAGCTGCACGATGCGCTGCGTGAGCTTGGTTACGACAAGTCCTTGGAAAAGGTGGCGGATGCCCTTCCTGACGCCAAGGACCGCTTGGGGTACATTGCCACGCTGACGGCCAATGCCGCGGAGCGGGTGCTGAATGCAACCGATATCGCCCGTCCGATTCAGGATGAGCTGCAGTCCCAGTCCGCAAGCCTCTCGGGTCGTTGGGACCAGCTGTTTGCGAACCAGCTGTCGGTTGATGATTTCAAGTTGCTGGCCGCAGATACCCGCCGCTTCCTGGCCCTGGCACCACAGCAGACGGCGGCGACCAATGCCCAGCTGCTGGAAATCGTGATGGCGCAGGATTTCCAGGACTTGACCGGACAGGTGATCAAGAAGGTCATGGACATGGTCAAAACGCTGGAAAGCGAACTGTTGTCCGTGTTGATCGAGTACCTGCCGGCCGAGAAGAAGGTGGAGCTGGGTACCGATCTGCTGCAAGGTCCGGTCGTGAATCCTGATGGCCGTTCCGACGTGGTAACCAATCAACAGCAAGTGGATGATTTGCTGGAAAGCTTGGGTTTCTAAGGCGCGCGATCGTCTAGGCCGTCTACTGCGGGCCGATAATGAAAAGGAAGTCAAAATGAGCGACTTTGCAGGTATGGAAGATCTGATGCAGGATTTTCTGCTCGAGTCCACGGAGCTGTTGTCCGATGTCGACAACAAGCTATGCGAGCTTGAGAAACGGCCTAATGACAAGGCGTTACTGAATGATATCTTCCGGGGCTTCCATACCATCAAGGGCGGAGCCGGCTTTCTGAATGTATCGGCAATGGTGACCATCTGTCACCGTACCGAAAACCTTTTTGACAAGCTGCGCAACGGCGAGTTGCCGCTGTCGTCGGAACTGATGGATGTGATTCTGGATGCGACGGGCGTGGTGCGCGGCATGTTCACCACCTTGTCGCAAGGGCTGTCGCCGGCCGCGCCGGATGCCGGCTTGCTTGCAGCACTGGACAGTGCGCTGGCAGGCAACCTGGTGCCTCCCGCTGCACCCGTGGCTGCGCCTGCTGCGGCACCGGCTGCGGCAGCCAATACACCGGACTGGAATGTGTTGCACGCGGCAGTGACCAAGACAGGCGCCCCTGCTGCAGCGACACCGGCTGCGGTGGTGGCGGTGCCGGTTGTCGAGGCTGTCGTCGAGACGCCGGCGGTGCCAGTCGTGGCCGCCAAGCCGGTACCGGCAAAGATGGCGCCACAACAAGGCATGGCCAGTGCGCCGCCGGAAAACACCATTCGCATCGATACCGTTCGTCTGGACCAGGTGCTGAATCTGTCCGGTGAAATCGGCCTGACCAAGAACCGCCTGACCACGCTGCGTACCGAAATCCTGCAGGGCAATATGGAGACGCATACCCTGCGCTCCCTTGACGAGGCGATCAGCCAGCTCGACCTGCTGGTCAGCGATTTGCAGAATGCGGTGATGAAGACCCGTATGCAGCCGATCGGGCGCCTGTTCCAGAAGTATCCGCGTCTGGCGCGGGACCTGGCGCGGCAATTGGGCAAGGAAGTCGAACTGGTCATTACAGGCGAGGAAACCGAACTCGACAAGACCATGATCGAGGACCTGAACGACCCGTTGGTACACCTGGTGCGCAATGCGGTCGATCACGGTGTCGAGTCCTCCGAGGAGCGCATCAGCGTCGGCAAGAAGCCGCAGTCGCTGGTGCAGCTGTCGGCCGAGCAGGTTGGCGATCATATCGTCATCGAGATCACCGATGACGGCAAGGGGATGAATCCCGAGGCGCTGCGCCGTAAGGCCATCGAAAAAGGCCTGATCGATGCGGAAACGGCCAACGGTCTCGACGAGAAGCAGTGCCTGCAGCTGATTTTCCTGCCGGGCTTCTCCACCAAGGACCAGATTTCGAACGTGTCCGGCCGCGGTGTCGGCATGGACGTGGTACGCACCAATATCCAGAAGCTGAATGGCCGTATCGACATCAACTCCGAGCAGGGTGTCGGCACCAAGATCAGCATTTCGTTGCCTCTGACGCTGGCCATCCTGCCAGTGCTGGTGGTGCGTGCCTGCAACCAGCCATTTGCCGTGCCGCTGGCCATGGTGCGCGAAATCATTCCGATCGATGTTGCCGCGATCCAGGAAGTATCGGGGCGGCCAACCATCGTGGTGCGCGACGAGATCCTGCCGTTGAAGACACTGGCCAACCTGCTGAACTGGGCGCCGACACAGAAACCGCAATTCGGCGTGCTGATGCAGTCCGCCGAGAAGTCCTTCATCCTCGCCGTCGACTCCTTTGTCGGCCGTGACGATGTGGTGATCAAGCCACTGCAGAACATTCGTCCGAAGGGCGTTGCCGGTGCCACCCTGTCCGGTGATGGTTCGGTGGTGCTGGTGCTGGACATGGAAGACTTGCTGATGGGGCAGGCGGATGCACCGAGTGGTGGCGCGATGATGCTTCGCAACGCTGACAACTATTCTTACTGAGCCCGCTTGCAATGTCCGTATCGGCTTTTTTGGGAAGACAGCCTGTTCTGAACCGTAACCAGCAGCTCATCGGCTATGAGCTGCTGTTCCGTGAAAGTGAAACCTCGACCGAAATCGGGCGGCATGCCGAGCTGGATGCCGATACCGAGGTGCTGGTCAATACCCTGAACCACATGGGTACCAGCTGGCTGATCGGCAACAAGCTGGCCTTCATCAATGTCGGCGAGTCGATGATCGGCAGCGACTTTCTGGAGTTGCTGCCGCCGCGGCGGGTAGTGCTGGAAATCTCCGGCAAGCTGACGCCTTCCAACGAGCTGCTGTCCCGTGTCCGTCACCTGCGTTCCCTCGGCTTCGGGGTGGCGCTGGATGGCTTTTCGTTCGAATCGCCGGCGGCGGCCTTTCTCGACCTGGCCAACTACGTCAAGCTGGATGTGCAGTCGATGGATGCACAGGCTTTCCAGACGCTGGCGGTACGTTTGCGCAGCTATCCGGTGATCCGTATCGCCGAGCGCGTCGAGACCTATGAACACTACCATCTGGCCCGCGATCTGGGGCTGGACGGCTATCAGGGCTACTACTTTGCCAAGCCGGAAACCCTGTCCGCCAAGGTGATACACCCCAGCTTTGCCAATACCCTCAAGCTGTTGAACCTGCTGCGTCAGGATGCGGCGCTGAAAGAGGTGGAGGCGGTGCTGAAAACCGACGTTGCGCTGTCCTTCAAGTTGCTGCGCTACGTCAACTCGGCCGCAGCCGGGCTGAATACCACCATCAGTTCGTTCTCGCATGCCTTGACGGTACTGGGCTACAAGCGCCTGTATCGCTGGCTGACGCTGCTGCTGGTGACCAGTTCGGAAAACGGCCTGATGCCGGCCGCGCTGCAGAAAACCGCGGTGTCGCGTGCGCGCATGATGGAGCTGATCGCGCTGGAGTCCGGTCTGCCTTCCGATGTCGCGGACAGTTTCTTTATCACCGGCATGTTTTCGTTGCTGGACGTGATTTTCGATATGCCGATCGCGCTGGCGCTGGAGCATCTCAACCTGCCGGAAGAGATTTGCGAGGCGCTGATGGTGCATGCCGGCCGTTATGGCCTGTGCCTGGAGCTGGTGCTGGCGATGGAAGCCGGCACCGACAATCTGCCGCAACTGGCGCAGCGCCTGAACATCGAGGCCGAGGCCTTGAACCTGTTGCACACCAGTGCACTCTCTTGGGTGGAAGAGCTTAGTCTATAATCACCCCTCTGTTTCTCTCGGTTAACTCAATCATGAAGTATCTGGCTATCGATACGTCGAACACGCATGTTTCGATTGCGGTCGCTGTGGACGAGCGTTTTTTCTCGGCAACCTTGCCGGTGGTGAATGGCCACTCCGAAGAAACCCTGCCGTTGATCCAGCGCCTGTTGGCCGATAGCGGCATCGACCTCGCCGAACTGGACGGCATCATTTACGGCCAGGGGCCGGGTGCCTTCACCGGTTTGCGCATCGGTTGCGGCATTGCGCAGGGACTGGCGCTGGCGCATGACTTGCCGCTGATCCCGGTGCCGACGCTGGACGTGATTGCCTTCCAGTCCGGTGCGTCGGCGGTGCAGGTGGTGATGGATGCGCGCATGAACGAGGTCTACACCGCGAGCTATCGCGACGGCGTGGCGCAAACCCCGATCACGCTGCAGGCGCGGGGCGAGTTGACCGTTCCCGCCGATATTCCGGTGCTGGCGGGCGACTGCGCGCAAGAGCTGACCTGTCCTGGCAAGACGGTGTACGAGCTGCGTCCGGATGCGGCCAGCTATATCCGGCTGGTACGCCGTGGCGGCTATGCTGCCGTGGCGCCGGAGGCGGCGGGGCTGCTGTATATCCGCGACAAGGTGGCGCTGACCGCCGCCGAACAGCAAGCACGCAAGCATGGCTGAGCTGCAGCGGCTGACCGATCCGGCCTTGGCCGAAGCGCTGCACCAGCTGGAGGCGGCGGTGTGCACACATCCGTGGGCCACGGCGGTCTACGCGCAAACGCTGGCCTCCGCCAGCGAACGGGTGCAGGTGTTGCAGCCGGCAGACGCGTGGCTGGCGGTGCTGGTTTCCGAGCAGATTCTGGACGAACTGCATATCCACAATATTTTCGTGCCGCTGGCCATGCAGCGTCGAGGCCATGCCCGCGCCGTGTTGCAGGCGGCCTTGGCCGAGGCGCAGGCCGCCGGTGCCAGTCGTTGCCTGCTGGAGGTGCGCGCCGGCAATGCCGCGGCCATCGGCCTGTATCGCTCGCTCGGTTTTGTCGACTGCGGCGTGCGCAAGGGTTACTACCGGCATGAGCACGGCCGCGAGGACGCGCTGCTGATGGAGTGCCCGCTATCATGAGCCGCCAACATCTGCTGCTTCGCGAGCTGGGGCTGGCACCACGCTGGCGCTTGCGCCATGGCGCGGCGCCGGAGCCGGTCTTGGCACCGGTTGCGGCCAACCTTGTGCCTGCTCCCGTGATGCCAGCGGTCGCCGCTCCGGTGGTTGTGCCGGCGGTGGCAGCGGTGCCGGCGCCTGCCGTTGTCGAACCGACCACGACCGCGTTGCCAGAGTGGGCCGCCTTGCAGCAGCAGGTAGCAAGCTGCACCGCCTGTGGCCTGTGCCAGACCCGCACCCAGGCGGTGTTCGGCAAGGGCAATCCGCGGGCGCGCATCATGCTGGTCGGCGAGGCGCCCGGTGCGGAAGAGGACAAGCAAGGACTGCCGTTCGTCGGCAAGGCCGGGCAACTGCTGGATAATATGCTGGCCGCCATCGGTCTGAGTCAGGACGATGTCTTTATCGCCAATGTGCTGAAGTGTCGCCCGCCGGGCAACCGTAATCCGGCCGCCGACGAAATTGCCGCCTGTGCCGACTACCTGCGCTGGCAGATTGCCCACGTCCAACCGGAGGTGCTGGTGACGCTGGGCCGCTTCGCCGCCCACGCGCTGTTGCAGAGCGATGCCGCCATTGGCGCGCTGCGGCGCGAGACGCACCAGTATCAGGGCATCCCGTTATTCGTCACTTTTCATCCGGCGTATCTGCTGCGCAGCCCTGGCGAAAAAGCCAAGGCGTGGCAGGATCTGCTGGCTATCCGTCGTGCGCTGGCCAAGAAGGCCTGATGTGGCGCAGCGACCGTTCCCTTCTTCTGGATAATTCAAGTCAATATCATGTGGTTCCGACAACTTAGTTTTTACCAGCTGCCTGCCCCGGAGCAGATTGTGGCCAGCAAGCTGGCCGATGCCCTGAATGCCCGCCAGTTCCAGCGCTGTTCCGGCCTCGACTGGTTCAGCGAGGGCTGGGTCGCCCCTGCGCCGCATCTCGACGAGCCGCTGTATGTGCAACGCGAGCGCTTGCTGCTGTCGCTGCGTCGCGAGGACAAGGTGTTGCCGGCCGGCGTAATCCGCGACTTCCTGGACGCCAAGTTGCGCGACATCGAGCAGCAGGAGCTGCGCAAGGTTGGCCGCAAGGAAAAGCTGGCGATGAAGGAGCAGATCACCGACGACCTGCTGCCGCGCGCCTTTACCCGTACCAGCCGCACGGCCGCCTATTTCGATCTGGCGCGCGGCTGGCTGGTGGTGGACAGCGGCTCCGCCAGCAAGGCGGAAGCGCTGCTGAGCAATCTGCGCGAGGCAATGCCGCCGCTGCCGGCCACGCTGCCGCGCACGGTGCTGTCGCCGCACACGCTGATGACCGACTGGCTGGCGGCGGGCGAGGCCAGCGACGACTTCGTGCTGGATTCCGACTGCGAGCTGAAGGACAGCTCGGAAAACGGCGCGGTCGTGCGCTGCACCCGCATGGACCTGACTGCCGACGAGATCCGTCAGCATATCGCCACCGGCAAGCAGGTGACCCGCCTCGGTCTGATCTGGCGCGAGCGCATCCGCTTCACGCTGACCGATACCCTGCAATTGAAAAAGCTGCAGTTCCTCGACGTGCTGCAGGAAGAAGCCAGCCAGGCGGGGGACGACGCCGCCAGCCTGTTTGAGGCAACCTTCCTGCTGATGAGTGAGGAGTTGGGCGAGCTGATCGACGATCTGGTGCAGGCGCTGGGCGGCTTGCAGGATGCGGCCAACGTTGCGCCTCCGGCTGCTGCGCCGACCGCATCGGCACCGCCAGCCGCCGCCGCGGCGCCTGGCACGGTCGACGTGCCCTGGGATTGATGTCGTGTGCCTGCCGCCGTTGGCGGCAGGGTGCCTTGCTAGCGTGACCATCATGAAAAACGCCTTGCACCGACCGGTGCAAGGCGTTTTGTCATGGTGTGCCGGTATGGTTTACAGCCCGCCGTCCTCGACGCGCAGCACCTGGCCTGGCTGGATCTGGTTGGCAACCAGCTGGGTGTTCCAGCGCTGGATGTCGCTGTGATGAATGCCGAACTTGCGGGCGATGCTGAACACGGTATCGCCGGCCTGCACCACGTACTCGGCCGATTTGCGTGCTGGCTGCTGATAGGCAACGGTGCGCAGTGGCGATGTCACGCTAGCGGTGACGTTGCCCAGCGGGGCGCCCAGCACGCGCAGGTTTTGTCCCAGCTTGACCGCGTCGCTGTTCAGTGTGTTCAGGCTTTTCAGTTCCGCCACGCTCATGTTGTAGCGGCGCGAGATGTTGTACAGCGTGTCACCGTTGGCAACGACATGGTTTTCCACGCGGGTGGCCGGGCGCAGCGGCAGTTCGGGGGCGTCGCTGGCGCTGGCCACCGCGGTTGCCGCCGGTTTGGCGCGCGGAGCCGGTGTGGCTTGCGGTTTGCTGACCGGCTGGCTCAGTGCGACGGTAATGCTGTTGCCACTGGTGGCGGCAGGCGCGACGACGTTGTTCGTCACAACGGCGACGGGAGCAACGCTAGCGGCAGGGCTGTTGGCGGCAAGGGCGACGGCTGGCGCGGCAACGGCGGTCAGTGGGCTGCTTGTCAGTGTGCTTGCCGGTGTGCTGTTGGTGGGGCTGGTGGTGACGCTGGCGACGATGGGCGTGATGACTGGTGCCACGGTGGCAGCCGGAGTGGTTGCGGCAACGCTGACGCTCGCAACGCGTACCACCGGCTGTTCATTGCTGCTGGCCTGCAGCACCGGTGCGCTGGCCGGGGCGACGTCGCTGGCCTCCAGTGTCACCGGGGCATCCTGGGTGCGGGCGGCCACCAGCACCGGACGGCCGGCGTTGACGGTGCGGTTGCCCTGCAGGCTGTTGGCGACCAGCAGCTCGTTCGGGTTCATGTCGAATTGTTGTGCCAGCTCGCTGACGCTGAGATCGCTCTCCGGTACGTGCACCTGCCAAGTCAGCAGTGGCTTGTCCCATTTGGCCAGGTTGGTCTCGAAGCGGTGCAGCTTGGTCGCCGGCAGCAGCATCTGGCGGCCGCTCTTGTGGGCGTATACCGGCAGGTTGAATGCGGGGTTGAGTTCCTTGAACTCGGAGACCGGCATTTCCGCCAGCTTCGCCGCGATGTCGATGTTCATGTGCTTGCCGGTGCTGACGGCGACAAAGGCCGGCTTGTTGGGCAGCACGTCGATGCGCAGGCCGAAGTTCTCCGGCTGCGCCATGATGTTGCGGATGGCAAGCAGTTTCGGCGCGTAGTTGCGCGTCTCGGCCGGCATCACGATGTTTTCGTAGGTTTCGGTTTCGCCCTTGGCGCGCACGCGGCTGATCGCCTTGCTCAGATTGCCCTGACCCCAGTTGTAGGCGGCCAGCGCCAGGTTCCAGTCGCCGAAACGGTTGTACAGCACCTGCAGGTAATCCAGCGCGGCGCGGGTGGATTCCACCACGTCGCGGCGGCCGTCATACCACCAAGTCTGCTCCAGTTCGTACTCGCGGCCGGTAGCCGGCATGAACTGCCACAGGCCGGCGGCGCCGACCGGCGAGCTGGCGCTCGGTACGAAGGAGCTTTCCACCACCGGAAGGAAGGCCAGTTCGGTTGGCATGCCGCGCTTTTCCACCTCGTTCATGATGTGGAACAGGTATTTGCGGCTGCGATCGAGGGTGCGGCGCAGGTATTCCGGGCGCGCGGTGTAGTACTTCTCGTGGCGGCGTACCAGCTCGGGATTCACCTCCGGCAGCTGGAAGCCTTCGCGCGCGCGTTGCCACACGTTGTCGCCGTTGCGCAGCAGGCTGGTGTTGATCAGCATCATGTCCAGACCGGCGGCCAGGCCGTCGTCGACACCGGGCGTGCTCCAGCCCGGTATCGTCACGCTAGTGGTCGCGTGGGCGGCGGGCAGGGCAAGGAGAACGGCGAGGGCGAGCGGGGTAAATTTTTTCATGGCAACGGCCTGATCGGAGCATATCGGGCGATGCTACCACGCCCGCCTGCGACGTCAATTATGAAGCGCTATGTTGTTCATTTAATTTCTTAATTTTTGTGTCTTTCACGACAAAACTATTTGCTAGGTGGATGAATGGCCATTCAGCTGGTGCGGAAGTCATTTTTCCATTGCCGCAGGGTGGCAAACACGCTCAGCGCGTCATTGCCGCCCTCGGGCTGATGGTGGCGCGCGGCGCGGCGGATGCCGGCCTCGCCGCAACGCAGGAACGGGTTGTGCTGCAGCTCGTCCGCCAGTAGGCAGGGCAGCGTCGGCAAGTCCTGTTCGCACCGGGCGCTGTCGCGTTGCCAGCGCTGCTGCAGCGCCGGATTGTCCGGCTCCAGTGCCAATGCAAATTGTAGATTAGCCAGCGTGTACTCGTGTGCCGGATAACACAGCGTCTGCGCCGGCAATGCGGCCAACCTTTGCAGCGAGGCGTGCAGGCTTTCTATGCTGCCGTCAAATACGCGGCCACAACCGGCGGCAAACAGGGTGTCGCCGCAAAACAGGTGCTGGCCGCAATGAAATGCCAGATGGTTGGCGGTGTGTCCGGGGACTTCGTAGACCTGGCAGCTCAGGCCCAGTGCCGGCAGTCGGCTGCCTTCCATCACCGGCACGCTGACGCCGCTGACACCGGCCGGGCCGTACACCGGACAATCCGGCCACTGCGCGTGCAGCGCCGGCAAGCCGCCGATATGGTCGTGGTGGTGGTGGGTGATCCAGATCGCGTGCAGCCCCAGTTGCGCCTGTGCCAGAAACTGCTGCACCGGGGCGGCGTCGCCGGGGTCGACCACGATCGCGGCGCGGTCGTCGTGCAAAACCCAGATATAATTATCAGAGAACGCCTTGAGTGGGGTAATGCGTACAATGTCGGCCATGAATGATCCTGCAATGATGGAAGAGTTCGCTGACTGGCTGGCCAGCGCCGAACTGGGACAATACCTGCTGGCGCAGGAACAGGCTTTCTTCGACAGCGCGGTGGCCGACGTGTTCGGTTTTCGCGCGCTGCAGATCGGCCTGTGCCAGCACGATTTCCTCGCCATGAACCGCATCCCGTGGAAAGGTCTGGCGGCGGCCTGTGGCGAGCCGGGCGTGGTCTGCGATCCGGCCTTCCTGCCGTTCGACAGCAAGAGCCTGGATCTGGTCATTTTGCCGCACGGGCTGGATTTTACCAGTCTGCCGCACCAGGTACTGCGCGAAGCGGCGCGGGTGCTGGTGCCGGAAGGGCGGCTGATCATCACCGGTTTCAATCCGGCTTCGCTGTGGGGCGTGCGCCGCCTGCTGCAGGGGCGGGAAGACAACCCGTGGCGCGGCAACTTCGTGTCGCTGCCGCGCATCCGCGACTGGCTGAAATTGCTGGAGCTGGAGCACGAGGCGACCTCATTCATGGCATACTCGCCGCCTTTGGCGCGCAAGGACTGGCTGGCCCGCTGGCAGTTCATGGAAAGCACCGGCGCGCGCTGCTGGCCGCTGGCCGCCGGCGTCTATGGCGTCGTCGCCGTCAAGCGCCAGCGCGGGCTGCGCCTGATCACGCCGCGCTGGGCACCGGCCAAGCCGGCCCGGGCGATGCTGGTCGCCGGCGGCAACGACCGCAATCCGCTTACCCGTAGCTCTGATAACGAGACATTGCATGACTGACGAGATCGTCGAGATTTACCCTGATGGCGCCTGCAAGGGCAATCCCGGCCCCGGTGGCTGGGGCGTACTGTTGCGCTACAAGGGGCAGGAAAAGGAAATGTTCGGCGGCGAAGCCGGCACCACCAATAACCGCATGGAGCTGCTGGCGGTGATCCGCGGCCTGGAAACGCTGAAGCGCAGCTGCCGCATCGTGGTGTACACCGACTCGCAGTACGTGCAAAAAGGCATCTCCGAGTGGATCCACGGCTGGAAGACGCGCGGCTGGAAAACCGCCAGCAAGGAGCCGGTGAAGAATGCCGACCTGTGGCAGCAGCTGGACGCGCTGCGCAACAACCACCAGGTGGAGTGGCGCTGGGTCAAGGGCCACGCCGGCCATGAATTCAACGAGCGCGCCGACCAGCTGGCCAATGCCGGCGTCGACAGCCTGCGCCGCTAGTCCTCTGTCCGCCTGCGGCCAACCTTGAACCCCATCCGATACCATCATGCGCCAAATCATTCTTGATACCGAGACCACCGGCCTGGAGCCGAGCCAGGGCCACCGCATCATCGAGTTTGCCGGCCTGGAAATGGTGGACCGCAAGCTGACCGGTCGCCATCTGCACCTGTACATGCACCCCGAGCGCGAGATCGACCCCGACGCCGAGCGCGTGCACGGCATCTCGCTGGATTTTCTCGCCGACAAGCCGAAGTTCCACGCCGTCGCCGACGAGCTGGTGGACTTCATCAGCGGCGCCGAGCTGATCATCCACAACGCGCCGTTTGACGTCGGCTTCCTCAATGCCGAATTCAACCGCCTCGGCATCGCGCCGGTGGACAAGCTGTGCGCACAGGTCACCGACACCCTGCGCATGGCGCGCGACACCTTTCCCGGCAAGCGCAACAGCCTGGACGCCTTGTGCGACCGCTTCGAGATCGACCGCAGCAACCGTACCCTGCACGGTGCGCTGATCGACTGCGAGCTGCTGGCCGAGGTCTACCTGTGGATGACCCGTGGCCAGGAAAGCCTGATGATGGACGCCGGCCCCGGTGACAACGAGGGCGGCACCGGCCTCAACCTGGCGTTCGAGCGCAAGCCGCTGACGGTGCTGGCGCCGACGGCTGAGGAGCTGGCCGCGCACCAGGAGTACCTCGACCTGCTCGACAAGACGGTGAAGGGCAGCTGCCTGTGGCGCAGCATCGAAAGCCCGGCGCCAGCGCAATCATGAGCGATTGCATCGCGCTGGTGCCGGCCGCCGGCCACGGCAGCCGTTTTGGCGCCGCGACCCCGAAACAGTACCTGCCGCTGGCGGGCCGGCCGCTGCTGGCGCACACGCTGGACGTGCTGTGCCGCAATGCAGCGATCAGCCGCGTGGCGGTGGTGATCTCGCCCGGCGACGAGTGGTTCGACAGCTTCGACTGGCCGCAGCCGAAGCTGGAAGTGCTGCGCGTCGGCGGCCCCAGCCGTGCCGAGAGCGTGGCCGGCGGCCTGGCGGCGCTGGCGGCCGACGCCGACGACTGGGTGCTGGTGCACGATGCGGCGCGGTGCTGTCTCAGCGACAGCGCGCTGCAGCGACTGATCGACAGCCTGCAGGGTGACGCGGTCGGCGGCCTGCTGGCACAGCCGGTGGCCGATACCGTCAAGCAGGCGAGTCCGCAGGGCCGCGTCGCCGCCACCGTGCCGCGCGACGGTCTGTGGCTGGCGCAGACGCCGCAGATGTTCCGCGCCGGCCTTTTGGCCGACGCGCTGCGGGATGCGGCCAACCCGGCGATTACCGATGAAGCCTCCGCCATCGAGCTGCTCGGCCATGCGCCGCGGCTGGTGGAGGGCGAGGCACAGAACTTCAAAGTGACGTGGCCGCAGGATCTGGCGCTGGCCAGCGCCATCCTCGCGGCACGCAAAGGATAAGCAGATGACGCCATTCCGTATCGGTCAGGGCTATGACGTGCACCGTCTGGTCGAGGGCCGCCCGCTGATGCTCGGCGGGGTGCACATCCCGCACGACAAGGGCCTGCTCGGCCACTCCGACGCCGACGCGCTGCTGCACGCCATTACCGACGCGGTACTGGGGGCGGCGGCGCTGGGCGATATCGGTCGTCATTTTCCCGATACCGACCTAGCATTCAAGGGCGCCGACAGCGGCCTGCTGCTGCAGGAGGCGATGCGCCGCGTGCGCGCTGCCGGCTGGCAGCTGGTGAACGTGGACAGCACCATCATCGCGCAGGCGCCGAAGCTGGCGCCGCACATCGATGCCATCCGTGGCCGCATTGCCGAACTGCTGGCCATCGACGTGGCCTGCGTCAACGTCAAGGGTAAGACCAATGAAAAGCTCGGCTACCTCGGCCGGGCCGAGGCGATCGAAACGCAGGCAGTGTGCCTGCTGGTGCCGCAATAATTCCTCATTCCGGAGAACACTCAATGGACCAGAATCAACTGAAACAGCTGGTGGCACAACAAGCCATCAAATTCGTGCCGGATGACTGCATCGTCGGCGTCGGCACCGGCAGCACCGTCAACTTCTTCATCGACGAACTGGCCAAGATCAAAGGCCGTATCAAGGGCGCGGTGTCCAGCTCCGAAGCGTCAACCAAGCGGTTGAAGGAAATCGGCATTCCGGTGCTGGACCTCAACAGCGTCGGCCCGGACGAGCTGCCGGTGTATATCGACGGTGCCGACGAGGTCAACCACCACCTGCACATGATCAAGGGCGGCGGTGCGGCGCTGACACGCGAGAAGATCATCGCCGCGGTGGCGCAGCAGTTCATCTGCATCGCCGACGAGAGCAAATATGTGTCGGTGCTGGGCGCCTTCCCGCTGCCGGTGGAAGTGATCCCGATGGCGCGTAGCCACGTGGCGCGCGAGATCGTCAAGCTTGGCGGTCACCCAGAGTGGCGCATGGGCGTCACCACCGACAACGGTAACATCATTCTCGACGTGCACGGCATGCAGATCGCCGAGCCGGTGAAGCTGGAGCAGCAGATCAACCAGATCGTCGGCGTGGTCACCAACGGCCTGTTCGCTGCCCGCCGGGCCGACGTGCTGCTGCTGGGGACTGCCGCTGGTGTGAAAGAACTGAGCTAAAAACCTGTGCACGATCTGCTGCGGCTTGATATCAATGGGGCGATACGGCGTTGAGTACGATCCAGGAATGCGCATTTACCATTTGTAAATTCCGCTTCTTCTGCCGTTTTCGCCTTGTCTCGCGTGAGCTCGCCAGATCGTGAACACGTTCTACGCACGCAGCCAGTCACGCTTGCGGCCAACGTTGGCCGCACGCGCTGCGTTACCGTGCATCTTGCTGCAACAGAACTGTCATGTTGCGCGTCTATCATGGCGCGCTTGAAGCCGAAAACCAACGAGGTCGCTCATGCCTGATCACATTTCCAAGCAGTTTGATATGGAGCTCGAAAATATCCGCACCCGCGTGCTGCAGATGGGGGGCTTGGTCGAACAGCAAATCCGCGCCGCGATGGAGGCGTTGCAGGAGGGGGATGTCGATCGTCTCGACCGCGTGATCGCCGACGACGCCAAGGTCAACGCCTTCGAAGTGGCGATCGACGAGGATTGCCAGCACATCATCGCCCGCCGCCAGCCGGCCGCCAGTGACCTGCGCATGGTGATCACGGTGATCAAGACCATCACCGATCTGGAGCGTATCGGCGACGAGGCGCAGAAGGTCGCCCGCGTCGGTCGTTCGCTGTACCAGTCGTCGCGCTATCCGACGCCGCGCTTCCGCGAGGCCGACAAGATGGCCAAGTCGGCGCTGGCGATGCTGCACCGCGCGCTGGACGCGTTTGCCCGCCTCGATACCACCGCCGCGGTGGAGCTGGCCGAAGAAGACATGATGCTGGACGAGGACTATGCCTCCGAGCTGCGTTCGCAGATCACCTACATGATGGAAGATCCGCGCACCATCACGCTGTCGATCGATACCCTGTTCATCTGCAAGGCGATCGAGCGCATCGGCGACCACGCCAAGAACATTTCCGAGTATGTGGTGTATCTGGTGAAGGGCAAGGACATCCGTCATACCTCGCTGGAAGACAAGAAGCGCGAGACCCTGCCGCAAGAACCGGTCTGATTTTGCGTGCAGTAGTCCAAAGGCGGCGGTAACATCGGTTACCGCCGTTTTTTCATTTCCCAACCCGTTTCCAAGAAGGGGTGATTCTTGAACAGTACTACGCCCCCCTATGATGTATTGGCCACCGTCGACCTCGGTTCGAACAGTTTCCGGCTGCAAGTGTCGCGCGTGGTGGACGACCAGCTGTATCCCCTGGATGTATTGAAGGAAACCGTCCGTCTGGGCGGTGGCCTCACCGAAGACAAGCTGCTGCAACAGGACACCATCGATCGCGCGCTGGCCTGCATGGCGCGCTTTGGCGAGCGGCTGCGCGGCTTCGAGCCGCGCCAGGTGCGCATCGTCGGCACCAACACCCTGCGCGTGGCGAAGAATGCCCCGGCCTTCATCAGCGAGGCCGAACGGCTGCTGGGCTTCCCGATCGAGATCATTGCCGGGCGCGAAGAAGCGCGCCTGATCTACCTTGGCGCCGCGCACAGCCTGCCGGCCACCAAGGAGCGCCGGCTGGTGGTCGACATCGGTGGCGGCTCCACCGAGTTCATCATCGGCAGCCAGTACAAGGCGCACGTCACCGAGAGCTTGCCGCTGGGCTGCGTTACCTACAGCCTGCGCTATTTTCCCGGCGGCAAGATCAGCAAGGCCGCGTTCCGCGACGCCGAGCTGGCCGCTGCCAGCGAGATCCAGCGCATCACCCACGCCTATCCGCAAAGCGAATGGCAGCTGGCGGTCGGCACCTCCGGCACCGCGCGTTCGCTGCGCGACATCCTGGAGATCAACGACTGGACCAGCGGCGAGATCACCCTCGGCGGCATGTTGCGCCTGCGCGAGGAGTTGCTGCGCTTTGGCTCGTTCAAGACCATCGACCTGAACGGCCTCAAGCCGGACCGGGCGCCGGTGATCTGTGGCGGCCTCGCGGTGATGATCGCGGTGTTCCAGACCTTGCAGATCGAGCGCATGATCGTCACCGATGGCGCACTGCGCGACGGCGTGCTCTATGACCTGCTGGGGCGACAGCAGGAGAAGGACATGCGCGATGCCACCATTGCCCAGTTCAAGCGCCGTTATCACGTCGATACCGCACAGGCGGAGCGGGTGCTGCGCCTGGCCGAGCAGTTTTACGGTATGGTGGCGCCGGACGGCCCACTGCTGAAATGCCTGAACTGGGCGGCCAAGGTGCACGAGATCGGCCTGTCGATCGCGCACACCGCCTACCACAAGCATTCCGCCTACATCCTGCAGAACGCCGACATGCCGGGTTTCTCGCGGCGCGAGCAGAGCGAGCTGGCCACCATCGTGCTCGGCCACCGTGGCGACATGGGCAAGATGACGCGCGAGATCGCCGATCCGGAACTGTGGCACGCGGTACTGGCGCTGAGGTTGGCCGCACTGTTCTGTCGCAGCCGCAACGATGTCGATGGCCGGGCGGTGCAGAACGTGCAGCAGACCATGAACGGCTACGCCATCACCATCGATGGCGATTGGCTGGAAGCCAACCCGCTGACCACCAGCGCCTTCGGCCAGGAAGTCGGCCAGTGGCGCCGCGTTGGCATGTTGCTGGAGTTGCGCCCGGCCTGATTGCTGGAAGTTGTTGAAAATGCCATGGCTTTGCGATAAGTTTTTATTTTGATCTATGCGGATTGGAATGCCATGGCCAGCAAAACCACCACCAGTCGCCGCCTGATTACCCCGAAAAGCTGGGGCATCCGTCAGCCGGAGCTGATCGATACCCCCGGCCGCGACCGGGTCTGTTCGCGCTGTTCCGGGCGCGGCCTGACCGAGGTGCGCACCATCGCCGGCATGATGATGCGCTGTCCGCGCTGCAAGCAGCTGCAGTTCTGAGTGTTGCCGGCAAAAGAAAAGACCACCGCGTGCGGTGGTCTTTTGCTTGCTGCGGGCCGGGAAATCAGGCGCGCTTCTTGAATTCGTTGGTGCGGGTATCGATTTCGATCTTTTCGCCGGTGTTGACGAAAGCCGGAACCTGCACTTCGAAAGTGGTGCCTACCAGGCGTGCCGGCTTCAGTACCTTGCCGGAAGTGTCGCCACGGACGGCTGGCTCGGTGTATTCCACTTCGCGAACCACGGTGGTCGGCAGTTCTACGGAGATGGCCTTGCCGTCGTAGAAGGTCACCTGGCATTCATCTTCCATGCCGTCAACGATGTAGTTCAGGGTGTCGCCCAGGTTGTCGGCTTCGACTTCGTACTGGTTGAACTCGGCGTCCATGAACACGTACATCGGGTCGGCAAAGTAGGAGTACTGGCAGTCCTTGCGATCCAGTACCACCACGTCGAACTTGTCGTCGGCACGGTATACCGCTTCGGAACCCGCACCCGTCAGCAGGTTTTTCATCTTCATTTTCACGACCGAAGCGTTACGGCCGGATTTGCTGAATTCAGCTTTTTGTACAACCATCGGCTCGCCGCCGACCATGAATACGTTACCTGCGCGGAGTTCCTGAGCGGTTTTCATGCGTTTAAGTCCTAAAGTCTTGAATCGGAATCGGAAAACGATTCCCTTGGAAACCGGTTATTGTAGCTGCTTTTCGGTGAACTGCACCAGTCGTGTGGCGAGGTCGCCGTGACGCAGTTGCATTTGTGGCCAGCTGCGGGCGTGGCGTTGCCATTCCGCCAGTACCGCCGGCAGCGCCTGCCAGACCTGGCCGATGTCCTGCTCGCGGTTCCAGCCTTGCCACAGCGCGTGGATCTGCTGCCGAGCCGCCGGCGACAGTGCGGCGCTGTAGCGTTGTAAAAAAGCCTCCAGCTTGACCAGGTGCGCGTCTTCGTCCTGGCGGTAGATGTGCCACAGGAATGGCCGCGCCGCCCACTGCGCGCGCACGAAGCTGTCCTCGCCGCGCACGATGTTGATATCGCACGACCACAACAGCCGGTCGTAGCCGTGCTGATCGGTCAGTGGCAGCACGTGCAGCGTCAGTGCGCCGCGTTGCAGCACGTCGCCGGCCTGCGGCAGCTGCGCGAGGCCCAGCGCGGCGGCGACATCCGGCAACACCTTGCCCTGCGGCACCAGCAGCCGCAGCGGCTGGCTACCGGCGGCGCAACTGGCCAGCCACTGCCGCGCGGCGGCGGACTCGTAGCAGAACAGGCTGACGCGCAGCTCGCCGGCGCGGCGCGGCGGTACGCCCAGCTGTTGCCAGTAGGCATCCTGCAGCGCCGTGTCGGCCTGCCACGCATCGCGTTGTGCCGGCAGTGCCTGTTCACAGAGCAGGCCGCCGGTATCGTCGCCAAAGCCAGGAAAATAGAAGTGCTTGGTCAGCGGCAGCTGCGGATGCGGCGAGGCCAGGCCGTGGCAGCCGGCGACCCAGTCTTCCGCCGACAGGTATTCCAGATTGATCCATACCGGCTTGCCCACCCGGCCGACCATGGCGGCCAGATAGCGCTCCGGCAGCGGGCAGCCGAAGGCCTCGATCACCACGTCGGCCGCGTCGGCGGCAGGGAAGTCCTGCGCCGGCCAGTGGCGGATGTCGACGCCGTCCAGCTGCTGCTGCGCCAGCGCCGGCTGCAGGCCGGGGGCGATGCGGGCAAAGCTGGCCAGATCGTCCACCCACAGGCGCACCACGAAGCCGTACTCGTGCGCCAGCTGCCGCGCCAGGCGCCAGGTGACGCCGATGTCGCCGTAGTTGTCGATCACGGTGCAGAAAATGTCCCAGCGTTGCGCCATGCTGCTCTCCTTACAATGGCTGCGCAGCATAGCGCAGCCGGCGCCGGCGACAAAGTGTTGCGGCCAACCTTGCGCACAAGGTTGGCCGCAAGCGGTGGCGCTGCCGCTTACACGTGCAACAGCAGGAAGCGCCGCTCCCACGGGCTGATCACGTCGAAGTACTCGCGATACTCGGCTTCCTTGATCGCGCTGTAGGTCTGGATGAAGTGGTCGCCGAACAGCTCCGCCAGCGGCTGGCACTTGAGCAACATGTCGATGGCGTCGTCGAGGTGGCGCGGCAGCTGGTGTGGCTGCTCGTAGGCGCTGCCGGTCAGCGGTGCGCTCGGCTGGATGCGCTGTTGCATGCCGAGGTAGCCGCAGGCGAGGCTGGCGGCGATCGCCAGATACGGGTTGACGTCCACGCCGGCAAGGCGGTTTTCCACCCGCCGCGCCTCGGGGCCGGAGTGCGGCACGCGCAGGCCGCAGGTGCGGTTGTCATAGCCCCAGCTGAGGTTGATCGGCGCCGAGGTGAAGCGCGACAGGCGACGGTAGCTGTTCACGTACGGCGCGAAGAACGGCATCGCCGCCGGCAGGTAGGTCTGCAGCCCGCCGATGAAGTGCAGGAAGGCGTCGGACGGGCTGCCGTCGGCGTTGCTGAAGAGGTTGTTGCCGTCGGCATCGACCACGCTCTGGTGGATGTGCATCGCGCTGCCGGGCTGGCCCTGCATCGGCTTGGCCATGAAGGTGGCGTACATATTGTTGCGGATCGCCACCTCGCGCACGGTGCGCTTGAACAGGAACACCTGGTCGGCCAGCTGCAGCGGATCGCCGTGATCGAGGTTGATCTCCATCTGCGCGGTGCCCATCTCGTGGATCAGCGTGTCCAGCGCCAGACCCTGCGCCTCGCACCAGTCGTAGATCTCGTCGAAGATGTTGTCGTATTCGTTGACCGCGTCGATGGAAAAGCTCTGCATCCCGGCCTCGGTGCGCTTGGTGCGACCAACCGGCGGTTTCAGCGGGATGTCTTCGTCGGGCTCGACCTGTACCAGGTAGAACTCCATTTCCGGCGCGACGATGGCGGACAGGCCGTCCTGCTGGTACAGCTTGAGGATGCGCTTGAGCACGTTGCGCGGCGCGAGGTCGGCATCCGTGCCGTCGAAATTGACGCAGTCGTGGATGATCTGCGCGGTCGGTTCCTTGGCCCACGGCACCGGTCGCACGGTGCTGGCGTCCGGGATCAGGCGCATGTCGGGGTCGGCGACGGAGGTGAAATCCTGCTCGGGAAAGTCGCCGGTGACGGTCATCGACAGCACGGCTTCCGGCAGGCGCAGGCCCTCGGCGGGGTTGTACTTGTGTCGCGGCACGATCTTGCCGCGCGCCAGCCCGGTCATGTCCGGGATCAGGCATTCAACTTCGGTAATCCGGTTTTCGTCCAGCCATTGCTGGATTTTCTGCGCGTCGTTCATTGGGTAGTCCTATGGCGATCAGGTGTGGGCGCCGGAGCTGGTGCTGCGGCGTTCGTGGTTGAGCAGCGCGTCACGGCGGCGCGCCAGCGTCAGGAAAGCCTGCGCGGCATCGAGGCGCAGGTCGCAGGGTTGCCGCAGCAGCGGCTGGCGTGCATGGCACGGCCAGGCGAGATCAATCAAAATGCGTTCCTCTTCAGGGTATAGAATGCTTGATGAAAGCCGCAGCCTGGACTGCGGTGTTTAAAATTATGGTCACGCTTCGCCATGCTATGAGCGGCGCGGCGCGACTGCAACCTTCGTCCGCCTTGCCGGCGACCGGTTGTGGAATAAAGCCCACAGCCGCGGCCGCACTAGCTGCGGGCGGGCACTGCCTATTTTTGCCGGACTGTTTAATGATGAGTGAAACCGCTGCCCAAGCTGCCGCCACGCCCGCGCGCTGGCCCCGTCGTCTGTTGTGGAGCGCCGCCACCGTGGCCGTGCTGCTGGGCGGGCTGTGGGCCGGGGTGCCCAAGGCGGTGGATTACGCCGCCGGCAACTGGGCGCAAAAGCTTGGCCGCAAGTTGACGCTGGGCGAGGTGGAGTTCGCGCCGTGGGCGTGGCGGCTGACCGTGCACGATGTGCGCCTGAACGAGCGCGACGGCACGCCGCTGTTCAGCGCCGCGCGGCTGCATGTCGATGCCGAGGCGCTGCCGCTGCTGATCGGCCGCTTCGAGCTGGCGGAGCTGACCCTGGACACGCCGCGACTGTGGGCGGCGCGCAATGCGCAGGGCGAGTGGAACTGGACGCGCCTGCTGCGCGACGCCGCCGGCCCGGACACCGAACCGGACGAGGACGACGGCGAGCCGCCCAAGCTGCTGCTGACCCAGCTGGCGCTGAACAAGGGCCAGCTGCTGCTGCACGACCAGCTGGGCGGCGACGTGCAGCGCCAGGTGCTGCCGCTGGACTTCCAGCTGAAAAACCTGTCCACGCTGCCCAACAATCACGGCCGCTACCGCCTCGCCGCCGAGCTGGGCGACGGCACCAAACTGGACTGGCAGGGCAGCCTGCTGTTGCAGCCCTTGCAGTCGGACGGGGTGCTGAAGGCGTCCGGCTTTACCCTTGCCAGCGTGTGGCCGTACGTGCAGCCGCATCTCAAGCTGGCGCCGCCGCAGGGCAAGCTGAGCGTCAGCCTGCCGTACCACTTCGATCTGGCCGGCAAGACGGTGCGGCTGTCGGCCAAGGGCGTTGCGGCCAACCTTGCGGCGCTGGCGGTGACTGCGCCGGGCAGCGGCAGCAGCTTCAAGCTCGGCCAGCTGGCGCTCAGCGGCGGCGAATTCGACCTCGCCAGCCGCCGGCTGACCGTGGGCAGGCTCAGTCTTGCCGGCGGCGAGCTGGATACCGTGCTCGACCGTCTGGGGCAGCCGGACTGGCTGGCGGCCTTGCCTCCCGCACCGGCTGCCAGCGTGAAAACCGCCGCGCCGGTCAAAGCGGCGGTAGCTACCACCAAGCCGGCGGGAGGCTGGACGGTGAGCCTGCCGGCCATCCGCGTCGACAACTGGCAGCTGCGCGCCGAGCACCGCGGCTTTGTCGCGCCGCTGGCCGCCAGTGTGCGGCTGGACAGCCTGCAGGCGGCGCTGGCGGTGGCGGCGGATGGCAGCGTCAAGGTCGGCAACGCCACGCTGGCGCTGTCGCAACTGAGCGCCGCCAGCCAGGGCAAGCCGGCGTTCGCCAGCCTGGCGCGGCTGCAGCTGGCCAGCAGCCAGCTGGATCTGGGCAAGCGGCAGCTGACGCCGGGTGACATCAGCGTCGCCGGGCTGCAGCTGGCCATCGCCCGCAACAAGGCCGGGCAGCTGGACATCGGCGAGGCGCTGCGCCCGCTGCCGGTCACCACCACCACCGCCCCGACGCCGGCCGCCGCCAGTGCCGGCCAGCCGTGGCAGATCCGCTATCCGCAGCTGACGCTGGCGCAGTCCGCGCTCAGCTGGCGCGATGCCGGCACCGGCCAGCCGGTGAGCGTGGCCTTGCAGGATGTCAGCGCCAGCGTCAGCGGCGATCCGCAGCAGGGCTTTGCCGTACAGCTGGCGGCGGCGCTGGGGCAGGGCTGGCTGCAGCTGGATGGCACGCTTGCGGCCAACCTGCAGGACATCAAGGGCAAGCTGCGCGCCAGCCGCCTGCCGCTGCGTGACGTGGCGCCGTATGCGCTGGACAATACCGTGCTGCGTTTTGGCGGTGGCGAGCTGTCGGCCGATCTCGGCTTTGCACTGCAGGGCAGTCGCTGGCAGGCCGACGGCAAGGCGGCGCTGGACAAGCTGGCGCTGTACGAACCGGGCCGGCGCGAGATGCTGCTGGGCTGGCAGCAGCTGGCCGTCAGCGGCATCAAGGCGCAGCCGGACAGGATCAGCCTCGGCGACGTGCGGCTGGTGTCGCCGCAGCTGCGGCTGATCCTCGATGAAAAGCGGGTGCCCAATTTTGCGCACCTGATGAAGCCGCAGCCGGCGGCCAAGGCGGCGCCCGCCGCCAAGGGCGATAGCGGCGACAAGCTGCCGCTGGTCGAGGTGCGTGCCGTCCGCGTGCGCAATGCGCGCATGGACTTTGCCGACCTCGGCCTCAACCCCAGCTTTGCCACCCGCATCCACTCGCTGTCCGGCACCGTGCTCGGCCTGTCCAGCCGCCCGGGGCGGCGCGGTACGGTAACGCTGGACGGTCGCGTCGACCAGTTCGGCGACGTGCGCATCCGCGGTGCGCTGTCGCCGCTGGCGGTGACCAACGATCTCGACATGGTGCTGAACTTCCGCAACATCCCGCTGGGCAGCCTCAATCCGTACTCGATGACCTTTGCCGGCTGGAAGATCACCGATGGCAGCCTGAGCACCGAGCTGCGCTACGTGCTGAAAAACCGCCAGCTACAGGGCGAAAACCGCATGGTGATCGACCACATCCAGCTGGGTGAGGAGGTGAGCGACTACGACGGTACCCGCCTGCCGCTGCGCCTGGCGGTGGCGCTGCTGGAGGACAGCGACGGCCGCATCGACCTGTCGCTGCCGGTGGCCGGCAGCCTCGATGCGCCGGACTTCTCCTACGGCCACCTGGTGTGGCAGGCGTTCCGCAACATCGTGGTCAAGATCGTCACCGCGCCGTTCCGCGCGCTGTTTGGCGGCGAGGGCTTCGACGACATCTACGCCGATGCTGGCGACGACCGCATCCCGCCGCCGGAGCGCGAGAAGCTGCTGAAGCTGGCCGAGCTGCTGGCTAAGCGGCCGAAGCTGGCGCTGGCCATCGGCGGTGGTTATGACGCCGAGCAGGACAGCAAGGAGCTCGCGCGCTACCGCGTCGACAGCGACATCCTCAAGCGTGCCGCCTACCAGCTGCAGGCCGACGAACCGCTGCCGCTGCCGGACATGGGCGATCCGGCGATCCGCAAGGCGGTGGGCGATGGCTACGCGGTGCAGTTTGGCCGTTTTGCCTGGCTCAAGCGCGTGGCCAGCGAGAAGGACACCGCCGAGCGCGCGCAGTCGATGCGTGCTGAACTGCTGGCGGCGCAGAAGATCGACGACAGCGCGCTGCAGGCGCTGGCCCGCGCCCGTGGCGAGGCGGCACGGCAGCTGCTGCTGGCGGCGAAACCGGAGCTGGCCGAGCGCATCAGCGTGCTGGACGCCGACAAGGTCAAGGCCGACAAGGACGGCGTGCCGCTGCTGCTGAAACTGAAATAAGCGCCTGCTTTTCCGCTTGCGGCCAACCTTGTCACAAGGTTGGCCGCAAGCGTTTGTTGCGCTGTGTTGCGGCTGTTGTATGCCTGCCGCACAGGGTTGGCCGCAGGCTGCTCAGTGGTGCCGCTTTAATGAAAATCAAGGGCGTGGAGTGCTGTATCTAGTAGACTTAAACTTTCAAGACACCACATCTAGCGGGGGCGGCATGAACCGGGACAATAGCGTAGCGTTTGCGGAGCAGGATATTTCACGCGAGGTATTGCTGGAAAAATACGCGAAGAACGGCGAACAGTCGGTCAGCGAAGTGCGCCAGCGCGTGGCGCAGGCACTGGCCGAGCAGGAGCAGGATCCGCAACGCTTCGCCCCGCTGTTTTTCGAGGCGCTGGACAACGGTTTCATCCCCGGCGGCCGCATCAATTCCGCCGCTGGCACCGATCTCAAGGCCACGCTGATCAACTGCTTCGTGCAGCCGGTCGGCGATGCGGTGTCTGTCAGCGAGCACGGCAAGGTCGGCATCTACGAGGCGCTGCTGCAGTCGGCGGAAACCATGCGTCGTGGCGGCGGGGTCGGCTACAACTTCAGCCGTATCCGCCCCAAGGGTGCGCGGGTGAAGGGCACCAACAGCCGCGCCTCCGGCCCGGTGTCGTACATGCGCGTGTTCGACCGCAGCTGCGAAACGGTGGAATCCGCCGGTGCGCGCCGCGGTGCGCAGATGGGGGTGCTGGATGTTAGCCACCCGGATATCGAGGCCTTCATCCACGCCAAGGACGGCGGTGACCTCGCCAACTTCAACATGTCGGTGGGGGTGTCCGATGCCTTCATGCAGGCGGTGGAGGCCGACGGCGACTGGCAACTGACCCACGCGGTGGCGCCGGCATCGGATGCCTTCCCCGACAGCTTCCAGCGCGAGGACGGGCTGTGGGTGTACCGCAGCGTGCGCGCCCGCGAGCTGTGGCAGCAGATCATGGCCTCGACCTACGACCACGCCGAGCCGGGCGTGCTGTTCATGTCCAAGATCAACGCCGACAACAACCTGTCCTACTGCGAGGTGATCGAGTCCACCAACCCGTGCGGTGAACAGCCGCTGCCGGACTACGGCTGCTGCGACCTGGGCTCCATCAACCTGTGCAAGTTCGTGCGCCAGCCGTTCGGCGACGCGCCAGCCTTCGATTTCAAGGCCTTCGAGAAGGTGGTGCGCACCTCGATCCGCATGCTGGACAACGTGCTCGACCTCACCGTGTGGCCGCTGGTGGAGCAGCAGCGTGAGGCGCAGAACAAGCGCCGCGTCGGGCTGGGCTTCACCGGGTTGGGCGACGCGCTGATCATGCTCAAGGTGCGCTACGACAGCGAGGAAGGCCGCAGGTTGGCCGCCAGCATTTCCGAACACATGCGCGATGCCGCCTACGACGCCTCGGTGGATCTGGCCATCGAGAAGGGCGCCTTCCCGCTGTTCGATGCCGACAAGTACCTGGCGGCGCCGCACTGCGCCAGCCGCCTGCCGGACAAGCTCAAGGCGCGCATCAAGAAGCACGGCATCCGCAACTCGCACCTGCTGTCCATCGCGCCGACCGGTACCATCTCGCTGGCGTTTGCCGACAATGCCTCCAACGGCATCGAGCCGCCGTTTTCCTGGTACTACACCCGCAAGAAGCGCATGGCCGACGGCACGCAGCAGGAATACCTGGTGGAAGATCACGCCTACCGCGTGTACCGCATGCAGGGCGGCGACACCAACGCGCTACCGGAGTATTTCGTCAGCGCGCTGCAGATGAGCGCGCTTGATCACATGCGCATGGTGGCGGCAGTGGCGCCGTACATCGACACCGCCATCTCCAAGACCGTCAACGTGCCGGCCGACTACCCGTTCGCCGACTTCGAGACGCTGTATCTGGAAGCGTGGCGCGCCGGGCTGAAGGGCATCACCACCTACCGCCCCAACAGCGTGCTCGGTTCGGTGCTGTCGATCGAGCCGACACCGGCTGCCGCCAGTCAGCAGCTGCCGCAGGATCTGGGCAACCAGAACGACCCTGACCGTCGCATCACCCTCAACACCGCGCCCAGCCCGGCGCTGGCCAGCCTGAAATGGCCGAACCGGCCGCGGCTGAAGCACGGCAACCCGTCGTGGACTTTCATGGTGGAGGGCGAGGAGGGCGATTTCGCGGTGATGGTCGGCCATATCGACGGCGAGGCACCACTGCCGTTCGAGTGCTGGGTCAACGGCGACGTGCCGCGCGGCCTCGGCGCCATCGCCAAGACGCTGTCGATGGACATGCGCTGCCGTGATCGTGCCTGGTTGGGCGCCAAGCTGGACGCGCTGGCCGCCACCCGTGGCGACCGCCACTACCGCGCCGAACTGGGCGATGCGCCGGTGCAGAGCAGCGCTGCCGCCGCCGCGCTGGCACGCGTGGTGCGCCACCGCATCGAACAGCTGGGCGCGCTGACGCTGGCCGCCGGCGCCGCCACCCCGGTGATGGACGCGCTGTTCGCACGCAAGGAGCCGAAATCCGGCACCGACGGCACCATCAGCTGGTCGGTGGATGTCAGCAACCCGCAGACCGGCGACGATTTCGTGCTGTTCGTGAAGGAGCTGGTGTTGCCCACCGGCCAGCGCCGGCCGTACTCGATGTGGCTGGCCGGCCACTATCCGCGCGAACTGGACGGGCTGTGCAAGATGCTGAGTCTCGACATGCGGGTGATCGATCCGGCGTGGATCGGCATGAAGCTGCGCAAGCTGCTGAGCTACGCCGAGCCGCAGGCCGATTTCTTTGCCCGTGTGCCGGCCAGCGACAAGTCGCAGAGCTGGCCGTCGACCGAGGCCTATCTGGCGCGGCTGATCATCCATCGCTACGCGATGCTGGGCATCCTCAGCGAGGACGGCGTGCCGGTGGAGGACATGGGGGTGATGGTGCCGGAGCAGGGCGACCTGTTCGAAAGCGCGGTGGTCAGCGTGGCCGCGGCACCGATGGCCGGCAAGGCCTGCCCGGAGTGCGGCAACCGCGCGCTGATCAAGAAGGACGGCTGCGAATTCTGCACCGCCTGCGGTCATGTCGGCGCCTGCGGCTGAGCGTGCCGGCCGCGGCCAACACGCCGCCCCTAGGGCCTATGGCCGCTAGTTAACACAACACCGCCCCCGACGATGTCGGGGGCGGTGTTGTTTTGTGGCTTGCGGCGCGGCTCAGGGCTGCGGCGCCGCTCGTTACCGGTGCCATGATGCTGGCGTTGCGGCCAAGCTTTAGCAGCGGCCTTTCTTCGCCTGCCCCGGCGGGCAGAAGCCGCCACCGCGATGGTAGTGATCATCGTAGACCGGCTCGACCACCACCGCCGGCTCCAGCACGATGGGGGAGCGCAGCTTGACGCGCGCGGGCTGTACCACACAGGCCGACAGGCTGCTGGCGGCGATCAGGGCAAACAGGATGGTTTTCATATTGGTTCTCGCTATGTCAGTGGCGGGCCGCCGTGCGTGGCGACACCGGGAATTGCTTGCGGACAGGGCCGGCATCTGCCGGCCCTGCTGTCCTGAGTGTTGCGCGCCATGACGGGCATGGCGCACTGGTTTAGCGACGCCGGCTACCGCGGCGATCACCGTCGCGCCAGTCGCCGCCACGCCAGTCGTCACCGCGATAGTAGCGGTCATGGCCGTAGTAATCATCGTGGCGGTAGGGGTACAGCGGCCGTACAACACAGCCGCTCAGCACGCTGGCCAGCAGTATGAGCATCAGCAGTTTCATGATGTCTCCTCCAGGAGAGCTGTCGCGGCACCGTCGCAAAGCGTTCCGGTAGCATCGGCAGTCAATCTTGTTTCAGCATAATCGAAGCCATTGCCGCCAGATAGCCGGCATTTGCTAACAAATATTAATTGTGTACAGCTTGTGTGACACTGCGGTCGCTTGCGGCGGCACGGCTTGGCGTTGCCATGGCGTGCGGGGCGCCCGCTAACGCTTTGTGGTGGAGGCGCTGCCGTTTTGGCATAAGCTGAAACAGGCACGCCATGCGGCGTGACAGCGAAGGGGGCGACCATGGCGATGCAGACGCAACACGGCCTGACGGCCGACGATACCGCGTGCCCGCTGCGGGTGTTCGTGATCAGCGATTTCCCGTTGCTGCTGGCGGGGCTGACGGCGCTGCTGGCCACCCAGACGCCGCGGCTGGCGCTGGCCGGCAGCGCTGCGGTGACACCATCGCCGTTGGAAGCACTGACGGCCGCCGAGGCTGATATCGTGCTGCTGGACCTGGATGGCGACGCCGAGACTAGCCTGGCGCTGATCCGGGCACTGGCCACGCGCGGCGACAAGGTGTTGTTGCTGACACGGCAGCAGGAACGGGCGCGGCAGGACCGCGCCATCATGCTCGGCGCCCGCGGCCTGCTGACGCGGGATACCGACGCGGCGCAGCTGCTCACCGCCATCGAGAAGGTCCATCACGGCCAGCTGTGGCTGGATCGCGACGCCACCGGGCGCATCTTCGATGCGCTGTCGCGCCACGGTGCCATGCCAGCGCCGGATGGCGCCCCCGCGATGCCCCCGCCACTGAGCGAGCAGGAACAGAAGATCGTCGCCATCCTGATGGCCAACAGCGGCGAGCCGGCCAAGCTGATCGCCGGCAAGCTGCACATCAGCGAGAGCACGCTACGTAACCATCTGACCGTGATTTACAAGAAGTTCGGGGTGAGCAATCGCCACGGCCTGCTCGGCTACGTGTTGCAGCACGGCCTGCTGCTGCCCGCCTGAGCCGGTATGGCAAGGTTACGGGAGCTGTCTCTGGGCCATGCCGGAGCTTGCTCCTGCCAATAACGGGATGTTTCTCCCGTAGATTAAAAAGTTCCGCTTACTACACTTCCTATGTCATGACCGGTGTCGGGGCGTCAGCGCCATGCCGCCAGCCTGATGCGCCACACGCATCCCGCCCGTGCCGGGCAAGGTTGGCCGCAAGCTAGCCCTCACCGCTCATGTCACCGATTCCGCCGTTCTTGCCCGCATGCGCAAGCGGCACGCTCGTCATCCGGCCAGCGCAGATCATTCAGGGAGAACATCATGGCCATCAGCAGCGTTTCCTACACCAAGACACCGCAAGCCGGCGACGATTCCTACTGGTATACCGAGGATGAACTGCTGGCGGCCAGTAATTATGACAGCAGTAGCAATGTGCTGACCCTGAACGTGATGAGCAATGATCTGGGCGGCAATGCGAAGAAGCTGTACTCCATCGATGATGGCAGCGGTGCGCTGAGCGACCTGCTGACGAGCAATGTCACCACCGGCTGGGAAACCACGCTGGGCGGCAACCAGATCCGCATCAACGCCGGCAAGATCGAGTTCAAGTTCGCGACCGGGCTAGACTCCCTCGCCGTCGGCGAAACCCGGCACGATTCCTTTCTCTACGCCATCCAGCTGGGCAACGGCACCATCAGCTACGCCACCGTCACCGTCGATGTGATGGGCAGCAATGACGGCCCGCGCGTCAGCGCCGCCGTCACCGCTGGCGGCAACGAAGGGGGTGCCGACTTCGAGGTCGACCTGCTGCAGGGCGCCAGCGACATCGATACTGGCGAAACCGCCACCCTGCAGGCCAGCGGGCTGAGCTTCAGCGTCAACGGCGGCCCGAGTTCGAGCGCGCTGCCTGCCGGCTTGACGCTGGCCGGCAACAAACTGCTGGTCGATGCCGACGGTAGCGCGTTTGATCACCTGGCCGCCGGCGCCAGCGAAGTCATCACCGTCAGCTATGTCGTGGTGGACGCGCACGGTGCCAGCGTGGCGCAGACCGCGACCATTACCATCACCGGCACCAACGACGCGCCGCTGGCGGTCGCCGACAGCGCTGCCGGCACCGAGAACCAGCTGCTCAACATCGACGTGCTGGCCAACGACACCGATGTCGACGACGGCCACGTGTTGAGTCTGGTCAGCGCCAGCGCACCGGCTGGCATGGGCACAGCCAGCGTGGTCGGTGGCCAGCTGCAATTCGATCCGGGGACCGACTTCGACCACCTGGCCAAGGACGCGGTGGTACACGTCACCCTCAGCTACACCATGACCGACCAGTTCGGTGCCGAGTCGAGCAGCACGGTGGACGTCACCGTAACCGGCACCAACGACGGGCCAGTGGCGGTGGCCGACAGCGCTGCCGGCACCGAAAACCAGCTGCTCAACATCGACGTGCTGGCCAACGACACCGACGTCGACGACGGCCACGTGTTGAGTCTGGTCAGCGCCAGCGCGCCGGTAGGTATGGGCTCAGTCAGCGTGGTGGATGGCAAGGTGGTGTTCAACCCGGGGACCGACTTCGACCATCTGGCCAAGGACGCGGTGGTACACGTCACCCTCAGCTACACCATGACCGACCAGTTCGGCGCCGAGTCGAGCAGCACGGTGGACGTCACCGTCACCGGCACCAACGACGGGCCAGTGGCGGTGGCCGACAGCGCTGCCGGCACCGAAAACCAGCTGCTCAACATCGACGTGCTGGCCAACGACACCGACGTCGACGACGGCCACGTGCTGAGTCTGGTTGACGCCAGCGCGCCGGCCGGCATGGGCAGCGCCAGCGTGGTCGGTGGCCAACTGCAATTCGATCCGGGGACCGACTTCGACCATCTGGCCAAGGACGCGGTGGTGCACGTCACCCTCAGCTACACCATGACCGACCAATTCGGCGCCGAGTCGGGCAGCACGGTGGACGTCACCGTTACCGGCACCAACGACGGGCCGCTGGCGGTGGCTGATACGGCCGCGGGCACCGAAAACCAGCTGCTCAACATCGACGTGCTGGCCAACGACACCGACGTCGACGACGGCCACGTGTTGAGTCTGGTCAGCGCCAGCGCGCCATCAGGCATGGGTTCAGTCAGCGTGGTCGGTGGCCAGTTGCAATTCGATCCGGGGACCGACTTCGACCATCTGGCCGAGGATGCGGTGGTGCACGTCACCCTCAGCTACACCATGACCGACCAGTTCGGCGCCGAGTCGGGCAGCACGGTGGACGTCACCGTCACCGGCACCAACGACGGGCCGATGGCGGTGGCCGACAGCGCCGCCGGCACCGAAAACCAGCTGCTCAACATCGACGTGCTGACCAACGACACCGACGTCGACGACGGCCACGTGTTGAGTCTGGTTGACGCCAGCGCACCGGCCGGCATGGGCACAGCCAGCGTGGTGGATGGCAAGGTGGTGTTCAACCCGGGTAGCGACTTCAACCATCTGGCCAAGGACGCGGTGGTGCACGTCACCCTCAGCTACACCATGACCGACCAGTTCGGTGCCGAGTCGAGCAGCACGGTGGATGTCACCGTCACCGGCACCAATGACGCGCCAGTGGCGGTGGCCGACAGCGCTGCCGGCACCGAGAACCAGCTACTCAACATCGACGTGCTGGCCAACGACACCGACGTCGATGACGACCACGTGCTGAGTCTGGTCAGCGCCAGCGCGCCGGCCGGCATGGGCACAGCCAGCGTGGTCGGTGGCCAGCTGCAATTCGATCCGGGGAGCGACTTCGACCATCTGGCCAAGGACGCGGTGGTGCACGTCACCCTCAGCTACACCATGACCGACCAGTTCGGCGCCGAGTCGAGCAGCACGGTGGACGTCACCGTCACCGGCACCAATGACGCGCCGCTGGCGGTGGCCGACAGCGCCGCCGGCACCGAGAACCAGCTGCTCAACATCGACGTGCTGGCCAACGACACCGACGTCGACGACGGCCACGTGCTGAGTCTGGTTGACGCCAGCACGCCGGCCGGCATGGGCAGCGCCAGCGTGGTCGGTGGCCAGCTGCAATTCGATCCGGGGACCGACTTCGACCATCTGGCCAAGGACGCGGTGGTGCACGTCACCCTCAGCTACACCATGACCGACCAGTTCGGCGCCGAGTCGAGCAGCACGGTGGACGTCACCGTCACCGGCACCAATGACGGGCCGCTGGCGGTGGCTGATACGGCCGCCGGCACCGAAAACCAGCTACTCAACATCGACGTGCTGGCCAACGACACCGACGTCGACGACGGCCACGTGCTGAGTCTGGTCAGCGCCAGCGCGCCGGCCGGCATGGGCACAGCCAGCGTGGTCGGTGGCCAGCTGCAATTCGATCCGGGGAGCGACTTCGACCATCTGGCCAAGGACGCGGTGGTGCACGTCACCCTCAGCTACACCATGACCGACCAGTTCGGCGCCGAGTCGGGCAGCACGGTGGACGTCACCGTTACCGGCACCAATGACGGGCCGCTGGCGGTGGCCGACAGCGCTGCCGGCACCGAGAACCAGCTGCTCAACATCGACGTGCTGGCCAACGACACCGACGTCGACGACGGCCACGTGTTGAGTCTGGTCAGCGCCAGCGCGCCGGTAGGTATGGGCAGCGCCAGCGTGGTGGATGGCAAGGTGGTGTTCAACCCGGGGACCGACTTCGACCATCTGGCCAAGGACGCGGTGGTACACGTCACCCTCAGCTACACCATGACCGACCAGTTCGGCGCCGAGTCGAGCAGCACGGTGGACGTCACCGTCACCGGCACCAATGATCTGGCGAGCATCACGGGGACGGCCAGTGGTGGTGTGCAAGAGGCCACCGCCTCCTCTGCCGGCGTGCCGACGACCGGCGGTGTGCTGCTGCTCAGCGATGTCGATGACGGCGAAGCGGTGTTCCAGCAACCTGCTAGTCTGGACGGGGTATACGGCAGCTTCTCGCTGGATACCGGCAGTGGGGTGTGGAGCTATCAGCTGGATAACAACAGGGCGGCCACCCAGGCGCTGAATAGCGGCACCACGGTCTACGATACGTTGCTGGTGAAGTCGTACGATGGCACGGCGCAGCAGACCATCACGGTGTCGATCCAGGGGGCGACCGATAACTCGGCACCGCAATTCCTCAGCAGCGGCGTGCTGGTCAGCATGTTTGAGCATTTGCTGAATGCGGCGACGAGTCCGACCGGTTTTGCTTCCGCCCTGCTGGGCAGTGTCCTGGCCAGCGATGCCGATGGCAATGCCTTGACCTATAGCCTGCTGTCGGATGCGTCCGGCGGTGGGTTCCAGATTTCGGCGGGCGGGGCGGTGTCGGTCAAGGATCTGTCGCTGCTCGATTACGAGTCGGCGGCGCTGATTCCGGGGGGCGGTGGTGCCCGGGGCTATGCGCTGGAGGTGGCGGTCAGCGACGGGATTGCCGCACCGGTGACCACTACCCTGTATGTCGAGGTCAAGAATGTGACGACCGGGCTGACTGGCGGCAATCAGACTGACTATCTGGATGGTGGCAGTGGGGGCGAGATCCTGATCGGAGGCGGGCAGGCGGATGTGGTCTTCGGCGATGGCGGTGATGACTCGCTGACCGGCGATACAGGCACCGGTGCCGAGAAAGCCGACCAACTGTTTGGCGGTGCCGGCAACGACCAGCTGTTCGGCAATGGCGACAGCGACATGCTGCGCGGTGGCAGCGGCAACGATGGACTGACCGGCGGGACGGGCAGCGACACCTTCGTCTGGTCGCTGGCCGACATTGCCGGCGGGCCTTACACGGACACCGTCAAGGATTGGGGCGCCGGCGGGACCGCCGACAAGCTGGACCTGCGCGACCTGTTGCAGGGCGAGCATGCCAATGCACTGTCGCTGGATGGGTATCTGGATTTCAGTTACGCCAGCGGCAATACCACCATCGCGGTTCATTCCGCCGGGGCCGGCACGGCGGTGACGCAGTCGATCGTGCTGGAGAGTATCCAGCTGGCCGGCGCCGACGATCAGGCCATCATCAGTAATCTGCTGAGCAGCAACAAGCTGGTGGTCGATGTCTGAGTGAGGGCAGGGTTGTGGTCATGGCCCTCTGCGCGAGAGGGGGCTTTGTCGCCGGGTGCTGACCGGCACGAGGGGGAGAACAAGGTTGGCCGCAACACTGCGGCCAACCTTGTTCATTTTTTGTCCTGGCGTAATGACCGTCGCCGGATGGGAGCGGCACAGGCTTGGCCGCAATCGACCGCCCCCCCGCTCACAACAAAGCGGTTTGGATATGGCCGCGCTGGCGATATGCTATGCGTTTGGCCTGATGCCGGCGGTGCGCTGCCGCGGCGGGAGGGCCGTTTCCTGGATAAACAAGCATGGCTCTTCCCGTGACGCCCTCCGGCGTGGCGCATCCGCGCCTGATCTTGCTGGCCATCTGCCTGGTGGCGTTGATGAGTACCGCCGGGGTGGCGATGCCGTACCCGATTCTGGCGCCGATCTTCGTCGATGCCGCCGCCGACGGTTTCAACCACTTTGCCGGCCTGCCGCCCAAGCTGCTGCTGGGCATGGCGCTGGCCGCCAACCCGCTGGGCATCCTGATCGGCAGTACCTTCATCGGCGCGCTGTCCGATCGTCTCGGCCGACGCCGCGTGTTGCTCAGCACGCTGTCGCTGACCTTGCTCGGTTACCTGCTGACGGCGTGGGCGCTGGATTTGCGCTGGTATCCGCTATTCGTGTTCGCGCGCTTTCTGACCGGCCTGACCGAGGGCAATGTCGCGGTGGCGCGCGCCATCGTCGCCGACCTGCATCCGCAGCTGGATCGCACTCGCAGCTTCGCCATCCTCAACGCAGTGCTGTACATGGGCTGGCTGGTGGGGCCGATGATCGGCGGCTTCACCCTGCCGCTGGGCGAACCGGTGCCGTTCCTGATCGGCGCGCTGACGCTGCTGCCGTGTCTGGCGATCCTGCTGTGGGTGCTGCCGGAAACCGGTCGCGCCGCCGGGCTGCAGGGGGTGTCGCTGTGGCAGACGGTGCGGCAGCAGCAGGCGTTCCGGCTGTTGCAGCAGGATGCGCTGCTGGCCGGGCTGTTCTGGATGCAGCTGCTGTTCGCGCTGGGGGTGAACGCCTTTTACGAGTTCTATCCGCTGTGGCTGGTGGAGTTCGCCGGCCTCGGCAGCAGCGGCATTGCCTGGGTCACCGCCGGGCTGTGCCTGATGATGTCGCTGGCCAGCACCGTGTCCGGCAAGCGCGGCCTGCACCATGATCCGCTGCGCCAGGCGCGCAAGTCGGCGGTGATCTTCGCGCTGGGGCTGTTGCTGCTGTCGCTGTTGCCGGATGGCCCAGGCGTGGTGCTGGTGGTGTTGCTGGGGCTGCCGCTGGCGATCTACAACGCGGTGCTGCCCAGCTGGTGCGCCGAGCGTTTCGAGCACCACGGCCAGGGCAGCGTGATGGGGCTGCTGTCGACCATCTTCTGCATCAGCAATGTGCTGATCGCGGTGATCGGCGGCCTGCTGACGCTGCTGGACACGCGGCTGACGCTGGCGCTGGGTGCGGTGATGTGCGTGCTGGCGGTGGTGCGCCTGAACCGGCTGATCCGCCAGGCGGCGCGCATGCCGCAGCTGGCCGGCGCCGGGGGGTGAGCACGCGGGCGTTTACGGCGCGCGCGCCTTGTCCGGCAAGTCGGCAATGTGGGGGTTGAGTTGCAGCAGCAGCGCCCGTGAACGCGGGCTGTCGGGCAGCGCGATATAGGTCAGGTTGCTGGCGAGGATGCCGGCTTCTTCCAGCTCGCCCTGATTGAGCGCGGCGATGCTTTCGCGGATGCCGATCAGGTAGTCCAGCCGTCCCAGCCGCAGCTTGTCGACATTCTGCGCGTCGCGCGCCGCCTCGTCGGCCAGCAGCCGCCGCTCGTCGAGGGCACGGCTGAAGGCGTCGCTGTAGAACCAGCCGGACAGCACGCCGACGCGCTTGCCGTACAGCGAGGCGATGCCGCTGTACGCTGCCATGGCGTGGCCCTTGCGCGCATACACCACCAGCTCCTCGCGGTAGATCGGTTTGGAAAACAGGTATTTGCGTTGCCGCTCCTCGTTGCGGTAGATGCCGGCCACGCCGTGGCTGCCCTGTTCCAGATAGGCCAGCGCCCGTTTCCACGGTATCGCCTCGATGCGCAGGGTCAGTCCGGCGCGCTCGCCCAGCTGGCGCAGCGTCTGCGCGTACAGCCCTTGCGCCACGCCTTGACTATCGACATACATGAACGGCGGATTGTGGGCGTCGATGGCAAAGCGCAGCACCTCGCGCGCCTGGCTCAGGCTGCACAGCAACAGCAATACGGCGGTGGCAAGACGGGAGGCGGACATCGCGGAATCCTTGGCTGATGGCGACGGAGGCGGCCGCGTAAGTGATCGCCGGCATCCTTTGATGATAAGAAGATAACGGCGATATCCCAAGCCGGCAATGCGCACCGCCCGCACCAACGGCATTGCGGCCAACCTTGAACCCAAGGTTGGCCGCAATGTCATGAAGCGGGAGCGGGGTGAAGCGCTTACAGCACCAGCTTGGCGCCGATCAGCGCCATCATCAGCGCCAGTGCCGGACGCAGCCAGCGTTCGGCGACGCGGCGGGTCAGGTGGCTGCCGAGCCAGATGCCGGGCAGCGAGCCGATCAGCAGCTGCGCCAGCAGGCCGTAATCCATATTGCCCATGCTGGCGTGGCCCAGGCCGGCGACCAGGGTCAGCGGCACCGCGTGGGCGATCTCGGTGCCGACCAGGCGCGCGGTCGGCAGCAGCGGGTACAGCGCGAAAATGGCCAGCGTGCCCAGCGCGCCGGCACCGATGGAGCTGAGGGTGACGATCACGCCCAGCACCACGCCGGTAAACACGGTGGCCTTGGTCGGGATGTAGCCTTCCGGCCGTGTCGGCATGAAGCGGGCAATCTGGCGCAGGATCCACGGCTTGAACAGGATCGCCAGCGCGGTGAGGATCAGCGCAAAGCCGAGCATCACCTTGATCAGGCTATTGGCGGCCTGGGTGTCCAGCTGCAGGTAGTGCAGCACGATCACGGTCAGCAGCGACGCCGGCACGCTGCCGATCGCCAGCAGCTTGGTGATGTGCCAGTCGATGTGCTTGTGCTTGTGGTGCACCCACACGCCGCCCATCTTGGTAATACAGGCGTACAGCAGGTCGGTGCCGACCGCGGTGGCCGGATTGATGCCGAACCACAGCAGGATCGGTGTCATCAGCGAGCCGCCGCCGACGCCGGTCAGGCCGACGATGAAGCCTACTGCCAAGCCTGCAATGATGTAACCCGGATCCATGCCGTCTGCTTTCTGCCAAATCGTGATCAGGCAGCCATGCTAACCGAAGGGTTTATAACCGCTTAGATGTTTTAAGAGATTAGTTATTCGGTAAATGAATAAGCTGTGCATGGTAGGCGGACGGCGGCTCACCCCCCGCTGCTGCACCACAGCAACAATGCGGTCAGCAGCAGCAGCGCGGCGAAACACTGCTTCAGCCGCGCCTCCGGCAAGCGGTGCGCCAGCGCCACGCCCCAGGAGATGGTCGACAGGCCGCCAACGGCGAGGGCGATGCCGGTGGCCCACTGCACCTGGCCGGAGCCGGCATAGGTCAGCAGCGCCACCAGCGCGCTGGGCACCACCAGCGCCAGCGCCATGCCTTGCGCCACCGCCTGCGGCAGGCCGAAACCGCGCACCAGTAGCGGCGCGGCGATGATGCCGGAACCGACACTGAACAAGCCGCCGCAGGCACCGCCGAGCACGCCGACCGCCGGCAGGTAGCGTTGCGGCCAACCTTGCGCCGCCTGCGGCCGGGCGCGGCGGCCCTGGCGCCAGAAGTAGTACGCCAGCCACAGCAGGAAGGCGGCGAACACCTGCTGCAGCCGCTGCTGGTCGAGCGCCACCGCCAGCCGCGCCGCCGGATAGGTTGCCAGCATGGCGCCGGCACCCATCGCCAGCGCGGTGCGCAGCGGGAACGGATGGCGCTGGCGGTAACGCCAGAACGCCAGCAGCACATTGGGCACGATCATCACCAGCGCAGTGCCCTGCGCCAGCGCCTGCGGCTGGTGATAGGCCAGCACCAGCAGCGGGATGGCAATGATGCCGCCGCCGATGCCGAACAGGCCGCCGACGGCGCCGAGCAGCGCACCCAGCAGCAGGGTGGCAAACAGCAAAAGCAGGTCCATGGTTGGCTCCGTCACGCGATGACGCCAGTTTAGCGCCGCCGTTCATGTTTATAATTCAGATTGAATCAATCCATTCTTTACCTGAAAGCAACAATGGACGCGATGGCCGATTTGACCCTGGTCGCCAGCATTGCCCGCTGCGGCAGCCTAACCGCGACCGCGCAGGAGCAGGGCGTCACCACCCCGGCGATCAGCCGCCGGCTGGCGGCGCTGGAGCAGCGGCTGGGCGTGGCGCTGTTTGCCCGCACCACGCGCACGCTGCTGCTGACGCCGGAGGGCGAGCGCTACCTGCAGGCGGCGCGGCGCATCCTGGACGACATCGGCGAGCTGGAGCGCTCGCTGCGCGGCAGCCACGCCGAGCCGCAGGGGCTGTTGCGTGTCAACGCCACCTTCGGCTTTGGCCGCCGCCACATCGCGCCGGCGATCGCGCTGTTCGCCGCGCGTCATCCGCAGCTGTCAGTGCAGCTGAGCCTGACCGAGCGCATGCCGGCGCCGGGGGAGGGCAGTTTCGATGTCAGTATCCGCTTCGGCCCGCCGCCGGATGCGCGGCTGTGCGCGCAGCGCATCGTGCACAACCGCCGCATCCTGTGCGCGGCGCCGGCCTATCTGCAGCATGCCGCGCCGATCCGCCAGCCGCAGGACCTCAGCCGGCAGCAGTGCCTGTTCGTGCGCGAGAACGATGCCGTCTACGGCCAGTGGCAGCTGCAGTGCGACGGCCAGCAGCAACGGGTGCGGGTCAGCGGCCGGCTGAGCGCCAACGACGGCGAGAGCGTGGTCGGCTGGGGGCTGGCCGGCCACGGCGTGATGCTGCGTTCGGAGTGGGATGTCGGCGCGGCGCTGGGTGACGGTCGCCTGCAGCGGGTGCTGCCGCAGTGGCAGGGCACGCCGGCGGACATCTACGCGCTGTACCCGCCGGCGCTGACGCTATCGGCGCGGGTGCGGCTGTTTGTCGATTTCCTGTGCCAGCATTTTGCGGAGGCGGCGACCGGCGCCGTTACGCGCGACAGCAAATAAATCGGCATCCGCCTGAACTTTTCAGCGCCGGGCGTGACCAAGCCGTAGCAAGCGTCGTCCTGACGTTTTCTCCTCTGATTGTTTCGCATTGACTTGACCGCGCCGCGCAAGCTGGCGCGGCTTTTTTTTTGTTCAGTTTTCAGTGAAACCGAACTTTTGATGTTCGTTTTTGATTGCGGCAAGGTGACAAACCGAACGCTGATGACGCGCGGGATCGCGTCACGGCCATGCCATTGGCGTTAGCGGTGTGCGTGCGACAGCGACGACGGCAGGCGAGCGGCGAGCGGAACAAGTGTTTGATTTTACTGGGGGAGAAAAACGGGCAAAAAAATTGCGCGGGGTTTTACGCCCGCGCCAAGTCTACAAAGGAGAAATAGAGGAGAAACTATCAAGAAGCAATTGCTGCATCCCAACGAGTACGGATTATCCGGATCGTGTTTGTCGCTGTCAATGTATACAATCTGCAATAACGCAAAAAATATAACATTTTGTCGCGCTTTGAACACATGGCGTGTTGGAAAGTGAAAATCTAGCGCTTGCTTGCTGCGCTTGATGCGGCGCATCACGCCAAGCTGTGCCACAATATCGTCTTTGCCAGATTTGTCCGGTTGCCAGTGATGAGCGATATTTCCCTGCAGTTGCCTGATCCGCGTCAGTACCCCGAATCTTCCCCTTCCAATATGTTGATCCACTACACGCAATCGATCGTGAATGCGCGTAGCGAGGACGACCGTGCCATGTGGCGTGCCTCGCTGCGTGCCGCGCTGGTCGAGATGCTGGAACGCGAAGAACTGTTATCGCTGTCCGTTGCGCTGGCGATGGTGACCTCGCAGCAGATCTACCGCGAGCTGTGGGACGCGCTGCGCGATGCCGCCGAGCGTCCGGACAGCGGCCGCCACGCGGTGATCTTCGCCGTGCCGCTGGTGCTGGTGATCGGCAGCAAGGGCAAGGCCACGCTGCCGGAGCGCATTGCCGACGTCGATACCCTCAATGCCTTGTTCCGCCAGCACGGCCTGTTCGCCGACGGCGCCGAGGTGTTCCTGTCCGGCAAGCTGCTGCACCCGGACAATGTGGTCGGCATCCATTCCGCCCAGATCTACCGTTACACCCGCCAGCTGGTGGACGCCGCACGCGGCCTGCCGCTGGAGTTGCCGGCGGCGCCGATCGTGGCCAAGGACGAGGGCGTGTTCCTGCGCTACCTGCTCGGCGTGGCCATCCGTGAAGACGGTGCCGAGGCACCGGTGAAACTGGGCGGCAATGTCGGTGCCTGGGGCGTGCCAGTGATGAAGTTCATCGGCGAGCAACTGAAGACCGAGGGCGTGACCCTGTTCCCGATCCCGCGTCCGCCGATGCCGCTGATGCAGGCCATCGTTGCGGCCAACTTTGCGCGACTGGAGGTGGCGTTGCAGGTATTTGCCAGCACCCAGATCCGCCAGCTGCGCGACCTGGGCCAGGAACCGGTGGCCATCATGTCGGCGCACGACAACGGCGAGCTGCACATCACCGTGTCGGCCTCCGGCAACGAGAAGGACTGGGGCGGCTTCGTGTGGCCGCTGGCGGCGCAGGACGACGTGGCGCAGATCGAGACCAACTTCCGCCTGCTGATGGCGGAGTGCCAGGTCGGCGACGTGCGCGTGGTGGACGGGGTGCAGCCGGAAAGCCGCGACGGCATTCCGCTGTTCTTCACCGCCGACGACTGGCCGCCGCAGCCGGTGACGCTGCAGTAAGTCATTGAAATGGCAGGGGCAGCATGAAACGCTTTCATGCCAAACCTGCCATTTGTTCATCACGGCGCCGCGCCGGATGAGGTAAAATAGCCGCCTTGCAGTGTTGACGTTTGCCCTGCCGCCGCCGCGCGACAGGCTAAACGTCAAGACTGCCTTTTAGTTCAAACCCTCCAGATGGAAGAGTCAACGATGTTTGCTGATCTGAAAATTGCCCAGTTTGACCCGGAACTCGCAGCTGCGATCGGCGCGGAAGTCCAGCGCCAGGAAGACCATATCGAGCTGATCGCCTCCGAGAACTACACCAGTCCGGCAGTGATGGAAGCCCAGGGTTCCCAGCTGACCAACAAGTATGCCGAAGGCTACCCGGGCAAGCGCTTCTACGGCGGTTGCGAGCACGTTGACATCGTCGAGCAACTGGCGATTGATCGCGTCAAGCAGCTGTTCGGCGCCGAATACGCCAACGTGCAGCCGCACTCCGGCTCGCAGGCCAACCAGGCGGTGTACTTCTCCATCCTGAAGCCGGGCGACACCGTGATGGGCATGAACCTGGGCCACGGCGGTCACCTGACCCACGGCAGCCCGGCCAACCTGTCCGGCAAGCTGTTCAACATCGTGGCCTACGGCCTGAACGAGAACGAAGAAATCGACTACGACGACATGGAGCGCGTAGCGATGGAAACCAAGCCGAAGCTGATCATCGGCGGCGCTTCCGCCTTCGCACTGCGTTTCGACTTCGAGCGCATGGGCCAGATCGCCAAGAAATGCGGCGCCTACTTCATGGTCGACATGGCGCACTACGCCGGCCTGATCGCCGCCGGTGTGTACCCGAACCCGGTACCGCACGCCGACTTCGTGACCTCCACCACCCACAAGACCCTGCGCGGTCCGCGTGGCGGCCTGATCCTGGCCAAGGCCGAGTTCGAGAAGTCGCTGAACAGCAACGTGTTCCCGACCCTGCAGGGCGGCCCGCTGATGCACGTGATCGCAGGCAAGGCAGTGGCGTTCAAGGAAGCGCTGACCCCGGAATTCAAGGCCTATCAGGAACAGGTGCTGAAGAACGCCGACGCCATGGCCAAGACCCTGGCCGAGCGCGGCCTGCGCATCGTGTCCGGCCGCACCGAGAGCCACGTGTTCCTGGTTGACCTGCGTGCCAAGGGCCTGACCGGCAAGGCGGCCGATGCCGCGCTGACCAAGGCGCACATCACCGTCAACAAGAACGCGATCCCGAACGACCCGGAAAGCCCGTTCGTGACTTCCGGTATCCGTATCGGCTCGCCGGCGATCACCACCCGCGGCTTCAAGGAAGAAGAAGCCCGCATCGTCGCCAACCTGGTGGCCGACGTGCTGGACAACCCGACCGACGAAGCGGTACTGGCGCGCGTGGCCAAGGAAGCCACCGAGCTGTGCCACCGTTTCCCGGTGTACAGCAAGAAGTAAGTCACCGTCCCGACGGTAGACGACAAAGCGGCCTGCGGGCCGCTTTTTTCATGCGGCCAACGTTGGCCGCACGCGGCTGCGCCTGTTGCGCTGCGGCACGGGCTGCGCGGCAGCGCCGATTGCTGATAACATCAGGCTATTGAAACCAGCAGGATTGTAAAGCCATGAAATGCCCGTTTTGCGGCTGTGCCGATACCCAGGTGGTTGATTCGCGTGTCAGCGACGACGGCAACAGCATCCGCCGCCGCCGCCGCTGCATGGGCTGTGAAAAGCGTTTTACCACCTTTGAAAACGCCGACGTGCGCATGCCGCAGGTGGTGAAATCCGGCGGCCACCGTGCCGAATTCGACGTCGAGCGCGTGCGCACCAGCTTCCTGCGCGCGCTGCACAAGCGCCCGGTGCCGACGCCGCTGGTCGACGACGCCATCGACCGTCTCTGCCAGCGCCTGCTGCAACTGGGCGAGCGCGAGGTGTCCAGCCGCCAGATCGGCGAGATGGTGATGAACGAGCTGGCTAGGCTGGACAAGGTCGCCTACGTGCGCTTTGCCTCGGTGTACAAGAGCTTCCAGGACATCGCCGAGTTCAGCGACGCGATCAAGGAAATCCAGAAGCGCGACTGAGTGTCGCCGCCAGTCCCCATCGCGATGGAATTGCCGATGAGCATATTTACTGCCGACGATCACCACTACATGCAGCAGGCGCTGCGCTTGGCCGAGGCCGCCACCCGCCGCGCGGCGCCCAATCCCGGCGTCGGCTGCGTGCTGGTGCGCGACGGGCAGATCATCGGCGAGGGCGCCACGCTGGTGGTGGGCTCGGACCACGCCGAGATCCAGGCGATCAAGGACTGCTATGCGCGCGGCCTGACGCCGGCCGGCGCCACCGCCTACGTCACGCTGGAGCCGTGTAGCCACCACGGCCGCACCCCGCCGTGCGCCGGGCGGCTGATCGCGGAAAAGCTGGGCCGGGTGGTCGCGGCGATGGTCGATCCCTATCACGAGGTCGCCGGTCGTGGCATCGCCATGCTGAACGCCGTGGGCATCCCCGCCGCCGCCGGCTGCCTGCAGGCCGAGGCCGAGCGCGTGCATCGCGGTTTTCTGTCGCGGGTGACGCGGCAGCGCCCGTTCGTGACGCTGAAGGGCGCGGCGACGCTGGACGGCAAGACCGCGCTGCTCAATGGCGTCAGCCAGTGGATTACCGGCGCCGACGCGCGCCGCGACGTGCACCGGCTACGTGCGGCCAACTGTGCCATCCTCACCGGCAGCGGTACGGTGCTGGCCGACAATCCGCAGCTGACGGTGCGCGAGGTGGCGTGCGTGCGCCAGCCGCTGCGGGTGGTGGTGGACAGCACGCTGCAGACGCCGGCAAGCGCCGCGATCTACGATACCGCCGTGGCGCCGACCTGGCTGGCGACGGCGGTGAGCGATGCGGTCCGTCACGCGCCGTATCTCGCGCGCGGCGTCAGGCTGCTGCCGTGCGCGGCGGACGATGGCCGCGTCGATCTGGCGCAGCTGTTGCAAACGCTGGCTGCCGACGGCATCAACGAGCTGATGGTGGAGGCGGGCGCCGGCCTGAACGGCGCGCTGGTCGCCGCCGGGCTGGTGGACGAGGCAGTGCTGTACCTGGCGCCGTATCTGGCCGGCGACGCCGCGCGCGGGCTGTTTGCCTGGCCGGCGCTGACCTCGCTCGACGACAAGGTGCCGCTGGCGGTGCGCGACCTGCGCCTGGTCGGGCGCGATATCAGGGTTACCCTCACTTTTCCGCCGCGCTGAGTAGCGGTTCAATGCCTGCGGCAGCGGAGATCAATGCGGCGATACGGCGTTCTGGTTTCTCCCCAGCTAAACGCCGCCTCCGCCGTCGTTGTTGCCTTGTCTCGCGTGAGCGGGCGAGACCTTGAACAGGTTCTAAACGCGTGATGCAGTTGCAATCCATTTTCTTCCGACAAGGTATGCCATGCTGATTCCGGCCGAGCGACTTCATCGCCTGGCGCACGCCACCCTGTGCGCACTGGGTTCCACCGCCGACGAGGCCAGCGTGGTGGCCGACCACCTGCTCGCGGCCAACCTCAAGGGGCACGACAGCCACGGTGTCGGCATGCTGCCGTTTTACGTCGACAGCGTCGCCGCCGGCACGCTGCAGCCGAACCAGCCGGCGTGGCTGCTCAACGATTGCGGCGCCATCCTGCAGTTCGACGGCGAGCGCGGCTACGGCCAGCGCGTGGTGCGCGAGGCGATGGACGCCGCCATCGAGCGCGTCGGCCACAGCGGCATCGTGCTGCTGACGGTGCGCAACAGCCACCACATGGGCCGCATCGGCAGCTACGGCGAACAGGCCGCCGCCGCCGGCAAGGTGGCGCTGTTCTTCGTCAACGTCACCGATTTCCCGCAACCGCTGGTGGCGCCGTTCGGCGGCTCGGCGCCGCGTTTCGGCACCAATCCGCTGTGTATCGCGTTTCCGGCCGGTCATCGCGAGCCGGCGTTCATCCTCGATTTCGCCACCAGCATGGTCGCCTACGGCAAGACGCGGGTGGCCTATCTCGCCGGCCAGCACTTTGACGAGGCGGTGATGCTGGATGCCGCCGGCCAGCCGACGGCCGATCCGGCCGCGCTGCACGAAGCACCGAGCGGTGCGCTGCGCCCGATCGCCGCCCACAAGGGGGGCGGACTGGTCGCGGCCATCGAGTTCCTCGCCGGGCTGTTGTCCGGCGGCGGCACGCTGCAGCCGGATAACGCGCGGGAGGGCGGCATCGTCAACAACCTGACCGCGATCCTGATCGATCCGGAGGCGGTCAGCGATCTGGACTGGCTGCGCGCCGAGTATGACGCAATGGCCGCCTACATCCGCAGCTCGCCGCCGCCGCCCGGGCAGCCGCCAGTGCTGCTGGCCGGCGAGCCGGAGCGGCAGCGCGAGGCGCAAAGGTTGGCCGCAGGGGTGGAAATTTCCGATAATGAGTGGGCGGCGATCGTGGCGGCGGCCCGGCGTGCCGGGGTCATTGATGCCGATCAGTAGTGGCGGCTGAAAACACGTTATGCTTGGCGCGCCTGGCCTTGTTGCCTGCAGTGGTAACCAGGCCAGTGCTGTATCTGGCGCAGTCGTTGTCATAAATGAGGTTGTCATCGTGGGTGATATTGCTGTCAGGGCGCTGGACGCGTACCTGAATCTGCTCGAACAAAAAGGTGCGGCGGTGGAGGTGGTGCTGTTCCGTCGCAACATCCTGCGCCGGCTGGTGCAGATCCTGCGCGGCCAGCCGCGCAACCGCGATGTCTATCGCAGCGCGATCAATGCGCTGCTGTCGATCTGCCCGCCCGGCGATCGCCCGGCGGCGATGACGGCGGCGCGCGAGTACTACTATTTCTGGCTCGGCGACCTGCAGCAGCTGGCGCAGATGAATGCCCGCGCCGGCTTTACCACCCACCACGTGCGGCTGCCGGTGCTGGCCTCGTTCGCCGACCTGCAGCAGCGCATGAGCGATGAAAACTTTGCCAGCTTCCCGCCGTCGCTCGACATCTATCTGGGCAAGCTGTACGAGCTGGGCGCCGACGACGAAGTGCTGGCCGAACGCGCCGGGCTGATCAAGCCGCTGCTGTACCTGCTGCACGACCAGGCGCATCATCCGGACAGTTTCCGCACCGCGGTCGACGCCATGCTGATGCACCTCACCGACAGCTACGCGCGCGACAGCTTCCTCACCATCTCCCGCGAATTCTTCTACTACTGGATGACCTTTCCCGACGCCGGCGTGCGCCACAAGAAGGCCACGCTCGCCTGAGCGGTCAGGGCTTTTTATGTGTCGCCGCGTGGCTGGATGATTGATTGCTGCCGCTTGTGCTGGCATCATTGGGCATAATATTCCAAGAAAGCCACGCCATGACCACACCTGCCTACCAGCAAGCCGTTGCCGTCTTTACCCGTTTGTACCGCTACCAGCATCTGGCCGCCATCGCCGGCTGGGACCAGGCGGCGATGATGCCGCCCGGTGGCAACGAGGCGCGCGGCGCGGCGATGGCCGAGCTGCAGCTGCTGATGCACGGCCTGCTGACCGCACCGGCGCTGCAACAGGCCTTGCAGGCGGCGGCGCAGGAAAGCCTGTCCGACGCCGAGCAGGCCTCGCTGCGCGAAATGCGCCGCGTGTGGCAAAGCGCCAACCTGCTGCCGGCGCGGCTGGTGGAGGCCAAGTCGCTGGCCGGCAGCCGCTGCGAACACGCGTGGCGCGAACAGCGCAAGGGCAATGACTGGCACGGTTTCCTGTCCAATTTCCGCGAGGTGGTGCAACTGGCGCGCGAAGAGGCGCAGCTGCTGGCCGACGCCAGCGGCAAGTCGCGCTACGACGCGCTGCTGGACAAGTACGAACCTGGCATGAGCAGTGCCGAGCTGGAGCGCATCTTCGGCGACGTGAAAAGCTGGCTGCCGGGGCTGATCCGCCAAGTGATGGACAAGCAGGCCGGCGAGACGCTGATCCCGGCGCAGGGGCCGTTCGCGGTGGAGCGGCAGCGCGCGCTGGGGGTCGAGATCATGGGCCTGCTCGGTTTCGACTTCAACGCCGGGCGGCTGGACGTGTCGGTACACCCGTTCTGCGGCGGCGTGGCCGAGGACGTGCGCATCACCACCCGCTACCGCGACGACGACTTCATGCAGAGCATGATGGGCATCGTGCACGAAACCGGCCACGCCCGTTACGAGCAGCGCCTGCCGCGTGCGCTGGTGCAGCTGCCGGTGGGCCAGGCGCGCTCGATGGGCATCCACGAAAGCCAGAGCCTGGCATTCGAGATGCAGCTGGGGCGCAGCCCGGCCTTCCTGTCGCTGATCGCACCGCTGGTGAAAAAGCACCTGGGCGAGCAGGATGCCTTCGATGCGGCCAACCTGGCGCGCATGTACAGCCGCGTGCGTCCCGGCTATATCCGCGTCGACGCCGACGAGCTGACCTATCCGGCGCACGTGATCCTGCGCTTCGAGATCGAGCGCGCGTTGATCGAGGGCGACATCGAGGCGGAAGACATTCCGGCGCTGTGGGATGAAAAGATGCAGGCCTATCTTGGCGTCGATACCCGCGGCAACTACCGCGACGGCTGCCTGCAGGACATCCACTGGACCGACGGCAGCTTCGGCTACTTCCCCAGCTACACCCTCGGCGCGATGTACGCGGCGCAGTATTTCGCCACCCTCCGTCGCCAGGAGCCAGCACTGGACGCGCGCATCGCCGCCGGCGAGCTGGCACCGGTGTTCGACTGGCTGGACGCCAACATCTGGTCGCAGGCCAGCCGCTGGGAAACCGGCGAACTGGTGCGCCGCGCCACCGGCGAGGCGCTCAATCCGGCGCACTTCCGCGCCCATCTGGAAGCGCGCTACCTGTAAGCGGCGAGACGCCTGAGCGGGACGTGACTGCGGCCAACCCTGGTGACAGGGTTGGCCGCAGTGTTTTTGGCGTGGTGTGGCTGCCGGCTCAGTTGGCGAATTGCGTTTCGCACGGTTGCCTGTCGCCGTCGCCGTCCATCCGGTTGTCCGGGCAGTGTTGCAGGAAGTAGGCGGCCTCCTGCAGCGTATTCATCTGCGAGCAGTGCTGGCGACCGTCGCAGCGGAAGCCGGCGGTGGCCGCTGCCGGCGTGGTGGCGGGCCGGGTGGTGTCGATTGCGCGACTGGCCGGTGCCGCGCTGCTGCGGCCGGCATAGCTGGCGTAGCCGGCGACGCCGGCGGTGAGCAGCAACAGCAGCACGATGCCGTGCACGCGACTGTGGGGCTGACGCGGCGCGGCCGGCGTCAGCACGTAGTCGAGTGGCGGCAGCGGCGGGCTGGCGGCGGGCGGTGCGGTGAACACCTTGCCCTGCACCTGGCGGGCCGACACCTTGCCGTTGGCCGCCTGCTGGCGCTGGAAGTAGACCACAAAACCGACCTGCGGCCGCACGCCGCCCGGCGGGCAATCGGAGAGGTCGAAGAACAGTTCTTCCCTGGTGTGATCCTGGGTGATGAAGCCGAAGCCTTTGTCGTCGTGCCAGCGGCTGATGGTGCCGTGATAAAGCATGGGAAAGTGCCTGGTCAGGTGGGTGGCCAATCCCGTATTTTAATGTCATTTATGCTTTATGTGTTTACTTTGTCATGATTTGCCGCAGCTGGCGGCCAGCTCGCCGACCCGTGCCAGCGCGCTGACAAAGCGCTCGTCCAGTGGCTGGCAGCAGGACACCCGCAACGCGTTGCGGTAGCGGCCGCTCGGCGAATACAGCGGCCCCGGCGAGATGCTGATGCGCTGCTGGATCGCCAGATCGAACAGCTTCACCGTGTCGTAGCCGTCCGGCAGCTCCACCCAGATCAGGAAGCCGCCGCTGGGGTGGGTGGCGCGGGTGCCGGCCGGGAAGTGGTCGGCGATCAGCGCGCGCACCTTGTCGATGTGCAGCGTGTAGCGCCGCTTCAGCGCGCGCAGGTGGTGGTCGTAGCCGCCGGACTCCAGGAAGGCGCCCAGCGTCTCGCACAGCACCAGCGGCTCGGCGATGGAGGTGGCGAACTTCAGCTTGCGCAGTTCCTCGGTGAAGCGGCCGCCTTCCATCCAGCCGACGCGGAAGTCCGGCGCCAGCGTCTTGGTGTAGCTGGCGCAGACGATGACCCAGCCGTCGCTGTCGTAGGCCTTAACCGCCGGTTGCAGCGCGTCGCCGAACTGCAGCTCGGCGTACAGCGCGTCCTCGATCAGCGGCACCTGGTAACGATTGACCAGTGCGGCCAACCTTTTCTTGTGTTCGGTGGGCATGCTGCAGCCCAGCGGATTGTGCACGTTGGGCATCGCGATGATGGCGTTGAGGCGCTTTTCCGCCAGCAGCATCTCCAGCGCCTCCAGCGACAGCCCGGATTGCGGATCGGTGGGGATTTCCAGCGCCTTCAGCCCCAGGCTGGCGAACAGCGGCAGCAGGTTGAAGTAGGTCGGCGACTCGATGCCGACGGTGTCGCCGGGGCGGCACACCGCGCGCAGCGCCAGGTTCAGCGCCTCCATCGCGCCGTGGGTGAGGATGATGTTGTCGGCCTGCAGCGCCATGCCCAGCTCCAGCCCGCGGCGCGCGATCTGGGTGCGCAGCCGTTCCGAGCCCGGCGGCAGCGCGTAGTTGCTGACCAGGCCGGGGTTCTTGCGCAGCACCTGGCCCATCAGCCGCGCCAGCTTGCCGGCGGGGTAGAAGTCGCCGCCGCGCGGGCAGGCCAGCGCCATGTCGATGTAGCCCGGCGTCTGCTGCGCCTTCAGCGCGGCGCCGATCAGGTCCAGCACCGCGCCGTCGGTGCCCTGCGCCGGGCCGGCGGCCTGGCTGCTGCTGCGCGCCGGCGACGGCAGCCGCGAGCGCACGTAGTAGCCGGACTGCGGCCGCGCCTCGACCAGGCCGCGGTCTTCCAGCACGCGGTAGGCGGCGACCACGGTATTGAGCGACAGCTGGCGGCTGTGCGCGGTCTTGCGCACCGAGGGCAGGCGCGAGCCGGGCGGCAAGGTGCCCAGGTTGATGGCGCCGGACAGGTCGTCGGCGAGTTGCTGGTACAGGGTGCTGCTATCCATGGCGGCTTTCCGTAAGAACCTGTTCAATGGCTGCTGTGCTTTGTGGAACGTTACACGGTGAGTACGTCTTCGGCATGCGGCGTGCTCCCGTTGAATTCCGCTTCCCCTGTCGTTTTTGCCTGGTCTCGCGTGAGCGTGCGAGACTTTGCACGGGTTCTGACACGGGCATGACAGTGGGCGGGAGAACGGAGGGTGACAGTTGCCAGTATGCTGCAACTGTCACCATGACAATAATAAATTCTTGACACTGTATCCGGCAACTGCTGTTGGCTACGATGGAACGGTCTACTACTTGTTGCGGGAGCGTGTGATGCTGGGTCTGCCTTTATTGAGTTATGTGTCGCTGATGTCGATCACGCCGGGGCCGAACAACCTGATGTTGGCCGCATCGGGGGTCAACTTCGGCTTTCGCCGCAGCGTGCCGCACCTGCTTGGCATCAGCATCGGCCATGGCGTGCAGGTGTTGCTGGTGTCGCTGCTGCTGGGCTGGGTGATGGCGTGGCTGGACGACTGGCGCCTCTTGCTGACGCTGGCCGGCTGCAGTTACCTGTTGTGGCTGTCGTGGCAGGTGTGGCTGGCGGGCGAGCCGCAGGCGAAACAGCTGGTGCGGCCGATGGGTTTCATCGGCGCCGCCGCCTTCCAGTGGGTGAATCCCAAGGCGTGGGTGATGGTGATCAACACCGCCTTGCTGTTCTTGCCGCTGCAGGCGCAGCTGTCGCACGCCATGCTGCTGGCGCTGGCCTGTGCGCTGATCAACTTCCCGTGCATCTGCGTCTGGGCCGGGCTGGGCGAGGCCTTGCGCCGCCATCTGTCGCAAGCGGCGGCGCGGCGCTGGTTCAATGGCATCATGGCCTTGTTGATGGCGTTGACCGCGCTGTACCTGCTGTACGACGAATTGCAACTGGCCGGGGTGCTGTGACATGAGTGGAAAACTGCTGGGCCTGCTGGGCGGCATGAGCTGGGAATCGACCGCGCACTACTACGCGCAGATCAATCGCCGGGTGCGCGACGCGCGCGGCGGGCTGCACTCGGCACCGCTGCTGCTGCACAGCATCGACTTCGCGCCGCTGGCCGAGCTGCAGAGCCACGGCGAGTGGGCGCAGGCCGCCGAGCTGCTGGGCGAGGCCGGCCGTGGTCTGGCGCAAGCTGGTGCCGGGGCGCTGCTGATCTGCAGCAACACCATGCACCAGGTGGCGGCGCCGGTGGCGGAGCGGGCCGGCATCCCGCTGCTGCATATCGCCGACCCCACCATTGCCGCGCTGCTTGCGGCCAAGGTTGGCCGCGTCGGCCTGCTCGGCACCCGTTTCACCATGGAGCAGGCGTTCTACCGTGAGCGGCTGCAGACGGCCGGGCTGCAGGTGCTGCTGCCAACGGCGGCCGAACGCGACGAGGTGCATCGCGTGATCTTCGACGAGCTGTGCCAGGGCCGCCTTCTGCCGGCGTCGCGGGCGCGCTATCTCGACATCATCGCCGCTCTGCAGGCGGCGGGGGCGGAGGCGGTGATACTCGGCTGCACCGAGATCGCCATGCTGCTCGACGGCTGCCAGGCCGCCTTGCCGCTGCTGGACACCACCGCGCTGCATAGCGCGGCGGCCGCCGACTGGCTGTTGCAGCCAGACAACGCCGCGTGCTGAGCGCAGGCCGGCTTTGCCGCCAGTGGGTGCGGCCAACCATGCGGCATGCTGTTAGGCTTGAGGCTTGTCGCCATTGCCGGGGAGTCGTGCATGTTCCGCAAACTGTTGGCGCTGGCCGCCCTCACCCTGTCCGCCCCGGCCTCGGCCGCGGTGTTCACGCTGTGCGCCGAGGCGTGGCAGCCGTTCATCTACCAGAATGCGCAGGGCCAGCCGGTGGGGCTGGCGGTGGACGCGCTGGGCCGTGCCGCGCGTGCGGAAGGGCACCGCATCCGCTACCTGTTCCTGGCGCCGGCCTCCTGTCTGCGGCTGATGAAGGAGCAGCGCATCGATATCATGGCCTTTGCCACCGCCGAGGGCAGCCCGCCGGGCTGGCTGCAGACGCAGCAGCCGCTGGTGTACTGGGTGCTCAACGCCTGGGTGCGTGCCGACAATCCGCTGCACCACTATCCGGGGCTGGGCCATTTCAGCGCGCACAAGGTGGCCTTTGTCGACGTCTACGACTATCCGCCGGCGATCACGGCAAAACGCGACTGGCAGCGGGTGGCGGCCAACGACTCCACCACCGCGGTGCGGCAGCTGGCGGCCGGGCGGGTGGACGTGATCTTCGAGGACGCGGTGGCGCTGCAGGATGTCGACCCGTCGCTGCATGGCAAGATCCGGCGCCTGCAGCCGGTGGTGGCCAGTGTCGCGCAGCCGTTCAGCTTCCGCCCCGGCCTCGAGCTGTTGCGCGATGCGGTGGATGGCGAGGCGCAGCGGCTGAAGGGCAGTGGCGAGCTGGATCGTTTCTACCAGCGCCATTTCGGCAGCACGCTGGCGCAGGTCAGTGCCAGCGTCGCCGCCAGCCCGTAAGCACCGCTTTGTTGTGATGAGTCGCAATGGCGCGATCCGGCGTTGCAAACGGCTTCGGCATGCGGGCGTGCCGCCGGGCGAACACCGTTTCCCCCACCGTGTTCGCCCTGTCCCGCGCTTGAGGCGCTAGCGGCTCAGGCCTTGCGCCGCGCGTTGAGGATCAGCAGCGCCAGCACGCCGCCCGCCAGCCCCCAGAACGCGGAGCCGATGCCGGCCAGCGACACGCCGGAGGCGGTAATCAGGAAGGTGATCAGCGCCGGCTCGCGCATCGCGTCGTCCTTCATTGCGGTGGCGAGGCCGCCGGCGATGGTGCCGAACAGCGCCAGCCCGGCGATGGCCAGCACCAGTGCCTTGGGAAACGCCGCGAACAGCGCGCCGACGGTGGCGCCGAAAATCCCCAGCAACAGGTAGAACGCGCCGGCCGCCACGCTGGCCAGATAGCGCCGCGCCGGATCTTCGTGCGCGTCGCGGCCCATGCACAGCGCGGCGGTGATCGCCGCCAGATTCACCGCGAAGCAGCCGAACGGCGCCAGCAGCAGGTTGACCACGCCGGTGCCGGTCATCAGCGCCGAGATCGGCGGCCGGTAGCCGTTGGCGTGCAGGGTAGCGACGCCGGGGATGTTCTGCGATGCCATGGTGACCATGAACAGCGGCAGGCCGACGCCCAGCAGCACGCCGGGGTTGAACTGCGGCGTGGTCCACAGCGGCGTGGCCAGCGTCAGCGTGACCTCGCCCAGCTGCAGCAGGCCCTGTGTCGCGGCGATGGCGCAGCCGAGCAGCAGCACCAGCACGATGGCGTAGCGCGGCAGCAGGCGCTTGGCCAGCAGGTAGGCGACGAACATCGCCAGCACCAGCGCGAGCTGGGTCTGCATCGCGCCGAACACGTTGATGCCGAACTTGACCAGGATGCCGGCCAGCATCGCCGCCGCCATCGGCAGCGGGATGCGGTTGAGCGCCTTCTCGAACCAGCCGGTGACGCCGGCGAGCACGATCAGCGCTGCGGAGAACACGAAGGCGCCGATGGCCTCCGGCATGCTGACGCCGGAGAGCGAGGTGATCAGGAGCGCCGCGCCCGGCGTCGACCACGCGGTCACCACCGGCACCTTGTAGCGTAGCGACAGCCCGATGCAGGTGATGCCCATCGCGATGCCCAGCGCCATCAGCCACGAGGCGATCATCGCCTGGCTGGCGCCGGCGCTGCGTGCCGCCTCGAAGATGATGGCCGCCGAGCTGGTGTAGCCGACGAGGACGGTGACAAAGCCGGCGCTGAGGGCGGGCAGATCGCGACGTTGCAGCATGGGGACTCCGTGAGCGCGCGCCTTAGCGGCCGCGCATGAAAAGATTGTCCAGATCGCGCATCGACAGCCGCGACCACGTTGGCCGGCCGTGATTGCACTGCCCGGAGCGTTCGGTGGCCTCCATGTCGCGCAGCAGCGCGTTCATCTCGGTCAGCGTCAGCTGGCGGTTGGCGCGCACCGCGCCGTGGCAGGCCATGGTGGCCAAGAGCTCGTTGCGACGTTCGGTCAGCACCTGGCTGAGGCCGATCTCGCGCACATCCTTCAGCACCGCGCGCGCCAGCTCCACCGGGTTGCCGTCTTGCAGCCACACCGGCACGCCGCGCACCGCGATCTGCGTCGGCGACAGCGGCGCCAGGTCGATGCCGAGGCGCTGCATCTCGGCGCCGTGTTCGTGCGCGGTGGCGACCTCGAAGCGGTCGGCGGCGAACGACACCGGCAGCAGCAAGGGCTGCATCGGGATCGTGTCTTCTTCTAATGCATTTTTCAGCCGTTCGTAGACGATGCGCTCGTGCGCGGCGTGCATGTCGACCACGATCAGGCCGTCCTCGCACTGGCTGAGGATGTAGACGCCGTGCAGCTGCGCTAGCGCAAAACCGAGCGGCGGGATGCCGTCGCTGGCGTCGGGCAGGGCGGCAAGCTTGGCCGCAGACAGCGGCGTGGCCAGGGTGCTGCCGATCGTCGTGCTGCCGGCCGGCGTGTCGGTGACGGCCGGTGTCAGGCCGCGTTCCTCCTCGCGCAGCCCGGCAAACTGGCGCTGGTAGCCGCCGATCGCCTCGCGCGCCACGTGCAGCGGCATTGCCTGCTGTTCGTAGCGTGGCTGCTGGAACGGCATCCGCTGCGGGCTGTCGCCAGCGCGCGAGGCGGCGGCCGCGGTGCCGAAGGTGGCGAGCGTGTCTTCGTTGCGGCCAACGTTGGCCGCAACGGCAATGTCATTGCCTGCCGGCTGGCCATCGTCCAGCGTCACCGCCGGGCTGGCGCCGGCTGTGGTGCTGGCCAGCGCCTTGTGGATGCTGTGGAACAGAAACTGGTGGATGCCCTGGCTTTCGCGGAAGCGCACCTCGATCTTGGTCGGATGTACGTTGACGTCGACGTTGGCCGGATCGAGGGTGAAGAACAGCGCGTAGGCCGGGTGGCGGTCGTGGTGCAGCACGTCGCGGTAGGCCTGGCGCAGCGCGTGCTGCGCGATCTTGTCGCGCACGAAGCGGCCGTTGACGTAGAAGTACTGCGCGTCGCGGCTGGCCTTGGAGTAGGTCGGGCTGGCGACAAAGCCGGTGAGCGTCAGGCCGGCGGCGCCGGTGTCGGCCGGTAGCGAGGCCTCGACGAAGTCCTTGCCCAAGAGCGCGCCGACGCGTTCGGCCAGGCTCTGCTGCGGCAGGCGCCACACCACCTTGCCGTTGTGGCGCAGGATGAATTCGACCTGGGGATGTGCGAGCGCGATGCGCTCGAAGGTGGCCTCGCAGTGCGCGTACTCGGTGTTCTCGCTCTTCAGGAACTTGCGCCGCGCCGGGGTGTTGAAATAGAGATCGACGATCTCGACGCTGGTGCCGGGGGCGTGCGCAGCCGGCTCCACCGGATGCAGCGTGCCGTCGATGGCGACGATCTGGTGCGCGTGCTCGGCGTCGTGCGGGCGGCTGGTCAGCGTCAGCCGCGACACTGAGGCGACACTGGCCAGCCCCTCGCCGCGAAAGCCGAGGGTGGCGACGTTTTCCAGATCGTCGAGGCTGCCGATCTTGCTGGTGGCGTGGCGGTCCAGCGCCAGCGCCAGGTCGGCGGCGGCGATGCCGCCACCGTTGTCGGTGACGCGGATCAGCTTGATGCCGCCCTGCGCCAGGTCGACGCTGATGCGGTCGGCACCGGCGTCGAGGCTGTTTTCCAGGATTTCCTTCAGTGCCGACGCCGGCCGCTCCACCACCTCGCCGGCGGCGATCTGGTTGACGAGGTGGTCGGGCAGTTTCTGGATGCGTTTCATGGTGTCAAAACCTTGTTTGCCACAGCAGCCACGGCAAGCAGCCGCAAGACCGGCTCAGCCGTGTGGGGCGGGCTTGTTGCCGTGTTGGCTGTGGCAGGAAAAAGTCACGCCTTGCCGGCGGCGCGGCGGTGGCGGATCACTTCGATGATACCCGGCAGCATCGACACGATGATGATGCCGAAGATCAGGTATTCCAGGTTCTTGCGCACGAAGGGCAGGTTGCCGAAGAAGTAGCCGGCGTAGCTGAAACCGGCCACCCACAGCACGGCACCGATCACGTTGTAGCTGAGGAAGTGGCGGTAATCCATGCGCCCGATGCCGGCGACGAAGGGGGCGAAGGTGCGCACGATCGGCACGAAACGGGCGAAGATGATGGTCTTGCCGCCGTGGCGCTCGTAGAAGGCGTGGGTCTTGTCCAGGTATTGCGGTTTCAGCAGCCGCGGAAAGCGGGCAAACAACCGCATGCCGACATGTTTGCCGATGGCGTAGTTGACGCCGTCGCCGAGGATGGCGGCCACGATCAGCAGCACTACCAGCAGCTGTACGTTCATCTCGCCCATCGCGGCGAGGGCGCCGGCGACGAACAGCAGCGAATCACCGGGCAGGAACGGCGTCACCACCAGTCCGGTTTCGCAGAACACGATCAGGAACAGGATCAGGTAGATCCACGGCCCGTAGCTGGCGACCAGCTGGGTCAGGTGCACGTCGATGTGCAGGATGAAATCGAGCAGAAAAGCGATCAGTTCCATGGCGACTCGGGGCAGGTAAAAGTCAAAAAAGGTTGGCCGCATTGCCTGCGGCCAACCTTGCTCAGGTGCGGGGCGCGATGCGTCAGACCACCGCTTCTTCTTTCGGCTTCACGATCTTGATCATGTGCTCGCGCTTGACGCCCAGCGCCAGCGCCAGCGGGCTGGCGACCAGCACCGAGGAGTAGATGCCGAACACGATGCCGATGGTCAGCGCCATGGCAAAGCCGTGCAGCGCCGGGCCGCCGAACACCAGCATCGCCAGCACCACCGTCTCGGTGGAGCCGTGGGTGATCATGGTGCGGCTGATGGTGGAGGTGATCGCGTTGTCGATCACTTCTGCGGTGCTGCGACCGCGCATGCCCGGCTTGCGGAAGTTCTCGCGGATCCGGTCGAACACCACCACCGATTCGTTGACCGAGTAGCCCAGCACCGCCAGCACGCCGGCCAGTACCGTCAGGCTGAATTCCCACTGGAACAGCGCGAAGCAGCCGATGATGATCACCACGTCGTGCATGTTGGCGATGATCGCCGACACCGCCAGCCGCCACTCGAAGCGCAGCGCGAGGTAGATCACGATGCCGAGGCAGACCAGCAGGATCGCGGTCAGGCCGTGGCTGACCAGTTCCTCGCCCACGCTTGGGCCGACGAACTCGACCTTGCGCAGCTGCACGCCGGCGTCCCCAGCCTTGAGCAGGCTCATCACCTGTTCCGACAGCTTGGCCGAGCTGGTGCCTTCCTTGTTCGGCAGGCGGATCAGCACGTCGCGGCTGGTGCCCAGGCTCTGCACCTGCACTTCGCCCACTTTCAGCGTTTCCACGCGATGGCGGATGTCGGCGATGTTGGCCGGCTGCTGGTACTGCACTTCCATCACCGTGCCGCCGGTGAATTCCACCGACAGGTTCAGCCCTTTGCTGAACAGGAAGAACACCGCCAGGATGAAGGTCACCAGCGAGATCGCGGTGGTGAGCTTGCCGTAGCTCATGAACGGGATGTCCCGTTTGATGCGGAAAAACTCCATGTTTCTTGATCCTTACTTGGTTTCCGGCTTCCACACCTGGCCGATGGACACGGCAGTCAGGCGGCGGCGACGGCCGTACCACAGGTTGACGATGCCGCGCGATACCAGCACCGCGGAGAACATCGAGGTCAGGATGCCGAGGCAGTGCACCACGGCAAAGCCGCGTACCGGGCCGGAGCCGAATACCAGCAGCGCGATACCGGCGATCAGCGTGGTCACGTTCGAGTCGAGGATGGTGGCCCAGGCGTGGGCGTAACCGGCCTGGATCGCCGACTGCGGCGGCACGCCGTTGCGCAGTTCTTCGCGGATGCGTTCGTTGATCAGCACGTTGGCGTCGATGGCCATGCCCAGCGTCAGCGCGATCGCGGCGATGCCCGGCAGTGTCAGCGTCGCCTGCAGCATCGACAGCAGCGCGATCAGCATGAACAGGTTGACGCCGAGCGAGGCGACCGAGATCAGGCCGAACACGCGGTAGTACAGCACCATGAACACGGCGATGGCGGCAAAGCCCCACAGCGTGGCGCTGAAGCCCTTCTCGATGTTTTCCTTGCCCAGGCTCGGGCCGATGGTGCGTTCCTCAATGATGTTCATCGGGGCCGCCAGCGAGCCGGCGCGCAGCAGCAGGGCCACGTCGTTGGCTTCGGCCGGGTTCATGCTGCCGGAGATCTGCACGCGGCCGCCGCCGATTTCACTGCGGATTACCGGTGCGGTCACCACTTCGCTCTTGTTCTTCTCGACCAGTACCATCGCCATGCGCTTGCCGATGTTTTCCGCGGTCAGGCTGCGGAAAATCTCGGCGCCGGTGCTGTCCAGACCGATGTCCACCGAGGCGCCGCCATTCTGGTCAAAGCCGGGCTGGGCCGAGTTGATGTTGTCGCCGGTCAGCTCGACATCCTTCTTCAGCAGGATCTTCTGAATGCCCTGCGAGCTGGCTTCGTCCAGCAGTTCGTAGCCGGTCGGCACGTTGCCGGCCATCGCTTCGGCCACGCGCGACGGATCGTCTTCCACCATGCGCACCTGCAGCGTGGCGGTACGGCCGAGAATATCCTTGGCCTTGGCGGTGTCCTGCACCCCCGGCAGCTGCACCACGATGCGGCTCGGGCCGGCTTGCTGGATCACCGGTTCGGCAACGCCCAGCTCGTTGACACGGTTGTGCAGGGTGGTGATGTTCTGCGACACGGCATCGCTCTGGATGCGGGTGATCTCTTCCGGCTTCAGCGCCAGGCTGAGGCGGAACAGCTGGTCGTCGCTACTGAAGGTCAGCGACGGCAGGCTGCTCGCCAGCTTGTCGGCGGCGGCGTTCAGCGTTTCCTGGTCACGCAGCTGTACTTCCAGCGCGGTGTTGCCGGTGCGCTTGATGGCGCCGTAGCGGATCTTGGCGGTTTTCAGCTCGCGGCGGATGTCGCCGGCGTAGCGTTCCATGGTCTTGTCCACGGCCGCCTGCATGTCGACTTCCAGCAGGAAGTGCACGCCGCCGCGCAGGTCGAGGCCCAGGAACATCGGGTTGGCATGCAGCTTGCTCAGCCATTCCGGCGATGCCGCCAGCAGGTTCAACGCGATGATGTAGGTGTCGCCCAGCGCTTGCTGGATGATGTCGCGCGCCTTGATCTGCGTATCGGGATCGTTGAAGCGCACTTTCAGGCTGTTGCCGTCAAGGAACAGGCCGGCAGGCTTGATGCCCTGTTGCTGCAGTACGGTTTCCACCCGCGCCATCAATGCCGTATCGACGGTGGCCGATTGGCGGGTGCTGGAGATTTGCACGGCAGGGGTTTCGCCAAAGAAATTGGGCAGGGTGTAGATTGTCGAGACAATCAGTACTACCGCAATGACGAGGTATTTCCAGATCGGGAAGCGGTTCATGGAGGCGGTAACAGGAAAAAGGGCCGCCAGGGCGGCCCATTGGGATTACAGGGACTTGATGGTGCCTTTTTCCAGCTTGGCGGCAACGGCGCCACGCTGGACATTGATTTCCACGCCGTTGGCAATCTCGATCGCCAGGTACTGGTCACCAGCCTTGGTCACGCGGCCAACGATGCCACCTTGAGTTGCCACTTCGTCACCCTTGTTGATTTCGGCCAGCATCTTCTGGTGTTCTTTCATTTTCTTCTGTTGCGGACGGATCAGCAGGAACCAGAACAAAACGAAAATCACGATCATGGGCAAAAAGCCCATCAGGTCGAGGCCGCCGGCCGCGGAAGTATTGAACATCGATTGAGTCTCCCTTGTTTTAGGATGAATGCGGGTATTACGTGTGCAAGTGGCCGATTGTAGCCACGCTGCGGCTGATTTCCAACCATTGTGCCGAGATGCCGCTTTTGCAAGCGGCATGACGGCGCGTGGCACGACATTACACTGACAGCAGTTGGCCGCGTCAGTTCACGCCGCGGGCGCGGCGCTCGTGGAAGCCGGCTTTCCAGTCTTCAAACTGGTCGGCGTCGATGGCGTCGCGCATCTCCTGCATCAGTACCTGATAGTAGTGCAGGTTGTGGATGGTGTTGAGGCGGGCGCCGAGAATCTCGCCGGTGCGGTGCAGGTGGTGCAGGTAGGCACGGCTGAAGTGGCGGCAGGCGTAGCACTCGCACTGCTCGTCCAGCGGCTTCTTGTCATCCTTGTAGCGCGCATTCTTGATCTTCAGGTCGCCCCACTGCGTGAACAGCCAGCCGTTGCGCGCATTGCGCGTCGGCATCACGCAGTCGAACATGTCGATGCCGTTGGCGACGCCGTGCACCAGGTCTTCCGGGGTGCCGACGCCCATCAGGTAGTGCGGCTTTTCCGCCGGCAGCATGTCCTTGAGTTCGGTCAGCATGCGGTACATTTCCGGCTTCGGCTCACCCACCGACAGGCCGCCGATGGCGATGCCGTCAAAACCGATCTGCATCAGGCCATCCAGCGATTCCTGGCGCAGGTCCTTGTACAGGTTGCCCTGCACGATGCCGAACAGCGCGTTGGGGTTTTTCAGCTCGTCGAAGGCGCGGCGCGAACGCTCGGCCCAGCGCAGGCTCATGCGCATGGATTTGGCGGCGGTGGCGTGGTCGACCTGACCCGGGGTGCACTCGTCGAAGATCATCACGATGTCGGAGTTGAGCACCTTCTGGATTTCCATCGACTTTTCCGGCGACAGGAACAGCTTGTCGCCGTTGACCGGGCTCTGGAAGGTGACGCCTTCCTCGGTGATCTTGTTCAGCGCGCCGAGGCTGAATACCTGGAAACCGCCGGAGTCGGTAAGGATGGGCTTGTCCCAGCCGATGAACTGGTGCAGGCCGCCGAACTTCTCGATGATGTCGAGGCCGGGGCGCAGCCACAGGTGGAAGGTATTGCCGAGAATGATCTGGGCCTTGATGTCGTGCAGCTCGTGCGGGCTCATCGCCTTCACCGAGCCGTAGGTGCCCACCGGCTGGAACACCGGGGTCTCGACTTTGCCATGGTTCAGTTCCAGGGTGCCGCGGCGGGCGCCACCCGATGTCTTGTGCAGGGTAAACTTCAGCATGTGCTTGATAATAATGGCTGGAATCGGAAATTTAGCCGCGCAGTATACACCCCGCGTGCGGCTGGCGTGTGAGCTTTACGCGCAAATGGCTTGCATTTGCCGGCGCCGGTTGGTAATATCGGCAGCCTTGATTGCAGGCACGTAGCTCAGTTGGTTAGAGCACCACCTTGACATGGTGGGGGTCGTTGGTTCGAATCCGATCGTGCCTACCAAATTCAGTTTGGAGTATTAAATGTTCAAGCGAACTACCACCACCCGTATCTCGCGATAAAACCGAGCCATACGGGGTGCCTTTAAAATTAAAGGAATACTCCAAGCAAACCAAAAAGTGCGGCTCAAGCCGCACTTTTTTTTTGGATTTTTGTCGTCCACCTTCACTTTAAAGCTGGAGTTGCTATGCCTGACATTCGCCTGCCCGACGGTTCCATCCGTTCCTTCGACAAGCCGGTAACGGTGCACGAAGTGGCTGCGTCCATCGGTACCGGTCTTGCGCGCGCGGCGCTGGCTGGTCGCGTGGACGGCCAACTGGTTGACACTTCCTATCTGATTGCGGCCAACGTTGATCTGGCCATCATCACCGAGAAAGACGCGGACGGCCTGTCCATCATCCGCCACTCCACCGCCCACCTGCTGGCGTATGCGGTGAAAGAGCTGTTCCCGGAGGCGCAGGTCACCATCGGGCCGGAGATCGAAAACGGCTTCTACTACGATTTCGCCTACATGCGTCCGTTCACGCCGGAAGACCTGGTGGCGATCGAGAAGAAGATGACCGAGCTGGCGAAGAAGGACATCCCGGTCGAGCGCTACGAGCTGCCGCGTGACGAGGCGATTGCCTACTTCAAGAGCATTGGCGAGGCGTACAAGGCCGAGATCATCGAGTCCATTCCGCAGGGCGAGGTGCTGTCGCTGTATCGCGAAGGCGGTTTCACCGACCTGTGTCGCGGCCCGCACGTGCCGTCCACCGGCAAGCTGAAGGTGTTCAAGCTGATGAAGGTGGCCGGTGCCTACTGGCGCGGCGACAGCAACAACGAGATGCTGCAGCGTATCTACGGCACCGCCTGGCAGAAGAAGGAAGACCTGGAGCAGTACCTGTTCATGCTGGAAGAGGCGGAAAAGCGCGACCATCGCAAGCTGGGTCGTCAGCTGGACCTGTTCCACCTGCAGGACGAGGCGCCGGGCATGGTGTTCTGGCATCCGAAGGGCTGGGCGCTGTGGCAGAGCATCGAACAGTATATGCGCAAGACGCTGACCGAGGCCGGCTACCAGGAAATCCGCACCCCGATGGTGATGGACCGCGTGCTGTGGGAAAAGTCCGGCCACTGGGAAAACTACCGTGAGGGCATGTTCACCACCGAGTCCGAAAAACGCGACTACGCGGTGAAACCGATGAACTGCCCGGGTCACGTGCAGGTGTTCAACCAGGGGCTGCGCTCCTACCGCGACCTGCCGATGCGCCTGGCCGAATTCGGTGCCTGCCACCGCAACGAACCGTCCGGCGCGCTGCACGGCATCATGCGTGTGCGCGGCTTCGTGCAGGACGATGCCCACATTTTCTGTACCGAAGAGCAGATCATCGAAGAGGCGCGTGCCTTCAACGAGCTGACCATGGCGGTGTACAAGCGCTTCGGCTTCGACAAGGTGGCGATCAAGCTGTCGCTGCGTCCGGAAAAGTACGCCGGCACACTGGAAACCTGGGATCGCGCCGAGGAAGGTCTGCGCGAGGCGCTGCGCGCCTGTGGCGTGGAGTGGGAAGAGCTGCCGGGCGAGGGCGCGTTTTACGGTCCGAAGATCGAGTATCACATCAAGGACGCGCTGGGCCGTTCCTGGCAGTGCGGTACCCTGCAGCTGGACTATGTGCTGCCGGAGCGTCTCGGCGCCGAGTATGTCACCGAGGATAACGGCCGTGCCCGTCCGGTGATGCTGCACCGCGCGATTCTGGGTTCGCTGGAGCGCTTCATCGGTATCCTGATCGAAAACCACGCCGGTGTTTTCCCGCTGTGGCTGGCGCCGGTGCAGATGGTGGTGATGAATATCACCAGCGCACAGGCCGATTATGCTGCGGATGTGGCAACCAGTTTGCGTAAACTGGGTTACAAAGTCGATCTTGACTTGAGAAACGAAAAGATCGGCTATAAAATCCGCGAGCACAGCCTGCAGAAGCTCCCTTACCAGGTCGTCATCGGCGACAAGGAAAAAGAGGGCGGGCTGGTGGCCGTACGTGCTCGCGGCGAGGATCTGGGTCAGATGACTCTGCAAGCCTTTGCCGACCACCTGCAAGCCGCGATGGCGCAGGTCTGAGTGCCTACGGGTACGATCACTAAACTACAGGAGTATTGGCTATAGCTCAGGAACGCGAACCACGGATCAATGGCGAAATTACCGCCCGCGAGATCCGTCTGGTAGGAGAAGAAGGCGAGCAGCTCGGTATCGTCAGTCTGCGTGAAGGTCTGGCGCTGGCGGAAGAACGCGACGTTGATCTGGTGGAAATTTCGCCGACGGCCCAGCCGCCGGTGGTCAAGCTGATGGACTACGGCAAGTACAAGTACGAGCAGTCCAAGAAGCGCCACGAAGCGAAGCAGAAGCAGAAGCAGATCCAGATCAAGGAAATCAAGTTCCGTCCGGGTACTGACGATGGCGACTACAACGTCAAGCTGCGTAACCTGATCCGCTTCCTCACTGAAGGTGACAAAGCCAAGGTAACCCTGCGTTTCCGTGGTCGTGAGATGGCTCACCAGGATATCGGTCTCGCGCTGCTCAAGCGCGTGGAAGCCGATTTGGCGGAAGTGGGTACGGTCGAGCAGTTCCCGCGACTGGAAGGCCGCCAAATGGTCATGATGATTGCCCCGAAAAAGAAATAATCGGGTATAATCATCGACTTCTTCACGGCAGGCTCGCCTGCCGTGTTGATTTTGTAGGCCGGTAACGGCCTGCAGCAAAAGCGTGACGCAGTGGTTTTAAGTGCCTTTGGCCACCCTGGGTCTAATCTAACGAAAATTCAGCAGGAGCATTCCATGCCGAAAATGAAAACCAAGTCGAGCGCGAAGAAGCGTCTCAAAGTATTGGGCAACGGTGGTGTCAAGCGCTCTATGGCGTTCAAGCGTCATATCCTGACCAAGAAAACCACCAAAACCAAACGTCAATTGCGCGGTACTGCCATGGTAGATAGCACCAACATGGCTTCCGTTCGCAAAATGATGCCCTACGCTTAAGGAGATAATTCATGCCACGCGTAAAACGCGGTGTAACCGCACGTGCTCGTCACAAGAAAATCTTAGCTCTGGCGAAAGGCTATCGCGGCCGCCGGAAGAACGTCTATCGCATCGCCAAACAGGCGGTGATGAAAGCCGGTCAGTACGCCTACCGCGACCGTCGCCAGAAAAAGCGTCAGTTCCGTCAACTGTGGATTGCTCGTATCAACGCCGCTTCGCGTGAAAACGGCCTGCCGTACAGCAAGTTCATGAACGGCCTGAAGAAAGCGCTGATCGAAATCGACCGTAAGGTCCTGGCCGATCTGGCCGTGTTCGATAAGCCGGCATTTGCTCAAATCGTTGAAAAAGCAAAAGCCGCCCTCGCTTAAGCGCTGGATACTAAAAAGGGAGGCTGATGCCTCCCTTTTTTTTCGATCTTCCCCAAGATGGCTGACTCGAGCGCGCCCCGTTCCGGTCAGTTTTCTTACGCATACTGGTGCGACCCATGAGCAATGTTGACGTGATTCTCAAGGAAGGTCTGGCGGCACTCGATGCTGCTGCCGATCTCGTTGAACTGGAACAGGTCAAGGCCCGCTATCTTGGTAAAAGCGGTGCCCTGACCGAGCTGCTGAAGCAGCTGGGCAAACTGTCGCCCGAAGAGCGCAAGAGTGCCGGCGCAACCATCAACGCCGCCAAGCAGGCGTTCGAGACCCGTCTTAACGAAGTGCGCGACGGCTTCAATGCCGCCAAGCTGGCCGCACAGTTGGCCGCAGAGTCGCTGGATGTGACTCTGCCGGGCCGTGGCATCTCGCCGGCCGGCCTGCACCCGGTGACGCTGACGCTGGAGCGTATCACCGGCCTGTTTGCCACCATGGGCTTTGAAGTGGCCGACGGTCCGGAAATCGAAAGCGACTTCCACAACTTCCAGGCGCTGAACATTCCGGAAAACCACCCGGCGCGTGCGATGCAGGACACCTTCTATGTCGAAGGCGGCGACGTGCTGCGTACCCATACCAGTCCGATCCAGGTGCGCTACATGCTGGATAACCAGCCGCCGATCAAGATCGTGGCCCCGGGCCGCGTGTACCGCGTGGATTCCGACGCTACCCACTCGCCGATGTTCCACCAGATGGAAGGCCTGTGGATCGACCAGAACGTGAGCTTCGCCGACCTGAAGGCCACCATCACCGAGTTCCTGCGCCGCTTCTTCGAGCGTGACGACATGCAGGTGCGCTTCCGTCCGTCCTTCTTCCCGTTCACCGAGACCTCGGCCGAGATCGACGTGCTGGACGAGCAGGGGCGCTGGCTGGAAGTCGGCGGTAGTGGCATGGTGCACCCGAACGTGCTGCGCAATGTCGGCATCGACCCGGAAAAATACACCGGCTTCGCCTTCGGTATCGGCCTCGACCGCTTTGCCATGCTGCGTTACGGCGTGAACGACCTGCGTTTGTTCTTCGAGAACGATCTGACGTTCCTGAAACAATTCAACTGATCGCGACGGAGACTCATCATGCAATTTTCCGAACAATGGCTGCGCAGCCGCGTTAACCCGTCGCTGAGCACCGACCAGCTGTCCTACCTGCTGACCATGGCCGGCCTGGAAGTGGAAGAAGTCAACGCCGCCGCCCCCGCTTTCAGCGGCGTGGTGATTGGCGAAGTGAAAGAATGTGAAAAGCACGAGAACGCCGACCGCCTGCGCGTGACCAAGGTCGATGTCGGTACCGGCGAGCTGGTGCAGATCGTGTGCGGCGCGCCGAACGTGGCCGTGGGCGTGAAAGTACCCTGCGCACTGCCGGGCGCCATCCTGCCGGGCGACTTCCGGATCAAGCCGACCAAGATGCGTGGCGTGGAATCCGGCGGCATGCTGTGTTCCGGCAAGGAGCTGGGGGTGCCGGACGAGGTCGACGGCCTGATGCTGCTGCCGGCCGATGCACCGGTCGGCCAGAACATCCGCGACTATCTGGGTCTGGATGACAGCCTCTTCACGCTGAAAATCACGCCGAACCGTGCCGACTGCCTGTCGGTGCGCGGTATCGCCCGCGAAGTGGCGGCACTGACCGGCAGCGCGCTGACGGCCTGGGACATTGCCGCGGTGGCACCGCAAACCGACAGCAAGCTGACGGTCAGCATTGCCGATAACGCACCGTGCGGCCGCTACGTTGGCCGCGTGCTGAAGAACGTGAACGCCGCCGCGCCGACGCCGGACTGGATGAAGCGCCGCCTCGAGCGTTCCGGCCTGCGTTCCATCTCCGCCATCGTCGACATCACCAACTACATCCTGCTGGAGCAGGGCCAGCCGATGCACGCGTTTGATCTGGACAAGATCGACGGCGGCATCACCGTGCGCATGGCCGCCGCCGGCGAGAAGCTGGTGTGCCTGAACGAAAAAGAAATCGAGCTGACGCCGGAGCTGATGGTGATCGCCGATGCCGCCAAGCCGCTGGCCATCGCCGGCATCATGGGCGGCCTCGACAGCGGCGTGACCACCGCCAGCCGCGACATCTTCCTGGAAAGCGCCTTCTTCCAGCCGGAAGCCATCGCCGGCAAGGCGCGCGCACTGGGCTTCGGCTCCGACTCCAGCTACCGCTACGAGCGTGGCGTGGATTTCGCGCTGCAGACCGAAGCCATCGAGCGCGCCACCGCGCTGGTGCTGGACATCTGCGGTGGCGAGCCTGGCCCGCTGACCGAAACCGTGTCGGCGCTGCCGGCACGCGCCAGCGTGGCGGTGCGGACCGCCCGCGTGGCCAAGGTACTGGGCATCACCTTGGCCGCAGACGAGATCGCCGCCATCTTCACCCGACTCGGCCTGTCGTTCGAGCAGAATGCCGACGGTTTCGTGGTCAGCGCGCCAAGCTTCCGCTTCGATATCGCGATCGAGGAAGACCTGATCGAGGAAATTGCCCGCGTCTACGGCTACGACAATATTCCGGCCAACGCCCCGGTCGCCGCGCAAACCATGCTGCCGCAGCCGGAAGGCCTGCGCGTGCGCAGTGAAGTACGCCGCCTGCTGGCCGGCCGCGATTTCCAGGAGATCGTCAGCTACGCCTTCGTGGAAGAGAAGTGGGAGCGCGATTTCGCCGGCAATACCAACCCGGTACGCCTGATCAACCCGATTGCCAGCCAGATGAGCGTGATGCGCTCCAGCCTGATTGGCGGTCTGGTGGACACCCTTGCGGCCAACCTTAACCGCAAGCACAGCCGCGTGCGCGTGTTCGAGATCGCCCGCGTGTTCCACAAACAAGCCGACGGCAGCGTGCAGCAGCCGGAAGTGGTCGCCGGCCTGGCGCACGGTAGCCGTGTCGACGAACAGTGGGGCAGCAAGGCCGAACGCGTCGATTTCTACGACATCAAGGCTGACGTCGAGGCGCTGCTGTATCCGCGCGTCGCCGAATACCGCAAGGCCGCCCATCCGGCCTTCCACCCTGGCCGTTGTGCCGAGGTGCTGCTGGATGGCGCCGTGGTTGGCGTGCTGGGCGAGCTGCACCCGCAGTGGGTACAGGCTTACGGCCTGACCAACGCACCGGTGCTGTTCGAGCTGGCGGCCTGCGCCGCCGAACAGGTTGGCCGCGTCAAGCTGGCGCCGGTCAGCAAGTTCCAGCCGGTACGCCGTGACCTGGCGCTGGTGGTGGCGGAAGAGGTGAGCGCCGCCACGCTGCAGCAGGCGATGCTGGCGGTCGCGCCTGAGTCTGTGCGCGAGCTGGCGCTGTTCGACCTCTACCGCGGCAAGGGCGTGGACGAGGGCAAGAAGAGCCTGGCGTTCCGCATCGTGTTGCAGGCGGCCGACCGCACCTTGGTCGACGATGAAGTCGAGCAAGCGGTGGCCGCGATGCTGGCGGCCGCCGAAGGCGCCGGTGCCGTACTGCGCGCCTGATCCATCCCTGTTGGCCACCCGCCGGGCGGGTGGCGTTTTATCTGATGTTGTAGTGAGGAATTGTCATGACTTTGACCAAAGCCGAGTTGGCCGATCTGTTGTTCGACAAGGTGGGCCTGAACAAGCGCGAAGCCAAGGACATGGTGGAGTCGTTCTTTGAAGAAATCCGCTCCACCCTGGAAACGGGCACCAGCGTCAAGCTGTCAGGTTTCGGTAATTTCCAGTTGCGCGACAAGCCGCAGCGCCCGGGGCGTAACCCGAAAACCGGCGAAGAGATTCCCATCACCGCCCGACGCGTGGTAACTTTCCATGCAAGTCAGAAACTCAAGGGAATGGTTGAACAACATCATGCAAATACCCAAGGCTGAGCTTCCTGCCATTCCGGCCAAACGCTATTTCACCATCGGTGAAGTCAGCGAGCTGACCGGCGTCAAGCAGCATGTACTGCGCTATTGGGAGCAGGAGTTTTCCGAGCTGCGCAACGTCAAGCGCCGCGGCAACCGTCGCTACTACCAGCACCGCGAGGTCTTGCTGGTGCGTCGCATCCGTTCCCTGCTCTACGACGACGGTTTTACGCTGCATGGTGCCCGTCAGCGCCTGGAAGGCGATCAGCCGGCACCGGCTACCGCCGGCGAAGTGCGCAAGGAGCTGCAGGCCATCCTGGACTGGCTGGATCTGAGCCTTGGCAAAGACTGAATAACTGTTTATAATTTTTGCCTTGAGTCGGAGTGTGGCGCAGCCCGGTAGCGCACTTGCATGGGGTGCAAGGGGTCGAAGGTTCGAATCCTTTCACTCCGACCAAAAAATCATTCGAAGGCCACTTGCTTGCAAGTGGCCTTTATCATTTGTTCTCAATATCGCTTTCTCCGTCTCAGTCACCGGGAGCCGCCATCATGATCGCCACGCCGTGTATCGGAGTCTGCTCCACCGCCGTTGGCGACGAGGTCTGCTTCGGCTGCGGCCGGAGTTTTGCCGAGGTCTCCAACTGGCTGGCGCTTGATGATGGCCAGCGTGCCGCCATCCAGGCGCAGCTGTCACGGCGCAAGGTCTGGCTGCAGATGGCGATGCAGAGCGGTGGCCGGCTGCAGGCGATCCAGCCGGCGCAGCAGCAGGCCAGGCTGGCGCTGACGCCGTCGCTGCTGGTCACCCTGGGTTGGCCGCAGCAACGGCAGGGTCGCGGCTATGTGCCGCTGCTGACTCACGACGGCCGCAGCTATCTGCTGCCGGTATACCGCGACGACTGGCTGCGCCTGTTCTGGGACTGCCTGTTTGATGCCGACTGCGCGCCGTTGAACTGAGCGTTCCTTGTCTTCGCCTGCCGATCGGCGGCAAGATAGCGACTCGATCGGGAGCAGGGGGATGCCGCATGGCGCAGGACAGCAGCTTGAGTTCATTCTGGGATAGCCGTTACCAGCAGCAGGTGACACCGTGGGAGAGCGGCCAGCTGCCGGCCGGGTTCGCCGCGCTGGTGCAGCCGCTGCTGCCGCTGGCGCATTCGGTGTTGCTGCCCGGTTGCGGCAGCGGCTATGAGGTCGCCTACCTGCAGCGCCAGGGCTTGCAGGTGGCCGCGATCGACTTCAGTGCCGAGGCGGTGGCGCGGGCGCGGGAGCAGCTCGGACCGCTGGCGTCACTGGTGCGGCAGGCCGATTTTTTCAGTGACGAGGTCGACGGCAGCTGGGACTGGGTGTACGAGCGCGCCTTCCTGTGCGCGTTGCCGCCACCGCGCTGGCCGGCCTATGCCGAGAAAATGGCGCGGCTGGTGAAGCCGGGCGGCTATCTCGCCGGCTACTTCTTCTTGCGGCCAACCTTGAAAGGCCCGCCCTTCGGCGCCGAGCTTGCCCGGCTGCAGGCACTGTTCCAGCCCTGGTTCACCCTGCACCAGCAAACCCCGGTGAGCGGCTCCTTGCCGGTGTTCGCGCCGGACGAGTATTGGCTGTGCTGGCAGCGATCCGATGCACACTTGACGACGGTCATTTGATTTAAGATGGCCGCTGTATTTTTCTACAGAAACAGTGTAAAAACGACCGACAATAAGTGCAGATAGGCACGCGTGCTAGCAACAGGAGACATGAAGGATGAATTGGTTCTGGCGGACTTATTACCTGATGGAAAAATCGTTCTGGAACTCGCTGACCAAGAAACTGTGCAGCTTTTTCTTTATCAGCCTGTTTCAATTGATCCTGATTGCCTACGTTTACCTGGCACTGGATGACATCCGCCAGCTGGTCGGTGGTCAGGAGCTGACCGAGCCGATCCGCCAGCAGATCTTCTCGCTGCTGGACAAGACCATGATCTGGTCGTTCGCCATCTGGTGCGTGTCGCTGGTGTTCATCGCCTTCATGGTCTGGTATCTGCGCTTCCTGATCGTGCGGCCATTGCAGATGATCATCGCCATCTTCCGCGAGATCGGTGCCGGCGAGGGCGACCTGTCACGCGAGATCCCGACCATCACCTACGACGAGATCCGCGATCTGTCGCTGTCCTATAACGAATTCCTGAAGAAGATGCGCGAGATCATCAGCAATGTGCGCATCATGACCATCCGCATCGCCATGGACTCCACCCGCACGCGCAAGAACATCGGCGAGTCGCTGAGCAGCGCCAAGCAGCAGGCGGAGCTGGCCAGCCAGGTGCGTGACTCCAGCGACAAGACCACCGCCGGCATCAACCAGGTGTCGGCCGAAACGCAGTCGATTTCCACCACCACCGTCGGCAACCTGGCGATGGCGCGCGAGTCTTATGCGGAGCTGCAGGACGCGGCGACGCGGATAGGCGAGATCAGCGGCCGCGTCGGTGCCTTCAACACCACCGTGGTGGAGCTGAACAACCGCTCGGCCAGCATCAAGACCATTGTCGACCTGATCAAGGACATCTCGGAACAGACCAACCTGCTGGCGCTGAATGCGGCGATCGAAGCGGCACGCGCCGGCGAATCCGGTCGCGGTTTTGCGGTGGTGGCCGACGAGGTGCGCAAGCTGGCGGAGCGGGTGCGGGTAGCGACCGAGGAAATCTCCGGCAATATCGACGGCATGCTCAATCTGGTGTCGCATACCCAGGAGGCGACCGCGCGCATCAATACCGATACCGCGCAGGCGCTGGACGTGGTCAATCGTTCCTCGCAGCACTTCGGCCGCATGATGAGCGATTTTGAAAACATGGCCAGCGGTCTGACCGAAATCGCCGGCACCATGGAGCTGTTTGCCGGCACCAACCTGCAGGTCAACCGCAATGTCTCGGAAATCCACGGCCTGAGCACGGTGGTGTCCACGCACCTGGCGCAGTCGGAAGACGTGTCGGTGAAGCTGTCGGTGGCGGCGGAGCAGGTGCAGGAGCTGGTGTCGCGCTTCGTGATCGGCGAGGGCGAGCTGGATGCGGTGATCGGCGTTGCCCGGCACGCCCGCGATAACCTGGCGGAAATGCTGGAGCGGGCGCAGGGCGAGGGCCTCAACATCTTTGACCAGCGCTACCAGCCGATTCCCGGCTCCAATCCGGCGAAATTCCATACCGCCTACGACGACAAGCTGGCACCGGCATTGCAGAAGATCTACGATCAGGTGGTGCAAAAGACCAATGGCGGCCGTTTCTGCCTGCTGGTCGATACCAACGGTTATGCGCCGACGCACAACAGCTTCTATTCCAAGCCGCTGACCGGCGACCTGCAGCAGGATCTGGTCGGCAGCCGCGACAAGCGCATCTTCAACGATCCGACCGGCATCAAGTCGGCGAAGAATACCCAGCCGTTCCTGTTGCAGACCTATATGCGCGACACCGGCGAGATCCTGTCGGAGATTGCGTTGCCGATCCGGCTCGCCGGCCGGCACTGGGGCGCGATCCGCGTCGGTTTCGACCCGTCGGCGCTGCTGCAGGCGGACTGACACACAGCCCATGACAAAACGCCCGGATCGTGACTATCCGGGCGTTTTGTTTGGCTGCGTATTCCGGGCCTAGTGCTTGCGGTGGCAGGCGTTGGGACAGCTGGCGCAGCGCTCGGACAGGCCGACACACTCCAGCGATTGCTTCAGCGAGCACACTGAGCGACGGCAGGCGATGAAACGGATGTTCTCCTCGTTGGCCAGCTGGCGGAAGTGCTTCATCACGTTGTGGCCGAGGAAGTCGGTGAACAGGATCAGCAGGTCGGTGCCTGCCGGCAGGCGATCCACCTTGCGCTGGTGCGAGCTGTTGCGCCCGCTGAGGTGCTTGTTGATGGAAATACCGAAGTTGTCCAGTACGCCAGGAATATTGCCCAGTGTATCGGCGCCGACCAGCATTGCATTCATGATGAGACCTTTCACTGTATTTTTAACAATGATATTTATTCTCATTTGCAAATGCAAATCAAAGTTGCATGGCCGGCGCTTCCGTTGCATTTATGCCAAAGCAGTAGCCTAGAACTCCTTGCCGGCCAGCCAGATCGACCAGATCAGCCACAGGCTGTTGAAGAACGCCACCATGAAGCCGAGAAAGCCGAACAGCGGCAAGCCGAACAGGGTCGGCCCGCCATCCACCGTCATCACGATTGAGGAGCCAATGATCAGGCAGCCGGTGACGATGCCCATCGTCAGCCGGTTGACGCTCTTGTCCAGCTGGTGGCCGAACTGCTCCAGCCGCTTCAGGTCGAGATTGATGCGGAACTTGCCGTGCTTGATGTCGCGGCCGATGCGGATGATGTCGCGCGGCAGGCTGGCCAGCATGGCGAAGCCGTCGCTCAGCGTTTCGCGGCCGCGCTTGAGCAGTGCCTCCGGACGGTAGCGTTCGATGATCAGCTTGCGCACGAACGGGGTGAGGTGTTCCACCAGCTGGAATTGCGGCTCCAGCTGCCGGCCCAGCCCCTCCAGCGTGATCAGCGCCTTGAACAGCATCGCCATGTCCGCCGGCAGCAGGATGCCGTGGTTGCGGATCAGCGCCATCAGGTCGTTGATCAGCTGCGACATGTTGAGGTCTTTCAGCACCACGTGATCGTACTGGAAGAAAATCTCGCCGATGTCCTCGGCAAACTGCTCCTCGTCCACCGGCACGCTGCCGGTCCAGCCTATCAGTACCCCCATCATCGCGTGCTCGTCGCGCTGCGCCATCGCCGCCAGCAGGTCGACGATCTCGTCGCGGCGACGGTGCGACAGGCGGCCAACCATGCCGAAGTCGATGAAGGCGATGCGGTCTTCCGGCAGGAAGATGACGTTGCCGGGGTGCGGGTCGGCGTGGAAATAGCCGTTGAGCAGGATCATCTTCAGCACCGCGTCGGCGCCGCGTCGCGCCAGCAGCGACGGATCCAGCCCTGCCGCCGGCAGCGCGCTGACCGGCGAGGCGCTGAAACCGTCGATGAAGTCCTGCACGTTCACGTCGGCACGGGTGTACTCCCAGTACACCTTGGGAATGCGGATATAGGGATCCTCGGCAAAGTCGCGGGCAAAACGCTCCATATTGCGGGCTTCGGCGGCCAGATCCAGCTCGCGCTTCAGCGAGCGGGCAAACTGCGCCACGATGTCGGATGGCATGAAACGGCGCGCGTCGGGGAACTCCAGCTCGATCAGATGGGCCAGATGCTCCAGGATGCGCAAGTCGGCATCGACTTTCTGCACGATGCCGGGGCGGCGCAGCTTGACCACCACCTCGCTGCCGTCGTGCAGCGTGGCGCGGTGTACCTGCGCGATGGAGGCCGAACCGATCGGCACCATGTCGAAGCGGGCGAACAGCGTCTCCGGCGCCTCGCCCAGCACTTGTTGCAGGTAGGGCGCCAGCAGTGCCTCCGGTATCGGCGGCACGGTATTTTGCAGCTTTTCGAATTCATTGATCCATTCCGGCGCGAACAGGTCGACGCGGGTAGACAGGATCTGGCCCAGCTTGATGAAGGTAGGGCCCAGTTCCTCGAAGGCGAGGCGGACGCGGATGGGAGCGGGGATGGCGTCGGCGCTGTCCGGCAGGCGCAGGTTGAACCACTCGCCGGCCTTTTCCACCGCCGCCGGCAGTCGCAAGCGCTGCACGAATTCACCCAGTCCGTGCTTGAACAGCACCGCGCTGATTTCGCGCAGGCGGGGCAAGTCGCGCATGGCTATCAATGTTTCTCTGAGCATTTTTTCTGACCCGTTATGACGGCTTTACAGTGCCGGTTCGCTTCGCTACAGTGCAAGCCTATGAAATTGCATCTTCACCTGTTTGCCATCATTTTGGCCGGATTTATGTCGTTTGCCCATGCCGAACCGGAATCCGGGGTGGGCAACAAGCCGAATCTGGGTATTTTCGCCGATCCGATTGCCCAGTTTGCCGCGCCTGGCGAAGAAGCCGTGGGTGACCTGCTGCTGCAGGCGATGAGCCTGATGGGTGTGGCCTACCGTTTTGGCGGCAGCAGTCCGGAAACCGGCCTCGACTGTTCCGGTTTCATCCAGTACGTATTCCGCAAGTCCCTGCGCGTCAACCTGCCGCGCACTTCGGCCGAGATGGCGCGCGCCGGTCGCGTGATCGAGCGCGACGAGCTGGCGCCGGGTGACCTGGTGTTTTACAACACGCGCGGTTTCCAGTATTCCCACGTCGGCCTCTATCTGGGCGGCAACAAGTTCATCCATTCGCCCCGCACCGGCAAGTCGGTGGAGGTGGTCAACATGGCCAACAGCTACTGGTCGCAGCGCTTCAACGGCGCCCGGCGGGTGAACCGTGGCGGTAGCGAGTGGAAAGAGCCGGTGACGGCGCGCGCGGCCGACAGGCCGCCAGCGGAGAAAAAGCTGGCCGAGAAGAAAGTGGCCGAGAAAAAAACTACCGACAAGAAGTCGGCCGACAAGCCGGTAGCGGAGAAGAAGGGCAGGAGCAGTACCCGCGCCGAACGGCGTAAGGCGGCGCGCGAGCAGGAGGCGGAGCGCAAGACCGCCAGCCGCAAGAAAAGCGAGCAGAACCCGCGCAAAAAGAAAAAACCGGACTGAACGGACGGAACATTTCGGGATGGTGACTATCCATTCCCTTTTTAGCTTGCAGCCCGGATTGCGGGCTGCAGGCTTTTTCAGCAAGGTAAAACGGTCATGAGTTTGCAACTTCCCACCTGGTATGCCCCGGACGGCAGCGTGGTGTCCTGCACCGAGAAGATCAAGGTGATGACAGAAAATCTGCAGGAACTGGGCCAGATGGCGCAGGACGCGTTCGAGGACGCCATCCTGATGGGCTGCGATGAACAGCAGGTGCGCGCGTTCCTGGTGGACATGATGCAGCGCCTGGAAAACCCCTACCAATCCTGAGCCCCCAATTCTGAGCAAGGTATCGATGTCTTTTCCTTTCGAGATGTTTGTCGGGCTGCGCTACCTGCGCGCGCGGCGTCGTAACGGTTTTATTTCCTTCATCTCGCTGATGTCGGTGCTGGGCATCGCGCTGGGGGTGGCCGCGCTGATCGTGGTGCTGTCGGTGATGAACGGCTTCCAGCAAGAGATCCGCGGCCGCATGTTGTCGGTGGTGTCGCACGTCGAGGTTGGCAGCTACGACGGCCGCGTCGCCGGCTGGCCAAAGTTGGCCGCAAACCTGACGCAGCAGCCGCACGTGCTGGCCGCCGCGCCCTACGTCAATGCACAGGGCCTGTTGTCCAGCGGCGGCTCGGTCCGCGGCGCCATGGTGCGCGGCATCGTGCCGCAGCAGGAAGACAAGGTTATCGACCTCGGCCAGCAGATGCAGCGCGGCAAGCTGACCGACCTGCAGCCGGGCAAGTTCGGCATCCTGCTCGGTTACGAGCTGGCGCGGGCGCTGGGGGTGGAGGTGGGCGACAAGGTGACGCTGATCACGCCGCAAGGCAATGTCACCCCCGCCGGCATGATGCCGCGCCTGAAGCAGTTCACCGTCACCGGCGTGTTCAAGATCGGCATGTTCGAGTACGACTCGTCGCTGGCGATGATCCACCTGCGCGACGCGCAGGTGCTGTTCCGCATGGGGCAGGACGTGTCCGGCGTGCGCCTGAAGCTGGACGACCCGCTGCAGGCGCCGCAGGTCAAGGCGGCGCTGAACGGCCAGCTGGCGGCCAACCAGGTGGCCAGCGACTGGACCGACATGAACAGCAACTACTTCCGCGCGGTGCAGATCGAGAAACGCATGATGTTCATCATCCTGACGCTGATCGTCGCGGTGGCGGCGTTCAACCTGGTGTCGACGCTGGTGATGGTGGTTACCGACAAGCAGGCCGACATCGCCATCCTGCGTACCCTGGGCGCCAGCCCGGCCAGCATCATGCAGATTTTCATGATCCAGGGCTCGGTGGCCGGCGTGCTCGGCACCCTCAGCGGGGTTGCCGGCGGCCTGCTGCTGGCCTTCAACCTGGACGTGATCCTGCCGGCGATCGAAAGCGTGCTCGGCATGCGCCTGCTGTCCAGCGAGGTGTACCTGATCGACTACCTGCCGTCCGAGGTGCAGCTGTCGGACGTGGTCACCATTGCCGTCATTTCCCTGGTGTTGTCGTTGCTGGCAACGCTGTATCCAAGCTGGCGCGCGGCGCGTACCCGCCCGGCGGAGGCACTGCGTTATGAGTGAAGTCCTGTCCTGCCGCGATCTGGGGCGTGTCTACCGCGAGGGCGAGCTCGACGTCAGCGTGCTCGCCGGTATCAACCTGTCGGTGCAGCAAGGCGAGCGCCTGGCCATCGTCGGCGCCTCCGGCTCCGGCAAGAGCACGCTGCTGCATCTGCTGGGCGGGCTGGACCGCCCGACCAGCGGCGAGGTGCTGCTGATGGGGCAGGCGATCGGCAGCCTGTCCGAGCAGAAGCTGGGCGAACTGCGCAACCGGAGCCTCGGCTTTGTCTACCAGTTCCACCACCTGCTGCCGGAATTCAGCGCGCTGGAAAACGTGATGATGCCGCTGTTGATCCGGCGCACGCCGCGTCACGAAGCGGCGGCGGCGGCGCAGGCGATGCTGGCGCGCGTCGGTCTCGGCGCGCGGCTGCAGCACAAGCCGGGTGAGCTGTCCGGCGGCGAGCGACAGCGCGCGGCGATGGCGCGCGCGCTGGTGACCAATCCGGCCTGCCTGCTGGCCGACGAGCCGACCGGCAACCTTGACCGCGCCAATGCCGAGGCGGTGTTCGAGCTGATGCTGGAACTGAACCGCACGCTGGGCACCAGCCTGATCATCGTCACCCATGATCACGCGCTGGCACACCGCGTCGGCAAGGTGCTGACCCTGACGCCGCAAGGCCTGAGCGTTGCGGCCAACCTTGAGCACGAAACATGATCAATACCGTGAATGACATGCTGGACGGCTGGACGCCGGGGGTCACCCTGCACCGGCTGGGCCAGGTGATCCAGGGCGAAACCGGCTGGCAGGAACTGCTGGTCGGCGTCGCCGCTTTGCTGTGCGCCTGGCTGTGGGCGCGGCAGCTGTACCGCCGCTATTTCCAGACCGCGCAGGCGCAGGAGTGGTCGTTCGGCAAATACCTGCTGTACCGGCTGGTGTATCCGCTGTCGGCGCAGTTGCTGACCCAGGCCCTGGCGCTGGGCTGGCAGCTGCTGCAGGGACAGTCGTCGGTGATCCTGATGCTGTCGGCGACGCTGCTGTTCTGGCTGTCGCTGATCCGGGTGCTGACCGCCATCGTGCGTCACGCGCTGCCGGAGGGCAAGGTGGAGCGCCACTCGGAACACCTGCTGGCGATGCTGCTGTGGCTGGCCTTTGCCGCGTGGGTGACCGGCATCGATACGCTGGCGCTGAGCTGGCTGGAGTCGGTGCGCTTCCGTGTCGGCAAGAACGAGCTGAACCTGCTGATGATCCTGTCGGCGCTGTTGTGGGTGTCGGTGATCCTGGTCGGCGCGCTGTGGGTCAGCAAGCTGATCGAGAAGCGGGTGATGAAGCTCGGCGACATCGACATGAACCTGCGCTTCGTGATCAGCAAGCTGGCGCGCACGCTGCTGATCATCGGCGCGGTGATGGTGGCGCTGCCGATCGTCGGCATCGACCTTACCGTGCTGTCGGTATTCGGCGGCGCGCTGGGTGTCGGTCTCGGCTTCGGCTTGCAGAAAATCGCCAGCAACTACGTGTCCGGCTTCATCATCCTGCTCGACCGCTCCATCCGCATCGGCGACCGGCTGATGGTTGACGGCCGCGTCGGCTACGTCAGCAAGATCACTGCGCGCTACGTGGTGCTGAAGGGGCTGGACGGCAGCGAGGTGCTGGTGCCGAACGAGGCGCTGATCGCCAATACCGTGATCAACCAGTCCTATACCGACAAGCAGATCTGGATCAGCATGCCGATCCAGGTTGCCTACGACACCGATCTGGAACTGGCGCAGCGCCTGCTGCGCGAGGCTGCCGAACACCCGCGGGTGATGACCGAGCCGGCGCCGAACGCCTTCGTCACCGCCTTTGCCGAGTCCGGCATCAATCTGGAAATCGGGCTGTGGGTGAAGGACCCGGAAAACGGCATCGCCGGTCTGCGTTCCGACATCAACCTGCGCATCTGGCAGCTGTTCAAGCAGCACCATGTGCAGATCCCGTATCCGCAACGCGAGTTGCGGGTGGTCAACCAGGCGGTGGTGCCATCACCGGTCGAGGCCAACGCATGAGCTGCCAGACACTTGCCGTCATTGATGACGATGCCGCGGTACGGCAATCGCTGCTGTGGCTGCTGGAAAGCGACACCCTGCGCGTCACCGGTTTTGACAGCGCCGAGGCCTTTCTCGCCGCGCCGGACAATACCGCCTTCAACTGCCTGATCGTCGACCTGCGCCTGTCCGGCATGAGCGGCATCGTGCTGCTGCAAACCTTGGCCGCATGGGCGTACTGCCCGCCGGTGGTGATGCTGACCGGCCACGGCGACGTGCCGCACGCGGTGGCCGCGTTCAAGCTGGGGGTGGTCGATTTCCTGGAAAAACCGTTCGACGACCAGCGCCTGCTGGCGCAGGTCGAGCACTGCCTGCAGCAGGACCACGTCGCGCGCGAGCAGCACCAGCGCGAATCGCGGCTGCACCAGACGCTGGCGACGCTGACCGAACGCGAAAAGGAAGTGATGCAGCTGGTGCTGGCCGGCCTGCTCAACAAGCAGATCGCCGAGGCGCTGCACATCAGCATGAAGACGGTGGAAGTGCACCGCGCGCGGGTATTCGACAAGATGGGCGTCAAGTCGGCGGTGGAACTGGCGGGCCTGATCGCCAGCTTGGCCGGCGCGGCGGGCAAGCCATGAGCAAGGCGCCGAAGCAGCCGGTATCGGTGCTGGTGGTGATCCACAGCGCCGACGGCCAGGTGCTGCTGATCGAACGCGCCGACCGTCCCGGCTTCTGGCAATCGGTGACTGGCAGCCGCGAAGGCGACGAGCGCCTGTGCGACACCGCGCGGCGCGAGGTGTTCGAGGAAACCGGCATCGATGCGGCCAAGCTTGCGCTGAGCGACTGGCAGCAGCAGAACGTGTACGAGATCTACCCGCACTGGCGCCACCGCTACGCGCCGGGAGTGACGCACAACACCGAGCACGTGTTCAGCCTGCAGTTGCCGGCACCGTGCGCGGTGCAACTGGCCGCCGCCGAGCATCTGGCCTGGTGCTGGCTGCCGTGGTCGCAGGCGGCCGACAAGGTGTTCTCGCCGTCCAATGCCGCGGCGATCCGCGCGTTGGGGCAACGGCTGGCAAATGCTGAAGATGGCTGAATCATTCTCAAGTATTTTGCATAAAATCCTTGCCGGTCTTGCCGCCACTCGCCATCATGAAGCGTACCAACCAATATAAAGGCAAGGCCAAGTCATGACTGTTGACTTCTCCCGGCTGCGGGCGCTGATCGTCGATGACCAGATGCTGGTGCGCACGCTGGTGACGCAGGCGCTGCGTACCATGGGCTTTGCGCCGGAAAACCTGTCGCAGGCGGTGGACGGCTCCTTCGCCAAGCGCACGCTGGAAGCCAAGCCGATCGACATCGTGCTGTGCGATGTGCAGATGGAGCCGATGAACGGCCTCGACGTGCTGAAAGACCTGCGCTGCGGCCGGACCAACAATCCGCCCAATCTGCCGTTCGTGTTCCTGTCCGGCCATCCGGAAAAGAGCAATATCGTCGTTGCCGCGCAGCTGCACGCCGACGGTTTTATCATCAAGCCGCCCAAACCGGCCGACATGGAAAAAACCCTGCGCCTGGCGCTGACGCGGCCACGGCCGGACATCGACCCGTTCTCCTACTACAAGGTGGCCACCGGCACCGCCTTCGACCGCCACGTGTTCGGCGAGCTGGTGACGCAGGCGTCGCTGCTGCTGGACGAGAACGACAAGCCGATGCAGCGCCTAGGCCTGGGCGCGGTGAAACCGGGAAGCCGGCTGGCGCGTGATCTATACAACAAGACCGGGCAGCTGCTGTTGCAGCGCGGCAGCGAGATCACCAAGACGCAGCTGCGCGTGCTGCGGCAGTTTCCGGAGCGCTTCGGCGTCGACGATATCGAGATCAGCTGCGAGCCGGACAGCGACATCACGTCACCGCCCCCGACCGCCTGAGCCACGCGAGGTCCGCCATGAGCAAGCAAGGCCAGCTGCAGCAGCAAACCGCCGGTATCGGCCAGGCGGTGATCCTGATCGTGGTGATCCTCGGCTCGTTGCAGCTGGTGGCCTCCGGCCTGCTGATCCGCTCCGGCGTGTACAACTACCGCCAGGCCAGCCAGCACGCCACGCTCAATGCGGCCAACCTTGACATCTTCCTGCTGGCCTCGGCCATCAACCGCGAAAACCAGCTGCAGCTCGGCCTGCTGGCGCTGACACGCCCGGCCAGCCGCCGTGAAAGCGCCGAGCTGCAGCTGGCGCGCACCGCCACCGACCAGCGCCTGCAGATCGCGCTGCGGCGGCTGTCGCGGCCGCTGGCCGACGACAGCAATGCCGCGCTGCTGCAATTGCAGGACCGGCAGCCGCACCTGCGCCAGCGGCGACAGGAAGTGGACAAGGTGCTGGCGCGGCGGCCGGTGCTGTTCGACGAGAATGCCATCTTCGGCTGGAAGCTGTCGGTCGGCACCTGGCAGGATGCCATCGACAAGGTGTTGCGCCTGGACGCTTTCCTGCTGTCTGACGGCGCCGACGACCGCCTGAACCGGCTGGCGGAAACCAAGTACCAGCTGTGGCAGCTGAGCCGCTCGCTGGAGCAGGAAGGCAACGCGCTGATCATTCGCGCGCAGCTGGCGCGCAAGCTCAATTCCACCGACGAATACGAACTGCTGCGCAGCCGCGAGCGCGCCTTGCTGCTGCTGGAGTCGTTGCGCTACAACACCGGTTATCTCGGTGATGCCACGCTGCGCCAGCAGCTGGCGGCGCTGGCGACCCAGACCTGGCTGCTGCACCAGAGCGCCGACCGGCAGCTGCTGGCGCTGGAGCAGGGCCGCGTCGCGCCGGCTTCCGCGCACGAGTACAAGACGGCCGCGCAACAGGTCAACCGCAATCTGGGCGTCTTCTTTGCCGAGCTGACCCGCGCCGCGGCCAACCGTGTCGACGAGCAGCAGCAGCGCTACGCGCAAAGCCTGGCGCTGAACATCTCCTTCGCGGTGCTGGCGCTGCTGCTGTACGCCTACCTGCTGCTGCGCATGCGCTACCGCATCCTGCGCCCGCTGCAGCGCATGCAGCGGGTGCTGGATGCGGCGGCGGACGCGATCCTGACCGTCAATGCCAACCACCGCATCGAGGTGGCCAACTACGGCGCCGAGAAGATGTTCGGCTTGCCGCTGGCGGCGTTGCAGGGGCTGTCGCTGGACGACATCCTCAGCGTCGACGGTGCCGACGCCGACTGGCTGGATGACGAGGGCCGCTTCGACGTGTCGCGCGCCGGCAGCGGCCGCCGGCACGATGGCAGCCGCTTCTTTGCCGCGATTACCGTCAGCCCGCTGGTGGACGGCCGCGACGGCCGCCACAGCCGCCGGCTGCTGATCATCCGCGACGAGCACCAGCGCACCATCGCCGAGCAGTCGCTGGCGCGCAGCATGCAGCTCTTGTCGGCGATCCAGCGCGTGGAGAGCCTGCTGTTTGCCCGCAGCCCGCGGCAGACGGTATTCCGCGAGGTGCTGCGCATCCTGCTCGACTACTTCGGCGTCGCCGAGGGCCTGGTGCTGTCGCTGGAGGCGTCGCGCGACAAGTCGGCGTCGTTCCGCATCCAGGCGCGGCTGGGCAACAGCAAGGAGCCGCCGTGGGTGGAGCGCTTCCGTCAGCTGCCGCTGGCGGTCGCCCTGCAACAGGGGCAGCTGCAGCAAACCATCTCCGAGGATGGCTGGACCTTCCTGCCGATCCAGATCGACAGCCGCACGGTGATGGTGGCCGGCATCGCCATCGACTCGATTGCCGAGGCCCACTACCAGGCATTGCAGCCGCTGCTCGGCGCTTGCGGCAGCATCGTCAGCTTCTATGCCGAGGAAGACCGCCGCCGGGCCAGCGAACGCAACCTGCGCGAAGTGCTGCAGCTGGAAGAGGCGATCTACAGCGCGTCGCCGGTCGGCTTGATGCGGCTGGACAACAACTACCACATCGTGCGTGCCAACCGCGCCGGCGAAGCGCTGTTCGGCACCCGCGAGGACGGGCTGCAGGGCGTACCGCTGCGCGAGCTGCTCGGTAGCGACGAGGCGTGGCAGCAGCTGCAGGGCCGGCTGGAAGAGGTGCGCCACCATGACCGCCACCTCAATATCGAGATCGAATGCGTGCAGGTCAGCGGCAAGCCGATCTGGGTGCTGTTCGCCGGCCAGCTGCTGTTCCCCGGCATGGCCGAGGACGGCGTGATCCTCGCCTGTTTCGACATCACCGGCCGGCGCGAGGCGGAGGAGGGCGTGCTGCGCGCGCGCGATGCCGCTGCCGAGTCGCGCCAGCAGCTGGAGCTGGCGATCGACTCGCTGGATGACGCCTTCGCACTGTTCGACGCCGGCGACCGGCTGGTGCGCTGCAACAGCCACTTTGCCCGTCTGGCCGGTGCCGGCAGCACGCCGGAAACGCTGAAGGGGCAGTCTTTTGCCAGCGTGCTGCGTGCCAGCCTGATCGCCGGCGAGCAGCCGGAGCCGGGCTACGAGGAACACAGCTGGTTCGTGGAGCGGCTGGCGCGCTACGGCCGCGAGGCGTCGTCGTTCGAGCTGCGCTGGAACGAGCGCTGGCTGCAGCAGGCGTCGCGGCGGGTGCCGGACGGCGGCGCGGTGTGCGTGCTGACCGACATCAGCGCGCTGAAACAGCAGCAGGCCGACCTGCTGCTGGCGCGCGATGCGGCCAACGCCGCCAGCCGTGCCAAGAGCGCCTTCCTTGCCGCGATGAGCCACGAGATCCGCACTCCGATGAACGGCGTGCTGGGCATGCTGGAGCTGCTGTCGCTGACGACGCTGGACGAGGCGCAGCGCGACGCGGTGGATACGGTGCAGGAGTCGGCGCACACCCTGCTGCGCCTGATCGACGACATTCTGGACTTTTCCAAGATCGAGGCCGGCAAGCTGGAGATCATCCCCGAGCCGGCGTCGGTGCGTGCGCTGATGCAGCGCGTGCATCACCTGTACACGGAGCTGGCGCAGCGCAAGCAGCTGTGGTTCCTGCTCGACATCGACGAGCAGGTGGCGCCGGCACTGCGCTTCGATCCGCTGCGCCTGCGCCAGATCCTGCAGAACTTCTGCAGCAATGCGCTGAAATTCACGCAGCAGGGGCAGGTGACGCTGCGCGTGCGCTGCCTGGAGAGCAGTGCCAGCGAGCAGTGGCTGCGCTTCGAGGTGGCCGATACCGGCATCGGTATCGACCGCCAGCAGCTGGCACGGCTGTTCGAGCCGTTCACCCAGGCGGAAAGCAGCACCGCGCGCCGCTTTGGCGGCACCGGTCTCGGGCTGACCATCTGCCGGCGCCTGTCCGAGCTGATGGGCGGGGTGGTGGCGATGGACAGCGAGCCGGGCAGTGGCACCGTCGCCTCGCTGGAGATCCGTTTCCCCTTGTGCGACGCCGCCGAGCTGCCGCTGGCGAGCGAGCTGGACCACGCCGCCATCGTGGCCGCGACCGCGGGTTTGATGCGCGACATGGCGCCGGTGCTGTTTGTGGAAGACAATTCAATCAACCGCAAGCTGACCGTCAAGCAGTTCGAGCTGCTCGGCTACCCGGTGGTGACGGCGGTGGACGGGCTGATGGCGCTGAGCCTGTGGCAGCAGCAGACCTTCTCGCTGGTGCTGACCGATTGCCACATGCCGCAGATGGACGGTTACGCGCTGGCGCAGGCGATCCGCAGCCAGGAGGCGGCCCAGGGCCGCGCGCCGGTGCCGATCATCGCCTGCACCGCTAACGTGGCGAAGGAAGAACTGGACAAGACCCGTGCCGCCGGCATGGACGATTTTCTCAGCAAGCCGCTGGGGTTGGCGGCGCTGAAGGACATGCTGCACAAGTGGCTGGGCGACGTTGCCCTGACTCCCGCGCCGCTGGCAACGGCGGTAGTCGCGGCCACGCCGGCGGCGGCGGTCGACCGTCAGGCGCTGGCGATGTACAGCGCCGGTGACTGGTCGGTGGAGCAGGCGATTCTGGATGAGTTCATGCAGGGCAACGACGAGGACGTCGCCGCCCTGGCGCGGGCGGTGGCCGCCGGCGACGCGGTGCAGATCGCCTGGTCGGCGCACCGTATCAAGGGCGCCAGCCGCATGGTCGGCGCCATGGCGCTGGGCGATGCGGCCGAAGCACTGGAAAAGGCGGGACGTGCCGCCGAGCTGGCGGCGATCCCGGCCCTATGGCAGCAGTTCAATGCAGCACAGGCGGCAGTGGCCGCCTGGCTGGAGGAGCAGGCCTCGTGCCAAGCAAGCGCCTGAGCGTGGTGACCTTCAACCTGCACAAGGGGATGTCGCCGTTCAACCGCCGTTCCCACATGCAGGAAATCGCCAGCGCACTGCAGCAGCTGTCCGCCGACGTGCTGTTCCTGCAGGAGGTGCAGGGCCGTCATGCCGGGCGCGAGCAGCACCATGCCGGCTGGCCGCAGCACGACTTCCTGGCCGCGGCGCTGACCCATTCCGCCAGCTATGGCATGAATGTGCGCTACGACCACGGCCACCACGGCAATGCGGTGTTGTCACGTTTTCCGCAGCAGCTGGCCGCCAATCACGACATCTCGGTCAACCGGCTGGAGCGGCGCGGCATCCTGCACACCGTGATCCAGCCGGAAGGTTGGCCGCAAGCGGTGGCCTGCCTCTGTGCCCACCTCAACCTGCTGGCGCGTGACCGCCGCCGCCAGTACCTGACGCTGCAGCACTATATCCAGCAGCATGTGCCGGCCGGCATGCCGCTGATTCTGGCCGGCGATTTCAACGACTGGCGCGGCGAGGCCGACAGCTGGCTGGGGCGCGGCTGCGGCCTGCAGGAAGTGTTCGTGCAGCAGCAGGGCCAGCACGCGCGCACCTTCCCGGCGCGGTTGCCGCTGCTGCCGCTGGACCGCATCTACGTGCGCGGCCTGCACGTCAACCAGGTGGCGGTGTGTCGCGGCCAACCCTGGTCGCACCTGTCCGATCACCTGCCGCTGTTCGCCAGCCTGTCGCTGGCGTCCTGAGCCGGCGACGCGGCCTTACTCGGTGTCGCCGTGCTTGAACCACAGCGCGTCCGGCAGCTGGCCGAACACGCTGCGCAGCCCTTCGCCCCAGCCCTGGCGCAACGCCAGAAAGTAGGGGTCGTCTTCGGTGACGCGGTGGCGCGGCGCGAAGTCGAAATCATCGCGCTGCTGCCACAACAGGTCGATGGGCAGCCCCACCGACAGGTTGGAGCGGATGGTGGAATCGAACGAGATCAGCGTGCACTTGATCGCCTGCGCCAGCGGCGTGTCGTGGCGGATCACCCGGTCGATGATCGGCTTGCCGTACTTGGCTTCGCCGATCTGCAGGTAAGGCGTGTCCGCCGTGGCCTCGATGAAATTGCCCTGCGGATAGACCTGGAACAGCCGCGGCGGCTCGCCCCTGATCTGCCCGCCGACCAGGAAGCTGCAGCCGTAGTCCACCCCTTGCGACTGGGTCTGGCCGTCGCCATCGCGGGCGATCACCTCGCGCACCGTGCTGCCCACCAGCTCCGCCGCTTGGTACAGGCTGGTCACCGTGTAAAGGTTGGCCGCATCGTGGCTGAGCCGGCTTTTCAGCAGGCTGACCACGCTCTGGGTGGTGGCCAGGTTGCCGGCGTTCAGCAGCACGATCTGCCGCTCGCCCGGCAGCGCGATCACGTTCATCTTGCGGAAGGTGGCGACGTGGTCCACCCCCGCATTGGTGCGCGAATCGGAAGCGAAGATCAGCCCCTCGTCCAGCACCATGCCGACACAGTAAGTCATTGCTGATCCGCCTCCGTTACCCGCGCGTGCGCCTGCAGCGCCTCGCTGCCGCCGCCGCGGCGCACGCCGCGTACCGGGCTGGCGTCGGTGTAGTCCAGCCCCACCGCCAGCTTCAGGTGGTGGCGGTCCGGCTGCTGGCGGTTGCTGATGTCGAAGCCCAGCCAGCGCCCGGCGGCGTACACCTCGGCCCAGGCATGGCTGGCGACGTGGGCGTCGCGATCGGTCAGCAGGTAGCCGCTGACATAGCGCGCCGGCAGCCCCAGGCTGCGGCAGGCGGCGATGAACACGTGGCTGTGGTCCTGGCACACGCCGGCGCCCAGCGCCAAGGCCTGCGCGGCGCTGGTTTCCGCCTGGGTGGCGCCGCTGGTGTAGGGCATGGCGTCGGCCACCGCCAGCATCAGCGCGGTCAGACCGCTCTCGGGGTTGGCCGCAATGGCGTCGGCGTGGCCTGTGGCCAGGGCGCGGATGGCGTCGTCCGGCTCGGTCAGCGCGCTGCCGCGCAGGAACACCGCCGCCGGCAGCGCCTCGGCGCCATCTTCGCAGTCGTCACAGGTTTCCACCACGCCGTGCGCGCGCAGGCGGATCTCGCTGTGCGGCGTGTCCAGGGTGAGCACGTGCAGGATGTTGCCGTAGGCGTCGGTGCTTTCGCTGGCCGCCACCGGCAGCTCCAGCTGCCAGCTGATGATGCGCTGGTGGCGGTTTTGCGGCGGCGTCAGGCGCAGGTACTGGGTGCTGTGGCTGACGGTCGCGTCGTAGCGGTACACGGTTTCATGGGCGATGGTGAGTTGCATGCTGCCTCCTGTGGGTAAGTACCGGCTCGCGATCGGCGCTGGCGCCATCGCGGGCAGGGGCTAGGCGGAAAAGGAAAGTTGCCAGTAGGCCACGTCCAGCCAGCGGCCGAACTTGCGGCCAACCTGTTCGAAGTGCGCCACCTGCTTGAAGCCCAGCGTGCGGTGCAGCGCGTCGCTGGCCGGGTTGGGCTGCGCCACGCCGCCGATCACGGTGCGCAGCCCCTGCGCGGCCAGCCGTTGCAGCAGCTCGCGGTACAGCAGCTTGCCCAGGCCCTGGCCGACGGTGGCCTGGCGCAGGTAGATGCTGGCCTCCACCGCGTGGCGGTAGGCCGGGCGCGTGCGCCAGCGGCTGGCATAGGCGTAGCCGAACAGCTCGCCGTCCTCGGTTTCGGCCACCAGCCACGGCAGGCCCTGCGCCTGGGTGCCGGCGATGCGCTCGGCCATGTCGCCGACGCTCACCGGCAGCTCCTCGAACGAGATGGTGCTGTACTCGATGTACGGGTTGTAGATGGCGCAGATGGCGGCGGCGTCGTCCGGCGTCGCCTCGCGGATGATCAGCTCGCTCATGCCGCCTCCAGATAGGCGCCGTGCACCGCGTTGCCCAGCGCATGGATCTGGCTGAGGAATTGCGCCAGATAGGCATGCAGGCCGGCGCCGAGAATGCTGTCGATCTGGTCGTAGCTCAGCTCGGCGTGCAGCGTGGCGGCCAACCTTTTGGCGCGATGGCCGGTGTCGCCCTGGATGCGCGGCAGCAGCTCGGCGATTTCGTCCACGCAGGCGCGCAGCGAGCGCGGTACGTCGGGGCGCAGGATCAGCAGCTCGGCCACGCGCCGTGCGCTGAGGGTGTCGCGGTACAGCTCGTGGTAGGCCTCGAAGGCGCCCAGCGAACGCAGCAGCGCGCCCCACAGGTAGAAGTCGGCGGCGCTGTCGTCCAGCTCGTGGCCGATCAGGTGCGATTTCACGTCGATCAGCCGCGCGGTGTTGTCGGCGCGCTCCAGAAAGGTGCCCAGCCGGATGAAGGAAAACGCGTCGTTGCGCTGGATGGTGCCGTAGGTGGTGCCGCGGAACAGGTGCGAGCGCTCCTTCACCCAGTCGAAGAAACCGGCCAGCGGGCGGCCCTCGAACGCCATCTGCCGCGCTTCCAGCCAGCTGGCGTTGATGCTCTCCCACATCTCGCCGGTGATCTTGCCGCGCACCGCGTGGGCGTTCTCGCGGGCGAATTTCAGGCAGCTGATGATGCTGGCAGGGTTGGCCGCATCGAAGGTCATGAAGTGCAGCACGTCGGCGGCGCCAAGCGCCGGATGGCGCGTGCGGCAGGCGTCCAGCGCGCCGGTGGTGGCCAGCGCGGCGGCGATGTCGGCGCCACCGCGCGATTGCGGCAGCATCGACAGACTGTGGGTGACATCCAAGAGGCGCGCCAGATTCTCGGCGCGTTCCATGTAACGGCTCATCCAGTACAGCTGGGAAGCGGTGCGCGACAGCATCATGATCAATCCTCCAGTATCCAGGTGTCCTTGGTGCCGCCGCCCTGCGACGAATTCACCACCAGCGAGCCTTCTTTCAGCGCTACCCGCGTCAGCCCGCCGGCCACCATGCTGATTTCGCGGCCGGACAGCACGAAGGGGCGCAGGTCGATGTGGCGCGGCGCGATCCCGGCTTCCACGAAGGTGGGGCAGGACGACAGGCACAGCGTCGGCTGCGCGATGTAGTTGGCCGGATCGGCGATGATGCGCTGGCGGAAGTCGTCGATCTCGGCGGCGCTGGCGGCCGGGCCGATCAGCATGCCGTAACCGCCGGCGCCGTGGACTTCCTTCACCACCAGCTCGGCCAGGTTGTTCAGCACGTGGTCCAGCTCGGCCGGGCGGCGGCACATCCAGGTCGGCACGTTCTGCAGCAGCGGCTCCTCGCTCAGGTAGAAGCGGATCATGTCCGGCACATAGGGGTATATCGATTTGTCGTCGGCCACGCCGGTGCCGATGGCATTGGCCAGGATCACGCCGCCGCTGCGGTACACCGATAGCAGCCCGGGCACGCCCAGCATGCTGTCGGCACGGAAGGCCAGCGGGTCGAGGAAGGCATCGTCGATGCGGCGGTAGATCACGTCCACCTGCTTGTGGCCGGCGGTGGTGCGCATGTACACGCGGTTGTGTTTCACGAACAGGTCCTGGCCTTCCACCAGCTCCACGCCCATCTGCTGCGCGAGGAAGGCATGCTCGAAATAGGCGCTGTTGTGGTGGCCGGGGGTGAGCACCACCACGGTCGGGTTTTCCGCCAGGCTGGCGTGGCGCAGGGTGTTGAGCAGCAGGGTGGGGTAGTGCTGCACCGGTGCCACCGCGTGGCTGGCGAACAGCTCGGGGAACAGCCGCATCATCATCTTGCGGTTTTCCAGCATGTAGGATACGCCGGAGGGCACGCGCAGATTGTCTTCCAGCACGTAGAAGTTGCCATCGTTGTGGCGGATCACGTCCACGCCGGTGATGTGCGCGTAGATGCGGTGCGGCAGGTCCAGCCCCTGCATCGCCGGCTGGTACTGGCTGTTGGAGAACACCTGCTCGGCGGGAATGATGCCGGCTTTCACGATGTGCTGTTCGTGGTAGATGTCGTGCAGGAAGGCGTTCAGCGCGGTGACACGCTGGCGCATGCCGGCTTCCAGTGTCTGCCAGTCGCTGGCGGGGATGATGCGCGGCACGGTGTCGAACGGGATCAGCCGCTCGGCGCCGGAATCGTCGCCGTACACGGCGAAGGTGATGCCGACGCGGTGGAACATCAGGTCGGCTTCGGCGCGCTTGCGCGCCAGCGTCTGCGGTGACTGCGAGTGCAGCCAGTGGGCAAAGTCGCGGTAGTGCGGGCGGATACCACCGCTGGCGAGCAGCATTTCGTCATAGTGGTGCGCTTCGGGCAAGGTCAGTGCATGCATGGCGCGGTCTCCTGCTGTTCATCGTCAGCAGCAGTTCAGCAAGCCGCGTGCCAGTGTTTGCCCTATCGAAACGGGCACTACGCCACGGCAGCTTGCACCGCAATGATGCAGGCATCGGCGGCGCCGTAAATCATGTGTCATGGTGGTGCGTCATGCCCCGTTCGCGTGCCGTGCCAGCTGCAGCAACAGCCCTTGAAACGTTGCTGGCATGCTCTTATGCTGCTGTTTACTTTATCCAGATAGCGGCCATGCCATGCACGCTTCCCCTGTTGCGGCCAACCTTGCCACGCCGGCCGATCCGCTGGTCGCCAGCGACCACGCGTTGCCGCTGGCGGTGCTGCTGCAGCGCTCGCCGGCGCGCTGGCAGCTGCTGCTGGCCTGGTTGCTGTCGCTGGCGGCCTGCCTGTGGCTGGGCGTGGTACAGCTGTATGGCGGCTGGTATGGCTACAGCGTCCACTTTGGCGAGCTGGATTTCGTGATCAGCATCTACCCGCCGCTGACCATCGCCACCTTGTGGGTGTTGTGGTTCGGCTACGCCTGGGGCGCCAGCCTCGCCTATCTCTCCACCTTGCTGGTCGCCTACCTGTCCGGGCTGCCGCCGGGCTGGGCCTTGCTGTTTGCCTGTTCCAATCCGCTGGGGCTGCTGGTGATGTCGCTGGTGTACCGCCACGTCAAGGTGCGCTATGTGCCGTCGTCGCTGCCGGCCATGCTGTTCTTCGTCACCATCTGCTTCATCTCCGCCGTGTCCAGCGCCACCGGTTCCTTCATCTGGAGTTACAGCAACAAGCTGTCGGCGATGGGCGCCTTCGCGGTGTGGCAGGGCTGGTGGTCGGGCAATTTCCTGCAGACGGTACTGACCTGCGGCCCGTTGCTGCTGCTGGGCACGCCGGCGGTGCTGCGCTGGCGCGAACAACGTTGGCCGCAGCGCGCCGCGGCGGTACCGGCGCAGCGCTGGGTGGGGCTGGTGGCGGTGTTCGCGCTGTGTGGCGTGCTGGGCTTCCTGTGGCTGTCGTTCTGGCTGGCGGACCGCAGCGTGGCCGCGCAGGTCGGCGACAGCGCGCAGGCGTGGCAGCAGCGCGCGATGCTGTATCGCGATTCGGCGATGGCGGTGTACTGGGTGCTGTCGGTGCTGTTGCTGGCGCTGGTGTTTCTCGGCTACCGCTTCTTCCGCCAGCGCACGCTGCAGCTGCAGCAGGCGGCGCAAAGCGTGGCCTTCGAGCGCGACTGGGCACTGCAGCGGCAGCAGGAGGCGGAACACGCGCACCAGGCGCTGCAGACGCTGAACCGCGAGCTGGCGGTGCGCATGGCCGAGGTGGAGCAGCTGCAGCAACAGCTGCAGGAACAGGCGCGACGCGATCCGCTGACCGGGCTCTACAACCGCCGCTACCTGCACGAACGGCTGCCGGTCGAACTGCAGCACGCCAGCCATCTCGGGCAGTCGCTGTGCCTGGTGCTGATCGACCTCGACCACTTCAAGGCGGTCAACGACCAGTACGGCCACGCGATGGGGGACGCGGTACTGAAGGCGCTGGCGACGCTGTTTGCCGGCCGCCTGCGCGCCGCCGATTTCGCGGTGCGCTACGGCGGCGAGGAGTTCTGCCTGGTGCTGCCCGGCTGCGACATCGTCGGCGCCGCCGCCTGCGTCGCCGAGCTGCAGCAGGCCTACGCCGGCTGCCGCGTGGCCGGCGACAGCAACGCACTGCAGGGGCTGCACTTCTCTGCCGGCATCGCCAGCTATCCGGCGCACGGCAGCGACGAGGAGGCGCTGCTGCGCGAGGCCGACTCCGCGCTGTACCAGGCCAAGGCCGCCGGCCGCAACTGCGTGCGCTATCGCGGCTGAAGCCGGGCCATGCGGCGGCGGGCTTGCCGCCGCGCGCGCGGACAGGTACAACGGCGCTTTGTCTACCGTGTTGCCATCCTCATGACCCCATCCGATATCCGTGCCGCCGCCATCACCCTCGCGGCCCGCCGCCTCAGCGGTGCACAAGGGCCGCTGCTGGCCGACGCCCAGGCCCCGCAGACGCCGGCCGACGCGCTGGCGATCCAGCAGGCTGTCTCCGGCCTGCTGAACGACGCCATCGGCGGCTGGAAGTGCGGCCTGCCGGACAAGGACAAGATCGTCGCCGCGCCGATCTACGCGACCAGCATTCACAGCAGCCACACCGCCGCGCCGTGTCCGGTGTGGCTGCGCGACGGCGCGGTGCGCGTCGAGCCGGAGCTGGCCTTCGTCTTCGACGGCGGCCTGCCGCTGCGCGCCGAGCCTTACACCGAAGCCGAGATCCGCGCTGCCATCACCCGCGTGCATCTGGCGCTGGAGCTGATTGACAGCCGCTACCTGCCGCTGCCGAAGCCGCCGTTCCTGCAGTCGCTGGCCGACGGTCTGGTCAACCAGGGGTTGCTGCTGGGGCCGCAGGTCGATCGTGACGCCGCCTTTGCGGCCAAGGTATTGCCGCTGGTGCTGAATCAGGGCGAGCGCGAGGAAACACTGGCCGGCGTGCACCCGGTCGGCGATCCGCTGGCGCCGCTGTACTGGCTGCAGGGCTTCCTCGCCGCGCGCGGCGAGGCGATCCTGCCGGGGCAGGTGGTGATCACCGGTTCCTATGCCGGGGTGCTGTCGCTGGCGCCGGACAGCGAGGTGACCCTGCGCTATGGTGAGCTGGGCCAGCTAAGCGCCTGTTTTAGCGCGCGATAAGGACAGATGGCAGCGTGATCGCGTGCCGGCGGGCGCTGCCAGTGTTTGGCACTGGATACAATATTTAAATTGCTGAAAGTTATATTAAAACTAATGTTTGCAATTTTGCGACATAAGGGTAATATGGTGCATCGCAGCGATTGACACAAACGAATGTATATTGTTCAATTGTGTACAACAACTTGATTAACGCCGATTTGAACACAGCTTGCGGGCGTAAAACAGCTAAAGCGTGGGGATTGTTTTATCAAACGATTCTCCCAATTTTCGATACCGAAGATTCCACGTGATAAAGCCCGCCAGCGCAAACCCGGCGGGCTTTATTGCTTCGGAGTCCAGGATGATTCACCTCAAAAACGTACACAAGCGCTTCCGTCGCCCTGAAGGCGGCTGGTTTGACGCCGTGCGCGACACCACCCTCCATATCAAGGCGGGCGAGATTTTCGGCCTGATCGGGTTTTCCGGCGCCGGCAAATCCACGCTGCTGCGACTGATCAACCTGCTGGAACGCCCCGACCACGGCAGCGTCAATGTCGACGGCCGTGACCTGACCGGCCTGTCCGCCGCCGAGCTGCGCCGCGCGCGCCAGAATATCGGCATGGTCTTCCAGCAGTTCAACCTGATGGCCAACCGCACCGTGGCGGCCAACATTGCCTTTCCGCTGGAGATCGCCGGCTGGAGCCGCGCCGACATCGATGCCCGCGTCGCCGAGTGCCTCGATATCGTCGGCCTCGCCGACCGTGCCGGCCACTACCCGGCGCAGCTGTCCGGCGGCCAGAAGCAGCGCGTCGGCATCGCCCGCGCACTGGCGCCGCGGCCGCACGTGATCCTGGCCGACGAACCGACCTCGGCGCTGGACCCGAAAACCACGCAGTCCATCCTCGATTGCCTGCAGGACATCAACGCCCGTTTCGGCGTTACCGTGGTGATCGTCACCCACGAAATGCACGTCATCCGCTCCATCTGCCACCGCGCCGCCTTGCTCGATGCCGGTGAAGTGGTCGAGCTGCTGGAAGTCACCGACAAACAGGTCGCGGCGCGTTCGGCGCTGGCCAAATCGCTGCTGGAGGTCGCATAAATGGACGAACAACTGACTCTTGCCCAGGCACTGGCCAATCTGTCCGATCTGGCACCGGAAATCTGGCAGGCCAGCGCGGAAACCGGGCTGATGCTGGCCATCGGCCTCTCCGTCGCCATCGTGGTCGGCGGCCCGCTCGGCATCCTGCTGTACCTGACGCAGCCGGGACAGCTGTTCGCCAACCGTGCCGTCAACGGCGTGGTCGGCTGGTTCGTCAACCTGGTGCGCTCCTTCCCGTTCATTATCCTGATGGTGTCGCTGGTGCCGCTGACGCGGCTGCTGGTCGGCTCCACCATCGGCCCGATTGCCGCCGCGGTGCCGCTGTCGTTTGCCGCGATCCCGTACTTTGCGCGGCTGGTGGAGCAGACGCTGCGCGAGATCCCGCGCGGCGTGATCGAGGCGGCCGAGGCGATGGGCGCCAGCCCGGCGCAGATCATCTGGAAAGTGTTGCTGGGCGAGGCTCGCGCCGGCCTGATCTCCAGCCTGACCATTCTCACCATCAGCTTCCTCAGCTACTCGGCGGTGGCCGGCGTGGTTGGCGGCGGCGGCATCGGTGACCTGGCCATCCGTTACGGCTACTACCGCTTCCAGACCGAAGTGATGGTGGCGATGGTGCTGCTGCTGGTGGTGATCGTGCAGATCATCCAGTTTGCCGGCAACCATCTGGCGGCCCGCCTCGACAAGCGTTAAGCACTCAATTTAAAGCGGCGGGCGTTCACGCAGACGCCACGCCATTGGACAAAGACTCTCACAAGGAGAACACCATGCGCAGACTCGTACTGAAATCCATCGCTGTTGCCGCCATCGGCCTGACCGCTGCGGCCAACGTTTACGCTGCCGACCCGGCGAAAAAGGAAATCACCATCGGCACCACCGTTGGCGACTTCGGCGACCAGGTGAAGCAGCAGATCAAGCCGCTGCTGGAAAAGCAGGGCTACAGCGTGAAGCTGGTGGAATTCACCGACTACGTGCGCCCGAACCTGGCACTGCAGGAAGGCTCGCTGGACGTCAACGTGTTCCAGCACAAGCCTTACCTCGACAACTTCGCCCGTGAAAACAAGCTGCAGCTGAAAGAAGTGTTCCAGGTGCCGACCGCACCGCTGGGCATCTACAGCGGCAAGCTGAAATCGCTGAAGGATGTGAAAGTCGGCAGCACCCTGGCGGCACCGAACGATCCGTCCAACTTCGCCCGTGCGCTGGTGATGCTGAACGACCTGGGCTGGGTCAAGCTGAAGAAGGGCATCAACCCGCTGACCGCGTCGGAAAAGGACATCGAAGTCAACGTCAAGAAGATCAAGATCGTACCGCTGGAAGCCGCACAACTGCCGCGCTCGCGCGCCGATGTTGACTTCGCGGTGGTGAACGGCAACTACGCCGTCAGCTCCGGCATCAAGCTGACCGAAGCCGTGTATCAGGAAAAGAGCTACGCCTACGTCAACTGGGGCGTGGTGCGCGCGGCTGACGCCGCCAAGCCATGGGCCAAGGACGTGATCGCCGCCTACAACTCGCCGGCGTTCCGCGCCTGGGCGAAACAGAAGTACGCCGGCTACAAGTTCCCGGCCAACTGGAAGTAAGCGTTTTATCCGTACCGGCCTGCAAGACAGCAGCCGGTACGGCGGTTTTCCTTGAAACACTCCTGGCATTCAAGGCTGCTCGGCGGATCCTGCGATCCGCCATTTTTTTTGCCTGCAGGGAATGCGTGTGCGGCTGGCTTGCTATTGGCCTTGCCGTATTGCCTGCTGGCGAGTGTCACTAATTTGCGACGTTGGCCGCTTGCCTCTCCGGCGCGCGATCGATAATCGTTGTTATGATCTCGGATTGATGTGATTATTTTCATTAAATCAAATTATGAAAATAAATATTCAATGATTGAACCTACACTGCATGACTCCCCCTTAATGCAGACGCTGCAACAGGCGTTGTCGTCTCTGTCTCCGGCCTTGCGCAAGGTTGCGGATTTCTTGCTGCGCCACCCGCTGCTGGCGGCGACGCATTCCATTGAGGAGCTGGCGCAGGCAACCGGTGTTTCTGCGGCAGCGGTCAACCGGCTGGCCAATAGCCTCGGTTATCAGGGGTTTGGCGGTCTCAAGGCGGAGTTGACCGCGGCTTTGCAAGAAGCCGTGTCGCCGGTAAGCAAACTGCGTCAACAGATCGGCATGCAGGCGGATGACAGGGTTTCCTTGTCTTCGCTGCTGTCTGCAACAGCATCCAATCTGGCATTTACTGCCGATCGCAGTGGCGCCTTGCAGTTTGAGCTGGCGGTGGCGCTGCTCGCCGCGGCGCGGCGGGTGTTCTGTCTTGGCTTTGGCAATAGTGCCTATCTTGCCGGACTGGCGGCGGCCAACCTGGCGCCTTTTTGTGATGCCCAGGCGATCAGCCTGGAAGGCGGCAATGAAAATGCCGCTTATCGCTTGGCGACAATCCGGCCAGAGGATGTGCTGCTGGCGATCAGCTTGCCGCGCTATTCCCGGGATACGGTGCAGCTGGCGCGTTTTGCCGTCGATCGCGGAGCGACGCTGCTGGTGATCACCGACTCGCCGGCCTCGCCGCTGGCGGCGCTGAGTTCGCACGTGCTGTATGCGGTTGCCGACCATCCCGTACTGGCCGCGTCAGGTACTGCCGCACTGGCCCTGATCGAGTCGCTGGTGTCCGCGGTGATGGTGCAGAACAAGGAGGCGGTGCGTCTCAGTGCCGAGCTGTCGGAAAGCATGCTGCAATACCTGTACTGGAATGATTCTGCCCAACCGCCGAAACGCGGTTGAGCGAATGCGCCTGCTGTAAAGGGCAGTGGGCGTGACTGCACCGTCCGGCTAGATCCGGCGGGCAAACAAAAAGCCGCGGCTTGTCCGCAGCCACAAAGCACTTTTATCAACAAGAGAAACAGGAGCTTCGTTCATCCCGCCTGGCCCTGATCCGTGTTGCTGCCTGCTGCTGCATCCGGCAGACGTACTGCGTGTGCGTCGGTCGTGGCAGGCTGTTGCCCGGTCCTCAGCCGGGGCGGGTGGCAGCTCAGGAGAAATGATGAAACAGCACACTATCAAGATGGGCGGCCTGCTGGCTGCGCTGGCACTGGCTTGGCCGCTGGCGCCGGCGCAGGCAGAGGGGCATCTGCTGGCCGTCGGGGGCATGCTGCGCGCAAGTAACCAGCCTGTGTACCAAAAATTCATCGAACTGGCCGGCGGTGTGAGCAATGCCCGTATTGCCATCATGCCCACTGCCAGTGGCAGCCAGAGTTCGAGCAAGCGTTTTCGTGGCGAGCTGATCGCGCTGGGGGTGCCGGAGGCCAATATCAGCATCGTCAATATTGATCGCAAAAACTATCAGGACACCATGAACGATCCCGACACGGTCAAGCCGCTGACCCTGGCCAGTGCCGTGTGGTTCGTTGGCGGCGATCAGGCCCGGATTGCTCGTGCCCTGTACAACGGGGATGGCTCGCCATCGCTGGCCTTTCAGGCGATTCGTGCACTGAAAGAGCGGGGAGGGGTTGTTGGCGGTAGCAGTGCCGGTGCCAGCATTCAGGGTGTGTGGATGCCAACAGCCTATGGTGTAGTTATGGATACGCTGGATTTCGGTGTGGCTGCGCGTGGCAATATGCGTGGCACGGCGGTGCTGAAGGGAAGCGGCCTGTTTGATGGTGTGATTGATCAGCACCTGGACAAGCTGGAGGAGACCACCTCCGGCCGTGCGCTGCGCATGGCCAGCTATCTCACCAGTCGCAACCTGAAGCGGGGTTATGGTCTGGATACCAATACGGCGATGTGGGTCAAGCCAGATGGCAGCGTTGAGGTGCTGGGCGAGGGCTATGTCACGGTGATGGATGTCTCGTCGGCCAGCAACAGCTTTGGCGTCTATGGCAGCGAAATCCGTAATGTCCGGCTGGCGATGCTGGGCAGTGGTGACCGTTACGACCCCGCACGTGATGTCATTGTCCCTGATCCGGGCAAAGTAGCGATCAAGGCCGGTGACGAGTACCTGAACGGCAATGCGCTGATCCCGGACCTGTCTGCCGTCAACAGTGTCGGCCGCGCCGTGATCTATGGTTTGGCCGACAACAAGGCCAGGCAGCAGCAAGGTTTGCTGACACGCTACAACCCGGCCAACGGCTACCACTATGGCTATCGCGTCAACTTCAGCAAGGGCGAGTCCTTTGCGGCTTGGAGCCGTTTTGTCGATTCGCTGACCAATTACACGGTGCGCGATGTGCGCATGGATATCGAGCCGGTGGATGCGATGCTGGGTCACCCGTCGCGCACATTGCCTGTCGATATTGGTCGCAGCAAGCAGCAGCAGGCGATTGCCGCGGTCGTGTTCCGCGGCCTGATGACGACCGATGCTCAGCGTCGTTTCGAGCCGCAGCGTGCCATTACCCGCGCCGAGCTTGCCAATGCGCTGCAGATGACGCTCAACGGCGAGCTGAAGGCGGCGGAAAAGCCGTTGCTGTCGGATGTTGCTGGCGATCACCCTTTGCGCGAACAGATTGAGATCGTGGTGAGCAATGGCTGGATGAGCGGTTATGACCGCTTCTGGCCGCGGCAGGAGGTGACCCGTGAAGAGTTTGCGCTGGCGGTAAAACGGCTGGCGGAGGTTTTCCAGCAGCGTTCGCTGGCGCAACGTGCCACATTGCTTGATGCTGCCCAACTGGGTAAGGGCTACGATGAGGCTGCTGAGCTGGTGGTGGGCGAAGGGTTGCTTGCGGCACCAGGCGGGCGTTTCAATGGCAAGGCGCCTGTGATGCGAGAAGAGGTGGCGCGCGTGCTGGCCCAGGTGACCGGCATCGCCTCCTGAGTGCAGTCGGGCGGCATGGCTGCGCTCCCGCCGACAAAATGACAGCCCCTGCCGGGATAAGCGGCAGGGGCTGTTTACATGCAGCAAGCCGTAGCGCTGCGTGTCAGGCGGCATGCTACGGCTTTGCGGGCTTAGCCGCGCATGCGGCGCAATACCTCGTCCTTGCCGATCAGCGCCAGCACCGCGTCGACCGACGGCGTCTGCGCGGTGCCGCACACCAGCACGCGCAGCGGCATGCCCAGCTGGCCCATCTTGATGCCCTCGTCGGCGCAGAACGGCTTGAACAGCTCGTGGATGCTCTCGGCGGTCCAGCTGTCCAGCGCGGCCAGGCGCTCGGCAAAGCGCAGCATGCGCGCGTGGCTGTCGGCGGACAGGTGTTTTTCCACGTCGGCGGCGGCAGGCTCGCGCTTGGCGTAGAAGTAGTCCACTTCCAGCGCCAGCGCGTTGAGGTCCTGCACGCGTTCCTTCACCAGTGCGATCACGTCCGACAGCGCCGGGCCGTTGCTGGTGTCAACGTTGGCCGCAGCCAGGCGGCCGGCGATCAGCTCGGCCAGGCGCGCGTTGTCGGCGGCCTTGATGTACTGCGCGTTCAGCCACAGGAATTTCTCGTGGTTGAAACGGCTCGGCGAGCCGCTGACCGCTTCCAGCGTGAACCACTCCACGAACTGCGTCATGTCGAACAGCTCGTCGTCGCCGTGGCCCCAGCCCAGGCGCGCCAGGTAGTTCAGCAGTGCTTCCGGCAGGATGCCCTTGTCGGCGTAATCCACCACGCTAACCGCGTCGCGGCGCTTGGACATCTTCTGGCCGTCCTCGTTGAGGATCATCGGCAGGTGGCCGTACACCGGCAGCGGCGCGTTCAGCGCCTTGAGGATGTTGATCTGGCGCGGGGTGTTGTTCACGTGGTCGTCGCCGCGGATCACGTGGGTGATGTTCATGTCCCAGTCGTCGACCACCACGCAGAAGTTGTAGGTCGGGCTGCCGTCCGGGCGGGCGATGATCAGGTCGTCCAGCTCGGTGTTGGCGAACTCGATACGGCCCTTGACCGCGTCATCCCACGCCACCACGCCGTCCAGCGGGTTCTTGAAGCGGATCACCGGCTGCACGCCGGCCGGCGGCGGCGGCAGGGTCTTGCCGGCTTCCGGGCGCCAGCGGCGGTCGTAGCGCGGCTTCTCGCCGTTGGCTTCCTGCTGCGCGCGCAGCGCTTCCAGCTCTTCCTTGCTGCAGTAGCACGGGTAGGCGTGGCCGGCGGCGACCAGTTGCTGGATCACTTCCTTGTAACGGTCAAAGCGCTGCGTCTGGTAGAACGGGCCTTCGTCGTAGTCGAGGCCGACCCAGTGCATGCCGTCGAGGATGGCCTTGACCGATTCCGGCGTCGAGCGCTCCAGATCGGTGTCTTCGATGCGCAGCACGAAGGTGCCGCCGTTTTTGCGGGCAAACGCCCAGGAGAACAGCGCGGTGCGGACGCCGCCGATGTGCAGGAAGCCGGTCGGGCTGGGGGCAAAGCGAGTGCGGATCATGTCGGATGGCCAGCGAAAACGAGAAAGGGCGTATTGTACGCTGCCGGCAAAATGGCGGGCAAACCATCGCCACCGCCGATGCCGTTTTTGCGGTGTGGTGCCTGATCCGGCGCGCTCGCGGCAGGCTGCGGCCAACGTTGGCCGCCAATGCAAAAAGCCCGTTACCGAAGTAACGGGCTTTTCATGTTCTGGCGTCCCCACGGGGAATCGAACCCCGGCCGCCGCCGTGAAAGGGCAGTGTTCTAACCGCTAAACTATAGGGACTGAAGTGGTGGAGATAAGCGGGATCGAACCGCTGACCTCTTGCATGCCATGCAAGCGCTCTCCCAGCTGAGCTATACCCCCACTGGCTTCGTGTCACAGTGCTGCATCACGAATTGGCGTGCACTTTAACGTCTGGTTTTGAGCAAGTCAAGCCTGTTTTTAAAAAAATATGCGCTTTTGGCATGTTTGAAATGGCAGCTTATTGATTTTAATGCTGTTATTGCTTTTTGCATTGCGGCGCGCCGATTGGTAATGACCGCGCCATCGGGCTTTACGCGCGGTTGCCGGCGGCGAAAGCGTGCAAAAGGTGGCAGATCGTTAAATTACGGCCGCTTTGCCGCCGGTGCCGATGTTTCGCTGCCATTCCGCCAGCGGCGCGCTTGCTGCTGGCACGGTTGCTGCGCTTGCTGCTTATCTCGTGGTGCGCCTTGCGCGATGACCCTGTCGCGTGCTGGCAGTGCTGGCTACATCTTGGTTCATTCTCCGTTTTCATCCTCCTGTTGCGCTGTTTGTGCTGCTACCGGTGCGGCTTTTTGCCGTGCCGGCGGCCAACGCTAGCGCGGTGCTTTGGCGCCGCGTTGGCGGGTCTTTTGCGCCCGGTTTTCAGCGCAACCAGCCGTTCGAACGGGATAAAGATGAGTGGAATGACCCGTTGCAAAATTTCCAAAGATATTGCCGGTAAAGCTATCATTTATCTGATTGATGAAATGATGTTTGTCTAATTAAAACAAAGACATATATCTTGCGTGCTATTTTTTGAATCGGCCGAAAAACGGGGCGGTAACTCCTCAGCAACTATGTATAGTAGCGACGTCATCCGATAGGTTCAGACGTGGAATCACGGTGTCAGCCTTGTGGCCAGACTATGTGAACTGACTTGACTGTTTGTATCTGACATCCTTCGGCTATTGATTTTAAAAGTAGCTGTTGCAAGTAAAACAACAAGTGTCAGCAAGACGAGTGGCCGGCACCAGCGCTTGCCGACGGGATGCCAAAAAGGGGGCGCGTCCTGTTGTGCGGGTGGCTGGTGCCATCGAGACAGCACGCCGGACCTATCGGCGGATACGAAGCAAGGCTTGGTTGTGGCGTGTTGCCTGCGGCCGGGAGCGGACACGATATGGTGCCGCTTCCGGCTGCTGCCGCCACACAGGAAAAGGGTGTTGCCGGATCGGGCAGGGCGCTGAGCGCCGCCGGCCGGCAGCCCGGGTTACACGAAAGGAAATTATGTCTATTGCAGCAGCGCCAGGTTGGCCGCGCCTGATGGCCCGCACCGGCACCATGTTGTCACTTGTCTTGACCCTGTTTGCCGCCCCCGGCATGGCCCAGAGCAGCAAGGCCCTGCCGCAGAACCAGGGCACCGCGACGGCAGCGGCTGCAGTGGAGCGCGAGGGCGAGCTGGAAGTGATCCACGTTCACTACTTCGACAAGACCACCGGCAACCGCTACTACCTGAAAACGGAAGAGGGCCGTGTCGAGCTGAAGTTCAAGGGCAAGGGCCCGCGCCAGCCGAGCGGCACCAAGGTGCGGGTGAAGGGTTCGCTCAGCAACAATGTGCTGGCGCTGGACAGCACCGGCAGCACCAGCTACCAGGTGCTGGCACTGGCCGCGCCGAATACCTTTGGCGAGCAGAAAACCGCGGTGCTGCTGGTCAACTTCCAGGACAACCAGACGCAGCCGTATACCGCGAGCCAGGCCAACACCACCGTGTTTGGCAGCAGCAGCGATTTCATCAAGGAAAACTCGTCGCAGCAGACATGGCTGAACGGCAATGTCTTCGGCTGGCTGACGCTGCCGATCAACCAGACCTGCAGCCCGGACAACGTGGCGGCCTACGCCAACCAGGCCGCCAAGAACGCCGGCATCGACCTGACCCAGTACCCGCGCCGCATCTACGTGATGCCGAAAAACACTGCCTGCACCTGGTCCGGCATGGGCACCGTCGGCGGTTCGCCGTCGTCGTCGTGGCTAAACGGCGCGCTGTATCGCGGGGTGGTGACGCACGAGATGGGGCATAACTTCGGCCTGTGGCACTCGCACTCGCTGGATTGCGGCGCGACCACGCTGGGTAGCAGCTGCAGCCGCAGCGAGTACGGCGATGCCTTCGACACCATGGGCAACGGCGGCGTGCACTACAACGCGTTCCAGAAAGAGCGCCTGGGCTGGCTGAATTACAACCTGTCGCCCGCCATCGCCACCGTGGAAAGCGGTAGCACCACCGTTACGCTGACGCCGTACGCGGCCGCCGGTAATGGCATCAAGGCCGTGAAGGTGCTGAAGGGCGTGGATGCCACGACCGGGCAGAAGAGCTGGTACTACGTCGAATTCCGCCAGCCGCTGGGCTTCGACAGCGACATCTCGCGCTTCCCGCAGGCGGTCAATGGCGTGCTGGTGCGCACCGGTACCGACAACAGCGGAGACACCAGCGACCTGCTGGACCTGACGCCGAACAGCTCGGCCACCGATGACATCAGCGATTCGCCGCTGGCGGTGGGCAAGACCTTTACCGATAGCGGTAGCGGGGTGAGCATTTCGCTGCTGTCGGCAAGCAGCAGCGGTGCCACGGTGAGTGTGGCGACCGGTGGGCAAACCCCGGTGCAGCCGGTGTGCACCCGTGGCAACCCGAGTGTGGTGTTGACGCCGGGACAAAGCCCGTCGCTGGCTGCCGGCTCGGCGGCAAGCTTCAGCCTGAGCGTGACCAATACCGATTCCAGCGCCTGCAGCAGCGCGCAGTTCAGCCTGGCGGCCACGGTGCCGGCTGGCTGGAGCAGCCTGCCGCTGTCGACGCTGACCCTGGCGCCGGGTGCCAGCACCAGTACCACCCTGAGTGTGACGTCGGCAACGACCGCGGCCGCCGGTTCCTACGGCTTCAGCGTCGTTGCGGCCAACGTTGGCAGCACGAGCTACCGTGCCACGGCCAGCGCCACGTATGTGGTGGCCAGCAGCACGACCAGCACCAGCAACAAGCCGCCGGTGGCGGTCAATGACAGCGGCGCGACCAGGGTCGGCACTGCCGTCAGGATGGTGGTGCTGGGCAATGACTACGATCCGGAAGGCAAGCCGCTGCAGGTGAAGACCGTGGGCGTGCCGGCGCGTGGCAAGGCTGTGCTCAATAGCGACGGCAGCATCACCTATACCCCGAACGGCAAGTTCAAGGGCAGCGACAGCTTCAGCTACAGCATTAGCGACGGCGCTGCCAGCGCCAGCGCGGTGGTGTCGGTACAGGTTGCCAGATAAGGCGGCACCGTCTCATCGCCAACAAAAAGCCCGGCTTGCGCCGGGCTTTTTTTGATACGCCAGTCTGGTTTACAGGCAGGCGCTTGGCAGGTTGTTGTTGTAGTTGTCCAGTCGAGTCGCCAGGCTACGGGCCAGGCTGGCGTCAGTGGCGCTGACCTTGCCGGTGTAGCCGTAACCAGTGAACTGGTACTTGGTCAGCAGCGCATTGGCTGCCACGATAGCCTCGCTGACTTTGGCGCAGGTTGTTGCCCCTGCAGCGTAGTTCAGTTCAGCCGCTACCAGTTGTGCCGCCATGTTGAACAGCGGGTCGCTGGCTTTCTTGGTACCGCTAAAGGTGGACTTGTTGAGCAAGTTGACGACCTTGCTGCAATCCGGTGCCACGTCAGGGGTGGCCACGCTACCGTGCAGGTAGAAGCTGTTTACCTGGATACCGGTAGGCTCAGCCAGGGCCATGGTTTGGTCGAGAACAGGCGCTTGCTTGCCGCCACTTTGTTTGCAGGAAGCCCAGTTTTTCCAGTAGCCGATGGTGTGGGCCTGGCCTCCCGGCGGTGGTACGTTGTCGATGGTGAAGCTTACAGACTGACCGGCAGCGGCGCTAAAGCCGACGCAAGTAGTGCTGTTGTCACCGCCATTGGGTGGCGAGAAGGCGCCTGCCATGGAGGACAGAGAAGTTGTCCAGCCAGCCAGGATACCCTGTTCGCACAGCTGGTAGTTGCCAGGAACCACCTTGTCAAAGGTAATGGTGCCACCGTTGCCGGCATTGGCCTGCAGGGTTTGCAGGATGGTGCCGTCAGCTGCGGCCGATGCGCCGGTACGCAGACTGAAGGTGAACACTTCACTACCAGTGATGGGTGCGCCGTTGAAGGTCTTGATTACCTGCACCTCGGCCCGCTTGGTGTTCTTGAACAGGCAGGAGAACACTTTGCCGGCATCGGCTGGGTAATTGACGGTAAAGGAGCAGGTTGTGGCAGCAGGGTCAGCGTTGACACTGTTCAAGTCCCAGCCACTCTTCAGCGTTTCGGTCACGGTGTAGACACCTTCGGAAAGCGAGAACGGCTGGCCGCCTGCTTCGAACGCTACTGCACCACCACCGGCATCAGCCTCGGCGAGGACGCCCGTCCCGGCACCAGGGCCAGTCAGGGTAAAGCTCCACTTGAAGTCGGCATCACCGGATTGCAGCACCGGATCAGTGACTTTCTGCACTTCTGCGGTGGCCGGACCAAATGCCCGCTTGTTGGCGAACACGGCAGTGCCCAGGCAGATCGGTGTGCTGTCGGTGACAGTCAGGTCGACACTGCGCGAGTTGCTGGTCGCATCGGCAAGCACGCCGATCGCTTCAACGTTGGCCGCATTGACGAACACGGTTTCCTCAACCACTTGATAGGTATCCGGTACCAGTCCGGTCAGGGAGACCGATTTGGTGGCACCACTATCGCCGTAGTTGAAGGTCAGCTCTTTGCTGTCCTGGTAGGTCGCATCACCCAGGCGGGTAATGGTGAAGCGGATCACGTATTTCTCACCCGCAGCCAGGAACGACATCGATTCCGCGTCGATGCTCTTGTCGATCTTCAGCTCTGCAGCCGAACTCGACACGATGGCCACATTGACTGGGCCGGAAACCTGCGGGCTGCCATCTTTCGGTGTCAGTGTCGCAGTGTCAGTCAGGGTGCCGGAAGTGATTTTCTGGCCATTCAGGTGAATGGTCTTCATGAATACAACCGAACCGCTGCTGCTTTGTTCGCCGGATGTCCAGTTAACCGGACCGACAGTTTTGGTACCCAGTACATAAGCCGGATTGAAGCTGCCGGCGACGCTGCCGCCCAGGCTATCGACCGAGAACTGCAGGAAATTGCCAGTGATCGACTCGGTGTCGGTGATGACCGCGGTGGCGTTGGTGGTGGTGCCGGTGCTGATGGCGGCACTGGCGGTGGCGGTGGTGTTACCCGGTACCGCTATACCGGTCGCCTTGTCGATGTAGGTCGCAGTGGCCACATCGTTGAAGGCACCCTGATCGCCATCACTGGCTGGCAGAGTCTGCTGGTTGGTGAGCACCAGTACTTCGGTCTTGGCGGCCACATCAACCTCGCCCGAGTTCGCGGTACTGCCGACCTGGGTGGTTGGGGTCAGGCCCTTATAGATCTTGTCGGAGACACTGACGGTGATGGTGCGCGATGCCGGGTTCTTGGCGTAGACGTTGGTAGTGACGGTGATCATGCCGTTGATGGCGGCCGAGCGCGTCCACTGGATGGTGATTTCCACCGGTAGCTGGTCATCAAAACCTTCCGCGCAGACGTTGCCGAACGAGACATCGGTCGGGTTGGCCTGTTTGGTGATGTTCCAGCTGTAGTCGGTGTCCTGACTGGCAGTCATATCCTTGCGCAGTTCTTGCGGCAGGATTTCTTTTACCGGAATGGACACGTCACGGGCGCCGATACCGGCAGTGCCGAAGGCCTCATTGGCTAGGTTGGCGTGCAGCGACGATCCCGGGTACAGATGCGAACCCAGTGCCAGCCGCGCATAGTAGTCAAACACGCAAGTGCTGTTCTTGTCCTGGCTGATGGTGACTAGCCGGTACAGTGACTTGTCGGTACCGCCGATGCCGGGAGTGAGCACCATCTGGGCGCTGATGTTGGTGATCGAGCAGGTGCCGCTGGAGAGCGCCACGTTCTTGGTCAGCGTCGACAGCACGTCGTAGCCGGGCTTGCCGGCATCTTCATGATCGACTACCACCGCGATGGTGTAAGTCTGGGTTGCCGGCGCAGAATTACCGGCATCGACCGTCAGCCGATACGGCACCAGATCCAGCTCGTTCCAGCCTTTGCCGAGGTTACCGCTGGTGTAGACGTCGTCGGGGCAGACAAACTGGCCGCTGCCATTAGGCAGGGTGATGTCGCCGTTGTTGCGGCAACCTTCCAGCGTGTTCTGGATACCGACAGGCGCTGCTGCGGCGGCAGGATTGGTGGTCAGCAGCAGGAACAGCGTGCTGAACAGCAGGGCGAAAAACCTGAATAGGGGTTGTTTGAAACCCGCCGTGCGACAGATGGCGGATGTGTGTATTCCGGAAGCTTTGTGGAGCTTCCCGAGGCCGTTGGGACTCATGTTACACCTCCTTTGAATCTTCAAAGGCGGTTCCTTGCCTAGGAATCGCGCGAGATCCCCTCCTGCGTACATTAGAAAAAAATACCGCCAGTACTGTTCTGCCGCTTTTGTTCGATACCAGAGGCTGCAGCTTGCCAGCCAAATTACGACCCTCTCCGGCAGTGTCTGCCGCGAGTGGCCGGTGCGATTACAGAACACGCTAACCGAGGTTTGCCTCCTTCCTTTTTTTGGCGGATTGGTACGCTGTATCGTAGGTTATTGTGACAATAGATTCAACGAAATATTTAAAATATGGCGGCAGCAAAATGGCAAGGATTTCCTGCCGCCATCAGCATTTTTGGGGCTTGATCAGTACTCGGGAGCGGCTTGGGGCCGCTGTTGATTGCGTGCATAGTTGCCCAGCACGCGCGGTACATACTGCATGGTCTCCTGATAAGGCGGCACGCGGTTGCCGTAACGTGCCACCGCCTGTTCGCCGGCGTTGTAGGCGGCCAGCACCAGCCTGAGGTCGTTGTCGAAGCGGCCCATCAGCTCGCGCAGGTGTTGCGCGCCGGCGCGGACGTTCTGCTGCGGGTCGTACAGGTTGGTCACGCCGTAACGTCCGGCGGTGGCCGGCATCAACTGCATCAAGCCAATCGCGCCCTTGGGCGACACCGCGCGCCAGTTGTAACCGGATTCGGTGGCGATGACCGCGTGTAGCAGGGCGGCGTCCAGGTTCAGGTTCTGCGCGGTGCTGTCGATCAGCTGGCTCCAGCGTGCGCGCTGGCTGGCGCGGTACTGCACGCCCGGCGCGCGCTTGCCGGTCGTGACTTCAGCGCTGTCGCGCGGCGTGCTCAGTGCCAGCCGGTAGCGCTTGTCCTGCGGCACATTGCTGAAGTGCGTGGTGCCGTCGGCATCGGTAAAGGCATAGATGTTGGCACCGGCGATGGGCGCAAGGAGCAGCAGCAAGACGGTCAGCAGCGCCGGCCTTTGCCGGCAGCGAAGCGGCCCGGCCCGGGGCAAGCAAGCAAGGGTTGCCATGATGGTTTCCTCTGGTGGGTGGGAGGTCAGAAACTTCCGCTACGGAAGCGATAGCCCTTGTAGTTCAAGATCACGCCATCGGCCTGGATGCTTTCCAGTGTCATGCCGGCCACAACGTCGTCACCGGCGCGCCGTACCCGGTCGTTGATGATCACCAGTCGTTCCGAATCTTCGGCGGAGGAGGAAAAGCCGGAGATCACGACACTGTCACCAATCTCTTTTTGCAGGGCCTCAGGCAGCTCGCGCAGGTTGAACACGCGGTTGTCGATGCGGCTGACGGTGGCGTCGGCCGCAGGCGCCGGGGCCGCTGTCGTCTGCGCGGCCGGCTTGCTTGCCGGCGCGACACGGTTTTCCTTGCGACTGGACGCCGGGGCGGCCGGCGCTGGCGTCAGCTCGGCATCACTTTGCCTGGTCAGCGGCAGACTGTCCGCCGGCGGCAGGTAAGCCACCGTTGCTTCGGCTGGCGGCGGGGTATTGCGGTTGGGGGCAACGCTGCTGTTGTCCGCCGCCTGCGGCGTGGCCGGCCGGATCGTCGCCAGCGCCTGCCAGCCGAACAGCATGCCGGCCGCGGCGATGCCGCTGCCCAGTAGCAATATCAGCAGCAGGTAGCGCCAGCGCGGTTTGCCCGGCGTCGGCTGGATGCTCTGCGCGGCGTGGATGGAGTGCACGGTCGGCGTGCTGTGGCGTTGTCGTTCCTGATCGGCCTTGAGCAAGGCGTCGAGTATGTAGGACATGATCACTCCTTCCGGATGGTGACGGGCGCGGTGGCGCTCAGGTGTGGCGAGTCAGGATTACCGGCCTGAGCCAGCCGTATCAGGGTCAGCGGCCCGGCGATGCCGTCGCCGGGCAGATCGTGCTGCAGCTGGAAGTCGCGTACCCGCGCTGCCAGCCCGGCATCGTAGCTTGCGGCCAACGTTGCGCCGCCGGCCGCCGGTAGCTGGCCGAGCTGTTGCCGTAACCAGGCGACCGCCAGGCTGCGGCTGCCGGGCGCCAGCGGCTGCTGATAATGCGGCGGCGGCATCCACAGCACGGTGTAGCGTCCGTTCCATGCCTGTGCCAGCGCCGCCAGCGTCAGCTCGTGCTGTTGTTGGCCGATGACCACCCGCGCCTGTTCGCCTTGCAGCGCCAGCAAGGTCAGGTGCTGCAGCTGGCCGGCGGGCTGGCGCAGTTGCAATACCGCCGGCAGATTGAGGCGGCGCAGGCTGTCCAGGTCGCCACTGCCGCTCAGGCAGCGGGCGCCGAACAGTTCGGCTTGCTGGCAGGCACCGGCTTCATCGCTGACCGGTGCCGGAATCCGCCATTGCCCCAGCAGCGTGCGGTACGCCAATGCCTGCGCGAGGTCGGCGGCCGGCAGCGGCGCCGGCAGGCGCGCCAGTGCGGTGGTGGGGCGGGGCGCGTCAGCGGTTGCGGCGGGCTGTGCCGGCGCAGGGGTACGGGTTGCCGTGTTGCGGGCAGCGGTGGCGGCGGCTGGCGGGGGCTGGTCGGCCGGTTGTGCGCCATAGAACAGCACGGTGGCGACCGCGACGGTGCTGAGCAGGGCGCCGCTGGCGAGGGCCAGCTTGTGCCATGGGCGGATCGGGCTGCTGTTGAACACTTCCCGAGCCGCCTGCCGCACCGTGGCGCGGTCGACGCGGGGTTTGCCCTGCGCGTAGCTGCCGAGCAGGGCGCGGTCGCACAGCACGTTCAGCTTGCGCGGCACGCCGCCGGTACAGGCAAACAGCTGCCGCATCACCGCCGGCGGGAACAGGTCGAGATGGCTGCCGGCCACGCTCAGCCGGTGCTGGATATAGGGGGCGATCTCGTCGCGTTGCAAGGGGCCGAGGTGGTAACGGGCGACGATGCGCTGCGACAGTTGCCGCAATTCCGGCCGTGCCAGCTTGTCGCGCAGTTCCGGCTGCCCCAGCAGGATGATGTGCAGCAGCTTGCACTCGTGCGTTTCCAGATTGGTCAGCAGCCGCACCTGCTCCAGCACCTCGTCGCTCAGGTTCTGCGCTTCGTCGATGATCAGCAGCGTGGTGCGGCCCTGCGCGTGGGCGGCCAGCAGGTGCTTGTTGATGAGGTCGATGCAGGCCTTGTTGCCGTGCTCGGCGGGCAGCGCGATCTGCAGCTCTTCGCAGAGGGTGGCCAGCAGCTCCGGCACCGTGAGCTTGGGATTGATGACGAAGGCGACATCGCAGTGCGCGGGCAGTTGTTCCAGAAAGCAGCGGCACAGCGTGGTCTTGCCGGCGCCGACCTCGCCGGTCAGCAGCACGAATCCGCCTTCGCCCCTGATGCTGTACATCAGGTGGGCTAGCGCTTCGCGGTGCTGCTGACTCATGAACAGATAGCGCGGATCGGGCGCGATCGAGAACGGCGAGTCGGCAAGGCCATAGTGACTGGTGTACATGGCGCGACCTGTTGTGATGTGCTATCCGATATCAGTACGGTTGAAAAAAAGTATAGTTTGCCACCCGGTATTTGCCGCGAATTGCCGGCCGCCGCCGGCCATTTCTTAAAGTACGCCACCGCTGGCGCCGTGTTTCCGGTTACAGCTGCCGGCGCTGCTTTTTCCCCCTGCCTTGCGCCATGCGGATTGGGCCTCGCGTGCATCTGGCCTGCCGCTATCGGCACCCCATCCGTTATCGCTAGCGAAAGCCATATGCGTTGTCTTTGCATTGCATCTAGCACTGAAGAATGGATGGCGAAAGCCGGCGTGGCCCTCTATAAATGTATTTATCTAAATTCTGTTGTAAGCATGATTGACAACTGGGTCAAGTAGCTTACTGCGTGGCAGGCCGCCGTCAGGGCAGGGCTGGCCGGCGGATCGAGGCGTGAAATCTATGTATAGCCTTTCTCGGAAGCGATTCGGCAGCGCGGGGTTCACCTTGCTGGAATTGCTGGTGGTGCTGGTGATCATCGGCCTGCTGGCCGGCTATGTGGCGCCACGCTATTTCGCGCAGGTCGGCAAGGCGGAGGTGAAGACGGCGCAGGCACAGGTGGACGCGCTGGAAAAATCGCTCGACCAGTACCGGCTGGATACCGGCCGCTATCCCACTACCGAACAAGGGTTGGCCGCACTGTACACGCGCCCGGCCGACGAGCCGAAGTGGCAGGGGCCGTACCTGAAAAAGGCGCCGCCGCCGGACCCGTGGGGACGGCCCTACCAGTATCGCCAGCCGGGAGAGCGCGGCGAATATGACTTGTACAGCTACGGCAAGGACGGTCAGTCCGGTGGCTCGGGCGAGGATGCCGATATCGGCAGCTAGGTCAGGAACATCATGTATTTCGAGATCAAGGCCATCAACCATGATGGCGAGGTAGCGGTACTGGTGCTGGAAGCCCTCAGCGATGGTGAAGCCGTCAGCCAGGCGCAGGACCAGGGCTATGCCGTGCTGGCGGTCAGGCAGCGCAGCTTCTCGTGGACATGGTCGCGTTCCGGCTTCCAGCTGGCGCTGTTTACCCAGGAGTTGCTCGCGCTGCTGGAGGCCGGGCTTGCGCTGGTGGAGGCCATTGAGGCGCTGAACGAAAAAGAATCGCGCCCGGAGTCGCGCCGCATCCTGAGCCAGATCATCCAGCGCCTGCACGAGGGCCTGTCGCTGTCGGTGGCGCTGCAGCAGTTTCCGGAGACCTTTCCTTCGCTGTATGTCGCCACCGTGCGTGCCAGCGAGAAAACCGGCGATCTGCAGAATGCGCTCGGCCGTTACCTCGCCTACCAGACCCAGGTCGATGCGGTGCGCAAGAAAGTGATCAGCGCCTCCATCTATCCGGCGCTGCTGATTCTGGCCGGCGGCGCGGTGCTGCTGTTCCTGATCGGCTACGTGGTGCCGCGCTTCGCCCAGGTCTACGAAACGATGGGCAGCGACCTGCCGCTGTTCTCGCGCTTGCTGCTGGCCTGGGGCAATTTGTTCCAGGCCTATGCCGTGTTCCTGCTGCCGGGGCTGCTGCTGCTGCTGCTCGCGGCCGGCTACCTGCTGACCCGTCCCGAGGTCATCCGCCGGCTGGGCGAGTTGCTGTGGAAGATCCCGTCGCTGGGCGAGCGCATGCGGCTGTACCAGTTGGCGCGGCTGTACCGCATGCTGGGCATGCTGCTGGTCGGCGGCACGCCGGTGGTGCCGGCGCTGGCGATGGTGTCCGGCGTGTTGCAGGCCTCGCTGCGGCTGCGGCTGCAGCAGGCGGCGCGCGACATCAGCGACGGCAAGCCGATTTCCGGCGCGCTGCACAGCCACGGGCTGACCACGCCGGTGGCGCTGCGCATGCTGCGCGTCGGTGAGCGCAGCGGGCAGATGGGCAGCATGATGGGGCGCATCGCCGGCTTTTACGAGGAAGAAATGGCACTGGCGGTGGAGCGCTTCATGCGCATGTTCGAGCCGGTGCTGATGGTGTTCATCGGGCTGGTCATCGGCATCGTGGTGGTGCTGATGTACCTCCCCATCTTCGAGCTGGCCGGGAGCATCCAATGAGCCGCGATCTTTCCATCCCCGAGCCGGTGGCGTTCAGCGCCAGCCAAGTGCAGCAGGCGCGCGACGACGCGCAGCGCTACCAGCGGCCGCTGCTGGCGGTGCTGGAAGAGGGCAGCGGCCTGGCGCCGGATGCCTTCGTGCGCCACCTCGCCGCCACCGCGCACTACCCGGCACTGGCGATGGCTGACATCGAGCAGCTGCAACCGGCCTTCGACGTGATCGCCTACCCCGACGCGGTGCGCCAGGAGTGCATGGCCTGCCGCAACGCTGACGGCGAGCTGCGCATCCTGTTCAGCAACCCGTTCGATGCCGCGCTGCAGGAGTGGGTGCATTGCGCGGTGCAGCCGGCCGCCAGCTGGTATCTGGTGCACCGCGGCGACCTGGCCGCCTTCCTCACCCGTTACGAGGAATCCTGGCGCGCCATCGACGTGCTGCTCGGCTCTGCGGCCAACCATGTCGAAACCACGCAGACGCTGGAGGACATTTCCTACAAGTCGATCAGCGAGGACACCAGCCAGGTGGTGAAGCTGGTGCACTCGGTGATTTACGACGCGCTGAAGATGGGCGCCAGCGACATCCACCTGGAGTCGGGCGGCAACGGGCTGGTGATGAAGTACCGCATCGACGGCGTGCTGCTGACCGTGGGCAGCCTCAACGGCGCCGATCTGGCCGAGCAGATGGTGTCGCGGGTGAAGGTGATGTCGGAGCTGGATATCGCCGAGCGGCGCATCCCGCAGGACGGGCGCTTCAAGATCGCGATGCAGGGACGCGAGGTCGATTTTCGCGTCTCCATCATGCCCAACATCCTCGGCGAGGACGCGGTGCTGCGCATCCTCGACCGGCGCACGCTGACCGACAGCCAGCAGGAGCTGCGCCTGGACAGCCTCGGCTTCGACAGCCAGCTGATCGGCGAGATCCGCCGCTACATCAGCGAGCCGTACGGCATGGTGCTGGTCACCGGCCCGACCGGCAGCGGCAAGACCACCACCCTGTACGCGGCGGTGACCGAGATCAACTCCGGCAGCGACAAGATCATCACCATCGAGGACCCGGTCGAGTACCAGCTGCCGGGGGTGCTGCAGATCCAGGTCAACGAGAAGAAGGGGCTGACCTTCGTGCGCGGCCTGCGCTCCATCCTGCGCCATGACCCGGACAAGATCCTGGTCGGCGAGATCCGCGATCCCGAGACGGCGCAGATCGCGGTGCAGGCGGCGCTGACCGGCCACCTGGTGTTTACCACCGTGCACGCCAACAACGTGTTCGATGTCATCGGCCGCTTCATCCACATGGACATCGAGCCGTACAGCTTCGTCTCGGCGCTGAACTGCATCTTCGCGCAGCGCCTGGTGCGGCTGAACTGCCCGTTCTGCTCGCAGCCGGAGCGGCTGAGCGCGGCGCAACTGCAGGCCGCCGGCCTGCCGGCCGAACTGGCGGCGCACGACGGCTTTCGCAGCGGGCGCGGCTGCGGCCACTGCCGCGGCACCGGCTACAAGGGGCGCAAGGCGATCGGCGAAATGCTGCGCCTGACTGACGAGATCCGCGAGCTGATCGTGGCGCGCGAACCGATCCGCCACATCAAGGAAGCCGCGCGTCGCAACGGCACCCGTTTTCTGCGCGAGGCCGCGGTCGACATGGTCAAGCGCGGAGAAACCACACTACAGGAAATCAATCGTGTCACTTTCGTTGCATGAGCGAATCAGCTTGTCGCTGGCGCCGGAACGCGCGGTCTGGCTGCGGCTGTCGCGCGGCCTGCGGCCACGGCTGGTCGAGCGCGCGGTGGCCGCCTGCCCGCCGGCGGAGCAGGGGCCGGCGTGGCGCCCGGCGCTGGCCGCTCTGCGCGGCTTGCTGCAGGAGCAGCGCCTGCCACCGCGCGCGGCAACGCTGGTGCTGTCCAACCATTTCGTGCGCTACCAGCTGATCCCGTGGCGCGAGGGGTTGGACACCCCGGAAGAGTGGCAGGCGCTGGTGCAGCACGCCTTCCAGCAGGTATACGGCGATGCCGCCGCGCAGTGGCTGTACCGCTGGAGCGGCAGCGGCTACGGCGGGCCGCTGCTGGCCAGTGCCATCGACAGCGAACTGCTGCAGGAAGCCGCTGCGCTGGCACAGGAGGCCGGCCTGCGACTGGCGTCGGTGCAACCCTATTTGATGGCGGCCTGCAATCACTGGCGCGGCCAGATCAAGGTTGGCCGCGGCGCCTTCCTGCTGGCGGAGCCGGGGCGGGTGGGGCTGGCCTGCTTTGACGAGCGCGGCTGGAGCGACCTGGTGTTCGAGCCGCTGGACGGCGACATCGCCACCGCCTTGCCGGCGGTGTTGCCGCGCATGCTGTTGCGCCTGCAGCGCAGCCCCCTGCCGCTGGAGGTGTACGCCTTTGCCGGCGACGGCAGCGCGGTGGTGTGGCCCGAGCCGCAGACGCTGCGCCTGCGCCCGCTGGCGCTGCCGTCGGCACTGGCCGCCCTGTCCGCGGCGGACCGGGCCGCCTGCAGCATGGCGCTGCTGGGAGACTGAACATGCGCGCGATCGATCTCGACTACGTCAAAACCCGCCACCACTACGGCCGGGGCCTGCTGTTGCTGCTCGCGCTGGTGGTGGTGTTGCTGCAGGGCGGCTACTACGCGGCCCTGCAGCAGGAAGTCGCCAGCCAGCAGCAGATGGTCGCGCGCAACGAGGCGGCGCTGCAGCGGCTGCAGCCGCGCGCCGCCCCCGCCGTGGCCCCGGCGCTGCAACGCGAGATCGCCCGCGCCAACGAGGTGTGGGCGCGGCTGAACCAGTCGTGGCCGCAGCTGTTCGACGCGCTGGAGGCGGCCAGGAACAACGAGGTTGCCTTGCTGGAAGTGGAGCCGGACAGCCTGCGGCAGACGGTGCGCATCACCGCGGAAGTGAAGCGGCGCCCGGCGATGCTGGCCTATATCGAGCGCCTCGGCCAGCAGCCGGCACTCGGCGACATCACCCTGCTGGAGCACCACGTCAACCAGCAGGACAAGGAACTGCCGATCCGCTTTTCGCTGTCGGCACAGTGGAGGGCCGGCTCATGAACACGTTCTGGCCCCGGCTGAACTACCTGCGCCAGCGCGCGGGCTGGCCCTTGCTGCTGCTGGTGTTGCTGGTAATCGGCATGCTGCTGTTCCACGCCATGCTGACGCGGCCGTTGCAGGGCCAGCTGACGCAGCTGCAACAGCAGGCGCAGCAGCAGGAGCGCGACATCGTGCGCCTGCGCTACCAGCGCAGCCACCCGGTGGCCAGCCCGCAACTGCGGCTGCAGCGCTTTTATCGCGCCTTTCCGCACCAGGCGACCGCGCCGCTGTGGCTGGAGAAGATCTATGCCGCCGCCGAGGCGCAGCAGCTGGCGCTGCCGCGCGGCGACTACAAGGTGTTGCCGGACCGCAGCGGGCAGCTGCTGCGCTACGAGGTGCAGCTGCCGGTGCGCGGCAGTTACCGGCAGCTGCGCGCCTTCGTGGCGCAGCTGCTGGCCGAGAACCCGACGCTGTTGCTGGCCAACCTGCGCTTCAAGCGTGACAACATCGGCCAGCCGCAGCTGGATGCCGCCATCCACCTGGTGCTGCTGCTGAGGGAGAGCTGACCATGCTTGCACAACGACAACGCTGGTTGCTGCTGGGGGGCGCACTGCTGCTGACCCTGCTGCTGGCGGCCGGCATCGGGCAGCCGGAGAGCGATACCGGGGCGGTGGTGGTCGAGCCGGTGGCGGTGCGTCCGCGCGGTAGCCGCGTCGCAGTCGCACCGCCGGCCGAGCTGCAGGTCGGCAGCCTGGCCAGCCTGCCGCGCGATCTGGGCGCGGGGCGGGTCAAGGATCTGTTCCCGGTGCAGAGCTGGTATGTGCCGCCGCCGCCACCCAAACCGGCGCCGCCGAAGCCGCCGCCATTGCCGTTCACTTATCTGGGCAAGGCGGTCGACGACGGCCAGGTGACCGTGTTCGTGGCGCAAGGGGAACGTAATCTGGTGGTGAAAGCGGGTGATGTCATCGACGGGGTGTACCGGGCAGACAGCATCCTGCCACCGGTGATGACGTTCACCTACTTGCCGCTGCAAATGCAACAGACCTTAGAGATCGGAGTGGCAAATTGAAACGCTTACTCTTTCGGCTGCTCATCCTGTCCGTGTTCGCGGGATGTGCCAGCAACAAGGCTTTCATGGAAGGCAAACAGCTGCTGCTGGACGGCCGGGCGGAAGAGGGCTTTGCCCGCCTGGAAGAGGTCGTCAAGCAGTCTCCGGACAATGTCGAGTACAAGAGCTACCTGTACAACCAGCGCGAGCGCTTCATCAACCAGTGGCTGGCACAGGCCAATACCGTGCAGCTCAACAGCCAGTTCGACGACGCGGAGATCCTGTACCGCCGCGTGCTGAACCTCGATCCGCAAAACCAGCGCGCGCAGGCGGGGCTGGATGGTCTGGTGCAGGAGCGGCGCCACCGCCTGATGCTGGACGAGGCGCAGGCGCAGCAGCAAAAAGGCGAGGTGGCTCCGGCACTGGCCACGGTACGGCAGGTGCTGGCCGACAACCCGCGCCATCGCGACGCCAGGATCATGCTGCGGCGGCTGGAAGAGCAGAGCGCCGGCGACAGCATTGTCAGCCCGCAGCTGAAATCGGCGCTGGCGCGCCCGATCACGCTGGAGTTTCGCGACGCGTCGCTGAAAGCGGTGTTCGAGATCATCTCGCGCACTGCCGGCGTCAACTTCGTCTACGACAAGGACGTGCGCGCCGACCTGAAGGCCACCATCTTCGTGCGCAACACCACCATCGAGGAGGCGGTGCAGCTGCTGCTGGTGTCCAACCAGCTCGACCGCCGCGTGCTCAACGACCGCACCATCATGATCTACCCCAACAACCCGGCGAAGCAGAAGGACTACCAGGAGCTGGTGGTGAAAAGCTTCTACTTGGCCAATGCCGAGGCCAAGGATGCGGCCAACCTGATCCGCACCCTGCTGAAGACGCGCGACATCTTTGTCGACGACAAGCGCAATCTGGTGGTGATGCGTGACACCCCCGAGGCGGTGCGGCTGGCGGAAAAACTGATCGCGTCGCAGGATCTGGCGGAGCCGGAAGCGATCCTGGAAGTGGAAGTGTTGGAGGTCAACCGTGCCCGGCTGCAGAACCTGGGCATCGAATGGCCGGGCCAGGTCGGCTACGGCCTGCTGCAGGGTGGCACCACCACCGCAGTGCTGGGCACCGGCGGCAACACCATCTCCGAGGTCACCACCCCGGGCAATACCGTGGCCCAGGGTGTGATTGACCTGCGCGCCAATCCCAGCCGGCTGACCACCTTCATTGCCAACCCGGCGCTGCTGGTCAACCTGCGCGCGCAGGACACCAACGCCAACGTGCTGGCCAACCCGCGCATCCGCGTGAAAAACCACGAGAAGGCCAAGATCCACATCGGCGACAAGGTGCCGGTGTTCACCAGCACCGCGGTGGTCAATGCCGGCATCGCGCAGTCGGTGTCCTACCTCGACGTCGGCGTCAAGCTGGAGGTGCAGCCCACCATCGGCCTGGACGAGGACGTCACCATCGACGTCGGGCTGGAAGTCAGCAGCATCGTCAAGCAGGTGAACTTCGGCGACAGCATCGCCTACCAGATCGGCTCGCGCGCGGTGGACACCATGCTGCGCCTGCGCAATGGCGAAACCCAGGTGCTGGCCGGCCTGATCCAGGACGAGGACCGCAGCTCGGTGACCAAGATCCCGGGACTGGGTGACCTGCCGCTGCTCGGCCGCCTGTTCTCCACCAATAACGACAACCGCTCCAAGTCGGAAATCGTGCTGCTGATCACGCCGCACATCGTGCACAACCTGGCGCTGCCGGCCCGCAATATTTCCGAATTCCGCGCCGGTACCGAAAGCAGTATCGGCGGCATGGGCGCGGTCGGCGGCGCGCCGTCGCCGATCCCGTCTTCGGGTGTGAGCAGTCGCAGCGTGCCGCCGGCCGCGCCAGCGGTGCCGGGCATGATCCCGTTGCCGGGCATCGTGCCGTTCCAGCCGACACCGGCGCCGAGCACCGCACCGGCTCCGGTACCGATTCCGCCGCCGGCCGCACCGGCCCCGGCGCAGTAGCCGGGCGGGGAGGGAAAATGAAGGCGCCAGCGCAAACCGGCGGCCACCGCGCCCGCGGATTCACCCTCATCGAGCTGGTGGTCACCGTGGCGATCGTGGCGCTGCTGGCCAGCATCGCGCTGCCGCTGGCGGAGCTGACGGTGCAGCGCGGCAAGGAGCAGGAGCTGCGCGTGGCGCTGCGCCAGATCCGCGACGGCATCGACGCCTACAAGAAGGCGGTCGACGACGGTCGCATCCTGAAGGCGGCCGACGAAAGCGGCTACCCGAAGACGCTGGCGGTGCTGGTGGAAGGCGTACTCGACCCGAAGGACCCGGACAAGCAGAAGAAGATCTTCTTCCTGCGCCGGCTGCCGCGCGATCCGCTGGCGGCCGACCCGCAGCAGGACGCCGCCGAGACCTGGGGGCTGCGCAGCTATGACAGTGAGGCCGACGCCCCGGAAGAGGGCGAGGACGTGTTTGATGTCTATTCCAGGGCGGATGGCAACGGGTTGAACGGCATCCCGTACCGGCAATGGTGATAACGCGGCCGCCGTGGTGTGCCGCGTGCGGCAGGGAAGATCGGGCGTGTCTATGAAAATGCACCAAGCGCGTGGCTTTACGCTGATCGAGCTGATGGTGGTGATGAGCATCATCGCCCTGTTGCTGACCATTGCCGTGCCGCGCTATCTCAGCAGTGTCGAGCGTTCCAAGGAAGCGGTGTTGCACAGCGACCTGTTCATCATGCGCGAGGCCATCGACAAGTACTACGGCGACCGCGCCAGGTATCCGGATGCGCTGGAGCAGCTGGTGACCGACAGGTACCTGCGCAGCCTGCCGCAAGACCCGTTTACCGAGAGCAGCACGACCTGGGTGGTGGTGCCGCCGGACGATCCGGCCAAGGGCGGGGTGTTCGACGTCAAGAGCGGCGCCGAAGGCGAGGCACAGGATGGCAGCCGCTATCAGGAGTGGTAGCGCGCGTCGCCGTGCCCGGCGGGTGCCGGCTGTCGGCCAGCGCGGCTTCACCTATCTCGGGCTGCTGGTGCTGATCGGGGTGATCGGCTGGACGTTGGCCGCCACCGCCGAGGTATGGTCCACGGTGCAGCAGCGCCAGCGCGAGCAGGAGTTGCTGTTCGTCGGCAACCAGTACCGCGAGGCGATCCGACTGTACTACGAGCGCTCGCCGGCGGCGGCCAAGCGCTACCCGCCGACGCTGGCCGACCTGTTGCTGGACAAGCGCTATCCCACTGTCCAGCGCTATCTGCGCCAGCTGTATCCCGACCCGATGACCAGCAAGCCGCAGTGGGGGCTGCTGCGCGCGCCCGACGGCGGCATCGCCGGCGTCTACAGCCTAGGCGGCGGCGTGCCGTTCAAGGTCGACCAGTTCGAGCCGCGCGACGCCGCATTCAAGGGTGCGCGCAGCTACGCGCGCTGGCAGTTCAGCTACCAGATTGTTGGTGGCGGCGCGCTGAAGGGCGATGCGGCCAACGAGGATGGTGAGAGTGAGCAGCCGTTCGACGCGCCGGCCGACAACGCCGATACCGGTGCTGACGGCTGAGCGTCGATTGGACGCGATGCAATCTGCCGGGATGGCCCGCGCGCCGGTTCTTCACGATGCCCCGCCGGGGCTGATCGGCCTCCGGCGTGCGCCACATGTCTTCAAATGCCCTGGATGGCGGATGATGTTGTGCAGCTGGCCGATCCGCTCGTCCTGATCGGATCCGCTGGCGCTGATGAAGCCCGGGTTGGCCCGCAGGATCACGCCCTTGCGGTCGGTCATGCTGACCAGCGGGCGATGGAACTCCCGCGGGTACGCCTGCCCGGTCACCGGTTGATGGTGTCGCATGCTGAGCTTTCGTCTCGGGTTATGGGCGTCATGGCACGCTTGCCGTCATCCGGCAAGCGGTCCGGCGTGTGCCAGGATCTTCTTTTGTAACCGTAGCAGCAGGTTTTTCTCGGACAGGCTCAGGACGGAAAATGTCCGTTCGGCCCGCTCGTGCAGGCGTGGCAGCAGCGCGTCCATTTGCGCGATGCCCCGCGCCGTCAGGCGCAGTTCGACGGTGCGCCGGTCATGTGCACTCCGGGAGCGCCGGATCAGCTGCATGGCTTCCAGCTCGTTGCAAATACGGGAGACGTTGGTCGGCTGTTCCCCGGTGCTTGCCGCCAGCGCGGAGGGGGTCATCACCCCATCCTGCGCCTGGTACAGCACCAGCAAGGTGGCGTAGGTCACCGGGGTCAGGTGGGCTTCGCGCAGCGTGTCGTGCATGTCCGCCAGCATCACCTTCCATAAGCATTGGAGCTGGTGAACCAGTTCCATGCTTTGTGGCGAATTGGGCGGCAGGCCGGGCTTGCTGCGGGCGAGCAGTGCTTCGGCAGCCCGGACGGTACGCCGTCCGGGCTTGGCGGGATGGCTTATGGTGCGGTCCATTGGTATCGGCCTCAGTGCACGTTGCTGGTATCGGCGACGCGGGTGGGTCTGGGCGCGAGCCAAACCACACAGGCCGCCACCACGAACGACAGGCCGCTGATCCAGAACACCTCATTGGTCGACAGCATGATGCTTTGACTGTCCACCAGATAATTGAGCAGGTTGCGTGCCGGCTCTGTTCCGAAGACCGTCCCCATCGAATGTACCGCTTCGCCGCCGGCATCGGACAGGCCGGTCAGCACGTCGTGGTAGTACTTGGCCTTGTCCTCCCAGGCCGTGGTCACCAGCGAGGTGGCAATCGCGCCGGACATGGTGCGCAGGAAGTTCATCAGACCGGCGGCGGCGGCCATCTCGTGTTCTTCCACACTAGACATGGCCAGGCCGATCAGCGGCACGAAGAAGAACGGCATGCCGAGTCCCTGGAAGAAAAGGGGCAGCGCTACCTGCACGAAACTGATGTCGGTGGTGGCAAAACTGCGGAACAGCGTCACCGCGCCCAGCCACATCACGCCCATGAACACCAGTGGCCGCGGATCCATGCGCGTGGTCAGCTGCGCCACCAGTGGTGCGGCCAACACGGACAGGATGCCGCTGATGGCCTGTGCGATGCCGGCATCCGTCGCGGTGTAGCCCATATAGCTTTGCAGCCATTGCGGGGTGAGCACGGTGGCGCCGAAGAACGAGCCGAAGGCGAGGGAAATGGTCAGTACGCTGACCCAGTAACCACGGTGGCGGAACACGCGCAGGTTGACCACCGGGTTGCGCTCGGTGAGTTCCCAGATCAGGAAGGCGGCGAAGCCGATCACCGCGACGATGGCCAGCGTCACGATTTCATTGGACGCAAACCAGTCGTGGTTCTTGCCTTCGTCCAGCATCAGCTGCAGCGCCGCGACCCAGACCACCAGCAGTGCCAGCCCGATGCCGTCGATGCGCGAACGCTGGATGGCGCTTTCGTGGCGCTTCAGCATCTGCCAGGCGATGTAGCTGCAGATCAGCGCGATCGGCACGTTGATGTGGAAAATCCACGGCCAGCTCACCTGGTCGCACAGCACGCCGCCCAATAGCGGCCCCAGCACCGGCGCCACCAGCGTGGTCATACTCCACAAGCCAATGGCCGTACTTTGTTTCTCTTTCGGGAAGATCTGTTGCAGCAGGGTCTGCGACAGCGGCATGAGCGGGCCGCCGGCCAGCCCCTGCAGCACGCGGCAGGTCAGCAGCATCTCCAGCGAGGTCGACATGCCACAGAGCATGGAGAACAGGCCGAACAGCAGCATCGAGGTCACGAACAGGCGCACGGTGCCGAAGCGGGCGGTCAGCCAGCCGGTCAGCGGCACGGTGATGGCTTCTGCCACCGCATAAGAGGTAATGACCCAAGTACCCTGGTTGGCAGCCACACCTAGGCCGCCGGCGATATTGGGCACCGAGACATTGGCGATGGTGGTGTCGAGCACCGCAATAAAGTTGCCCGCCGCCAGTGCCCCCGCGGCCAACCATAACGTGGCGCCGCTTAGCGGCGCGGGCGTAGCATGGGTTGTCGTTGCTGACATCGTGGTTTCCTCAGTTGTCGCGGGTGTCGATGGTTGCGGTCATGGACAGGCCCACGGACAGCGGGTGTGCCTTGAGCTCGGCCGGATCCAGCGCAATGCGTACCGGCAGACGCTGTACCACCTTGATCCAGTTGCCGGTAGCGTTTTGTGCCGGGATCATGGCGAATGCCGAGCCGGAGCCACCGGCCAGGCCCACGACCTTGCCGTGATAGACCGCCTTGCTGCCATACAGGTCGGACGTCAGCTTGACGGCTTGGCCGAGACGAACCTTTTCAAGTTGCACTTCCTTGAAGTTCGCATCGACGTGGGCCTGTTGCAGCGGCACCACCGACAGCAGGTTGACGCCGGCCTGTACGCGCTGGCCGACTTGTACCTGGCGCTTGGCCACCACGCCGTCGATCGGAGCGCGGATGACGGTGCGCGCCAGGTCGAGCCGGGCTTGGTCGCGCTTGGCGCGCGCCAGGGTCACTTCGGGGTTGCTGTCTAGCGTGCTGCCCTCGGTCAGCGTCTGGTTGCTCTTGAGCGCCTCGACCGCCGCTCGGTAGTAGGCTTCGCTTTGTGTCGCGGCTGCTTCCGCGTCGCGGTATCTGGCCTCGGCAACGGACAGTGCGTTCTTGGCATTGCTCAACTCCTCGGCCGATACGGAGCCATTCTTGACCAGTGCCTCGCGACGCTTGAAGTCAAGCTGCGCGCGCTCCAGGTCCGAACGCGCCGACGCCAGTTGCGCGGCGGCTCGAGTCTGCTCGGCGCTGCGTGCCTGCACCTGCGCCGTCAGCCCGGCATCGTTGGCGAAGAAACCGCGTACGCGACGTTCCGCGCGTTCCAGATCGGCTTGTGTCTGCGCCAGCGCCAGCCTGGCATCGCTGTCGTTCAGCAGCACCAGGATGTCTCCTCTCTTGACGTGCTGGGTGTCCATCACCTGCACCGTGCGCACGGTGCCGGCGACTTCCGGGGTGACCTGGGCAATTTCGGCGGCCACGTAGGCATTGTCGGTGCTGACGTAGTGCGAGGCGACAAGCACCCAGTAGCTGCCGTAGCCGATGGCGGCCGCGGCGATGGCGCCGCCCAGCAGCATGAACAGTTTTTTGCGGCGTACCGGCATTTCGTCTGCAGGCATCTGGGCGGCGGGAAGAGTTTGGGCTTGGCTGGTCATGTCATGTTCCTCGAAAAGTGTGATGGTTCGTATGTGTTATCAGGTGCGGTCGCTCTGGTAGCCGCCACCCAGCGCCTTGATCAGGGCGACGTCCTGGGTAAATTGCTGGCTCTGCAGGTCGGTCAGCACCCGGCGGGCGTTGATGACGCTGTCTTCTGTATTCAGCACGGTCAGGTAATTACCCAGCCCGCCCTGATAGCGTTCCAGGGACACGCGGTAAGCCAGTTGCGCTGCCTGCAGCGAGGCCTTGCGCAGCTGCAGTTGCGGATCCAGCATGCGCTGTTGCGTGACGGCGTCGGCCACCTCGCGCAGCGCCTGGGCCAGCGTCTGGTTGTAGCTGGCGACCGCACTGTCGTATTCGGCGCGCGCGACGCGGTAGCCGCCTTCCAGCTGGCCGCCACGGAAAATCGGCAGGCTGATGGCCGGGCCGATGCCGGCGATGCCGGCGCCGCCCTTGCTCAGCATGTCGATGCCGAGCGACTGGACGCCGAGGTAGGCGCCCAGATTGACGTTGGGGTAGAAGCCGGCGTGGGCCACGTCGATACGCTTGGCAGCGGCTTCGGCGCGCAGGCGTGCCGCGACCAGATCCGGCCTGCGGCCGATCAGTTCGGCCTGTACCTCGGACGGCAGACCCTGCGCCTGGCTTAGGTCAACGCTCGGCCGCGCAATGCTCTGGCCGCGGTCCGGACCGGCACCGGTCAGGGCTGCCAGCTTGTTGCGCTGCAAGGCGATCGCCTCGTCGACCGCGATCAGGTCGGCTTCCGCGCCAGCACGGCGCGATTCGGCCTGGTAGCCGCTACCGAGGGTTTCCAGCCCGTTGCGCTGGCGTTCGTTCAGCAGTGCCTCGCTGCGGCGGCGGACTTCCACGGCTTGCGCGGTGGCGTCGCGGTCGGCATGCAGGCGGGCCAGTTCGGCATAAGCGGCGGCGATGGCGCTGGTCAGCATCAGCCGGGTCTGTGCGGCTTCGGCCTGGGCGGCGGCGAGCTCGGAGGTTGCCGCGGCGACGGAAGCGCGGTTCTTGCCCCAGAAATCCAGTTCGTAGCTGAAGTCCAGCGCCACGCGGGCCGAGGTGTTGAAGCCCTGCGGCATGGCGGCACGCGGCGTGCCGTTGTTGTAGCTCTGCTTCTGGCGCATCACGCTGGAATTCAGGTCCACGCCGGGGAGGCGGCTGGCGCCGGCCTGCTGGGCATAACCTTCGGCCTTGAGGATGCGGGCCTGTGCGGTGGCCAGGTCCGGCGCATTGGCCAGCGCCTCTGCCATCAGCTGGGTGAGCTGGGCATCGCGGTAGCGTTGCCACCACTGTTGCCCGGCCCAGCTGTTGCCGGTACCGGCCAGGCTCTGGCTGCTTTGCAATTTTTCCGGGGTGTGCAACTGCGGCTGCGGGCCGAGATCCGGCACGCTGGCACAAGCTGCCAGTGCGGCAGTAAATGCCAGAACAAGGCCGTTGCATGCGATGTTACGTGCTGAGTTTCGCGGGTAAGTGGGCATTGCGTTCTCCTATAAGTAAACCAATTGGTAAAGTTATAGCAACAAGCTACAATGGCTGTCAATACTTAACTTAACCGTACAGTAAACTTATCGAGAGAGGGAGATATGCGAGTGAAGAGCGAGAGCCGGCGGCAGGCGATAGTCGCCGCAGCGGCCGAAGTGTTCCTGGAACGTGGTTACGAGATCGCATCCATGACGGAAATCGCCGAGCGATCCGGCGGATCGAAAGCCACGCTGTACAGCTACTTTCCTTCCAAGGAAGCGCTGTTCCTTGTGGTGATGAAGCAACAGGCCGAAGAATACATGGTGGAGGCGTTTGGCCGTTTGTCGCCGGGCGCTGATCTTGCCGGAACCTTGCAAAAATTCGGAGAGCACTATCTGAATGTGATACTGCTCCCGGATCTGCTCATCATGCGCAGCATCGTCATGGGCGAGGGACCGCGTTCAGGCATGGGGCGGGTGTTTTTTGACAGCGGCCCGGCGCAAGGGTGGGGGCAACTGGCGCAGTTTCTCGAAGGCGAAATGGCGGCCGGCCGCCTGCGCCCCGCCAGGCCCTGGCGTGCCGCCCTGCATTTGATCAATCTGCTTGAGGCGGATTACCTGGAGTCTTTCATGACAGGCTTCGCCGAGGCGCCCAGCGCACAACAGATCGTGGCGTCAGCGCAGGAAGCCGTTCAAGTGTACTTGCATGGTTATGGTCGAAGCAGCAGCCGTGACCTGGGCATGCTTGAAAATGGCAGCTCAGGCCGCGTGGATGCGGAGGTGCCGGAGCCAGTCAACCAGTGAACGATGGTGGCGCTCCATGTTATAACTAAACCATTTGGTTAAATGTGAAGGCCATGGGTGAGAAATTATGACAATCGAGCGGAATCGTTGAGGCGGCATGCGTGTAAAAACTGAAGACAGGCGCCAGGCAATTGTTGCCGGGGCGGCCAAGGTGTTTCTGGAGCAGGGCTTCGATGCCACCTCGATGGCACAAATCGCCGCGCAGGTCGGCGTGACCAAGCCTACGCTTTATGGCTATTTCCCGTCGAAGGAAGATATCTTCCTGCACGTGATGAAAAAAGTGGCGACCGAGCTGCTGGCGGCGTCCTTCGAGCGCCTGGCGCCGGGCAAGGATCTGGGGCAGACCTTGCTGAATTTCGGCGAGCACTTTCTCGCCAGCATGCTGCAACCGGATCTGATCACGTTACGCGGCATCATCATGACGGAGGGGCGGCGTTCGGGTATCGGGGCCCTGCTGTTCGACAAGGGGCTTGCCCAGGAAATCGCAAAACTGGCCGCTTTCCTGGCGACAGAAATGGAGGCCGGCCAGCTGCGCCGGGCAAAGCCCGACACCGCGGCCGCCCATCTGCTGGGCATGCTGGAGTCGGAATACCAGCAGCACCTGCTTGGTGCCGCCAGTGAGCCGCCTACGGCAGCACAAGTTTCACAATCCGTTCAAGATGCTGTGGCCGTGTTCCTGCGCGGCTATGCGCCGGCTGCGTGACGCTGCTGCATGCAACGGCGCCAGTCAGCCGGCGCCCGACATCCCTCCGTCTGCCGGCTTGATACCGCTAGTGCGCCTTGCCTTGGCGCGCCGCCTGCAGCCGCTCGCGCTCCTCGCGCGGGGTGCAGCCGTAGCGCTGCTTGAACACCCGTGAAAAATGTGACTGGTCGGTAAAGCCCCACTGGTAGGCCAGCTGCGCCAGCGTTTGCGGCTGCGGGCTGCCCAGCGCCTGGCGGGCGCCCGCCAGCCGCTGTTCGCGCAGCCACAGGCCGAAGGTCTGGCCGGTGTCGCGGAACAGGTCGTGCAGGTAGCGCACCGAGATGCGGCAGGCGGCGGCGATCTGCTCCGGGGCCAGCCGGGTATCGGCCAGATTGGCGCGCACATAGCGTTCGATGCGGTTCAGGTGCGCGGCGCGCACGCAGGAGGCCTGCGAATCGAGCACCGCCGGGTTGCCCTCGGTGGCGGCGACGAACAGTTCCAGCAGCTGCTGGCCGACCAGCGGGTGCAGGCAGTCGTCACCCTGTTCCAGCCGTCGCCCGACCGCGCCGAGGTAGTCGGCAAACAGCGCGCCGATGCTGTGGCTGCCGTCAAAGGTCACCGCGCAGTAGCGCTCCGGGTTACGCAGCCGCGCGCGCAGCAGGTGGCCGGGGATTTTCAGCACCCACAGGTTGTTGGCGCGGGTGTGGTGGAATTCGTAGGGATCGTTGCTGCGTTCGAGGATGAAATGGCCGGCGCCGCAGTGCGCCTCGCGCCCCATCTGGCTGAAAAAGATGGCGCTCTGCCGCGGTAGCGACACCAGGAACTGCTCCTCGGCGGTGTCGTGCATCTCGCCGCGCACACGGCGGTAGCTGAGCGGGCCGCTGCTGAGCCGCGACAGCGACTGCTGTCCCAGCTGCCAGCAGCTGAGGTCGCCCTCGAATCGCGCCGGATCGAGAAAATCCAGCTGCAGGTTGAAATAGGTCTGGCCGATGATTTCCTGCCAGCGGCGATGGCGTTCCGCCGGCGCGGCGGCGGAAGTCGAGTAGTGCTGCATCATGTGTCGTCTCCTCTGGTGCCACCCCGGGATCGAGTCCGCCCGTCGTCGTTGCGACAGGATGCGCGGGTGTGGCGGCCGGCAGGCTGCCGGCGCTCATCACATGGGCCGACTGCAACGTTGGCCGCAGTCGACATTGCATCATTGCCTATTCTGCCCAGCGTGTCAGTTGATAACTGCCGGACTCGTGCAGCACCGCCTGCCAGCCGGGGCGGATGATGACGGTCGTGGTCGGCTCCTCGATGGCGGCGGGGCCGACGATACGGTTGCCAGCCTTCAGTTGTTCGCCGCGATAGACCGGCGTTTCCACCCAGCGGCCACTGTCGTCAAAAAGCATCGCCCGGAAGCCGTCGTGCGCCTGCGCCACGCCATCCTCGCCGGATGCCAGGTTCGGCAGCGCCGGCTTGTCGACCAGGCCGCTGACGGTGCACTCCAGGTTGACCAGCTCCACCGGGTTGTGCGGTTCGCTGTAGGTGAACAGCGCCTCGTGGCGGTGGTGGAAGGCCTGTAGGATCTGCTCGGCGCCGTCTGGCGTGATCTCGCCGTTGGCGATCTCCACCGTGCACTCGTGGATCTGGCCCTGGTAGCGCATCTCCAGGCTGCGGTGTACGCGAATCTTGCCGTCGTCAAAACCGTCGGCGCGCAGGTGGCTGCGGCCCTTGGCCTCCATGTCGTCGAACAGCCGGTTCAGCGTGGCGAGATCGGCCTCGCGGTGCAGCCGCATCGGCGCGCTGGCGAGGAAGTTGTACTTCACGTCGGAAATTACCTGGCCGAAGGCGCACAGGCAGGAGGCGAATTTCGGCACCAGCACGGTGTGGATGCCCAGCTCCTCCGCCAGCGCGGTGATGTGCATGCCGGTGGCGCCGCCGGCACAGATCAGTGCGAAGTCGCGCGGGTCGTAGCCCTGTTCGATGGAGATGCGGCGGATGCCGTTGGCCATGTTCATGTTCACCAGCGTGCTGATGCCGTAGGCGGCGCGCTCGACGCTGATGCCCAGCGGTTCTGCCACGTTGGCCGCAATCGCGGCGCGCGCCTTCGGCTGGTCGAGGCGGATGCTGCCGCCCAGTACCGCGTCCGGGCGCAGGTAGCCCAGCGCCAGGTTGGCGTCGGTGACAGTGGCGCGCTCGCCGCCCTTGCCGTAGCAGGCCGGGCCGGGGCTGGCACCGGCGCTGTGCGGGCCGACTTCCAGCATGCCGAAGGTGTTGATGTGGGCGATGGAGCCGCCGCCGGCGCCCAGCGTCTCGACGTGGATCATCGGCACGCCGATGCGGTGGCGCAGGAAGTCGATGTTGCGGTTGAGGTTGGTCTGGCCGTCCTTGGCCAGCGTGATGTCGAACGAGGTGCCGCCCATGTCGACGGTGATCACGTTGTCGATGCCGAACGGTTTGGCGATGTACAGCCCGGCCTGCGGCGCCGACGCCGGCCCGGAGTTGATCGCGTTCACCGCCCGCTCGCGCATGATGTTGCCGACCGCCAGCCCGCCGTTGGACTGGAAGTAGCGCACCGGGCTATGGGCCCCCAGCTCGGCGAAGAACTGGTCGATACGCTGCACGTAGCGGCCCATCACCGGGCTGAGGTAGGCATTGACGATGGTGGTGGAGGTGCGGGTGTACTCGCGCACCTGCGGGTAGACCTCGCTGCCGCTGCACACGAACACGCCGGGCAGGTGTTGTGCCACCAGCTCGCGGGCGCGCTGCTCGTGCGCCGGGTTGCGCACCGACCACACGAAGGAGATCGCCACGCTTTCGACGCCCTCGGCGCGGAAGTGTTCGATGGCGGCGAGGATGTCGTCCTCGTTCAGCGCCTCGTGCTCGCTGCCGTCGGCCAGCACGCGGCCGCGCACCGGGCGGCGCAGGTGGCGCGGCACCAGTTGTGGCGCCGGCGGGTAGCTGGCGTCGTAGCGGTAGCCTTCTTCCTTATGGCCGAGGCGGATCTCGATGCTGTCCTCGTGGCCGGCGGTGCACAGCAGGCCCACCTTCACGCCTTTCAGCTCGATCAGCGCGTTCAGCGCCACGGTGGTGCCATTGATGCACAGGTCGCAGTTCTGGATGATGTCGCCAACCGGCATGTCCAGCGCCTCGGCCATCTGCTGCAGGCCGGCGGCGATGGCGCGGGTGCCGTCGTCCGGCGTCGACGGGCTCTTGAACAGGCGCAGCGGGCCGTTGTGCTCGGCCAGCACGAAGTCGGTAAAGGTGCCGCCGGCGTCCACGCCCAAACGGAATCGCTGTTTCATGCTTGTGCTCCCAGGTTTAGTTGCTGACGCAGCGCGGCGGTGGCGGCGTCGTCGATATGCAGGTTGTCATCGGCGATGACCACGCCGTATTCCTCGCGTGCGGCCAACCTTGAGATCAGCCCGTTCTTCAGGTCGGCCAGCACCTGTGCCGGCGGGCGCTGCCACGGCAGGCCGTAGCCGCCGCCGCCGGGGTTGATGTTGCGCGCACGCTGGCCGGGCTTGAGGGTGGTGATCACGTTGTGGCGGTGCACGGTCAACGCGCCGTCGTGCTCCACCTCCAGGCGGCCGAGCTTCTTGTCGATCAGCACATCGTGTGCGCCGGCGGCGCCCATGGTCGGGATCTGGCGGCCTTCGCCGAAGGCGATCACCGTCATGTCGTGGCCGCGCGGCTCGACTTCCCACACCGTGCCGCTGCCGCCGCGGTGCGCGCCGGCGCCACCGCTGTCCTGCAGCAGGCCGTAGCGGTGGATGATGATCGGGTAGGCGTATTCCAGCAGCTCGATGTCGCCGGAGCTGAGCGCGCCAAAGCAACACAGCGGGCCGCAGGCGTGCCAGCCGTCCATGGACTGGGTGGCGCCGGCGCCGGAGATGATGGAGGCCAGCACCATGGTCACGTACTGTTCGCCGGTGGCGGGGTTGATGCCGGCGATGTTGATGCCGCTGGCGTGGCCCCACGAGGCGGTGACGCGCTCCGGTGCGGCGGCCTCGAACGCCATGCGCACCGCGTCGGTCAGCGTTTCCATCGGCGTGGTGGTGCAGTTGACGTGCGGCGCCGGCTCGGCGGCGTTGCACAGCGTGCCGTGGGCGCCCAGATCGACCGACACGCAGCGGTACAGCCCGGCGTTGTACGGCGGCGGCACCTGCGCGAACATCATCAGCCCGAGGTAGACGCCGGACATCGAGTTGCCGGCGTAGGAATTGATGAAGTAGGGGATCTGCGGCGGGCTTTGCACGCTGATGTGCACCTTGTCGCCGCTGACGGTGACCTGGGTCTTGATGGTCAGCTCGCCGTAGCCGTGGCCGGCGTCTTCCAGCACCGCTTCGCCGTGGTAAGTGCCGTCGGGAATGGAGCGGATCAGCGAGCGCATGTGGCGGTCGGCCATGTCCTTCAGCTCGGCGATGGCGGCGCGCACGGTGGCGAGGCCGTACTTGTCCAAGAGCGCCAGCAGGTTGCGCTCGCCGACGCGGCAGGCGCCGAACTGGGCGTTGAGATCCCCTTCCTGGTCGCGGCGGGCGCGCATATTGCACAGCAGCAGGTTGACCACGTCGTCGCGGCGGCGGCCCTGGTCCCACAGCTTCACCGGCGGGATGCGCAGGCCTTCGGCGTAGATCTCTTTCGCGTCCGGGTTGTAGCCGGCCGGCACCGGGCCGCCGATGTCGGTGAGGTGGCCCTTGCACACCGCCCAGAACACCAGCTCGCCCTGGTAAAACACCGGCTTGTACATGCAGCAGTCGAGGATGTGGCTGCCCTGGTACACCGGGTCGTTGTGGTAGATCACGTCACCCTCGTGGATGTCGTCGCCGAAGAAGTCGGCCACCGCCTTCATCGCCGGGATCAGCGAGCCGAGGTGGATGGGGATGTCCTGGCCCTGCAGGATCATTTCCGGCAGGTTATCGAACAGCGCGTTGCTGTAGTCGTGTGCCAGGTTGAACACGCTGGAGCGGCCGGTTTTCTCCAGCGTCAGCGTCATTTCGCGTTGCGCGGTTTCCAGCGCGCCGCGGACCACGGCCAGCGTGATCGGGTCGATCGCGGCTGGGACTTGATGCGCTTGTGTCATGGTGTGTCTCCGTTTTCTGGGGGGCAGCAATGCCTGTTGCCTGACTGCTACGGTAAGAACTTGTCCGGCCAGCGGCTTGCACCAGCGCGCACGAAATCTGGTCTGCCAGCGCAGTGCGCGGCGACAAAAAAGAACCCCGCAGCCAGGTGCGGGGAAAAGAGGAGTGAAGACGGTAAAAATGAAGCGGGAACGGCGCGCTCAGCCGCCCTGCGTCGCGGCCAGGCGGCTTTGCGACAGCTGCTGCAGGTAGCGGTACAGCCCGAACGACACCAGCGCGGTGGCCGGCGCCGAGAAGCTGGCCAGCAGGCCGCCGCTCTCCAGCAGTGCGATGCCACAGCCGGCGGCGACAAACCAGGCGCTGATGCCCTCGCGGCGCACCGCCTTGTTGTCGTCCGGCGCAAGGTTGGCCACAGGCTGGCTGAGGATGTGGGCCAGCGCGATGCCGACCCAGGCCACCACGAAGATGCCCTGGTAGGCCAGCGCCTGCAGGATCACGCTGAACACATTGCCCAGCATCAGCAGGTAGACGATGGCGCCGACCACCACGCCCCACGCCGCCTTGGGCAGGCGCAGGCCGCAGCTCTTGTCGAAGAAGGTCTGCATGTTGACGGTGGCGAGGTAGAAGTTGGCGGTGTTGATCCGCGTCTGGCTGACCCAGACAAAGGCCAGTCCGACCCAGCCCATCAGCTTCAACAGCGCCAGCACCACCGATACCTCGCTGACGCCACCGGTGGTCGGAATGCTGGCGGCGAGGAAGATGCCGACCACGCCGTTAAGCAGGAAGGTGAACAGGTAGAACGGCAGGCCGAAGTTGAAACGGGCGTGGTAGTCGCTGTCTTCGTTCTTGCCGAAGCGGGCGTAGTCCCAGGTGTACATCATCAGGATCCACACCCCCATGAAGTAGCTGAAGCAGTGCCACCAGCCGTCGGCCGGCGCACCGCCAGCCGGGGCCAGCTGCAGCCAGGCGTCGCTGTAGCCGTATTCGGTGATGGTCAGGATCACCGCGGCGGCCAGGCCCGACAGGTAGAACGGCAGCAGCACGCCATTGAGCTTGTCCAGCCAGCGCTGCACGCTGCCCAGCACCAGCGGCACGCTGTACACCACCACCAGCAGGTAGGCGTGCTCGATCGACAGCGCCGGGAACATGTGCTGGATGGCGACCGCGATCACCGAGCCCTCGAACACCGCGTAGTAGATGGCGGTGGCGAAGAAGATCAGCGTCGCCAGCGAGGCGCCGGAATTGCCGAACAGGATGCGCGAGAACAGCCCCACCGATAGCCCGCTGCGGATCGCGTAGCGGGTGATGATGCCGTTGATCACGCTGTAGCACAGCGCCGACAGCGCGAGGCCGATCAGCGTGTTGACGGTGCCGTAGTTCAGCGCTAGCGTGGCCGAGACCACCAGCCAGAACATCGCGCTGCACACCGACCACCACGCCATGCTCAGCCCCAGCCGCCCCATGCGCGCATCGGCCGGCACCGCGCTGCGGGTGAAGTCCGGGTCGTCGTGCCGCTGCGCTTGATTGATGATTGTTGCCACGATTGTCTCCTTTGTTATCAGCCTGATGGCCTGGAGTCATCGTAGGAAGGCGCTGCCCGGCGGGATAGCACGCCAGCGCAGGCTTTATGGTGCGCCAGTGCAGGCGCGTGGCCGAGGTGCAATCAAAGCAAGCCCGCCGCCGGCTTGCTTTATAATGCCGCTTTTGTTGACGGGCGGTGCGCAGGCAATGTCGGTTGGTCATTACGAGAATTTCCCGGTCGGTTCCCTCCTGCTGCCGCGGCGCATGCGCCGCGCGGTGCACGTGATCTATCACTTTGCCCGTCATGCCGACGATATCGCCGACGAGGGCGATGCCCAGCCGGCGCAAAGGTTGGCCGCACTGCAGGCGCTGCGCGACGAGCTGGCGCGCATCGAAGCCGGCACCACACCGCAGCTGCCGCTGATGCAGGATCTGGCGCGGGTGATCGCCGCCTACCAACTGCCGCTGGCGCCGTTTTACGACCTGCTGTCGGCGTTTAGCCAGGACGTGGAAAAGACGCGCTACCAGGACTTTGCCGAGCTGGTCGACTACTGCCGCCGCTCCGCCAACCCGGTCGGGCGCCTGATGCTGGCGCTGTACGGCGAGCACGACCCGCGCAGCCTGGCGATGTCGGACGGCATCTGCACCGCGCTGCAGCTGATCAACTTCTGGCAGGACGTGGCCGTCGACTGGCAGAAGGGCCGCGTCTACATTCCGCAGGACGATCTGGCGAAATTCCGCGTCAGCGAAGATCAGATCGCGCGCGGTGACGCCGGCGGGGTGTGGCCGATGCTGATGGACAAGGAAGTGAAGCGGGCGCTCGCCATGCTGGAGGCCGGCTCGCCGCTGGCGCTGAAGCTGAAGGGGCGGCTGGGCTGGGAGCTGCGCCTGATCGTGCTCGGCGGCGAGCGCATCCTGAAAAAGATACACGACGCGCGCGGTGACGTATTCACGCAGCGGCCGGTGCTGACCAGCCGTGACTGGCTGGCGATCATCTGGAAGGCGCTGAGCGCGCGTTCCGGCAAAAACAAGAGGAGACGGGCGTGACCCCGCAGCAATATTGTGAAGACAAGGCAAAGCAGAGCGGCTCCAGTTTTTACGCCAGCTTCCGCTACCTGCCGCCTGAGCAGCGTGACGCGATGGTGGCGCTGTACGCGTTCTGCCGCGAGGTGGACGACGTGGTGGACGAGATCCACGACGACAACGTGGCACGTACCACGCTGGCCTGGTGGCGCAGCGAGCTGGCGGCGCTGTACCACGGCACGCCCAGCCATCCGGTGATGCTGGCACTCAAGCCGCACGTGGCGCGCTTCGAGCTGCCGCAGGCGTGGCTGGCGGAGATCATTGATGGCATGCAGATGGATCTGGACGTGCCGCGCTACAACCGTTTTGCCGACCTGCAGCTGTACTGCCACCGCGTCGCCGGCGTGGTCGGCCAGCTGTCGGCGCAGATCTTCGGCTATACCGACCGCGCCACGCTGAAGTACGCGCACGAGCTGGGGCTGGCGTTCCAGCTCACCAACATCATCCGTGATGTCGGCGAGGACGCGCGCCGCGGCCGGCTGTACCTGCCGGTGGAAGACCTGCAGCGCTTCGGCGTGCCGGCGTCCGAGGTGCTGGCCTATCGCGAATCGCCGCAGTTCGAGGAGCTGATGCGCTTCCAGATCAAGCGCGCGCACCAGCACTACCGCAAGGCGTGGGCGCTGCTGCCGGCGGCCGACCGCAAGGCGCAGCGCATCGGTCTGGTGATGGCGGCGATCTACCGCGCCACGCTGGACGAGATCGCGCTGGATGGCCCGGGCAAGGTGCTCAACCAGCGGCTGTCGCTGTCGCCGGGACGCAAGCTGTGGCTGGCGTGGAAAACCTGGACCTTCGGCTACAAGCCTTGAAACCACGCGTCGCCGTCATCGGCGCCGGCTGGGCCGGCCTCGCCGCCGCCATCACGCTGGCGCCTGCGGCCAACGTGGTGCTGTTCGAGGCCGGCAAGGTGGCCGGCGGCCGCGCCCGCCGCGTACCGCTGGACGGCATGGCGCTGGACAACGGCCAGCACATCCTGATCGGCGCCTACCGCGAATCGCTGCGCCTGATGCGGCAGGTGGGCGTCGATCCGGCACAGGCATTGGCCAGCCAGCCGCTGCGCTGGCACCAGGTCGACGGCGTGCAGCTGCACTGCCCGGACTGGCCGGCGCCGTGGCATATGCTGGCTGGGCTGTGTCGCGCCAGGGGCCTGGGCTGGCGCGACAAGCTGGCACTGGCACGGCTATTGACCCAGCTCAGGGTGCGGCGCTGGCGGATCGGGCAGGATGTCGCGGCGCTGGACTGGCTGCGGCAGCGTGGCCAGTCGCAGGCGCTGCTGGACGGCTTCTGGACGCCGCTGATTCTGGCGACGCTGAATACGCCGCCGGCGCAGGCCTCGATGCAGCTGCTGACCAATGTGCTGCGCGACAGCCTGGGCGCGGCGCAAGCTAACGCCAGTCGCCTGCTGCTGCCGCGCACCGACCTGAGCGCGCTGTTCGCCGAGCCGGCGCTGCAATGGCTGGCCGGCGCCGGTGCGCAGCTGCGCCTCGGGCAGCGGGTGCGGCACATCGACTGGCACGCGCCGCGGCCGCTGGTGGACGGCGAAGCGTTCGATACGGTGCTGATTGCCACCGCGCCGTATCACGCTGCCGCGCTGGCGGCGGACGAAAAACTGTCCGCCATGCTCAAGGCGTGGCAATACCAGCCGATAAGCACCCTATACCTGCGTTTCGAGGGCAGGGTGCGCCTGCCGCAGGCGATGACCGGTTTGCAGCACGGCATCGGCCAGTGGTGGTTCGACCGCGAGGCGCTGACCGGCGAGGCCGGGCTGGTGGCGGTGGTGATCAGCGCCGCCGGCGAGCACGACACGCTGTCGCGCGCGGCGCTGACGGCGCGGGTGCTGGCCGAATTGCAGCAGCACGTGCCGGACTTGCCGCCGCTTAAGGACAGCTGGCAGATCACCGAACAGCGCGCCACCTTTGCGGCCAACGTTGGCCTTGCGCGCCCGGCGCCGCGACTTGGCGTAAAATCCGGCTATCTCGCGGGTGACTGGCTGTGTGCCGACTATCCGGCGACGCTCGAAGGCGCCGTCCGTAGCGGTATCGCCAGCGCCCATGCCCTCATGCAGGACTGGAAAAAAGAACATGATGCAAACGTTTGACAAAGATTATCTCGCCGGCCGCGTGGTGCTGGTGACCGGGGCCACGCAAGGCATCGGCCGCGAGACGGCGCTGGCCGCCGCGGGCCATGGCGCCACCGTGGTACTGCTGGCGCGCAGCGTGAAGGGCCTGGAAAAGGTGTACGACGAGATCGTGGCGGCCGGCCTGCCGGAGCCGCTGGCGATTCCGCTGGACCTGCTCAAGGCCAGCGACGACGAATTCAATACCCTGGCGTTCCAGATCAAGCAGGCGGTGGGACGGCTGGATGGCATCGTGCACTGCGCCTCGCACTTCTATGCGCTGTCGCCGCTGGTGGACCAGCGCATCGACGAGTGGATGAACCAGTACCGCATCAACACCGTGGCACCGTTCGCGCTGACCCGCGCCTGCCTGCCGCTCTTGAAGCAGGCGGCCGACGCCAGCGTCGTGTTCGTCGGCGAGACCCACGGTCAGCGTCCGGGGCCGTTCTGGGGTGCCTTTGGCGCCTCCAAGGCCGGGCTGGGCTATCTGGTGAAAGTCGCCGCCAACGAGTGGGACGTGTGGCCGCAGCTGCGCGCCAACCTGCTGGTGCCGGGGCCGGTCAACTCGCCACAGCGCACCCGTACCCATCCGGGCGAAGCCAAGAGCGAGCGCGGCGAACTGGCGGCGCTGATGCCGCACATGCTGTACTGGCTGGGACAGGCCAGTGCCGGGCGCAGCGGCGAGATCATCGAGCTGGATCTGCGTCCGTCGTAAACCACAAGGACAAGTATGCGTGCCTATCTGTTATTACCAGCGCTGGCGTTGCTGAGCGGCTGTAACTGGGTGATGAATGTCAGTGGCCTGGCCGCCGAGGCCAACAAGGCCATCGGCGCCGCCTGCCGCCAGACCGGCCGTTCGCTGGAGACGTGCTATACCCGCAATCCGGATGCGGACAAGGCGCAGATCTACGCCGGCTGGCGCGAGATGCACGAATACATGGCCAAGAACAAGCTGGAGACCATGGAGCCACCACCGGAGCCGGCGCCGGACTTGTCCGCGCCGCTGGCCGCGGTCGACAGCAGCAGTGCAAAAACGGCGGAACATGCCGCTCAAAAAAAAAATGAGCCAGCCGTAGCCTCGCTGGCACCGCTGGCGAAGCGGCACCCGCTGACCAGCGACGAAGCCGACGAACTGGCGCGCAACGACCCGCAAGTGGAGGCGATCCTGTCGACCATCCGCCGCAACGAACAGTCCGAGGCCAAGCCCAAACCCAGCGGCCCGTCGCCTTCGGAGCAGCGTCTGCTCAGCCTGATCAACGAGCAGAGCGCGCCGCCGGTGGCCGCGGGGCAGGAGGATTCCTTCGGCAAGCCGGCCGCCGTGGTCAAGAAATAATCACCCCTGCTACGCAGCTCGCGGGGACGCCCCGCATTTCCTGTTTCAACCCGCTAGTGCCGGCACTAACGGGTTTTGTCATTTTTTGAAGACGCCATGGCCAAATTCAACAAGACCCTCTATCAATGCACGCAATGCGCGGGCAGCTCGCCCAAATGGCAGGGCCAGTGCCCGCACTGCGGCGAATGGAACACGCTGACCGAAACCGTGGCCGCGCCGGCCCCGGTGGCCAACGCCCGCTACCAGAGCTGGACGGCGCAGACGCAGCCGGTGCAGCAGCTGTCGCAGGTGCAGGCGGCGGAAGTGCCGCGCGAGCCGTCCGGCATCGAGGAGCTGGATCGCGTGCTCGGCGGCGGCATCGTCAAGGGCGCGGTGGTGCTGCTCGGCGGCGATCCCGGCATCGGCAAGTCCACGCTGCTGCTGCAGGCGCTGTCCGCCATCGGCTCGACGCGCAAGGTGCTGTACGTGTCCGGCGAGGAGTCGCCGCAGCAGATCGCGCTGCGCGCCTCGCGGCTGGCGGTGGACGCGGCGCGGGTGCGGCTGTTGTCGGAGATCCGCCTCGAATCCATCCTCGCCACGCTGCAGACCGAGATGCCGGAAGTGGCGGTGATCGACTCGATCCAGACGCTGTATTCCGACCAGGTGACCTCGGCACCAGGCTCGGTGTCACAGGTGCGCGAGTGCGCGGCGCAGCTGACGCGGATGGCGAAGCAGAGCGGCATCACCATCATCCTGGTCGGCCATGTCACCAAGGAAGGCTCGCTGGCCGGGCCGCGCGTGCTGGAGCACATCGTCGATACCGTGCTCTATTTCGAGGGCGACAGTCACTCCAGCTACCGCATGATCCGCGCCATCAAGAACCGTTTCGGCGCCGCCAACGAGCTGGGCGTGTTCGCGATGACCGACCGCGGCCTGAAGGGGGTGTCCAACCCGTCGGCGATCTTCCTGTCCAGCTACCGCGACGACGTGTCCGGCTCCTGCGTGCTGGTGACGCAGGAGGGCACGCGGCCGTTACTGGTGGAAATCCAGGCGCTGGTCGACGATGCCCACGGCTTCCAGCCCAAGCGCCTGACCGTCGGGCTGGAGCAGAACCGGCTGGCGATGCTGATGGCGGTGCTCAACCGCCATGCCGGCATCGCCTGCTTCGACCAGGACGTGTTCCTCAATGCGGTGGGCGGCGTCAAGATCAACGAGCCGGCCGCCGACCTGGCGGTGATCCTGGCAATGGTGTCCTCGCTGCGCAACAAGTCGCTGCCGGAGAAGCTGGTGGTGTTCGGCGAGGTCGGCCTGTCCGGCGAGGTGCGGCCGGTGACGCGCGGCCAGGAGCGGCTGAAAGAGGCGGCCAAGCTCGGTTTCGAGCGCGCCATCGTGCCGGCGGCCAACAAGCCGCGCCAGGCCATCGACGGGCTGGAGGTGATCGGGGTGGAACGCTTGTCCGAAGCCGTGGAATACTGTGCCCGTCGCTGACCGCGGGAGCCGGCATGCCGCCCAGTGTTGAACAGATCGAGGCCGAACGGCCCTACCTGCTGCGCTTTGCGCTGGCACAGCTGCGCGACAGTGCCGCCGCCGAGGACGCGGTACAGGACGCGCTGCTGGCGGCGCTGGAGGCGCGCGAGCGCTTTGCCGGCAAGGCCAGCCTGCGCACCTGGCTGACGTCCATCCTGCGCTTCAAGCTGATCGACATCGTACGCAAGCAGCACCGCGAGGTGGCCACCGACCTGTCCGAGGATCTCGACGATAGTGACCTGGACGGCCTGTTCAGCGCCAGCGGCCACTGGCAGGAAAAAATCAGCGCCTGGGGCGCGCCGGAACAGTCGCTGCTGGCCGCCCAGTTCTGGCAGGTGTACGCGCGCTGTGCCGAGGCGATGCCGCGGCGTACCGCGCTGGTGTTTGCCATGCGCGAGGTGCTGGACATGGACATCAGCGATATTTGTCAGAATCTGGAGATCAGCGCGACCAACTGTTCGGTGATGCTGTATCGCGCACGGATGAGCCTGCGCGAATGTTTGCAGCTGCGCTGGCTGCAGGGGGAAAACGCATGATGCTCAGTTGCCGCGAGGCCAGCCGGCTGATATCCGACGCCATGGATCGCAAGCTCAGCCGCTATGAACAGGTCAGCCTGCAGTTCCACCTGCTGCTGTGCCAGAACTGCCGCCATTTCCGGCAGCAGATGGCGACGCTGCGTGCCGGCATCCGCGAAGGACGCCAGCGCTGACGCTAACGAGAAAAAGCCGGATCACGAGCAGTGATCCGGCTTTTTTTATGGCGGCGCGGCGGCTTAGGAGCCGACCAGGGTGACCACCCCCAGCACCGCGAAGATACAGGCGGCAATGCGGTGCACGGTGGCCACCGGCAGCTTGCGCGCGGCCACTTCGCCCAGCAGTACCGCCGGCACGTTGGCGATCATCATGCCCAGCGTGGTGCCCATCACCACCGCCGGCAGTGCGTCAAAGCGGGCCGACAGCGCCACGGTGGCGATCTGCGTCTTGTCGCCCATCTCGGCCATGAAGAAAGCGATCACGGTGGCGCCGAACACGCCGACGCGGTCCAGCAGCGGCATATCGTCATCCAGCTTGTCCGGAATCAGCATCCACAGCGCCATGGCGACGAAGGAGATGCCCAGCACCCAGCGCAGCAGGTTGTCGGTAATGTAGGCCGACGCGATCTGGCCGAGCCAGGCGGCGGCAAAATGGTTGAGCACGGTGGCCACGAAAATGCCGGCGATGATGGGTAGCGGTTTCTTGAAACGGGCGGCGAGCAGCAGCGCGAGCAGCTGGGTCTTGTCGCCGATTTCGGCCAGGGCGACGATGCCGGTAGAGAGCAGGAAGGCTTCCATGAAATGATCCGGGGGGCTGCGCGGACAACATGATTCTCCGCTGCCGCAGCCCCCGCTACGCACCGGAAAATCATGAGTCTTGCCAGGCCTTGCGGCTGTTTGCGCCATGGTGCGGCCGGATTGCCCGGCGAACCAAGTGTGTTGACGCAAGCCTCTGTCAGTAATGCAGAGCGGCTACTCCCTCAGGACGAGGCGGATTGTACGCGATGGCAGCAGGCGCTTCAAGGTTGGCCGCAAGCGTTGCGGCCAACCCTGGGCCGGATCAGCCCAGTTGCGAGGTGCAGTGCGGGCAGCGCGTCGCCTTCAGCGGAATGCTGGACAGGCAGTAGCCGCACTCCTTGGTGGTGATTTCCACCGGTGCCGCCGGCGCCGGGCGTTGCAGCTTGTTCAACGTCTTGATCAGCATGAAGATGGCAAAGGCGATGATGGTGAAGCTGACCAGCGCATTGATGAACAGGCCGATGTTCAGCGTCACCGCACCGGCTTCCTTCGCCGCCGCCACCGAGGCGTACGGTGCCGCCTTGGCGCCTTCCTTCAGCACGAAGAACAGGTTGGCAAAGTCGACGTTGCCGATCAGCAGGCCGATTGGTGGCATGATTACGTCATCAACCAGCGACTTGACGATGGTACCAAAAGCACCGCCGATGACGACACCAACGGCCAGATCGATGACGTTGCCACGCATGGCAAACTCGCGAAACTCTTTCAGTACGGACATGTTGTTCCCTTCGTTTAATGTCGGATATCAATGACAAGCTAGTATCTGACAGCGGCAAAGGCAATGGCAACGGCTTTTTGCACGCAAAAACCCCCGCGGCCGCCGTCGCGGCAGCGGGGGTGTGCGCCGGCTTCAGGCGGGCTGGGTGTCCGCTTCCACCTCGAAATGGGCGGCCAGCGCCGAGACCCGCGCCGCCTGGTCGGCCAGCTTCTCGATGCCGTGATTGGCGGAACGGATGTGCTGGTGCGACTCGGCAAACTGCTCGGCGATGTGGGCCATGCGCTCGGCGAGGTGGGCGGCGGCGGCGGACTGCTGCGCGTTGGTACCGGCGATGGCCTGCATCATCTGGTTGACGCTGTGCGAGCTGTCCTGCACCCCTTGCAGCTTGGCGGTGGTGCGCAGCTGCGCCTCGGCGCCGGCGCGGGTCTGCTCGGTGATGGTGGCGATGGCGCTGACGGTGCTGTTGGCCGCCTCGCGCACATTGTGGATCAGCTGCTTGATCTGGTCGGTGCTGAGGCTGGTGCGTTCCGCCAGCTTGCGCACCTCGTCGGCGACCACGGCGAAGCCGCGGCCGGACTCGCCGGCACGCGCCGCCTCGATCGCCGCATTCAGCGCCAGCAGGTTGGTCTGGTCGGCGATGTCGTGGATGGTCTGCGTCACCTGGGTGATGCTGTCGATGGCGCTGGCCAGGTCGGTGATGATGTGCTGCGCCTGCTCCACCGACTGGCTCGCCGCCAGCGTGCGCTGCTGCGAGGTGTTCATGTCGGCATTGCTCTGCGCCACGCTGCTGCTGGTGTCGATGCTGAGGCGGGCGGTTTCCTCGGCGTGGCCGGCCACCTGTTCGATGGAGGCGGACAGCTCTTCCACCGCGCTGCTGATCTGGCTGACGCTTTCGTTGCCGGCGGCCATGCGGTTGAACAGCTCGGCGATGCGCTGCTGCATGTGCATGGTTTCTTCGGCCTGCGCGCGCGCGGTCATCTGCAGCTCGTCCAGCATTACCTTGAGGTGTACCTGCATGTAGGCGAGTGCGGTTTCCAGCTTGCCCTGTTCGCCGGCGCGGTTGATGGCCAGCTCGTTGGTGAGGCGACCTTCGGAGATGTTCATGCAGCTGTCCAGCAGGTGCTGCTGGTGCTCGCGGCGGTGTTTTTCCGCCAGCAGCCAGCCCAGCGTCGACAGCGCGCTGGCGCCGATGATCACGCCGCCGGCGACACCGCCGGTCAGCACGCCGGCGCCAAGCACCAGCACCGTGCTCAGGGCGACATGGATGCGGCGGAACCAGGCCAGCGTGCGGCCGGGCGCCTTGGCCTTGGCCAGCGGCTTGCCCTGCATCAATTGTGGATACAGCAGTTTCGCCTCGCGCACCGCCTCCGGCCGCGCCGGGCTGCGTACCGACATGTAGCCGCGGACGGCGCCGCGTTCCTTCACCGGCACCACGAAGGCGTCGACCCAGTAGTAGTGGCCGTTCTTGCAGCGGTTCTTGACCAGGCCGCGCCAGCAGTCGCCGCGCTTCACCGTCTGCCACAGGTCCTCGAACAGCACCGGCGGCATGTCCGGATGACGCACGATGTTATGGTTCTGGCCGAGCAACTCCTCGCGGCTGAAGCCGGACAGCTGGACGAAGCTGTCGTTGGCGTAGGTGATGCTGCCCTTGAGATCGGTTTGGGTAACAATGAGGCCGCTGGTGAACGGCACTTCAATATCATGGACTGGCAGATTCTTTTTCATGATTCGGACACTGAGACGGCTAGGCAATCGTGGAGGTGGATAACGCTGCAAGCCACGCATGGTATAACCACGTCATGGAGCGTGCCATTTATCCGCTTGATCTGGATCAAGGCTGCGCGACTCTGATTTTCCTGTTTAAAATCATCGGAGTTATTGCAGTGGCTTTTAATGAATGTTGCCGTTTGATACGGCAGATTTGTATCGAATCCGATACAGCATGGAGAGAGCGCACATGAAAATCGCCGTTTTCGATAGCAAGCAATACGATCGTCAGGCGCTGACCTTAGCAAATCATGATTACGGTTTTGCGCTGAGCTTTTTCGAGCCGCGCCTCAATGGCGACACCGTGGCCCTGGCCGCCGGCTTCGAGGTGGTGTGTCCGTTCGTGAACGACCGGCTGGACGCGGCGGTGGTGGCCAGCCTGGCCGCCGGCGGCACGCGGCTGGTGGCGCTGCGCTGCGCCGGTTTCAACGGTGTCGACCTGGCGGCCTGTAGCCGGCACGGCATCCGCGTGGTGCGGGTGCCGGCGTATTCGCCGCACGCGGTGGCCGAGCACGCGTTCGCGCTGCTGCTGGCGGTCAACCGCCGCATTCACAAGGCCTACGTGCGGGTGCGCGAGATGGACTTTTCGCTGGACGGGCTGGTCGGCTTCGACCTGCACGGCAAGACCTTCGGCGTGATCGGCACCGGCCGCATCGGCGAGGCGGCGATCGGCATCGCCCGCGGCTTCGGCATGCGCGTGCTGGCCCACGACGTGGCGCAGGACCGGCTGCTGGCCAATCAGCTCGGCTTCAGCTATGTCGATCGCGCCACGCTGCTGGCCGAGTCCGACGTCGTCAGCCTGCACCTGCCGCTGCTGCCGGCGACGCGGCACCTGATCGACGCCACCACCCTGGCGCAGATGAAGCGCGGCGCGCTGCTGATCAACACCAGCCGCGGCGGGCTGATCGATACCCCGGCGCTGATCGAGGCGCTGAAGGATGGCCGCCTCGGCGGGGTGGGGCTGGATGTCTACGAGATGGAAGAGGGCGTGTTCTTTGAAAACCTGTCCGAGGCCGGGCTGCAGGACGACCAGCTGGCGCGGCTGCTGACCTTCCCCAATGTGCTGATTACCTCGCACCAGGGCTTCCTCACCCGCGAGGCGCTGGACAATATCGCCCGCACCACGCTGGGCAATGTGCAGGCCTTCGCCCGCGGTGCGGTGCTGGACAACGCGGTGCACGGCTGACGCCGGCTGCGCTTGCGGCCAACGTTGGCCGCAACCGTCATTCGCGGCCCGGTTGCCATTCGGCAAACTGTGGCTGGCCGCCGCTTGCCAGCCACGGCCGGTCGTGACTGCACCAGATGTGCTGCTGCGGGCTGACGCCGGGGTCGTCGTCCAGCGTCGCCACGCGCACGATGACGTGCGGCTGGCCGGTGCGCTCCGCCACCAGCTGGCTGCCGCAGTGGGTACAGAAGTGGCGCAGCTTGCCGGGAGACGATTCGTAGCTGCCCAGCGCCTGCTGCCCCGCCAGCCAGCGGAAGTGCTGGCGCAGCACGCCGGCAGTGCTGGCAAACGCCGCTGCGTGCGCCTTCTGGCAGGTCAGGCAGTGGCAATGCGTAATCGGCGCGTCGAGGCGGTCGATTTCATAGCGGATGGTGCCGCACAGGCAGCTGCCTTGCATCGGGGATTCCTTTTGTTTTGCGGCCAACGTTGGCCGCAAATAGGTGGCCGCGTGGTTTCCTGTGTCGTTTCCCACTCAGCTTATTGCGCTGCCGGATCGCGGCGGAACAGCCAGGTCTGGGCATCGGACAGCTCCGGCACGAAGGCGTAGCCCTCGCTGTCGAACGCCTTCAGCTGCTCGGCGTCCGTCACTTGCCGCTGCGTCGCCCAGCGCGCCATCAGCCCGCGCGCGCGCTTGGCGTAGAAGCTGATGATCTTGTACTGGCCGTTTTTCAGATCCTGGAACACCGGGGTGACGACGCTGGCGTCGAGCAGCTTCGGCTTCACCGACTTGAAGTACTCGTCGGACGCGAGGTTGACCAGCACCGGCGCCGCCTCGTTCTCCAGCTCGCGATTCAGCGCCTCGGTGATCAGCGTGCCCCAGAACTCGTACAGGTTCTTGCCGCGCGGGTTGGCGAGGCGGGTACCCATCTCCAGCCGGTACGGCTGCATCAGGTCCAGCGGCCGCAGCAGGCCGTACAGCCCGGACAGGATGCGCAGGTGGCGCTGCAGGTAGTCGTGCTCGCTCGCATCCAGCGACGCCGCATCCAGCCCCTCGTAGACATCGCCCATGAACGCCAGTACCGCCTGCTTGGCATTGTCCGGCGTGAAATCCGGCTGCCAGTCGTGGTAGCGGCCGACGTTGAGCTGCGCCAGTGCATCGCTGATGCCCATCAGCTGGCCGATGTCGGCCGGCGACTTGTCGCGCAGCACGCGGATCAGCGCCATGCTGTGATCGAGGAAATCCGGCTGCGTGTACGGTACCGTCCGCGGCGGGGTGTCGAAATCCAGCGTTTTCGCCGGAGAAATAACCATTAACATAGCAATCCTTGTCACGCGCAATGGCAGGGATTGTAACGCAGAGCCGAAACGCTTTTCAGGAGGGATGATGCGAGTATTGGTACAAAGAGTGCGCGAGGCGTCGGTCACCGTCGACGGCCAGGTCACCGGCGCGATCGGAGCCGGGCTGTTGTTGCTGGTCGGCATTGAGGCGCCGGACAGCCGCGGCGACAGCGAGTGGCTGGTGAAGAAGATCAGCCAGCTGCGCATTTTCAACGACGACGACGGCGTGATGAACCGCTCGCTGCTCGACTGCGGCGGCGAGGTGCTGGCGGTGAGCCAGTTCACCCTGTTCGCCACCACCAAGAAGGGCAACCGCCCCGGCTACAGCCGTGCGGCACGGCCGGAGCAATCGTCGCCGATGTTCGACGAATTCGTGCAGTTGCTGGGCACGGCGCTGGGCAAGCCGGTGCCGACCGGGGTGTTCGGCGCCGACATGCAGGTGGCGCTGGTCAACGACGGCCCGGTCACCATCTGGCTGGACAGCAAGACGCCGGAATGAGCGCTTTCCCCGCGCTGCAGAGTGCACGGCTGACGCTGCGCGAATTCCGGCCGCAGGATGCACCGGCACTGTTTGATATCTACCGCGATGCCGTATCCATGCAATGGTTCGGCACCGAGCCGCTGCAGACGCTGGCACAGGCCGAGGCGCAGGTGGCGGTCTTTATCGGCTGGCAGCAGCTGCCCAATCCGTGGCTGCGCTGGGCTGTCGAATCACGGGCCGATCAGCAACTGGCGGGTAGCTGCGGCCTGTTCAAGTGGAATCGCGGCTGGCGCAGTTGCACGCTCGGTTACGAGCTGGCACCGGCTTATCGCGGGCAGGGAATGATGCGCGAGGCGTTGCAGCTGGCGCTGGACTGGGGCTTTGCGAACATGGCGCTTAACCGTATCGAGGCCCAGGTCCACCCGGACAATCTGCCGTCCATCCGTCTGCTGCAGGGCTTGGGCTTTGTGCAGGAAGGGCGTTTGCGCGAGGCCGGATTCTGGCTCGGACAATATCATGACCTGCTGGCGTTTTCCTTGCTGCGGCAGGATTGGGTGCAGCCGTCCTGAATGAAGCGTGGCCAGGTTTGGCCGCGAAATTTTGAATCACGGAAAACCGATAATGACAACACAGATCCCGGCCTTGCTGATCATCGACATGCAGCAGGCGATGGCCATGCCGCAGGCCGGCGAGCGCAACAACCCGCAGGCAGAGGCCAATATCATGCGCCTGCTTGCCGTCTGGCGCGCCGGTGGCCACCCGGTGATCCACGTGCGCCACATGTCGCGCACGCCGCGCTCGCTGTTCTGGCCCGGCCAGAGCGGCGCCGCGTTCCAGCCGGCATTCCAGCCGCTGGACAGCGAGATGGTGTTCGAGAAGAACGTGCCCGATGCCTTCACCCACGGTGCGCTGGAGCGCTGGCTGCACGTGCGCGGTATCCGCCGCCTGCTGCTGGTCGGCGTCAGCACCAACAACTCGGTGGAGGCTACCGCGCGCAGCGCCGGCAATCTCGGCTTCGACACGCTGGTGGTCAGCGATGCCACTTTCGCCTTCTCCAAGGCTGACTACCACGGCACGCCGCGCAGCGCGGACGAGGTGCACGCGATGGCGCTGTCGAATCTGGATGGCGAGTATGCGCGGGTGCTGAGCAGCGAGCAGGCACTGGCCTTGCTGGCGGCGGACTAAGAGCCGCTAACAAAACCCCTGATCCTGCGTTGCGCCTCCTTGCCGTACGACTTGTACTGTCTGCGTCGGCGCGCCTTGGCTCAGGTGCTCTGCGAGGTTTTGTTAGCGGCTCTAACTACTGTCGCCGCTCAGGCGTGCCGCTGTGTCGCCTGCCAGCGTTCGATGGCGTGGCAGGCCGGGCTCAGGATGTCGTCGTGGTCGGCGGCCAGGTTTAGGTTGTCCGCCGCCATGCTGCGCAGCCAGGTGATCTGGCGCTTGGCCAGCTGGCGGGTGGCGGCGATGCCGCGCTCGACGAATTCGGCGTGGCTGTACAGGCCGTCCTGGTATTCCCACGCCTGGCGGTAGCCGACGCAGCGCATCGACGGCAGCTCCAGCGACAGCTGCGGCCAACGTTCGCGGATGCGGCTGACTTCGTCGAGGAAACCCTGCTCCAGCATGATGTGGAAGCGTAGCGCGATGCGCTGGTGCAGCCAGCTGCGCGCGTCCGGATTCAGTGCCAGCCGCAGCAGGTTGCCGCGCGCGGCGTCGTCGCGGCCGCGTGCCAGCAGCGCCGACATGGTGTCGCCGCTGAGCAGGCAGATTTCCAGCGCGCGCTGGATGCGTTGCGAGTCGTTGGGGGCGAGGCGGGCGGCGGTGACGGCGTCGAGGGCGGCGAGACGCGCGTGCATGGCCGGCCAGCCGAGGCGGGCGGCGTCGGCTTCCAGCTGCTGGCGCAGCGCCGGATCGGCCTGCGGCAGGTCGGACAGGCCGTCGGTCAGCGCCTTGAAATACAGCATGGTGCCGCCGACCAGCAGCGGCAGCTTGCCGCGGGCGTGGATGTCGGCGATCAGGCGGTTGGCGTCGGCGTGAAACTGCGCCGCGGAGTAGGCGTCCGTGGGGTCGATGATATCGATCAGGTGGTGCGGGCACTGCGCCATTTCCGCCGCGGTCGGTTTGGCGGTGCCGATGTCCATGTCGCGGTAGACCAGCGCGGAATCGACGCTGATGATTTCGACCGGGAAGCGCTCGGCCAGCGCCAGCGCGAGGCCGGTCTTGCCGGAGGCGGTGGGGCCCATCAACAGGATGGCGGCAGGATGATCGGACATGGTGGTGTCAGGCTAAGGAAATGGCCGGCCATTGTCGCATGGCGTGGCCGGCTGCGGCCAACGTTGGCCGCAGCTGCGACTCACCGGCGTGCTGCCGTTCAGCGTTCCAGCAGGTGGCGCTTGTCCTTCACCGGCAGCCAGTCGGCGTGGTCGGGCAACGCGTCAATCTTGGCGGACAGCACCGGCCACAGTGGCGTCAGCTCGGCGTTGATGGCGATGAAGTCCTGCTGGTCGGCCGGCAGGTCTTCCTCGGCGAAGATCGCCTCTGCCGGGCATTCCGCCACGCACAGCGTGCAGTCGATGCACTCGTCGGGGTCGATCACCAGGAAATTGGGGCCGGCGTGGAAGCAGTCCACCGGACAGACATCGACGCAGTCGGTGTATTTACATTTGATACAGGCTTCGGTTACAACGTGCGTCATCTGGGCGCGCTCCTTTGATGGTGGGTGTCCGGGGTAATGCTTGAGTTGTTTAGTCAATATTTTAGTCGTATCTCTCTATTTTCGCTGCTCCTGCCATGTCCGTCACTGCCCCCGTTCCCGTTTTGCCCTATCGCGGCCGCTTTGCGCCCAGCCCCACCGGCCTGCTGCACGCCGGCTCGCTGACCACCGCGGTCGGCAGCTATCTGGAAGCCAAGCGCCACGGCGGCGAGTGGTGGCTGCGCATGGAAGACCTCGATCCGCCGCGCGAGATGGCCGGTGCCGCCGACGCCATCCTGCGCACGCTGCAGGCGTTCGGCTTCGAGTGGGACGGCGAGCTGGTGTACCAGCATGACCGTCACGAGCGGTACCGCGCGGCGCTGGCGCAGCTGGTGGCGCAGGGCGACGCCTACGGCTGCGCGTGCACCCGCAAGGAAATCGCCGCCGCCGGCCATCACGGCGCCGACGGCATGGTCTATCCCGGCACCTGCCGTCACGGCGTGGCACCGGGGCGCAGCGCACGGGCGTGGCGGCTGCGGGTGGACGACAGCCGCACCGCGTTTCACGACTGGCTGCAGGGCGAGTACGGCCAGCGCCTGCAGAGCGAGATCGGCGATTTCGTGCTGCTACGCGCCGACGGTTTCTGGGCCTACCAGCTGGCGGTGGTGGTGGACGACATCGCGCAGGGCATGACCGACATCGTGCGCGGGGCCGACCTGCTGGTGTCGACGCCGCGCCAGCTGTGGCTGCGGCAGAAGCTGGGCGGGCCGGCGGTGACGCACTGTCACCTGCCGCTGATGGTCAACGCCGCCGGTGAAAAGCTGTCGAAGCAGACGCTGGCGCCGGCAATCGACGCCAGGTCGGCCGCCGCCGGGCTGCGGCAGGCGCTGACGCGACTGGGGCATGCGCCGCCGGCAGAAGCGGGCGACGTGGCCGAGCTGTGGCAGTGGGCGCGCGGCAACTGGCAGCTGGCGCGGGTGCCGCCGGGACCTATCGTCATTGCATAGTGAACTTGGTATACAATCGCCACCCTTTCGCCAGACGGGCCTCTTTCGAGGCCCGTTTGTCATGGCAGAGCAACCGGAACAGGTTGCCAGGGTGCCGCTGCCCGGCGGCGGCACGCAGACAGAGCAACAGCGGCCGCGCCGCCCCATTCAGGACCCTCAACCCATCATGCAGGATTTCATCGCTTGCACGGCCGCCGCGCCGTGCCCGTTTCCCCGCTGGCGTCAGCGTTCTTCCGCACGGAGGACCGCATGAGTCACGCTCCGCAACCCGCCGCCAAAGGCAAACTCGGCATCTGGATGTGCACCGCGCTGGTGGTGGGCAACATGATCGGCTCCGGCGTGTTCCTGCTGCCGGCGTCGCTGGCGCAGTACGGCGGCGCCTCGCTGATCGGCTGGGTGATCACCTCGCTGGGCGCGATCTGCCTCGCGCTGGTGTTCGCCCGGCTGGCGACGCTGCTGCCGCACAAGGCCGGCGGCCCGTATGCCTATATCCACGAAGGCTTCGGCGATTTCGCTGGCTTCCTCATCGCCTGGGGTTACTGGATCGCGCTGTGGGCCGGCAATGCCGCGCTGACCGTGGCCGGCGTCAGCTATCTGGGGGTGTTCTTCCCGCAGCTGAACGACAGCAACCTCGCCGCCGGCGCCACCGCCATCGGCCTGATCTGGCTGGTGACGTGGATCAACAGCCGCGGCGCGCAAAGCTCGGGCCGCGTGGCCATCGTCACCACCCTGATCAAGCTGCTGCCGCTGGCCGGGGTCACCGTCGCCGGTCTGCTGTACCTCAACCCCGATTTTGTCGTGTTCAACCCGCAGCACAAGCCGCTGTCTGAGGCGATCCCGGCGACCATGGCGCTGACGCTGTGGGCCTTTCTCGGGCTGGAGTCGGCGTCGGTGCCGGCCGGTGATGTAGACCGGCCGGAGCGCACCATCCCGCGCGCCACGGTGCTGGGCACGCTGCTCGCCGCCGCGCTGTACATTGCCAGCACCGTCGCCTTGCAGGGGCTGATGCCGGCGGCAACGTTGGCCGCATCGGCGGCGCCGTTTGCCGATGCCGCGCGCAGCCTGTGGGGCGAGTGGGCGTACTACGCCGTCGGCCTCGGCGCGGTGATTTCCTGCTTCGGCGCGCTCAACGGCTGGTGCCTGATGCAGGGCCACATCCCGGCCGCCGCCGCGCGCGACCGGCTGTTCCCGGCCTTCTTCAAGCGCGAGAACGCGGCCGGCGTGCCCATCGTCGGCCTGCTGCTGTCCACGCTGCTGGTCACCATTCTGCTCGCGTGCAAGTACGCCGGCGGCGACAGCGGGGTGCAGATCTTCGAGTTCGTGATTCTGCTGGCCACCGCCACCACCTTGCTGCCGTACGCGTTCTGCGCGATGGCGCTGTTGGCGGTGATGCTGCAGCGCCACCGGCAGTTCCGTCCCCGCGACTGGCTGGCGCCGCTGGCGTTCTCCGGCGGCGGCTTCGTGTTCGCGCTGTGGACCATTTTCGGCTCCGGGGCCGAGGTGGTGATGTGGGGTGTGCTGCTGCTGCTGGCCGGGCTGCCGGTGTATTTGTGGCAGTTGAGAGAGCGGTTGGTGAAAGGCTAGGCCTTGTATGACAGGGCAGGCGTTATTCGCGCTTGGCTCCCCGTGTAAAAAATGCCCGGTGAGTTATGCTCACCGGGTGTTTGGTTCGCGGCCAACGTTGGATACTTTTTTGGGGGGATGTGCCTGTGGCTTATCTGTGCTATCGGTAGTTTTAAAATATCCGCGGTGTGTGGTTGGTGGCATTAGTTTGAACGCATAGTTAGCCCTTATTCGAGATTACGAACTTCGGTGACAACGGCGTCTTCCACCAGTGTGGGGGCTGCTAAAATGGCCTCTACTCGGCCTGACTGCCGACGAACAGGATGAACAACTGAGTTGAACACTGATACGAATTGGTGTCGCTGTAGGATGGCCAAAACTGGATTAATGTAGTGGAGTACATCTTGGTGATTGATGCCTCGCGAGAATGCAGCAACTTTCCGCCCTCCACCAGCTTGCTTATATAGTTTTCGAAGAATAGTAAGAAATGCCTTCATCTGGGGAGGGACGCCAAGCTTGAGGACTGCATTGTTCGTAGACATATTGTCAAAGGTCTCAATTTCAGAGTCCTCTGATATGACTGATATTGGCACACCGGCCCTGTTGCTGGCTCCAATAACGCGACTAACAAGACAGGATGAGAATGTGACACCCTGTTTAATGACAGACTCGGCTAGTTGGACTTCTCGAACAGTGCAGTTTCGGAAGGTAACGTTTTTAAGGGTCACTTCGTCAAGTGAAATCCGATCTAAGGCTGCATTTTCTATCGTTAAACCATGCAAGTTGAGTTCAGTCCTGTCACTTTGCGTAGCAAAGCGTATAGCTAGGGAAAGACAGTCCGCTGCATATTGGTGGGTGCCGCGCTCATGCGGTGAAGAGAGCAGAAGCTGACTGCACACACTTTGCAGTGTGTCAGCGGTCGCTCCGTTCTTACCCAGAATGTAAGCTGCCATATCCTGAGCCTGCTCGCTCAGTGCTGCCAGCGGCACTGTTTTAACGTCCCGAAAACTCGTCAAAACATGGTTTGCGAAAGCTCCACCCTGAAGTGCAGCCAACATATCAAAATCTACGAATGAACGTGTTCCAGATTCAGCGTCCCGCTGTGCAAGACCGGGAAGTCGTTGAAGCTGCGCCAAGACGCCTTCGCCAGCAGATTGTCCTGTTTCTGCTGTATAGGCCTCCGCAAGGTCTACCCCTGAAATTGGCCCTGTTCCGTTTGCTTTTGCTCGGACAGAAAACGCGAGACGTTCAAGTACTGCTCGAACGGTCGTTGATTCCATCACTGATCTTTCAAGCGATGCTTCGCGGGTGCAAATGGCCTCAAGGAAAGCATCCCAAGCGTTCCCAAAACCCTTTGTTCCATCAATTGAAAGTACCTGATTGAAGAGGTCGTGCCTAAGCAAGTAAGACATCAAGAGGGGTTTGCGTGGTAACCAATCGGGAAGCGATTGATTGATTCCATGTCTTCGCAGGAATTCATTGGCACTGTGTTCATCAAACTCTCCCAAGTCAACCGCTATAAATTTCCTTCCTGTGAGCCCAAGTGCGCTAGCAAGTTCTGCATCAGAGTCAAAGTACTGGTCACGACCACAGATGAAAATTCCGACTTCTGCGGGAAGTTTTTGGGTAAAGTCGCGCACTCCAGTTAGTGCTCGACGGCGCGCCTCTCTCATAAAATTCTTATTTTCGGTGCGAACGACCGATTGTGCGGCAACCTCATCGAACCCATCGAGTAATAGAGAGCACATACCTGCTCTCCAAGCGACTACAGTATCTTCGCGAGGCGTGTAGCCAATTGATCTGGCATGCCGATCCAACATCTCATCGCAATAGTCCTCACCCCAATGCTCTCGTAGGTTGAGTGTCAGTGGCACAGATTTTGTTGTGTCTTTGGTATGGGCTGCAGCTAGTTTTTTGAAAATTTCACGTGTGGTGAGGCTCTTGCCTGATCCAAATGGAGCTTTCAATACAACAATATCGCCGGCCAGTATTCGAGTGCAAATTTGATCAAGCGTTATCTCTCGTCCTGTCATTGGCTTCGTTGTTGACGTATCAAAACCTACACGCATAGGCAAGGGTACGTAAGTGTTGTCGGGCAAAGATGTAGAGTCAGTGAGTGGATCTCTAGCAGATCCAAAGGGAGCCTTTCTTCTGAGCGATAAGTATTTTGCACCATCGAAGAATCGGCGTTGAAACTGAGCCAAGGTTAGAGTTTGTACGTTCTGTTTACGTGCATGTTCTATATGTTGTGCATCAAGTTGATTTTCGGTGATAAGCCATTTGGAAACGGCAGCAGCTTGCGTCTGTTCTATTCTCTCGGCTGACAAAAGCTTCTTGCAGTCGTCTTTTACTTTGTCAAGTCGCGTACTGGTGGTGACCATCAACAGGTGTGTGATGTCGCGCAGTCTGGCGATTCCATCTATTTCGCGGACGACTGGGTCGTTTGGGTAGTGCATTGGCTGACACTGCCCTGGTTGAAGGTTCCATACGGCCTCAGCAATGCGCCGCACTTCGGCTTCAAAAGACATATTTGCTTTGTAGTTAGAAGACATGATTTCACACAATTAAACTGCATTGATTTGGAGGTGGCTAACTTGTAATGCACCCCTATATGGGAATGCATATCAGTTGTACGACGTGCATGGTTGGTAATGATAATTCAATATTTCATCGTTACCAATAATTACTTAATCATGCTCAAAAACACACGCAGTTACAGATAGCTCCATGCAGTCAATTTCTGATGGTGTTGTCCTGCTTTCCTGCCGATTTTTATCCCGCCCAGCACGGATTTCTAGATGATCAGCCGCCGTCTGTGGCAAGCGGCTGATCTGCCGGCAAAACCAGCTTGCCAAGGCGGCTTTCGGCAACGATAATGCGCCCATTCCGCAGGAGAGAGCCGCGCCGGGCCAAACCGGACGCCGCCGCCGAAGGCGCAAGTGCACCCGCAATCGCTCAGGCAAAAGGACTGCAAGAATCGGGCCGTAATCGGCCCGCAGAATCTGGAGAGCGGCGCGTACAGCGCCCACCGAAGGGGCTAACGGCGCAATGCCGGAAAATCTCAGGTGCAGGGACAGAGGGGTGTGAGGTAGGGACAAATCTCACTCCAAGGACTTGCAATGACGGCCCCGAAACGTACCCCTTTATTTGATGCCCACGTCGCTTCCGGCGCGAAGATGGTTGATTTCGCCGGCTGGGAAATGCCGATCCACTACGGCTCGCAGCTGAAAGAGCACGAGATCGTGCGTAGCGACGCCGGCATGTTCGACGTGTCGCACATGACCGTGGTCGACATCAGTGGCAGCGACGCCAAGGTCTGGCTGCAGAAGCTGATCGCCAACGACGTGGCCAAGCTCGGCTTCGAAGGCAAGGCGCTGTACTCCGGCATGCTCAACGAGCAGGGCGGCGTGGTCGACGATCTGATCGTGTACCTGACCGCCACCGGCTACCGCATGGTGATCAACGCCGGCACCACCGAGAAAGACCTGGCATGGATGGACAAGCAGTCCGCCGGCTTCGACGTGCAGCTGCAAGTGCGCCGCGACCTCGCGATGCTGGCGGTGCAGGGCCCGAAAGCCATCGAGAAGGTCTGCGCCGTCAAGCCGGCCCTGGCCGAATCCATCCAGGCACTGAAAGTATTCCAGGGTCTGCCGTCCGGCGAGTGGTTCTACGCCCGCACCGGCTACACCGGTGAAGACGGCCTCGAAATCATGATCCCGGCCGATCAGGCCATCACCTTCTTCAACGAGCTGAAAGCCGCCGGCGTGGCGCCGATCGGCCTGGGCGCGCGCGATACCCTGCGTCTGGAAGCCGGCATGAACCTGTACGGCCACGACATGGACGAGACCGTGTCGCCGCTGGAAGCCGGCATGGGCTGGACCATCGCCTGGAATCCGGAAGAGCGCGACTTCATCGGCCGCAAGGCGCTGGAAGCGCAAAAAGCCGCCGGCGTGCCGATGAAACAGGTCGGCCTGGTGCTGGAAGGCCGCGGTGTGCTGCGCGAAGGCCAGAAGGTCGTGGTCGACGGTGCCGAAGGCATCATCACCAGCGGCACCTTCTCGCCGACCCTGAAACACTCCATCGCCATCGCCCGCGTCCCGGCTGCCACCGGCGCCACCGCCCAGGTTGACCTGCGCGGCACGCTGACCGAGGTGCGTGTGGTGAAAATGCCGTTCGTGCGCAACGGCAAGAAAGTTTTTGAATAAGCTGGTGTATAACGACGGGGCGAGCCGAGGCAGTCCCGATCCACACCATGACAACGCATTTTTCTGGAGAGAAACCATGAGCAACATTCCTGCCGAACTGAAATACGTATCCAGCCACGAATGGCTGCGCCTGGAAGCCGACGGCTCCGTGACCGTAGGCATCACCGAGCACGCGCAAGAGCTGCTGGGCGACATCGTATTTGTCGAGCTGCCAGCCGTTGGCGCCAACCTGGCGGCCGACGAGCAAGCCGGTGTGGTGGAATCGGTGAAGGCCGCGTCCGACGTGTACGCGCCGATCGCCGGTGAAATCCTGGAAGTGAACGCCGAACTGGAAGCCAACCCGGAGCTGGCCAACAGCGAGCCGTACGCCGCTGGCTGGTTCTTCAAGATCAAGCCGGCCAACGCCGCTGATCTGGACGGCCTGCTGGACGCAGCGACTTACGCTGCCGAAATCGGCGCCTGATGAACGAGCCCTGCTGTCGTCAGACAGTAGGGCTTTTTGTTTTTTAGCCACGGACCACACGGAAACACACGCCCCACCGGCAGCCTGCCTGCCCCGTGTCCTTCCGTGTGTTTCGTGGCTTATTCAGCAAACGGAATCGAAGACATGTCGCTCTCGCAACTCTTCAATCATCAAGAATTCATCGCCCGCCACATCGGCCCGTGCGAATCCGAAAAAGCCGACATGCTGGCCGCCATCGGCGTCAGCTCCGTCGAAGACCTGGTGGCACAGACCGTGCCGGCCGGCATCCGCTTCAACCGCGCGCTGGACCTGCCGCCGGCGATGCGTGAAGCCGACGCACTGGCGGCACTGAAAACCGTCGCCAGCAAGAACATCGTCAACAAGTCCTTCATCGGTCTGGGTTACTACCCGGTACAGGTGCCGGGCGTGATCCTGCGCAACGTGCTGGAAAACCCGGGCTGGTACACCGCCTACACCCCGTACCAGGCCGAAATCGCCCAGGGCCGCCTGGAAGCGCTGCTCAACTTCCAGCAGATGGTGATCGACCTCACCGGCCTGGAGCTGGCCAACGCCTCGCTGCTGGACGAAGCCACCGCCGCCGCCGAAGCGATGACGCTGGCGCGCCGCGTGTCGAAAGTGAAATCCGAGCAGTTCTTCGTCGATCGCCGCGTGCTGCCGCAGACACTGGACGTGCTGAAGACCCGCGCCGAATACTTCGGCTTCGAGCTGGTGCTGGGCCATCCGGAAGAAGCCGGCAACGGCGACTACTTCGGCGCGCTGTTCCAGTACCCGGGCGAATCCGGCGAGCTGCTGGACCTGACCCCGTACATTGCTGCGGCAAAAGCCCGTGGCGCGGTGGCCATCGTGGCTGCCGACGTGATGGCGCTGGTGGCACTGAAGTCGCCGGCCGAAATGGGCGCCGACGTGGCGGTGGGCAACACCCAGCGCTTTGGCGTGCCGATGGGCTTTGGCGGCCCGCACGCTGCCTACTTCGCCTTCCGCGACGACATGAAGCGTTCCGCGGCCGGCCGCATCATCGGCGTGTCCATTGATGCCAAGGGCAAGACCGCGCTGCGCATGGCGCTGCAGACCCGCGAGCAGCACATCCGCCGCGAAAAAGCCAACTCCAACATCTGCACCTCGCAAGTGCTGCTGGCCAATATGGCCGGCATGTACGCGGTGTACCACGGTCCGGAAGGCGTCAAGCGCATCGCCACCCGCATCCACCGTCTGGCGGCGATCTTCGCCCACGCGGTGAAGACCGCCGGCGGCAAGCTGGTATTCGACCGCTTCTACGACACGGTACAGGTTGAGCTGGGCGATCGTGCGGCCAACGTTTACGCCGCGGCACTGGCCGCCGGCATCAACCTGCGCGATGCCGGCAACGGCGTGCTGGGTGTGGCCTTCCACGAAGCCGCCACCGAGGCGGACCTCGCGCAGCTGATCGAGCTGTTCACCGGCAAGGCCGCCGACATCGCCGCGCTGGACGCGGCCGCAAGCGATGCCATCCCGGCCGCGCTGAAGCGCGAATCGGCGATCCTGTCGCACCCGGTGTTCAACGAGCACCACAGCGAGCACGAGATGCTGCGCTACCTGAAGAAGCTGGAAAACCGCGATCTGGCGATGAACCACTCGATGATTTCGCTGGGCAGCTGCACCATGAAGCTGAACGCCACCAGCGAGATGATTCCGGTGACCTGGCCGGAATTCGCCAACATGCACCCGTTCGCACCACGCGACCAGGCCGTTGGCTACCTGGAAATGATCGAAGGCCTGCAACAGCAGCTGCTGGCGATCACCGGTTTCGACGCGATCTCGATGCAGCCGAACTCCGGCGCGCAGGGTGAATACGCCGGCCTGCTGGCGATCCGCCGCTACCACGCCAGCCGTGGCGAAGCGCACCGCAGCGTGTGCCTGATCCCGCAATCGGCGCACGGTACCAACCCGGCTACCGCGCAGATGCTGGGCATGCAGGTGGTGGTGGTGAAAACCGACGACAACGGCAACGTGGACATGGCCGATCTCAAGGCCCGCGTCGAGCAGCATGCGGCCAACCTTGGCGCGCTGATGATCACCTATCCGTCCACCCACGGCGTGTTCGAGGAAGGCATCAAGGAAATCTGCGCCCTGATCCACGCCAACGGCGGCCAGGTGTACATGGACGGTGCCAACATGAACGCGCAGGTGGGCCTGACCCGTCCGGCCGACATCGGCGCCGACGTGCTGCACATGAACCTGCACAAGACCTTCTGCATTCCGCACGGCGGCGGCGGCCCGGGCATGGGTCCGATCGGCATGAAGTCGCACCTGGCGCCATTCATGGCCAACCACGTGGTGTCGGAAGTGCCGGGCGCAGTGGCCGGTCAGAGCGCGGTCTCCGCCGCGCCGTTTGGCTCCGCCTCCATCCTGCCGATCTCCTATATGTACATCGCGATGATGGGTGCGGAAGGCATGAAGCACGCCACCGAAATGGCACTGCTGAACGCCAACTACCTGATGCAGAACCTGTCGGCACACTATCCGGTGCTGTACACCGGCGCCAACGGCCGTGTCGCGCACGAGTGCATCATCGACCTGCGTCCGCTGAAGGCCGCCTCCGGCGTCACCGAAGTAGATGTCGCCAAGCGCCTGATGGACTACGGTTTCCACGCGCCGACCATGAGCTTCCCGGTAGCGGGCACGCTGATGATCGAGCCGACCGAATCGGAATCCAAGGCCGAGCTGGACCGCTTCATCGCCGCCATGGTCGCCATCCGTCAGGAGATCGACAAGGTGCAGAGCGGCGTCTGGCCGCTGAACGACAACCCGCTGGTCAACGCGCCGCACAGCAAGGCCGACATCACTGGCGAGTGGACGCGTGCCTACAGCCGCGAAGAAGCGTTCTTCCCGCTGCCTTACGTGCTGGACAACAAGTTCTGGCCTAGCGTGAACCGCATCGACGACGTGTACGGCGACCGCAACCTGGTGTGCAGCTGCCCGTCGGTAGAGGAGTACGAATAAGCCGAGTACGAGTAAGCAGCGTACGAGTCAGCGCGCCTGCGGCCAACCCTGGCCGCCACGCAAGCAAAACCCCGCCGGAGACGGCGGGGTTTTTTCATGGCCGCGACGCGACGGGGCGGCTTACGGGCAGGGACCTTCCGGCGGGCAGGCGGCATCGCTTGCCGCTTTGGCTGGTGCCGGCTCGTCGTCGCGGGTGGCGGCGCGCACACCGGCGGCGGTGACATCGACCGCGGCACCGACCACGGTGGCGCCGACCTTGACGGTGGTGGCCACCACGGTGACGGCGGCATCGGCGACGGCAATCACGGCACAGCCGGTGAGGGCCGGCAGCAGGCTGGCCAATAGCAGGGAACGCAAGAACATGATCGGATTCCGTTGAGTGACAGCCGCCAGTGTAGGGCCTGGCGTCGTGGCTGGCCACGTTTCGGCGCGCCGCCGTGCAGATTGGTGATGGGGCCGGTCACGGAAAACTGCTACCATGCCTGCCGATTTTCCCACTTACTGACGACCGCCCGCCTGCGCGAGGCGGCAGGAGCCGACGATGGCAGGAGCAAGCCTGTTAACCCTGATTGACGATATCGCCACCGTGCTCGACGACGTGGCGGTGATGACCAAGGTCGCCGCCAAAAAGACCGCCGGCGTGCTGGGCGACGATCTGGCGCTCAACGCGCAACAGGTGGCCGGCGTGCATGCCGAGCGCGAACTGCCGGTGGTGTGGGCGGTGGCGATGGGCTCGCTGCGCAACAAGCTGATCCTGGTGCCGGCGGCGTTGCTGATCAGCGTGGTGGCGCCGTGGCTGATCACGCCGCTGCTGATGCTGGGCGGTGCCTACCTCTGCTTCGAGGGCTTCGAGAAACTGGCGCACCCGCTGCTGCACAGCGCGGCGGAAGACGAGGCGCACCACCAGGCGCTGACGGCGGCGCTGAGCGACCCGGCCACCGACATGCTGGCGTTCGAGCGCGACAAGATCAGGGGCGCGATCCGCACCGATTTCATCCTGTCGGCGGAGATCATCGCCATCACGCTGGGCACGGTGGCGGCGGCGCCGTTCCTGTCGCAACTGACGGTGCTGTCCGGCATCGCGCTGATCATGACCGTCGGCGTCTACGGCCTGGTGGCCGGCATCGTCAAGCTCGACGACGGCGGCCTGTATCTCAAAGGCAAGGACAGCATCGCGCTGCAATGGCTGGGCGCGCTGATGCTCAATGCCGCGCCCTACCTGATGAAGACGCTGGCCATCGTCGGCACCGCCGCGATGTTCATGGTTGGTGGCGGCATCCTCACCCACGGCCTGTCCTTCCTGCACCACGCCATCGAGCAGACCACCGCCATCGCCGGCAACCTGCCGCTGGTGGGGCGCACGCTGGCGCTGCTGACACCGACGGTGCTGGACGCGCTGACCGGCATCGTCGCCGGGGCGCTGGCGCTGTTGCTGGTGACGGCGGGGCAGCGTGGCTGGCATCTGGTGCGCGGCTGAACGACTGAACGGTCACCCCGGTCGGGGGGCAGGGCGCTCGCCGCCACGCCCGGCCGGCCGCGAAAAAGTTGAATCCGGCGCGCCCTGATGTAGAATCGGGGCTTCCTTGTTTCCGGGGTGACCCCACAGTCCGATGGACATATTCATAATTTTCGTGCTGTTCTTCCTGAACGGCATTTTTGCGATGGCGGAAATTGCCATCGTCTCCTCGCGCAAAGTACGCCTGCAGCAGTGGGCAGAAGAAGGACACCGCGGCGCCATTGCCGCGCTCAAGCTGGCCGATGAACCGACCCGCTTCCTGTCCACCATCCAGATCGGCATTACCCTGATCGGCATTCTGTCCGGTGCCTTCGGCGAGGCCGCCATTGCCGACCGCCTGATTCCCTATTTTGCCTCCGTACCGCTGCTGGCCGACATTGCCCGCCCGCTGGCGCTGGGCATCACCGTGCTGCTGATTACCTATTTCTCGCTGATCATCGGCGAGCTGGTGCCCAAGCGCATCGGCATGCAGAACCCGGAAGTGCTGGCCACGGTGCTGGCGCCGCCGATGCTGCTGCTGGCCAGGGCGACGCGGCCGCTGGTGCGCTTCCTCAGCCTGTCCACCGAGACGGTGCTGCGCGTGCTGGGCATCAAGAAGCCGAAAGAACCGTCGATCACCGAGGAAGAAATCAAGGTGCTGATGGAGCAGGGCGCGGAAGAGGGCATCTTCGAACGCGCCGAGCAGGAGCTGGTGGAAAACATCTTCAGCCTCGACGAGAAGAAGGTGGTCTCGATCATGACCCAGCGTAAGGACATCATCGCGCTGGACATCGACGACCCGCTGGAAGACAACCTGCGCATCATCAAGCAGAGCGTGTTCACCCGCTACCCGGTGTGCAAGGGCGGTTTCGAGAACGTGCTGGGCATGATCCAGGCCAAGGACCTGCTGCACCGGCTGCTGGACGACAAGTCGGTGACGCTGACCGAGCTGGTGCGCCCGCCGCTGTACGTGCCGGAGGCGATCAGCCCGATGCAGCTGCTGGAGCAGTTCAAGCGCACCCGCAACCACACCGCGCTGGTGGTCGACGAATACGGCGAGATCGAGGGCCTGGTCAGCATCAACGACGTGATGGAGGCGATTGTCGGCGACCTGCCGACCGAGGCCTCCGACAGCGACGAGGAAATCGTGCAGCGCGACGACGGCAGCTGGCTGGTGGACGGCATGATGTCGCTGGACGATTTCAAGGAACACTTCGACCTGGACATGATCGAGGGCGAGGAAACCGGCGATTTCCAGACCGTGGCCGGCTTCGTCATCTTCATGCTCGGCCGCGTGCCGGCGACCGCCGACCGCGTGGAGTGGGGCGGTTTCACCTTCGAGGTGGTGGACATGGACCGCACCCGTGTCGACAAGCTGCTGGTGACGCCACCGCCGCCGGAAGTCACGCCGGAAGCGTAAGCTGTAGCAAACAACCCCGCCTGGTGCGGGGTTTTGTTTTGCGGCATTGCTTATCGGTAATCCTGCTTTGCGGCGGCAAAAAATGACGATAAAGTTAAACGGTTTCGCAACCATAACCACAGGATAGAGAGCAATGAAACTGGAAACCCTCGCCGTACACGCCGGCTACAGCCCGGACCCGACCACCAAGGCGGTGGCGGTGCCGCTGTACCAGACCACCAGCTACGCCTTCGACAGCACCCAGCACGGTGCCGACCTGTTCGATCTCAAGGTGCAGGGCAATATCTACACCCGCATCATGAACCCGACCACCGACGTGCTGGAAAAGCGCGTGGCGGCGCTGGAAGGCGGCATCGGCGCGCTGGCGGTGGCCTCCGGCATGGCGGCGATCAGCTACGCGATCCAGACCATTGCCGAAGCCGGCGACAACATCATCGCCACCAGCACCCTGTACGGCGGCACCTATAACCTGTTCGCGCACACCTTTCCGCAGCTGGGCATCACCGTGCGCTTCATCGACCCGGCGCGGCCGCAGGACATTGCGGCCAACGTTGACGCGCGCACCAAGGCGGTGTTCTGCGAGTCGATCGGCAACCCGCTGGGCAACGTGGTCGATTTCGGCGCCTTTGCCGCCGAGGCGCACCGCCACGGCCTGCCGCTGATCGTCGACAACACCGTGCCGTCGCCCTACCTGTGCCGCCCGTTCGAGCACGGCGCCGACATCGTGGTGCACAGCCTGACCAAATACCTCGGTGGCCACGGCGGCAGCATCGGCGGCATCATCGTGGACAGCGGCAAGTTCCCGTGGGGCGAGCACGCAGAGCGCTTCGTGCGCCTGAACACGCCGGACGTCAGCTACCACGGCGTCAACTACGTCGAGGTGCTCGGTGCCGCCGCCTACATCGCCCGTGCCCGCGTGGTGCCGCTGCGCAATATGGGCGCCGCCATCTCGCCGTTCAACGCGCACCAGATCCTGCTCGGTATCGAGACGCTGGCGCTGCGCATGGACCGCATCTGCGACAACACGCTGGCGGTGGCCAACGCGCTGGCCGCGCACCCGGCGGTGGCGTGGGTGGAGTACGCCGGCCGCGCCGAGCATCCGCAAAAACCGCTGGTGGACAAGTACATGGGCGGCCGCGCCTCCGGCATCCTGTCCTTCGGCATCAAGGGTGGTGTGGCCGCCGGCGGTCGTTTCATCGACGCACTGCAGCTGGTGACGCGCCTGGTCAATATCGGCGACGCCAAGTCGCTGGCCTGCCACCCGGCGTCCACCACCCACCGCCAGCTGTCGCCGGAGGAGCAGCTCAAGGCCGGCGTGCGCCCGGAGATGATCCGGCTGTCGATCGGCATCGAGCACGTCGACGATATTCTCGCCGACATCCGCCAGGCGCTGCAGGCTGCCGCCTGAGCACTTAGAACCTGTTCGCGACCTGCTGCGACTTGATCTCAAGGGGGGCATTGAAAACGGTTCCGGCATGCTGGTTTGTATCGGGATAAACGCCGCTTCCTCAGCCGTTTTCGCCTTGTCTCGCGTGAGCGCGCGCGATCATGAACACGCTCTGGCACGGGCTGAACGACACTGCGGCCAACCTTGGTGACAAGGTTGGCCGCAGTGTTTTGTGAGGTGCGTCAGTGCTTGCTGCGATGCGCGCTCAGCGCGGCGTCGCCAGCCACTCGAGCACGCCCTGTGCGGCGGCGCGGCCGCTGGCGAAGCAGGCGGTGAGCAGGTAGCCGCCGGTCGGCGCCTCCCAGTCCAGCATCTCGCCGGCGACAAACACGCCCGGCAGCGCACGCAGCATCAGTTGCGTGTCGACGGCGTCGAAGCGCACGCCACCGGCGCTGCTGATCGCCTCGTCCAGCGGCCGTGCCGCGTGCAGCGTCAGCGGCAGCGCCTTGATCGCGGCGGCGAGGCGCGCCATGTCGGTGAAGCTGTCCTTGTCCAGCAACTCGCGCAGCAGGCCGGCGCGCACGCCGTCGATGCCGCACTGCTTGCGCAGGTGGTTGGCCAGCGACGCCGCGCCGCGGCCGCGTTGCAGTTCGGCCAGCAGCCGCGCCGGATCGCGGTCCGGTGCCAGGTCGAGCAGGATGGTGGCGCTGCCGTGGGCGTTGATCTCGTCGCGGATGGCGGCGCTGAACGCGTACACCAGATTGCCCTCGATACCGTGGGCGGACACCACGCACTCGCCGCGGCGGGTCAAAGGTTGGCCGCAGGCGTCGCGGAAGGTGATGGCGACGTTCTTCAGCGCGCTGCCGGCAAACTTGTCGGCAAAGTGCGGGCTCCACTGCGCGTCGAAGCCGCAGTTGGACGGCTGTAGTGGCGCCACCGCCACGCCCCTGTCTTGCAGCAGCGGCAGCCATTTGCCGTCCGATCCCAGTTTCGCCCAGCTGCCGCCGCCCAGCGCCAGCAGCACCGCGTCGGCGTGGCGGACGCAGTCGCCGTCCGGGGTGGCAAAGCGCAGCCCGCCGTCGGCATCCCAGCCCCGCCAGCGGTGGCGCACGTGGATGTGCAGCCCGGCGTCGCGCAGCCGCGTCAGCCACGCGCGTAGCAGCGGCGCCGCCTTCATCCCGGTGGGGAACACCTTGCCGGAGCTGCCGACGAAGGTGGCGATGCCGAGGCCGTGCACCCAGTCGCGCAGCGCGGTGGCGTCAAAGGCATCGATGATCGGGGTCAGCTCTGCTTCGCGCTGGCCGTAGCGCGCCAGGAACGGCGCCCGCGGTTCGCTGTGGGTGATGTTCATGCCGCCGACGCCGGCGAGCAGGAACTTGCGCCCAACCGAAGGCATGGCGTCGAACAGTTCGACGTCGGCGCCGTGCGCGAGCAGGGTTTCGGCGGCGATCAGGCCGGCCGGGCCGCCGCCGATGATGGCAACGCGCGGGCGGGAAGGGGAGGAATCAGGCATGGTCGGAACGTCTGCAAAGGTTGGCCGCAACGGGAGAGCGGCATTGTACCGAAATGGCGGCCGCCGCAGCAGCCGCATTTCAGCGGCCGCGGGCAGCCAGCCTGTGGCGCTCTGGCGTGCGGTTTGCCCTGTGGCGGTCCGGCGCGGGCTTTTTTTATTTTGTCATTTCATGCATACGGCGTTTGCAGATATTCCAAGTGGCTGTTTAAAATTGCCGATTGCTCGCCACGCCGGCGAAAGTATTGATTTTTAATTGTTTTGTTGAATTTTTCGAGAATTGAATTTTAAAAATATGCAGATTGTTTCGGAACGGAATCCACGTGACACCCGCTTGTGCCCCACCTTGCCACGCCGCGCCACCGCCATCATCGAGTTGCCCGATGGCGTGCTGATGACGGCCTCGGCCAACAGCCGTTTTTGCCTGCCCGGCGGCGTGTCGCAGCGCGGCGAGCTGCGCTCGCAGGCGCTGATCCGCCAGATCCGCGACCAGACCGGCTTGCGCATCAATTCCATGCTCTATTTGTTCGACCACATCACCCAGCACAACGCGCACAAGGTGTACCTGGTGATCGCGCAGGGTCTGCCGCGGCTGCAGGAGGGCGGCAGCCGGCTGACGCTGGTGACGTCGCCGGATGCCGACATGGACATCCACATCGAATCGCGTGCCATCCTGCGCCGCTATGCCAAGCTGCGCGGCGAGGAGGGCGCCAAGAGCGAGGCGGTGCGTGCCATGCTCAAGCTGGCGCGCTATATCGCCAAGGTGGAGTGATGACGGGCTGGCAGGCGCTGGACGAATTCGGTTTCGATCATGTGCTGGCGGATACGGCCGGCACGGCACTGGTGATGTTCGGCCAGCCCGCTTGCGGCGCCTGCCGCGGCTGGTACGAATGGCTGCCGCAGTGGCTGGGCAATGGCGAGGCGCGGCTGTTTTATGTCGATGTTGCCCGCGCGCAGGCGCTGGCCAACCGTTTCGAGCTGTTCCAGCTGCCGGCTTTCGCGCTGTACCGGCACGGTGAATTTCACTGCCGCTTTACCGCGCCGTTCCAGGCGGCCCCGGTGCGCGCGGCACTGGCGGCCGCGCTGCTGGCTCCGGCCGAGGAAGAGCCGTGAGCCAGGCTGGCGTTTAGCGTCGCTAACAACACCTCGCAGAGTATCTGAGCCACGGCGGCGCAACGCAGGATCAGGGGTCTTGTTGGTGGCGCTTACTGCGCTTGCTCACTGTCGGTGGCCGGCTTGGCGTCGGCCTGTTGTTCCGCCTGCTGCAGCGCGCGCTGCAGTTCTTCCGGCATCGTCACCAGGCCAAGGCCGGTGGCACCATTCATCAGCACGAAAGACAGGAACAGCGCCACCGGCGCGAACAGCAGGGTGCCCAGCAGGATGCGCAGCTTGGTGAGACCGCTGCCGAAGGACAGCGCCGACACCAGCAGCCACAGCCCGATCATGCCGATGGTCATGCTGGCCACGCTGGCGACGTCGTCCGGCAGCCAGCTGCTGAGCGGGTCCAGCAGCTGGATGGCGCTGGCGGCGACGATGGTGCCGGTCAGCGACGGCACGTCGGCGACACTGGCGCGGCGCAGCCACCATTGCATGAAACGGCCGTAGAGCAGGGTTTCCAGCGTGACGTAAACGGTGAAGAACAGGATCACATTCAGCGGCTCGCCCATGCCGGCCGGCGCGCTGGCGGCGGCGACCACCCCCAGCAGCAGCAGGGCCATCGCCAGGTGTCGGGTCGGGTACTGGTAGTGCGCCAGCGGCTGGAACTGCAGGCGCAGCATGGCCAGCGCGTCGTTGATGAGGGGCAGGTTCATGGCTCAGTCAAAAATGACGGTTTTGTTGTTGTAGGCCAGGATGCGGTTCTCCAGGTGCCAGCGCACCGCGCGCGACAGCACCACACGCTCCAGGTCGCGGCCTTTCTGGATCAGGTCGTCGACGTCGTCGCGGTGCGAGATGCGCATCACTTCCTGCTCGATGATCGGGCCGTCGTCCAGGATCTCGGTCACGTAGTGGCTGGTGGCGCCGATCAGCTTCACGCCGCGGGCAAAGGCGCGGTGGTAGGGCTTGGCGCCGTCAAACGCCGGCAGGAAGCTGTGGTGGATGTTGATCACGCGGTGCGGGTAGCGCTCGACGAACTTGTGCGACAGCACCTGCATGTAGCGCGCGAGCACGATCAGGTCTACCTCGGCGGCTTCCAGCAGCGCCCACTGCTCGGCTTCGGCCTGTTCCTTGTTGTCCTTGTTCACGCTGATCACGTGGTAGGGGATGCCGTGGAATTCGGCCAGGCCGCGGCAGTCCTCGTGGTTGGACACGATCAGCGGAATGTCGCAGTCCAGCTCGCCGATGCGCCAGCGGTGCAGCAGGTCGACCAGGCAGTGCTCGTACTTCGACACAAAAATCGCCATCCGCGGCTTGCGCGACGATAGCGACACTTCCCAGCTCATGTTGTGCTTTTCCGCGATCGGGGCGAAGGCGGCGGCGAAGCTTTCCATCGGCAGGCTGAAGCCGTGCAGGTCCCACTGGATCCGCATCAGGAACAGGTTCTCCACCGCGTCCTGGTGCTGGTCGGCGTGCAGGATGTTGGCGTTGTAGGTCAGCAGGAAATTGGCGATGGCCGCCACCAGCCCCTGGCTGTCGGGGCAGCTGACCAGCAGGGTGGCCGAGTGCTTGTTGCTCATGGTGTGCTCTTTGTTATTGGTTTTCGGAAAACAAACGCCACAGTCGGCAGGCAGACTGTGGCGTCGAAGCGGATGCGGTCTGCGATCAGGCGTTGAGGTTGGCCGCATCCAGCGTGTTTTGCAATAGCGTGGCCACGGTCATCGGGCCGACACCGCCCGGTACCGGGGTGATGAAGCTGGCCACTTCGCGTGCCACGGCGAAATCGACGTCGCCGCAGATGCTGCCGTCGTCTAGGCGGTTGATGCCGACGTCGATCACCACCGCGCCCGGCTTCAGCCATTCACCCTTCACGAATTTCGGGATGCCGACACCGGCGACCACGATATCGGCGCGGCCAACCTCGGCGGCCAGATCGGCGGTGGCGCTATGGCACACGGTGACCGTGGCGCGCGCCAGCAGCATTTCCAGTGCCTGCGGGCGGCCGACGATGTTGGAGGCGCCGACGATCACCACGTTCTTGCCCTTCGGGTCGATGCCGTACTCTTCCAGCAGCGTCATCACGCCGCGCGGGGTGCACGGGCGCAGCAGCGGCATCTTGGTGGCCAGGCGGCCAACGTTGTACGGGTGGAAACCGTCGACATCCTTTTTCGGGTTGATGCGCTCGATCACCAGCTGCGGGTCGATCTGCTTGGGCAGTGGCAGCTGCACCAGGATGCCGTCGATGCCGTCGTCGGCATTGAGGGTGTCGATGATGGACAGCAGTTCTTCTTGAGAAGTGCTGCCGGGCAGGTCATAGGCTACCGAGCGCACGCCGGCCTTTTCGCAGGAACGTTTCTTGTTCTTGACGTAGATGCCGGAGGCCGGATCGTCGCCCACCAGAATCACGGCCAGCGCCGGAGCGCGCTTGCCTGCGGCCACGCGGGCGTCCACGCCTTCGCGCACACGGTTGATCAGGGTTTCGGCGACGGCTTTGCCGTCGATAAGTTGTGCCGCCATGCTGCTATCCACCATTAAGGTTTGATGTAAACGAAAGACGGATTTTCTCATTTTTCCGGGGTGGTGCTCAATCTTTTAGCGCGTTGGCGGCGCTTTTTTTGTGCGGTGCGGCATTTGTGACCGCGACAGCCGCACGGCGGCGTTGGCGGGCGCGGAGCATCCATTTCGATTTTATTGCACCGCGGGTGTTGACAGGCGGATTTCCGTCACGTATAGTTCGCCTCCTGTCGTCGGGGCGTAGCGCAGCCTGGTAGCGCATCTGCTTTGGGAGCAGAGGGTCGTGAGTTCGAATCCCACCGCCCCGACCACAGACAACCCGGCATAACGTGCCCGTAGCTCAATTGGATAGAGCACCAACCTTCTAAGTTGGGGGTTACAGGTTCGAACCCTGTCGGGTGCGCCAAGCATGTTTTAGTTTTATCTGTGGTGGATGTAGCTCAGTTGGTAGAGTCCAGGATTGTGATTCCTGTTGTCGTGGGTTCGAGCCCCATCATCCACCCCACC
>NZ_JANFNU010000004.1:176140-208175 GCF_024437575.1 Vogesella sp. AC12
CGGTGGATGTAGCTCAGTTGGTAGAGTCCAGGATTGTGATTCCTGTTGTCGTGGGTTCGAGCCCCATCATCCACCCCAGTTAAAAACCCGGCTTTGTGCCGGGTTTTTCCATTTCTTCCCTGTTTTCCGCTTGTGGCTGGTGAAATTCACCGTATAATCGAATACATTTGCATGTATCCGATAGCCAGAGCGTGACCATGACCACCTTGCAGCCGATCAAACGCCAGACCCTGACCAGTGCGGTTACAGAATCCTTGCGCCAGCGCATCCTGTCCGGCGAATTTGCCGACGGACAGCAGCTGCGCCAGGAGGCCCTTTCCAATGAATACGGCGTCAGCCGCGTGCCGGTGCGCGAAGCCCTGCGCCAGCTGGAGGCCGAGGGGCTGATCCAGATCATCGACCACAAGGGCGCGCTGGTGTCCAAGCTGTCGCTGGATGACGTGCTGGAGTTGCTGGACATCCGCGCCACGCTGGAGAGCGAGCTGCTGCGGGCGGCCATTCCCTGTCAGGACGAGGCGGATCACGCCGCCGCCGAGGCCACGCTGAAGGAATTCGAGCAGGCGCTGGTCAGCAACGACATCCGCCACTGGGGCGAGCTGAACGCGCGCTTCCACCTGGCGCTGTATCGTGCCGCCAAGCGCCCGAACACGCTGGCGCTGATCGAGCAGCTGCACAACAAGACCGACCGCTACACGCGGATGCAGATCCTGTTCACCCGCACCATGGAGCTGGCGCACCAGGAGCACAGCAAGCTGTTGCAGCTGTGCCGCGAGGGCAAGGCGGACGAGGCGGCGGAATTCATCCGCTTCCACATCCAGTCTGCCGGCCATGCGCTGGAGGCGTACATGAACTCCGCCGAGCGCCGCTAACCGTCATTTTTGTATACAAAACGCCGTTCCTGGCCTGGGCTAGGGACGGCGTTTTTGCGTGCGCTCGTTGCTGTAGGCGTGGACGACTTCGCCGTGCTGCAGTTTGCCGATCACCGGTACGGCCAGATCGATGGCGTCGTGGTCGCTGGCGGAGAACGGCTGGCGGTAGGTCGTGATCACGCCCTTGACCGGTGCGGGCAGGTTCTCCAGCGCGCGGACGATGGCCTTGCCGTCGGTGCTGGCGCTGTGGCGCAGTGCCGCCGCCAGCAGCAGCAGGCTGTCGTAGCCCTGCGCCGCCGATACCGCCGACGGAATGCGGCGGCCGCCGAAGGTGTGCAGGTAGCGCGCGACAAAGTCCTGCCGCAGCGGGTCGGCGCTGTCGCTGATGAAGGTCTGCACCATGCGCGCGCCTTCGGCATTGGGGCCGGCGTCGTCGATGAAGTTGGACATCGATAGCGTCCAGCTGCCGATCAGCTGCGGCCGCCAGTCCATCTGCGCCAGCGAGTTGGCGATCTGCGCCAGCTCCGGGCCGATGGCGTAGGTCAGGATCGCCTGCGCCCCGAGATCGCGCGCCCGGCTCAGTTGCGCAATCATGTCGCGCTCGCCAAGGCGGAACTGGCCGATATAGACCGGGCTCAGCCCTTGCTGGCGCAGCGCCTTGATCAGTTCTTCCTCGCCGATGCGGCCGTAATTGGTCTTGTCGTGGAAAATCGCCAGCCGGTTCAGGCCGCTGCGTTTCGCCTCGCGCACGATCAGTGGCGCCTGCTGCGCGTCGGAGGCGGCGACGCGGAACACGTAGTTGAGCGGGTATTTCGGCGGTGCGAACTGTGCGGTGACCTTGGGCGCGGTGGCGACCGCGGTGATCGCCGGGATGCCGGCCTGCTGGTAGTGGACCTGCGAGGCCAGCGCCACGCCGCTGTTGACGAAGCCGACGCTGGCGATCACGCGCTGGTGCAGCGTCAGTTCCTTGGCGATGCGGATGCCGATATCGGAGCGGCCCATGTCGTCGCGCTCGATCAGCAGCAGTGGCCGGCCGCGGATGCCGCCGCTGCGGTTGATTTCCGCCGCCGCCAGGCGGATGCCGTTGCGCATGCTGATGCCCATCGGCGCCGAGCCGCCGGTGAACGGGCCGGAGACGCCGATACGGAGCGCTTCGGCCGCAGTGGCGGCAAGCGGCAGGCACAGCAACAGCAGGCGGAGGGTGCGATACACGGGGGATTCCTGATGGCTAGGCGGTCACAATCCCCGCTATTATCACACTTTGGCCCCGCTTGCGGCCAACCTTTGCCCGTAGCCGCCATGCGAACCCAACGCTTTTACCAGTCCCTCAAGCGCAGCCGTTTTTACCGGCTGATGCCCAACAGCACCATCGTGCTGTTCTTCCTGACCATGGCGGTGATGCTGTGGACGCTGGACGCGCGCGAGACCGAACAGCTGCGCCTCGATCTGGCCAAGGACACGCTGTGGGCGGAGCAGACGCTGCGCCTGCGCCTGGACGAGCACAAGGATGAACTGTCGCGGCTGGCGCGCGACATCGGCCGCGAGGCGATCGACGAGGACCAGTTCCTGGTGCAGGCCTCGGAGTTTCTCGCCAACACCCCGGAGATGGCGGCGGTGGTGTGGGCCGACAACAGCTTTACCCTGCGCTGGATCGCGCCGTACGAGGAAAGCCGGCTCACCGTCGGCTCCGGCCTCAGCGGCGTGTCCGCCTCGGCCTATCTGCAGGCGCGTACCGACGGCCGCTCGGTGATGAGCCAGCCCTACCAGCTGGAATCCGGCGAGTGGCGCTTTGACCTGATGGTGCCGGTGTTCCGCGACACCCAGTTCCGCGGCATGGTGATCGGCATCTACAAGGCCAATGTCTTCATCCGTCGCGTGCCGCCAAGCTGGTTTGCCGAAAAATACTATCTGGAGCTGAACAACGGCGAGCAGTCGCTGGTGCGCAACAGCCACGGCGCGCCGTCGTCGCGCCTGTCGCAGACCATCGTGCTGGGCGGTACGCCGCTGCGGCTGGTGGCGCGGCCGGTGCGCGGCGACCACAACAAGAGCCGCGTGATCCAGCTCGGGCTGATCGTCGGCCTGTCGCTGCTGACCCTGCTCAGCCTGATGAGCCTGTCGCGCCACATCCGCCGCCGCGTCGACGCCGAGCGCGAGCGCGACCGTGTCTACGGTCTGTCGCGCGAATGGCTGGGCGTGATGCGCGAGGATGGCTACCTGCTGCACGTCAACCCGGCCTTTGTCGGCGGCCTCGGCTATCCGGCGGAACAGCTGCTGGGCACCTCCATCCTCAATTACCTGCATCCGGACGAGCGCGAGTCGACGCAGCTGCTGTTGCGGCAGGTGATCGAGGCCGGCAGCGTCGACCGCTACGTCGAGACGCGGGTGATCAACCGTGCACAGGAGGTGCGCGCCATCGCCTGGGCGATGAGCCCGCTGCCGGATGCCGGCGTGGTGTACCTGTCCGGCCGCGATATCACCGCGGAAAAACAGGCGGAGCAGGCGCTGCGCCACGAGTACATGTTCCGCAAGGCGATGGAGGATTCGCTGGTGGTCGGCATCCGCGCCATCGCGCTGGACGGCCGCATCACCTACGTCAATCCGGCGTTCTGCCGCATCACCGGCTTTGACGAGGCGGAGCTGATCGGGCTGCTGCCGCCGTATCCGTACTGGTCGCCGGATATCGCCCACCACAACTACGACGCCCTGCGCCAGACGCTGTCCGGCGAGCAGTCGCAGCAGCTGTTCGAATCGGTGATGCAGCGCAAGAACGGCGAACGCTTCTACGCGCAGATGCTGATTTCGCCGCTGATCGACGCCGACGGCCACCAGACCGGCTGGATGGCGGCACTGACCGACATGACCGAGAAGCGCCACGCGCAGCAGATGCTGGAGGCGGCCAACGAACGCTTCATCGCAGTGATCGAGGGCCTGGACGCGGCGGTGGCGGTGGTGCGCGGCGAAAGCCAGCAGCTGCTGTTCTGCAACCACCGCTACCGCGAATGGTTGGCCGCACCGGAGACGGTGGACAGCTCGGAATGCTGCGACCTGCGCCTGTACCGGCTGCTGCAGCAGGCCAGCGCCGACCAGGAGATCTGGCTGGACGACCTGCAGCGCTGGTTCCTGCTGCGCTCGCGCCCGGTGCGCTGGGTCGACAGCGATATGGCGCAGATGCTGATCCTCACCGACATCACCGAGCAGCACGACGCCGAGCAGCGCTACCAGGAACAGATGGCCAAGCTGCAGGCCACTTCGCGCCTGATCACCATGGGCGAGATGGCGTCGACGCTGGCGCACGAGCTGAACCAGCCGCTGTCGGCGATTGCCAACTACCAGGCCGGCTGCGTCGAGCGCCTGCGGCAGGGCCGCGCCACGCCGGAATCGCTGATCCCGGTGATGGAAAAGATCACCGCGCAGGCGGAGCGCGCCGGCAAGATCGTGCGCAGGGTGCGCGAATTCGTGAAACAGAGCGAGCCGGTGTGCAAGCCGTGTCCGCCGTCCGACATCATCGACGCCGCGCTGGCGATCGCCGAGATCGAGGCGCGCCGTCTCGGTTCGGTGATCAACGTGCACCTTGCGGCCAACCTTCCCGCCGTCAACGTCGACCCGATCCTGATCGAACAGGTGCTGCTCAATCTGATCAAGAACGGCATGGAGGCGATGCAGCAGCTGCCGCCGGAGCAGCGCGAGCTGCAGATCAGCGTGCAGCGCAGCAGCAGCAAGCGGGTGGAGGTGGCGATCGTCGATTGCGGCCACGGCGTGCCGGACGACATCAAGTCGCAGCTGTTCGACGCCTTCTTCACCACCAAGAGCGAAGGCATGGGCATGGGGCTGAACATCTGTCGCTCGATTGTCGAATTCCATCAGGGTCAACTCTCGGTGGAAGACCATCCGCTGGGTGGTACCATTTTCCGATTCACTTTGCCGGTATACGAGCCATGACTGCGAGCAAATCCATCACCATCCATATCGTTGACGACGACGAGGCGTTTCGCGACTCGCTGGTCTGGCTGCTGGAAAGCCACGACTACCGTGTGATTTGCCACGACCATGCCGAGGCCTTTCTCGCCGGCTTCCGCCCGGAGGCCAGTGTCGGCTGCCTGATCCTCGACATCCGCATGCCGGGCATGAGCGGATTGGAACTGTACGAAGAGCTGCAGGCACGCGGCAATCGCTGGCCGGTGATCTTCATTACCGGCCACGGCGATGTGCCGATGGCGGTGCAGGCGGTGAAGCGCGGCGCCTATGATTTCCTGGAAAAACCGTTCAACCAGGAGGCGCTGCTGCTGGCGGTGAACAGCGCGCTGGAAGCGGCGGCCAGCCTGCAGCAGACCACCACGCTGGCGCAGCAGTGCGAGACGCGGCTGCAGACGCTGACCACGCGCGAGCGCGAGGTACTGGAGCGGGTGATCGAGGGCAAGATGAACAAGGTGATTGCCGACGACCTCGGCATCAGCATCAAGACCGTCGAGGCGCATCGCGGCAAGATGATGGACAAGATGGGGGTGCGCTCGATCGCCGATCTGGTGCAGACCGTGGTTGCCTACCGCCAGCAAAAAGGCGGCGCCTGACGCGGCCGTATTTCCGGCAGCGACACTGAACTTTACTCGCTATGCTTGGCTCTGTAGCAGGACGGCGATGCAGCGGGCATCGCTGCCACTGAACCCAAGGAGCAGCCCATGTCTCAGGAACAAGCCGATCTCTTGCCGCTGCCGGATGAGGTCGATCCGCAGCGCCGCCTGCTGATTTCCGCCGTGCTGGCCGGCGGCTTTGCCCTCGCGGTGCAGCCGGTGACCGCCGCCACCATCCATACCGACAGCGACGGCTTGGTCGCCGGCTGGCACAAGGCCGGCCCCGATCTGCTGCTGTACGCCGCGCGCCCGGCGCAGGGCAGCCAGTGGCCGGTGGTGCTGGTGGTGCAGGAGATCTTCGGGGTACACGAACACATTCAGGATGTCTGCCGCCGCCTCGCCAAGCAGGGCTATCTCGCCGTCGCGCCGGAACTGTTCCTGCGCCAGGGTGACGCCCGCGGCTATCCCGACACCGCGACGCTGATCGCCAACGTGGTCAGCAAGGTGCCGGACGCGCAGGTGCTGGCCGATCTGGACGCCTGCCTTGAGTACGCGCGGGTGCTGGGTGGCGACAGCACGCGTGCGGCGATCACCGGCTTCTGCTGGGGTGGGCGCATCACCTGGCTCTACGCCGCGCACAACCCGCGGATCAAGGCCGGTGCCGCCTGGTATGGCCGGCTGCTGGGGCAGGAGACGGCGCTGACGCCGCGCCATCCGGTGGCGGTGGCGCCACAGCTGAAGGTGCCGGTACTGGGGCTGTATGGCGGCAAGGATAGCGGCATTCCGCTGGACAGCGTGGCGACGATGAAGACGGCCTTGCAGCAGGGCAGCAGCGGCAGCGAATTCGTAGTCTATCCCGATGCCGGCCACGCCTTCAATGCCGACTATCGACCCAGCTACCACGCGCCGTCTGCCGAGGATGGCTGGCGCCGCATGCTGCAGTGGTTCCGTCGTCACGGCGTGTGATGGCGACGGATCGTTAAAAAGCATTGCGGGTAACCTGACAAGGTTGGCCGCAATGCTTTTTCTGATGGATGCGAGCAAACGATCAGCCGTCAGGCACTGCTGTCGGTGGTGGTGGCGGCCGGCAGCTTGCTGGCGAGGAAGTCGTCGTAGCCCTTTTGCACTAGTTCAAAGGTCTGCTGGATGCCGCTGGCGATGTCGCCGCCCAGCACCTTCAGCCCGTCCAGAATGTCCTTGGCCTCGTTGAAACCCTGTTCGAAGCCGCCGCGCACCAGCGCGACGAAACTGCTGGCCCGCTCTTCCTCACTCATTTCCGGATGCTGCTGTGCGTAGCTGTCGTAAAAGCCGAGCGACAGCGACAGGATGCGCTCGGCGGTCGCCTCCGCGCTGTTGTCCTGCTTGGTGGCAGCAGCCTGCAGTGCATCGGCGCCGAACTCCGGTGCCAGCAGCTCGTTAATCTTGTCGATGGCGCTGCGATACAGCAGTTGCTGCGACTTGTTGCCGGCACCGATCGACACGTTCAGATTGTCGATCAGCTGGGCATTCATCTCGTCGCGCGCGCTGCGCTCCAGCGCCGACGGCTTGTTGAGGCGGCCGGGCGCGGTACTGGCCTGGCTGTTTTGGGCGGCGGGGGTCAGTGACGACATCCCCGGGGTGGCAAACAAGGACATGGCAAACTCCCGCAGGCTGGCACGGCATGACTGGCGGCCACGCCCGACTGCGGCGTGACTATCTCCTTGACGTTATAGTGCTTTTTTCCGCGACTGCCGTTGTTTGCCGTGAGCCGGACGCAAAAAAGGCAGCCCGCAGGCTGCCTTTTGTCGTGACCGCCAGTAGTGCGCGATCAGAAGGCGAAGTGCTCGTCCGCCAGCGTCATCAGCGGCTTGGCGCCGCCCTTGATGGTGGCTTTCAGTGCCTCCACTTCCGGCAGCAGCTTGGCGAAGTAGAAACGGGCGGTGGCGATCTTGGCCTTGTAGAAGTCGTCGCCACCGGTTTCCAGCTTGGCGTAGGCCACTTCCGCCATCCGCGCCCACAGCCAGCCGTAGGTCAGGTGACCGAGCAGGCGCAGGTAGTCGCTGGCGGCGGCGCCGGCTTCGTCGCGGTCCTTCATCGACGCCATGCCGATGCCCATGGTGATGTCGCCGATGTCTTTCAGCAGCTTGGCCAGCGGGGCGACGAACTCGGCCAGCTGCGCGTTGCCTTCGTTGGCCTGGCAGAACTTGTGGATCTGCTTGGTGAACTTGCGCAGCTTCTGGCCCTGATCCAGCAACACCTTGCGGCCGAGCAGGTCGATGGCCTGGACGCCGTTGGTGCCTTCGTAGATCTGCGAGATGCGGCAGTCGCGCACCAGTTGTTCCATGCCCCATTCGCGGATGAAACCATGACCGCCGAATACCTGCATGCCAAGGTTGGCCGCGGTGTAGCCGTTGTCGGTCATGAAGGCCTTGGCCACCGGGGTCAGCAGTGCCACCAGGTCGGCGGCATCCTGCCGCGCGTCGGCATCCGGATGCTTCTCTTCGATGTCCAGCTGCAGCGCCAGCAGCGCGGCCAGCGCACGGCCGGCTTCGGTGTAGGCCTTCTGCGTCAGCAGCATGCGGCGCACGTCGGGGTGCACGATGATCGGGTCGGCGGCCTTTTCCGGGAACTTGGCGCCGGCCATCGCGCGCATCTGCAGCCGGTCGCGGGCATAGGTCAGTGCACCCTGGAACGCGGCTTCGCCCAGACCGAGGCCCTGCATGCCGCAACCGAGGCGGGCGGCGTTCATCATGGTGAACATGCAGGCCAGACCCTTGTTGGCTTCGCCGATCAGGTAGCCGCGGGCGCCGTCGAGGTTAATCACCGCGGTGGCGTTGGCCTTGATGCCCATCTTGTGTTCCAGGCTGCCGCAGTACACGCTGTTGCGGCTGCCGTCGGCGTGGAATTTCGGCACGATGAACAGCGAGATGCCCTTCACATCCTTCGGTGCGTCCGGCAGGCGTGCCAGCACCAGGTGGATGATGTTGTCGGCCATGTCGTGCTCGCCGGCGGAGATGAAGATCTTGGTGCCGCTGATGCTGTAGCTGCCGTCGCCGTTGGGTTCGGCCTTGGTTTTCAGCAGGCCGAGATCGGTGCCGCAGTGCGGCTCGGTCAGGCACATGGTGCCGGTCCAGCTGCCATCGACCAGATGCGGCAGGTAGGTGGCTTTCTGCTCGTCGCTGCCGTGGGCGTGGATGGCGGAATAGGCGCCGTGGCTCAGGCCGGGGTACATCGACCACGCCACGTTGGCGGAGCACTGCATCTCGATGATCGGGAACGACAGCGTTTTCGGCATGCCCTGGCCGCCGTAGGCCGGGTCGCAGTCCAGTGCGGTGAAGCCCAGCTCGCAGAACTGCTTGTACGCTTCCTTGAAGCCGACCGGGGTGGTGACCGACTTGGTGGCCGGGTCGAAGGCGCAGCCTTCTTCGTCGGCCGGACGGTTCAGCGGCGCCAGTTCGTTCTCGCAGAATTGTGCCGCCGCCTCCAGATAAGACGAGAAAATGTCCTGCGTGGCTTCTTCATAACCCGGCAGCGAGGGCAGGGTATCCTGAACTTTGATCAGCTCGTTCAGGACAAAGTCAAAATCGCGCAGCGGTGCTTGATAAGCGGGCATGATGGTCTCCGTATTAATGCACGGCCCGGATGCAACGGGTCGTCTCTCGTGTCGTATTGGGGTGGCGGCACAAAACCGTGTGCTGGGGCGTAGTGTGCACAGCGACGTCCGTTTAAGTCAAACGCTTGTTTTATTTTTATTGACCGGCGCGGCGCTGCCGGTCACGGAAAGGACGCAGGTTAGCGATGAGTGTCAAACGCTGGTTATTGCGGCGTATGCCGCACCCGGGAGAGTGGCTGGCCAATTCGGCCCTGCTGCGGCCGCTGGCCCCGTATCTGGGCCATCCCGCGCTGTGGAGCCTGCAGCGGCGCAAGGTGGCGCTGGCGGTGGCGGTCGGCCTGTTTTCCGGGCTGATGCCGGGGCCGACTCAGATGTTGACGGCGGCGCTGCTGGCGTTGCTTTTTCGCATCAACCTGCCGGTTGCGCTGGCCTGCACGCTGTATACCAACCCGCTGACCTATCTGCCGCTGTACTACCTGGCCTTTGAACTGGGCAAGCTGCTGCTGGGCCTCAATGGTGAGCTGGTGATGCCGCCGTTCCCGGTATTCGATGGCGAACACCTGTGGCAATGGCAGCATGCGGTGCTGGCGTGGACCATGCACATGGGGTGGCCGCTGGTGGTGGGCGTGCCGGCGCTGGGACTGGCCTTGGGCCTTGGCGGATATGTTATCGTGATGCTGTTATGGCAATGTGCCGTGTTGCGACAGTGGCGCAAGCGAAAGGAAGTTCGTGGATCTGACTGAAAAGAAACTGGCCGGCGAGCAGGTGTTCAGCGGCGGCTTCATCAAGGTGCAGCGCGATAGCGTGGCATTGCCGGACGGCAGCCCGGCTTGGCGCGAGTACATCCGTCACCCCGGTGCGGTGGCGGTGCTGGCGCTATCCGATGACGGCAAGCTGCTGCTGGAGCGCCAGTTCCGCTATCCGCTGGCGCGCACTTTTCTGGAGATCCCAGCCGGCAAGATTGATCCGCAGGAGGCGCCACTGGCGACCGCCAAGCGCGAACTGCTGGAAGAAACCGGTTACCGGGCGGCCAACTGGTTTTATCTGGGCAAGGCGTATCCGTGCATCGGCTATTCTGATGAAGTGATTCACTATTATCTGGCGACCGCGCTGACCGCCGGCGAGCGGCAGCTGGACGAGGGCGAATTTCTGGAAGTGCTGACTGTGCCACTGGCCGAGGTAATGACGATGACACTGGATGGCCGTATCTGCGATAGCAAGAGCCTGGTCGGCCTGCACTGGTTGGCCGCATGGCAACGCGGAGAGCTGCGCTGTGAAGCCCTTTGACGCACATCACGAGCGTCGTGGCGGCAAACGCCTGCGCATGGGCTGCCGTGCCAAGATGAAATCGCGCCATACCGGCGAAACCCACTATGGCGAATGCGTGGATCTGTCGGTGGATGGCCTCGCCATCCGCTCCGCCTTCGTGCCGCAATTCGGCGAAATTCTGGAAGTCACCATCATCGTACCGCCGGTCGGCGCGGTGTACAGCAAGCCGTTCGAAACCGTGGTGGAGGTGCGCCGCTGCAATGAAGTGGAGCGCGGCAAGCTGTATGAAATCGGCGCAAAAATTATCAAACGCTAGTTAATTCACCTGCATAAATTGCTTGTACTAAAAAAGTCGCTGGAATGGCGGCTTTTTTTATTTGCAGCAGCGCTACTGTGCTATACCCAAAAAAACAGATGCAGCTTGTTAGTCCACTGATAACTTGGCAAGGGGGAAGAACGGTGCGATTGGCACCGTTCCCGCTCCGCTTGCCTCCAGCAGGAGGGTTAAGCCATGAGCCCCGACATCTTCAGCAGTTTCGCTTCCCGTTTCGATCGCACTCGCGAAGAAGAATTGACCATTCAGGAGTATCTGGAACTGTGCAAGCAGGATCGCACAGCCTATGCGTCTGCGGCCGAACGCATGCTGATGGCGGTGGGCGAGCCGGAAGTGGTCGATACCCGTCATGATCCCCGCCTGTCACGCATCTTCAGCAACAAGATCATCCGTGTTTACCCGGCATTCCGTGACTTTTACGGTATGGAAGAAGTAGTGGAGCAGGTAGTGTCCTACTTCCGCCATGCTGCGCAGGGGCTGGAAGAGAAGAAGCAGATTCTCTATCTGCTGGGGCCGGTCGGCGGCGGCAAGTCCTCCATCGCCGAGAAGCTGAAAGAGCTGATGGAACGGGTGCCGTTCTATGCCATCAAGGGCAGCCCGGTCAACGAATCGCCGCTGGGGCTGTTCAACTACGACGAGGACGGCCCGATCCTGGAAGAGCAGTACGGCATTCCGCGCCGCTACCTGCGTGGCATTCCCAGCCCGTGGGCGGTGAAGCGGCTGCACGAGTTCAACGGCGACATCAGCCAGTTCCGCGTGGTGCGGCGTTATCCCTCGGTGCTGAAACAGGTGGCGGTGGCCAAAACCGAGCCGGGCGACGAAAACAACCAGGACATCAGCTCGCTGGTGGGCAAGGTCGACATCCGTAAGCTGGAAAGCTACGCCCAGGATGACCCGGATGCCTACAGCTACTCCGGCGGCCTGTGCCTGGCCAACCAGGGGCTGCTGGAATTCGTGGAAATGTTCAAGGCGCCGATCAAGGTGCTGCACCCGCTGCTGACCGCCACCCAGGAGGGCAACTTCAAGGGCACCGAAGGCTTTGGCGCCATTCCGTTTGACGGCATCATCCTTGCCCACTCCAACGAGAGCGAATGGAAGCAGTTCCGCAACAACAAGAACAACGAGGCCTTCCTCGACCGTATCTACATCGTCAAGGTGCCGTACTGCCTGCGCGTCACCGACGAAACCCGCATCTACGACAAGCTGATCCGCAACTCGTCGCTGGGCGGCGCGCCGTGCGCACCGGGCACCCTGAAGATGATGGCGCAGTTTTCGGTGCTGTCGCGGCTGAAGGATCCGGAAAACTCCAGCCTGTTCAGCAAGATGCAGGTCTACGACGGCGAAAACCTGAAGGACACCGATCCGAAGGCCAAGTCGCAGCAGGAATACCGCGATTTCGCCGGCGTCGATGAGGGCATGAGCGGGTTGTCGACCCGCTTCGCCTACAAGATCCTGTCCAAGGTGTTCAACTTTGACCACACCGAGGTGGCGGCCAACCCGGTACACCTGCTCTACGTGCTGGAGCAGCAGGTCGAGCGCGAGCAGTTTCCGCCGGAGCTGGAGCAGAAATATCTCACCTTTATCAAGGAGTTTCTGGCGCCGAAGTATGTCGAATTTATCGGTAAGGAAATCCAGACCGCCTATTTGGAAAGCTACTCCGAGTACGGCCAGAACATTTTTGACCGTTACGTGACCTTTGCCGACTACTGGATTCAGGATCAGGAGTATCGCGACCAGGATACCGGCGAAAGCTTTGACCGCAACTCGCTCAACGCCGAACTGGAAAAGATCGAGAAACCGGCCGGCATCTCCAACCCGAAAGACTTCCGCAACGAGATCGTCAACTTCGTGTTGCGGGCGCGGGCCAACAATGCCGGCAAGAACCCGACCTGGACCAGTTACGAGAAGCTGCGCACGGTCATCGAGAAGAAAATGTTCTCCAATACCGAGGAGCTGCTGCCGGTGATCAGCTTCAATGCCAAGGCCAGCGCGGATGAGGCCAAAAAGCATGAAGACTTTGTCAACCGCATGGTGACCAAAGGCTATACCCCGAAGCAGGTCCGCTTGCTGTGCGAATGGTATCTGCGGGTGCGCAAGTCGTCCTGAGCAATAGCGGCGCCAACGTTGGCCGCGGGGCCTGCGGCCAACGTGCGTACCGCACACAAGGCTAGGAGACAATCATGTCGAATATCATCGACAGAAGACTCAACGGCAAGAACAAGTCGGCGGTCAACCGCGAGCGTTTTTTGCGCCGCTTCAAGGCCCAGATCAAGGAGGCCGTCGGCAAGGCCATCAAGGGACGCAGCATCACCGATATCGATAGCGGCGAGAGCGTGTCCATTCCGGTAAAGGACATCTCCGAGCCGAATTTTCATCATGGCCGCGGTGGCCGTAATGATCAGGTCCACCCCGGCAACGAGGAGTTCATCCGTGGCGACCGCATCAACCGTCCGCAGGGCGGTGGTGCCGGCGGTGGCGGCGGCAAGGCCAGTAACGAAGGCGAGGGCGAGGACGACTTTGCCTTCCAGCTGTCACGCGAAGAATTCATGAACGTGTTTTTCGAGGATCTGGCGCTGCCCAACCTGATCAAGACCCAGCTGATGGGCATTGAGGAAATGAAGTCGGTGCGCGCCGGCTATACCAATGACGGCACCCCGGCCAATATCAGCATTGTGCGCTCGCTACGTGGCGCGCTGGCGCGCCGGGTGGCGATGGGGGCACCGACGCTGCGCCAGCTGCGCGAGGCGGAAGAAGACCTCGACACTCTGCTGGAGTCCGACGCGGACTCCGGCCCGGAGGTGCGCGAGCGGCGCAAGCGCATCCACGCACTGCGCGAGAAGGTCAACCGCATCCCGTTCATCGATCCCTACGACCTGCGCTACAACAACCGTGTCAAGCAGCCCAAGCCGACCAGCCAGGCGGTGATGTTCTGCATCATGGACGTGTCCGGCTCGATGGACGAGTCGAAAAAAGACATGGCCAAGCGCTTTTTCATCCTGCTGTACCTGTTCTTGCAGCGCAATTACGAAAAGATCGAGGTGGTGTTCATCCGCCACCACACCAGTGCGGTGGAGGTCAGCGAGGAGGACTTTTTCCACTCCCGCGAATCCGGCGGTACCGTGGTGTCGTCGGCGCTGAACCTGATGCACGACATCGTGCAGAAGCGCTACGCCAACCGCGACTGGAATATCTACGCGGCGCAGGCCTCCGACGGCGACAACTGGGACAGCGACTCGGCCAACTGTGGCCGCATCATGCAGGAAAGCCTGCTGCCGTGGTGCCAGTACTTCGCCTATATCGAGATCACCCAGGGCGAACCGCAAAACCTGTGGTACGAGTACCTGAAAGTGGCGGAGCACTACAAGCACTTCGCGATGCAGAAGATCGGCTCGCCGGCGGACATCTACCCGGTGTTCCGCGAGCTGTTCAAACGCCAGCCTGCCACCCGCTAGCCCCCGGCAGCATACATATGGAGAGCGAGGCATCATGAAACCGATCTCTACCGGCTCCGAATGGACCTTTGACCTGATTGAACGTTACGACGCCGCCATCCGCGAGATCGCGCACGGCGAGTTTCACCTCGACACCTACCCGGTGCAGCTGGAGATCATCACCGCCGAGCAGATGATGGACGCCTATTCCTCGGTCGGCATGCCGGTCAACTACCAGCACTGGAGCTTCGGCAAGCACTTCGTGCAGACCGAGAAAGGCTACAAGCGTGGCCAGATGGGGCTGGCCTATGAAATCGTGATCAATTCCAATCCCTGCATCGCCTACCTGATGGAAGAGAACACCATGACCATGCAGGCACTGGTGATCGCGCATGCCGCCTATGGCCACAACAGCTTCTTCAAGGGCAACTACCTGTTCCGCACCTGGACCGACGCCTCGGCCATCATCGACTATCTGGTGTTCGCCAAGCAGTACATCAGCCGCTGCGAGGAGCGTTACGGCATCGACGCGGTGGAAGAGCTGCTGGACTCCTGTCACGCGCTGATGAACTACGGTGTCGACCGCTACAAGCGGCCGCAGAAACTGTCGCTGGCCGAGGAGCAGGCACGGCAGGTCGAGCGTGAAAACTACCTGCAGCTGCAGGTCAACGACCTGTGGCGCACCATCCCGCGCCGAGAAAAGGACGGCGCCAGCCGGGCGGCACCGCGCTTCCCGACCGAGCCACAGGAAAACATCCTCTATTTCATCGAAAAATCGGCGCCGCTGCTGGAGCCGTGGCAGCGCGAGATCGTGCGCATCGTGCGCAAGGTGGCGCAGTATTTCTATCCGCAACGCCAGACCCAGGTAATGAACGAGGGCTGGGCCACCTTCTGGCACTACACGCTGATGAACCGGCTGTACGACAAGGAGATGCTGACCGATGGCGCGATGATGGAATTCCTGCAGAGCCACACCAATGTGGTGTACCAGCCGCCGGTGACCGCGCGCTGGTACAACGGCATCAATCCGTACGCGCTGGGCTTTGCCATGTACCAGGACATCAAGCGCATCTGCGAGGCCCCCACCGACGAGGACCGCGAGTGGTTCCCGGATATTGCCGGCACGCCATGGCGGCCGGTGCTGGAGTTCGCGATGAAGAATTTCAAGGACGAGAGCTTCATCTCGCAATACCTGTCACCCAAGCTGATCCGCGATTTCCGCTTTTTTGCCATCCGCGACGACGACCGCGACGACAAGCTGGAGGTGTCCGCCATTCACGACGAACAGGGCTACCAGGCGATCCGTGCCAAATTGTCGGAGCAGTACAACCTCGGCTCGCGCGAGCCGAACATCCAGGTGTGGTCGGTGAACGTGCGCGGCGATCGCGGCCTGACCCTGCGCCATACCCGCCACAATCGCAAACCGCTGGACGAGGCCAGCGCGCAGGAGGTGCTGAAGCATGTCGCCAGGCTGTGGGGCTTTGGCGTCAAGCTGGAGAGTGTCGACAGCGACGGCACAGTACAGCAGCGTTTCGACTGCCATCCGGAGGTGGCGGCAGCCAGCCTCTGAACTGCCGGCCGTCGCCGGTTACCTGCTTTGAGCTTGCGGCCAACGTTGGCCGCAAGTCGTTTGTGCCGTCCACTGCGCGGGAGTCGTTGATGTGCTGATGGCGGTGAATTGTGAGCTGGGCGCTGCTGTGAATGTGTTGCCATGGCTGGCAGTGGATGACTAGCGGGGCGGTGCCTTCGGCGACAAGCAGCTACCCGCGGTCGGCCGGACCGCTGTACGGCAAGACTACGGTCAGCCCGTCGGCAAGGTCGCCCCCGACAGGCGACAGACCCGGTTGCGCCCCTGGTGCTTGGCGAGGTACAGCGCCTTGTCAGCCAGCTCGACCAGCTGGTGTTCCGCCGTCAATGCCGCTGCCGGCTGGCAATGCAGCCCGATGCTGACGGTCACCACTGCAGCTTGCGTCGCAGTATCGCTGGCGGCGGGAATGGCCAGCTGCTCCACCGCGCAGCGGATGCGCTCGGCAATCTGCGCCGCATGCAACTCGTCACAGCCATCCAGGATCGCGATGAATTCCTCGCCGCCGTAGCGGGCCAAGGTGTCGCCATCGCGCAGCTGCTGCGCCATACAGGCGGCAATCTGGCGCAGGCAGTCGTCGCCCTGCACGTGGCCGAAGCTGTCGTTGTAGCGCTTGAAATGGTCGATGTCGGCCATCAATACCGTGAACGGCCGCGCCTGCTCCGGTGGGCGCTGGCGGAGGGTGTCCAGTGCGCTGTCGAAGTGGCGGCGGGAGAACAGGCCGGTGAGGCTGTCGCGGATCGAGGTCTCGTACGCCTGACTGTAGGAGCTTTGCAGCCGTTTTTGCAGGCGGAACACCTCGAACAGCAGGGCCCCCAGCATGATGGTGGCGGCAAACTGTTCGAAAAAGCGCGAGGCATACCAGCCGACCGTCAGCCGCTGGCTGGAGGAGAACACCAGCACCAGGTACAGCAGATAGCCATAGCAGCACAGCGCCAGCCAGCAGTGAAAGGCGCTGCGCAAGCGCGTGACCAGCAGCACGCTGGCCAGTGCACCGCCCCAGCAGAGCAGCAGGGCAATGGGCAGGCCGCTGTCACGCAGTGCCCGATAGTCGCCTTGCTGGCTGACCAGTCGACTCAGGTCGGGCAGATGAGGTGGCAACCACTGCGTCACCAGCCATACCAGCGATAGTGCCAGCAGCAGACAGCCGAGCAGGAAGCCGCTGCTCAGGCGCGGCGACAGTGGCGGTTTCGGTTGCCACGCCAGGCACAGCATCGCCAGCATGATCAACATGGCAAAACCGGCGAGGCGGGCGAACCACAGCCAGATGCTCAAGTGTGAGCCGAGTTGCAGACCCTGTTGCCCGGGGAGCACCTCGGGCAGCATCAGCAGCTGGTAGATGGCCATCAGCGCCGAGTAGGCAAAAGCGGCACCGAGCAGGCCGGTGGCGGGACGGCGCTTGACGTAGAAATGCAGCAGGATCAGGTAGGCAATGATGCTGTTGTTGACCGCCAGCGCGGTGATCAGCACCGGCCGCAGATTGCTGCCGGCGGTGGGCTGGTTGGCGTAGGGCAGCAATAACGCGGCCGCTGCCGTCATCAACAGCATCAGCACACCGGCCAGAATCATGGCCGGGCGACTGGGGGCGGCGGAGAAATTGTCTTTCATGCGGTGACTCGGAGCGGACGACGCGGTAAAGGCTAAACGCTGCGGCGCACGGATGTTGCCGGCAACGCTGGTGGTTGGCCGATTGTAGCCTGCGGCAACGGTGAGCTGGCAGCACTTTATGACATTTTTAGTGTGGTGCGCACAATGTCAGCGGGCTTCGATAGGCTTTTGTTGTGTAGCCGACGGCTTATCATCGGCCGCCGCTTGCCCGCTCAGCAGGCGATGAAGGCGCGCTGGCCGTGGCGGTCGCTCAGTTCGGCCAGCCGGGTGTCGTAGACCTGTTCCAGCCGGTTCTGCGTCATCACCTGTGCCGTGTCGCCGTGGGCGATTTGCATGCCGTCCTTGAGCAGCAGCACCTTGTCGGCATGGCGCAGTGCCAGGTTGACGTCGTGCAGCACCGCGACCATGCCCAGCTGCCAGCGCTGCGCCAGTTGCCGCAGGGTCGCCAGCTGCTGGTTGGCGGCGCCGATATCCAGTGCGGCGGTGGGCTCGTCCAGCAGCAGGTAGCGCTGAGCGGCCTTGCTGGCCAGCAGCTGGTGCAGCGCCCGCGCCAGGTGCACACGCTGCAGTTCGCCGCCGGACAGGCTGGCGCAGTCACGTACCAGTAGCGTCTGGCAGCCGCACAGGTCCAGCGCCTGCGCCAGCATCGCGTGATCCGCTTGCGCCACACCGATGTGCAGCAGATCGGCCACGCGCATGCCCGCCGGCCGTGCCGGATGCTGTTCGATCAGCGCGCGGCAGCTGGCGAGGCGGGCGGCGTCGATGCCGGCGAGGGGTTCGCCGGCGAGCAGGATTTCGCCCGCCGCTGCCGGGTAGTAGCCACCGATGGCGTGCAGCAGCGTGCTTTTGCCGGCACCGTTGGGGCCGAGGATGACCGTGACTTCGCCCGCGGCGCAGGCAAAGCTGATGTCGTGCAGCGGGGCGGGGTGGTGCAGCGACAGCCGGCGGATTTCAAGCATGGGTCGGCCGTTTGCGGGTCAGCAGGTACAGGAAGAACGGCGCGCCGGCAAGGCTGGTGATCACCCCCACCGGCAACTCGGCCGGGTACAGCAGCTCGCGCGCGGCCAGATCGGCCAGCAGCGTGAGCAGGGCGCCGGCCAGTGGCGCCAGTTTCAGCAGCGTCGGCAGGTGCAGCCCGGTCAGGCGGCGCAGGATGTGTGGCGCCATCAGCCCGACAAAGCCGACCATGCCGCATTGCGACACCACCACGCCGGCGGCCAGCGCCGCCAGCGCGATGGTGACGGCACCGTTGCGGCCAACGTTGAAGCCGCTGTAGAACGCGGCACGGTCGCCCAGTTGCAGCGCCTGCAGGAAGCGCCCCTGGTGCTGTAGCGCCACGGTGACGGCGACGGCCAGCAGCGTCAGCAGCCATGCCTGGCGGCCGTCACTGCCGGCAAAGCTGCCCATCAGCCAGAAGGTGACGCTGCGCAGCGCGCCATCGGGCAGGGTGCTGATCAGCAGCGTCAGCAGGCTGCCGCACAGCGCGTTGACGGCGACGCCGGCCAGGATCAGCGTGGCGGTGGCGCGGTCGCGGGCCAGATGGCTGACCAGCAGCAGAGCCGCCAGCGCCCCGCCAAAGGCGGCGATGGAGACCGCCAGCGTCGGCCAGCGGGCGGCCAGCGCCAGCGCGGCGGCCAATGCCGCGCCGCCGGAGATGCCGATCAGGCCGGGCTCTGCCAGGTCATTGTGAAAGCGGGCCTGGATGGCGAGGCCGGCGGTGGCCAGCAGCGCACCGGCGGCGGCGGCACTGATCACGCGCGGCAGGCGCAACGCCAACAGCAGCTCGCGTTCCAGCGCATCGTGGCCGGGCAGCGCGAACAGTGCGGCCAACCTGGCTGCGGCGTGTTCGCCGGCGAGCAGGGAAATAAAGAAGGCCAGCCCGGTGAGGCTGGCCAGCAGGATCAGCAGCGTGCGTGCCGACATCTCAGTGCGGAGCGGGCATCAATGCAGGCCCAGCACATCCTGCATGTCGAAGACGCCGTGCGGCTTGGCGGCCAGCCACTTGGCGGCGCGCACCGCGCCGTTGGCGAAGGTGGCGCGGCTGGAAGCCTTGTGGGTGATCTCCACGCGCTCGCCCAGCGCGGCGAACAGCACGGTATGGTCGCCGACCACGTCGCCGGCGCGCACGGTGGCAAAACCGATGGTGCCCGGATCTCGCTCGCCGGTGACGCCTTCGCGGCCGTAGACGGCGCACTGTTTCAGGTCGCGGCCGAGGGCTTCGGCCACCACTTCGCCCATACGCAGCGCGGTGCCGGACGGCGCATCCACCTTGAAACGGTGGTGCGCCTCGGTAATCTCGATATCGTAGCCTTCGTTCAGCACGCGGGCCGCCATGTCCAGCAGCTTGAAGGTAAGGTTCACCCCCACGCTGAAGTTGGCCGCAAACACGATGCCGATCTGCTCGCCGGCGGCGGCGATGGCGGCCTTGCCGGCGTCGTCAAAACCGGTGGTGCCGATGATCATCTGCACCTTTTTCTCGACGCAGGCGGCCAGATGCGCCAGCGTGCCTTCCGGGCGGGTGAAGTCGATCACCACGTGCGCGCCATCCAGCGCCGCGTTGAAGTCGGTGCTGATCTTGACACCGGTGTCGCGGCCCATGAACAGGCCGGCGTCCTGGCCGACAAACGGCGACCCTTCGCGTTCCAGCGCCGCGTGCAGGCGGGCTTCAGGGGTGTCGAGTACGGATTCGATCAGCGTGCGGCCCATGCGGCCAGCGGCGCCGACGATGACAATGTTCAGGCTCATCAATTCTGTCCGGCAGGTGGTGGGTTGTCGATAGCGGGGCGGGTCGCCGGGAAGGCGTTGCCTTCCACGCGGGTGACGGTGTCCTTGTCAAAGAACACGGTCAGGCGTTTTTCTTCTGCCGGCTGGCCCTGGCGCTCGATGCGGTAAGGGTAGTCCCAGCGGTCGGCATGGAAGAGGTCATTCAGCAGCGGGGTGCCCAGCAGGAAGCGCACTTGCGAGCGGGTCATGCCCGGCTTGACGCGGGCGACCGCGTCTTCTGTCACGTAATTGCCTTGCTGGATCACCATGCGGTGAGGCGAGAACCAGGTCATCGGGTTAACCGAGGAGCAGGCGGACAACAGCAGGCTGGTTATGAAAAGCGTAGAAATTGTCTTGAACATCGTGACCACACCACCGTACGGGTTGGGGAATCCTGGAAAAGGTTTTATCATACTGTAAGACCACTCACCAAAGATACCCACCCCCCATGATGAACAAAGCCAGCCATCTCAAAGACATCGGCCTGAAAGCAACCGGCCCGCGCCTGCGTATCATGGAGCTGTTCGAGAACAGCAAGGATCGCCATCTGTCGGCCGAGGACGTGTACAAGAAGCTGATCGCCGAAGATGCGGATATCGGTCTGGCCACCATCTATCGCGTGCTGACCCAGTTCGAACAGGCCGGTATCCTGATTCGTCATCACTTCGAATCCGGCAAGGCGGTCTACGAGCTGAACGAAGGCGGCCATCATGACCACATGGTGTGCTACCGCTGCGGCAAGGTGACCGAGTTCTTCGATCCGAAAATCGAGGAACTGCAGAACCAGATCGCCGCGCAGCACGGTTTCAGCATCCAGGACCACTCGCTCTATCTGTACGGTGAATGCGAAGACTGCAGCAAGAGCGAGCGCAAGCCTTTCCGTCGATGATTCCCTGGCTTGGGCGGAGTCTGGAATTCCCGCCCGTGTCGCTGGCAATGGCCGAGCCGGATGGCTTGCTGGCCGCCGGCGGCGACCTGTCCGTTGCCCGTCTGCTTGCCGGCTATTCTCACGGCATCTTTCCCTGGTTCTCTCCGGAAGACCCCATCCTGTGGTGGTCGCCATCGCAGCGCATGGTGGTGGAGCCGGGCGCGCTGAAAGTCTCGCGTTCGATGGCCAAGGTGCTGCGCAACCGCCATTACCGCGTGACCACCGACCGTGCCTTCGGTGCCGTGATGCAGGCTTGCGCCGTGCAGCGCGACGAGCAGGGCGGCACCTGGATCACCGCGGAGATGATCGCCGCCTATACTGAATTGCATCGGCAGGGTTATGCCCATTCCTTTGAAGTGTGGATGGATGACGAGCTGGCCGGGGGGCTGTACGGTGTCGCCATCGGCGGCATGTTCTACGGCGAGTCGATGTTCCACCGCCGCCGCGACGCCTCCAAGATCGCCTTCATCCACATGGCGCAGCATCTGTTTGCCCACGGTGTCGGGCTGATCGATTGCCAGATGCCGACCGCGCACCTCGCCAGCCTTGGTGCGCGCCTGATCGGGCGGGAGCTGTTTGTCGCCCGGGTGCAGCAGCTGCTGCGTTGTCCAATGCCGGATACAGTGTGGGACTACGTCTACGATCATGAGCCATCGCGATAACGACGCCATTGCCATCATCCATTTCTACGCCACGGCACCGTATGCCTGCAGCTATCTGGATGACCGCCAGGCCCGCTCCCAGGTTGCGGTGCCGGCGGAAGCGATCGACAGCACGGTCTACAGCCAGCTGGTCGGGCTGGGCTTCCGTCGCAGCGGCCACTTCACCTACCGGCCGTATTGCGATGCCTGCCGCGCCTGTGTACCGGTGCGCATTCCGGTGGCGCGCTTCGTGCCGGATCGCAGCCAGCGCCGCGCGCTGCGCCGCCATGGCGAGCTGAGTACGCACATCCTGCCGCTCGGCTTTGTCGACGAGCATTTCCAGCTGTACCGCCGCTACCAGCAGGCACGCCACGACGGTGGCGGCATGTCGGAGGACGACCCGGGGCAGTACGCGGAGTTCATCCTGAAAAGCCGGGTCGAGAGCTGGCTGGTGGAGTTTCGCGAGCAGGGCGTGCTGCGCATGGTCAGCCTGATCGACCGGCTGGATGACGGCCTGTCGGCGGTGTATACCTTTTTCGATCCGGACCAGCCGCGCACCGCCTACGGCGTCTACAACGTGCTGTGGCAGGTCGATCTCGCGCGCAGGCTGCAGCTGTCCTATCTGTATCTCGGCTACTGGATTGCCGAATCGCCGAAGATGGCCTACAAGACGCGCTACCGGCCGCTGGAGCGGCTGGATGATGGTCGCTGGCGCGCGTTCGAGCCCTGATTGCGGCCAACCTTGCCATGAAAACAGGCACCCGCGGGTGCCTGTTTTTTTGCGGGTGCGGCTCGCTTACAGCGGGCTGACGCGGGTGGTGCCGCCGCCGCTCAGGACCCGCACTCGCTGGCCCTGGCTGAACGGCACATCGGCTTCCTGCACGATGGACAGCATCTTGCCGCCGTTATCCAGCTTCACCGTGATCTCCAGTGCCGGCTTGGTGTTCAGCGTCTGTTGTGCCGATTGTGCCGCCAGTCCGCCGGCGATAGCGCCGACGATGGCTCCGGCGACGGCGCCGCTACCCTTGCCGATATTGCTGCCGGCCAGGCCGCCCAGCGCGGTGCCGCCCATGGTCAGCAATTCATTGCGGTTGCCTTCCATCAGCACGTTCTTGACGGCGATCACCTGGCCGAATTCGACCACGTGCGCCTGGCGCATCTGGTCCTTGCTGTAGACCTGGCCGGAGTCGGAGGTGTTGGCGCAGCCGGTGGCCAGACCGGCGGCCAGCAGGGCGATGCCGCCCAGTTGCAGTAGTCTGCGGTTCATGATGTCCCCTTTCGTGGGCAGGATGTCAGCCGTGACGCTGGCCGCGCAGCGCTTCGGCGCATTCGTTGATCAGGCCCGGGCCACGGTAGATCAGGCCGGAGTACAGCTGCACCAGTGTGGCGCCGGCGTCGATCTTCTCCTGGGCGTCGGCCCCGGACAGGATGCCGCCGACACCGATGATCGGCAGCGCGCCGTCCAGCGCCCGCGCCAGGTTGCGGATCAGCTGCGTCGAGCGCTCGCGCACCGGTGCGCCGGACAGGCCGCCGGCCTCGCCTTGCAGCGGATGGCCGGCGATCTCGCTGCGCGACAGCGTGGTGTTGGTGGCGATCACCGCGTCCAGCTGGTGCTCGGTCAGCAGGCGGGCGATCTCCTGTGTCTGTTCGGCATCCAGGTCCGGCGCGATCTTTACCGCCAGCGGCACATAGCGGCCATGCTGGTCGGCCAGTCGCGACTGGCGGTTCTTCAGCGCGGCGAGCAGCTCGCCCAGCTCATCGGACTGCTGCAGCTGGCGCAAGTTCTTGGTGTTGGGCGAGGAGATGTTGACGGTGACGTAGCTGGCGCACTCGTACACCTTGTCGAGGCAGGTTAGGTAGTCGTCCTTGGCATTCTCGATCGGGGTACTGGCGTTCTTGCCGATATTGATGCCGAGAATGCCCTGGAAGCGGCTGTTGCGCACGTTCTCCAGCAGCGCGTCGACGCCCTTGTTGTTGAAGCCCATGCGGTTGATGATGCCTTCATATTCCGGCACGCGGAACAGGCGCGGCTTGGGGTTGCCGTCCTGCGGGCGTGGCGTCACGGTGCCGATCTCGATGAAGCCGAAGCCGAGTGCGGCGAGGGCGTCGATGTGGTCGCCGTTCTTGTCCAGGCCGGCGGCGAGGCCGACCGGATTGGGGAAGGTCAGGCCCATGGCTTTTACCGGATTGCGGCCAACCTTGCGGCTAAGCAAGCCGGTCAATTGCAGGCGATACGCGGTATCCAGCAGCGACAGGGTGGTTTCGTGCGCGGATTCGGCATCGGTGCGGAACAGCAAGGGGCGTAACAGCGGGTAAAGCATGGCTTTCTCCGTAAGGCGCGAGCACGGCTCGCGCCACAACAGGGTTAAAGGATCTGGCAGGCGTCGTCAAAACCAAGGCGTGGTGCGCGCGGGAACAGCTTGCTGGCATCACCGTAGCCGAGATTGATCAGGAAGTTGCTCTTGATGTTGCCTTGCGGGAAGAAGGCGGCGTCCACGGCGGCGTTGTCGAAGCCGGACATCGGGCCGCAATCCAGCCCCAGCGCGCGGGCGGCCATGATCAGGTAGGCGCCCTGCAGCGAGCTGTTGCGCATGGCGGTGCTCTGGATCGCGGCGTCGTTGCCGGCGAACCAGCTGCGGGCATCGGTGTGCGGGAACAGGCGCGGCAGCTGCTCGTAGAAGTGCAGGTCCATGGCAACGATCACGGTGACAGGTGCCGCCATGGTCTTGTCCCGGTTGCCTTCCGACAGGCAGGGTTTGAGCCTGGCCTTGGCTTCCGGCGACTGCACGAACACCAGGCGTGCCGGCGAGCAGTTGGCGCTGGTCGGCGCCATTTTCATCAGCTCGAACAGCTGGTGCAGGGTTTCCTTGCTGACCGGACGGTCTTGCCAGCTGCTGTGCGTGCGGGCGTTGAGGAACAGTTGTTCCAGAGCGGCGTGGCTGACAGGTGTGCTCATGCGGATGGTCTCTCTACTTGGCGGTGGTTCAGGGGGCGGTGGCCGAGGTCGGCAGCAGGTTGCTCGCGGTCGCGGCGCTGATGTCCTCGCTCTTGCCGCTGGTCTTGGCAATGATGGTGATCGCCACGCGGCGGTTGCGGGCGCGGCCATCGGCGGAGGTGTTGTTGGCCACCGGCATGGTTTCGGCGCGGCCAACGGCCACCAGCCGTTCCGGCGCGATGCCGTTTTCCATGAACAGGCGCACGATGCTGCCGGCACGGGCGGCGGACAGTTCCCAATTGGACGGGAAGAAGGCGTTGCGGATCGGGATATTGTCGGTAAAACCTTCCACCCGCACCTCGTTCGGCACCTGCGCCAGCTGCTGTGCCACCGCCGACAGGATCTGCGGCGAGTTGCCGGACGGCAGCGCCTGACCGACCGGGAACAGCGCGGTGTCCTTGATCTCGATATGGATGCCTTCGTCGTCCTGGCGCATGCTGACCTGACCACCCTGCATCAGTGGTGCCAGGCTCTTGCCGATGTCGTCGGCCAGCTGTTTCAGGCGCGCGCGTTCCTGCAGCCGCTGCTGACCCTCGACCGCGGTGGCGATCGGCTTGGTGTTGGGGATCTCGATCATGGTGTTGGCGTTGCCGGACGGCGGCGTGGCCTGGATCGCCAGGTTGCCACTGCGGAAGGCGTCGATCATCGACGTCGACAGCACCCGGTACTTGCCTTCGTTGACCTGCGAAATGGCATACATCACGACGAAGAAGGCAAACAGCAGGGTGATGAAGTCGGCGTAGGAAACCAGCCAGCGTTCGTGGTTTTCGTGGACTTCTTCCTGTTTGCGGCGTCGTGCCATGAATGCTCCGTGTCAGAGGTCAGAAAAGACGGGTGTCGAACAGCGCGCGGATGCCGCCGGCAAAGCTGACGCCGATGCGCTTGGCAAAAAAGTCGCCGAGGCCGTCGCTGGGGGTGAAGTCGACCAGCTCTTCGGCCTTGATCTGCTCGCGCGCCACCGAGCTGACCGAGCCCAGGTCATCGGCCAGTCCCAGCGCGATGCTGCCGCTGCCCAGCCACACCCGGCCGCTGAAGACTTCGGCGTCGGCCTTCAGCCGGCTGCCGCGCCCCTGCTTCACCACCGCGATGAACTGCTGGTGGATTTCGTCGAGCAGCGACTGGTGGATGGCCTGCTGCTGCGGATCGCGCGGCGAGAACGGGTCGTTCATTGCCTTGTTGCTGCCGGCGGTGGTCAGTCGGCGCTCAATGCCGAGCTTCTCGATCGCCTTGTCGAAGCCGAAACCGTCCGACACCACGCCGATGGAGCCGATGATGCTGGCCTTGTCGACGTGTATCTTGTCGGCGGCGGCGGCGATGTAGTAGCAGCCTGAGGCGCACACTTCTTCCACCACCACGTGCAGCGGAATGGTTGGGTGCAGTTTTTTCAGGCGGCGGATTTCGTCATTGGCGATGCCGGACAGCACCGGGCTGCCGCCGGGGCTGTTGGCGCGGATGATGATGCCCTTGGTGTTGCGATCTTTGTAGGCGTGCTCCAGCCCTTCCAGCAGCCGGCCGCTGGCGTTGCTGTCGCTGTCGATGGCGCCGTCCAGCGAGATCACCGCGGTGTGCTTGCCGCCCAGCGTGCCGCTGTCCTGTTCGTCCTGCCAGAAAAACATCGCCAGCAGCGTGCCGATCAGCAATAGCCACGCCAGCCGGAAGAAGGTCTTCCACTGGCGGGTGCGTTTCTGTTCCAGCAGTGCCGCGCCAGCCAGCTTTTCAATCAGCTGGCGCTCCCATTTGGGTTCTTGCTCCATGCTTGCCTCAATCTTCCGCAACGTTGGCCGCAACACGCATCAGGCGCCGTCGGCTTGCGGCAAATAGTATATCCGACCCTCGCGCTCGGCGACCGCGAGCGACTGCAACGATAGTCCGCGGCAGGGGCCGGCAACGCAGTAGCCGTTGTCCGGCAGGTACAGTGCGCCGTGCATGCTGCAGATCAGGTAGTCGCCGTCGCCATCAAAGAAGCGACCTTCCTGCCAGTCCAGCTCCACCGGTACATGACGACAGCGGTTGAGGTAGCCGTATACCACGCCGCCATGACGAATGACAAATGCGGCCGCCGTCTCGCCGTGGTGTTGGATCTCGAAGCGCACGCCGTTGCCGCCATCCCGCAGGGCATCAGCATCGCAGATCAGCTGCGCTGCTGGATCAGCCACTGCTGCAGATCGTCAAAGACATCGAAAATCGCCAGCGGTTCGCAATCGAGCAGGTCTTCTACCGGATGCGCGCCGTAGCTGACGCCGACGCTGAGGGTGGCGGCGTTGAGCGCCATCTGCAGGTCGTGGGTGGTGTCGCCGACCATCAGCGTGCGCGCAGGCGCAACGCCCAGCTGGTCGGTGATGTCCAGCAGCATCTGCGGATGCGGCTTGGAGTGGCATTCATCGACGGTGCGGGTGGCGAGGAAGTGCGGCGTCAGGCCGGTGACGTTCAGTGCGCGGTCCAGGCCGACGCGGCTCTTGCCGGTGGCCACCGCCAGCAGGTAGCCGGCGGCTTCCAGTGCGGCCAACCCTTCGGCCACGCCGTCAAACAACTCGATGGTCTCGTCGCCGGCCAGATAGTGGTGGCGGTAGGCCTGCACCATGTCCTGGTAGCGCGCCTCCGGCAGGCCGGGACAGACCACGCGCATGGCGTCGACCAGGCCGAGGCCGATCACGTGGCTGGCGCGCTCGCGCGGCGGGATCGGTAGGCCGAGGTCCTGGCAGGCGGCCTGGATGGAGCGGGTGATGTGGGCGGTGGAATCCATCAGGGTTCCATCCCAGTCGAACACGATCAGATCGAAGCGGCTAGTCATGATAAGGGCAGGGTATCCAGAAAGCGGGTCAGTTCGGGCGGCAGCGGTGCCTGCAGTTGCAGCTCCTCGCCGGTGAGCGGGTGTGGCAACACCAGGTTGGCCGCATGCAGGAACATGCGCTTCAGGCCGTGGCGTTGCAACTCGCGGTTGGCACTGAAATCGCCGTATTTTTCGTCGCCGGCAATCGGGCAGCCGTTGGCCTGCATGTGTACGCGGATCTGGTGGGTGCGGCCGGTACGCAGCAGCGCCTCGAGCAGGGTGAAGTCGCGGTAGCGTTGCTGCACGGTGAAAATGGTATGTGCGTAGATGCCAAGTGATTCGTCGACGCGCACCATACGCTCGCCGCTCGGGGTGTGGAAGCGGTGCAGCGGCAGCTTCACGTGGCGGATCTTGTCCGGCCATTGACCCAGCGCCAGCGCGAAGTAGCGCTTTTGCGGCACGTCGTTGCGGATCATCTCGTGCAGCTTGACCAGCGCCGAGCGCTTCTTGGCGATCATCAGCAGGCCGGAGGTTTCGCGGTCGAGGCGGTGCACCAGCTCCAGGTAGCGCGCGTCCGGGCGCGCCTTGCGCAATTGTTCGATGACGCCGAACGACACGCCGCTGCCGCCGTGCACAGCGACGCCGGCCGGCTTGTTGATTACCAGCAGCGCCTCGTCCTCGTACACGATCGGGAAATTGGCGCCGGGCACCACCTGGCCGTCGGTCGCCTTGGCGGCGAGGCGGATCGGCGGAATGCGCAGTTCGTCGCCTTGCTGCAGGCGCTGCATCGCGTCGGCGCGGCCCTTGTTCACGCGGATCTCGCCGGAGCGGATGATGCGGTAAATATGGCTTTTCGGCACGCCCTTGAGCAGGCGCGTCAGGTAGTTGTCCAGGCGCTGATCGGCACCGTTTTCGTCGACGGTGATGAATGTAACGGAATCTTTGCGAATGTCAGTCATATTGCTTATACTCCGTTGGCTCCTTCGCCTGAAATAGTGCGATGTGTAGCACACCGGAAATGGGTCGCAGACAATACTGCCTGTGGCGCTGCTGCGCAACAAAAACCGGCCGGCAGGACATTGGTCCTGACCTGACGCCGGTTGTACCGGGCGCAGCCATGGTTATCTCGCTCACCCCGAAGTAGCGATGTTAATGCATTTAGATGCATGACGCACTCACGCCAGTTTCCCGTTTCGGGGCGATAAGGCCCGCTCCGAAGCTTTGCAGCAAAATTTGACCCGACGTGGCCACCCGATTTTGCCGATCCTGCCGCCAAGGCAGGGTGGGTTTGGTAAGCGCCGAAGCATGGTGCAGCAGGGGCCGCGTGTAGAACAAGAAGTTGGCTTAACCCGATCGCAGTTCAGTTGCTCTTTACTCCGACACTTCTTAACGGCATGCGCTCATTACACTCATTGAGCCGTCAAATACTTGCTGTACCCCTAGCGTGAGTGCACGCGTAGGGACATGATTAATGAAACGCATGCTTTTTAATGCGACACAGGCAGAAGAACTGCGTGTCGCCATCGTCGACGGGCAAAAGCTCATCGACCTCGATATCGAAACCGTCGGTAAAGAACAGCGCAAGGGCAACATCTACAAGGGCACCATCACCCGGATCGAGCCATCGCTGGAGGCGTGTTTTGTCGACTACGGCACCGACCGTCACGGTTTCCTGCCGTTCAAGGAAGTTTCCCGCAGCTATTTCCAGCAGCACGAAGGCGGCCGTCCGCGTATCCAGGACGTGCTGCGCGAAGGCATGCAGGTTGTCGTGCAAGTCGAAAAGGACGAGCGTGGCAACAAGGGCGCCGCGCTGACCACCTACGTCAGCCTGGCTGGCCGCTATGTGGTGCTGATGCCGAACAACCCGCGTGGTGGTGGCGTGTCGCGCCGCATCGAGGGTGAAGAGCGTCAGGAGCTGAAAGACCTGCTGTCGCAGCTGGAAGTGCCGGGTGGCATGAGTCTGATCGCGCGCACCGCCGGTATCGGCCGTTCGCTCGAAGAGCTGCAGTGGGACCTGAACTACCTGCTGCAACTGTGGCGTGCCGTTGACAGCGCCGCCGGTGCCCAGTCCGCGCCGTTCCTGATCCTGCAGGAAGGCAGCCTGGTGATTCGCGCCATCCGCGACTACTACCAGCCTGATATCGGCGAAATCCTGATCGACACCGAAGAAATCTACGAACAGGCGCGCCAGTTCATGAGCCACGTGATGCCCAACAACGTTGGCCGCGTGAAACTGTACAAGGACCCGGTGCCGCTGTTCTCGCGTTTCCAGATCGAACACCAGATCGAAACCGCGTTCTCGCGTGCCGTCACTCTGCCGTCCGGCGGTGCCATCGTCATCGATCACACCGAAGCGCTGGTGTCGGTCGACGTCAACTCGGCGCGTGCCACCAAGGGTTCCGACATCGAGGACACCGCGTTCCGTACCAACCTGGAAGCGGCGGAAGAAATCGCCCGCCAGCTGCGCCTGCGCGATCTGGGTGGCCTGATCGTGATCGATTTCATCGACATGGAAAGCCAGAAAAACCAGCGTGACGTGGAAAACCGTCTGCGCGACGTGCTGAAGCATGACCGCGCCCGCGTGCAGATGGGCAAGCTGTCGCGTTTCGGCCTGCTGGAACTGTCGCGCCAGCGCCTGCAGCCTAGCCTGGGTGAAACCAGTCACGAAGCCTGCCCGCGCTGCCACGGTATCGGCTTCATCCGCGGCATCGAATCTTCGGCTCTGCACATCCTGCGCATCATCCAGGAAGAAGCGATGAAGGAAAACACCGGCGCGGTACACGCGCAGGTGCCGGTCGATGTGGCCACTTTCCTGCTCAACGAGAAGCGTGCCGAGATCTACTCCATCGAAGCGCGTCTGGATGTGGCGGTGGTGCTGATTCCTAACCTGCACCTGGAAACCCCGCACTACAAGATCGTGCGCGTACGTCACGACGATCTGGCGGAAGTCGGCGATGCGCCGAGCTATCAGCGCGTCGAAATGCCGGAAGAAGACACCTCGCACCCGTTCGGCCAGGAAAAGCCGAAGCTAGAGCGCCAGGAAGCCGCGGTCAAGGGTGTAACCCCGGCCCAGCCGGCACCGCAGGCTGCCGAACCGGTTGCACCGGTCGCTGTCGCACCAGTGGTGGTTGCCGAGCCGGGTCTGCTGGCCCGTGTGGTTGGCTGGTTCAAGTCGGTGCTGTCGCCGGAACCACAGGTGAGCGAAACCAAGCCGGTGGTCGAAGAGAAGCGTCCGCAGCGTGAAGCGCGCAATCCGCGCCAGCGTAATGGTGAGCGCCGCAGCAACGGCCGCCGCGAGCGGGAAGAGCGCGCACCGGGCGAAGGCCGTGCCGAACGCCAGGAGCGCCAGCCACGCAACGACAATCGTCGCAATGAAGTGCGCGAAGAAGGTCAGGCGCCGGCCCGTGCCGAGCGTGCGCCACGCCGCGAACGCGAACCGCGTGAGCCACGCGATAACGCGAATGCAATGGTGGCGCGCAGCGATGCCGCGACTGATGGTGCCGTGAAAGAGCAGCGCGACAACCAGCGCAACGACCGTCGCCGTGAGCGCGAGCAGCAGCGTGTTGCCAAGGAACAGCCAGTGGTGCAGGCGCCGGAGCTGGAAGTCGAACAGCCAGCTGCGGATGCCGTGGTTGCGGATGCGGTGGTGACAGAGGCGGCAGTTGCGCCGGAGCAGGGTGAGCGCGAAGCGCGCGAGCCACGTGAACGCCGTCGTCGTCGCAGCCGTCGTGACCGTCGTGATGACACGGCCGTGGCCGGTGAAGCTGGTGCCGAAGTGACTGCCGAACAGCAGGCAACCGAGGTGGTGGCCGATGCCGCTGTGGTGGCCGAGGCGGCGCCAGTGGCTGCCGAGGAAGTGGCACAGCCGGTTGCTGCGGTTGAGGTGGTAGAAGCCGAAGTTGCCGAAGCCGTTGCAGTGGTAGCCGTCGAGCCGGCCGCGCCGGAACTGGTTACCGCCGAGGTGGTAGAGCCTGCGCTTGATGAGGCTGTGCTGGTGACGCCTGTAGTCGAAATCCAGTCAGAGCCTGTGGCCAACGTTGCGGCAGTGGTTGAGGTAGTGTCCGAGCCAGTGGCGGAAGTGCCTGCGGAGCTCGTTACCGAAGCCGTTTCCGAAGCCGCTGCGGTCGAGGAAGTGCTGGCGCCGGTGGCGGAAGTAGTGGTCGAGCCGGCACCAGTGGCGGTGCTTGATGCCGCGGCGACAGCCGGTCTGGTGATGGTGACCACGCGTGCTGCCAGCGAGCTGCCGGAAGTGGTGCAACCAGAGCCGGTGCTGAAGGGCAAGCGTCGTCGCGAAGTGGTGCGCCAGGCTGACGATGGCGGGGCGCCTGTCGAACTGGTACAGGTTCAAACTCAGGCCCCGGCTAGCCCGGACGCCTAAGTTGATGCAGACGTCAAGCTCGGAAAATTCATTTTTCGGGCTTGACGAATCGGCGATCGCTGTCTAAACTGCGCACCTCTTTAGGCAATTCCCTGATAGCTCAGTCGGTAGAGCGACGGACTGTTAATCCGCAGGTCCCTGGTTCGAGTCCAGGTCGGGGAGCCAAAATATCCAGTGCAGCAAGCCAGCGATGTGATGTTGGCTTGATGTCAGCAGTAACAAGTTTGATGTTCCCTGATAGCTCAGTCGGTAGAGCGACGGACTGTTAATCCGCAGGTCCCTGGTTCGAGTCCAGGTCGGGGAG
>NZ_JANFNU010000004.1:208272-302360 GCF_024437575.1 Vogesella sp. AC12
ATGTTCCCTGATAGCTCAGTCGGTAGAGCGACGGACTGTTAATCCGCAGGTCCCTGGTTCGAGTCCAGGTCGGGGAGCCAGCCAAATCAAAAACCCGCCTTCCGGCGGGTTTTTTGTTTAGCATGTGGCAGCGGCAATGGAGGAGACGGGATGATCAAGTCGGTAGTGGCGATTGCCAGTGGAGCGGTGCTGGGGGCCTTGCTGCGCTGGAGCTTTGCGGCGCAACTCAACCGTCTGTTCCCGGCCATTCCGCCGGGTACGGTGGTTGCCAACTGGCTGGGCGCGTATCTGGTGGGGCTGATCGCCGGGCTGTTCGTGGCCAATCCGCACTGGCTGCCGGAGTGGCGGCTGTTCATCTTCACCGGTTTTCTCGGCGCACTGACCACGTTTTCCACCTTCTCGCTGGAGGTGGTGTCCTTGCTGCAATTGCAGCGTTATGGCGCCGCACTGCTGGCGGTGTCGCTGCACCTGTTCGGCTCGCTGCTGCTGACCATTGCCGGCTTCGCCACCGCGCGCTGGCTAGGCTAGGGCGCTCTGCCATCGCAACCCTGTTGTCAGGGTGATCGGCCCTGACCCGCACCATGCTGGCGGCGATGGTACATAAAGAAAGCCCACCTCGGAAGGTGGGCTTTTTGTTTGCCGCTGGCGTGACTTACTTGGCGGCCAGCCAGTCCTTGGCACTGGCGATGGCCGCGCTCAGGTTTTCCGGCTGGGTGCCGCCGGCCTGGGCCATGTCCGGACGGCCGCCACCCTTGCCACCAACCTGCTGTGCCAGATGGTTGACCAGCTCGCCGGCCTTGAAGCGGCCGGTCAGGTCCTTGGTGACGCCGGCAATCAGCGCCACCTTGCCGTCGGACTTGCTGCCCAAGGCAATCACGGCAGAGCCGAGCTTGTCCTTCAGCTTGTCGAGCAGGTCGCGCAGCGCGGCGCTGTCGGCGCCGTCCAGCTCGGCGGCCAGCAGCTTGACGCCGTTCACCTCGATGGCCTGTTCCGCCAGGCTGTCACCGGCGGAGGCCGCCAGCTTGCCCTTGGCGGCGGCCAGCTCCTTCTCCAGTGCCTTCAGTTCGCTTTGCAGCGCGCCGATCTTGCTGAGCACCTCGTCGCTGGTCTGCGCCTTGAGGTTGGCCGCAGCGCTCTTCAGCAGGCTGTCCTGGGCCTGGACGTAGGCGACCGCGCCTTCGCCGGTCACCGCTTCGATACGGCGCACGCCGGCAGCGACGCCGCCTTCGGCCACGATCTTGAAGAAGCCGATATCACCGGTACGGTTGACGTGGGTGCCGCCGCACAGTTCGGCGGAGAAGTCGCCCATCTGCAGCACGCGCACTTCGTCACCGTATTTCTCGCCGAACAGCGCCATGGCGCCGGCACGGATGGCGTCGTCGTAGCCCATCAGGCTGGCCTTCACTTCGTGGTTGGCCGCCACCACGTGGTTGACCACGCGTTCGATTTCGGCGATTTCTTCGGCACTGAGTGGCTGGCCGTGGGCGAAGTCGAAACGGGTGCGTTCGGCGTTGACCAGCGAGCCTTTCTGCGCGACGTGGTTGCCCAGTACCTTGCGCAGCGCGGCGTGCAGCAGGTGCGTGGCCGAGTGGTTGCGCGCGGTAGCCAGGCGCTTGTGCAGGTCGATGGTGGCCTGCACGGTATCGCCGATATTGAGGCTGCCTTTGGCGAGGCGGCCGGTGTGGCCGAATACCGCCGACTTGATCTTCTGGGTGTCGTTGACGTCGAACAGGGCGCCCACGCCACCGGCGGCGGAGATCTCGCCGATGTCACCGACCTGGCCACCGCCCTCGGCGTAGAACGCGGTGTTGTCCAGCACCACGATGCCTTCATCGCCAGCGGCCAACGTTTGCACCGGCTCGGTACCCTTGTACAGCGCGATCACCTTGGCATCGACGCTGTGGTTGCTGTAGCCGTGGAAGCTGGTATCGGCGCCATCGTAGCTGACGCTGCCGGCGACCTTGAATGCGGATGCGGCGCGGGCACGGGTGCGCTGTTCTTCCATCGCGCGCTCGAAACCGGCCATGTCGACTTCGATATGGCGCTCGCGGCAGATGTCGGCGGTCAGGTCGACAGGGAAGCCGAAGGTGTCGTACAGCTTGAACACGGTGTCGCCGTCCATCGCGGTCTTGCCGCCTTGCAGCGCGGCATCGACCAGCGCCATGCCGGTTTCCAGCGTTTCGGCAAACTTGATTTCTTCCTGGCGCAGCGCGTCCTCGATCACTGCCTGTTTCTGGCGCAGCTCGGGGTAGGCGTCGCCCATCTCGGCCACCAGGTCGGCGACGATCTTGTGGAAGAACAGGCCTTTCTGGCCCAGCTTGTAGCCGTGGCGGATGGCGCGGCGTGCGATGCGGCGCAGCACGTAGCCGCGGCCGTCGCTGGACGGCAGGATGCCGTCGGCGATCATGAACGAGCAGGCACGGATGTGGTCGGCGATCACTTTCAGCGACGGCACGCTCTGGCTGTATTCGATGCCGGTTTCGCGCGCGGCGGCACGCACCAGGCATGCGAGGGCGTCGGTTTCGTAGTTGGATTTCACGTGCTGCAGCACGGTGGACAGGCGCTCCAGACCCATACCGGTATCCACCGACGGCTTTGGCAGCGGGTGCAGGGTGCCGCTCTCGTCACGGTTGAACTGCATGAACACGTTGTTCCAGATTTCCATGAAGCGGTCGCCGTCTTCGTCCGGGCTGCCCGGTGGGCCGCCGGCGACTTCTTCGCCGTGGTCATAGAAAATCTCGGTACAAGGGCCGCACGGGCCGGTGTCGCCCATGGTCCAGAAGTTGTCGGACGCGTACGGTGCACCCTTGTTGTCGCCGATGCGGATAATCTTGTCCGCCGGCAGGCCGACGGTTTTATGCCAGATGTCGTAGGCTTCGTCGTCGCTGGCGTAGACGGTCACCATCAGCTTGTCTTTCGGCAGTGCCAGCCATTGCTCGCCGGTGAGGAATTCCCAGGCGTAGGTGATGGCATCCTGCTTGAAGTAGTCGCCGAAGCTGAAGTTGCCCAGCATTTCGAAGAAGGTGTGGTGACGCGCGGTGTAGCCGACGTTTTCCAGGTCGTTGTGTTTGCCGCCGGCGCGCAGGCACTTCTGGCTGGTGGTGGCGCGGGTGTAGTCGCGCTTTTCGAAGCCGAGGAACAGGTCCTTGAACTGCACCATGCCGGCCACGGTGAACATCAGGGTCGGGTCGTTGCCGGGGATCAGGCTGCTGGAGGCAACCACCTGATGGTTTTTCGAGGCAAAGAAGTCGAGGAACTTCTGGCGGATTTCAGCTGTTTTCATGGTGATTGGTCAGTATCTTCAGTGAATTCGGGTTGCGGCCAACCTTGCGGTGGCGCGGTGCAAAAAGTGATGCCCGATTGTGGCAAGCGTGGCCGGTGCTGGCAAGTGCCGCTGCCGCTCATTCGTCGTCAATGTCACGGCTGGCGCCGCGCAGGATGCGCTGGATGATGTCCATGTCGAAGCCGCGGCTGGCGAGAAAGCGCATCTGCTTCAGCCGCTCCTGCTGGTCGGCCGGCGGCCGGCCGAACTTGCGCTGCCAGATGGCGCGCGCGGTGGCCAGATCGTCCTGCTGGGCCAGCGCGGTCTGGATGGTGTCGCGGTCGATGCCGCGTTCGCGCATTTCCTGCGCCAGGCGGCGGCTGCCGTACTTGTGGCCGCGGCTATTGGCAAACTGCTCGGCAAAGCGGCTGTCCGATTGCCAGTGGTTGGCCGCCAGCTGTTCCAGCAGCGCGTCGACCTCTTCTTCGCTGTCGGCAAACGGCGCGAGCCGCCGCTTCAGTTCCAGCCGCGAGTACTCGCGGCGGGACAGAAGATCGACGGCTCGCGCCTTCAGGCTTTTTTCAGTGCCGGCCATCAGGCATCAAAGGTGTCGTCGAGCAGCTCTTCTTCGTCTGCCGCGTCATCCTTGTTGGCGACTACCTGGACGCCGACGGTTTCGCGGATCTTGCGCTCGATTTCCTTGGCGATCTCCGGATTGTCCTTCAGCCACTGGCGGGTGTTGTCCTTGCCCTGGCCGATTTTCTGGCCGTTGTAGGCATACCAGGCGCCGGACTTGCTGATGAAGTCGTGCTCGACGCCCATGTCGATGATTTCGCCTTCGCGCGAGATGCCTTCGCCGTAGAAGATGTCGAACACCGCCTGCTTGAATGGTGGCGACACCTTGTTCTTCACTACCTTGACGCGGGTCTCGTTGCCGATGACCTCTTCGCCCTTCTTGATGCCGCCGATGCGGCGGATGTCCATGCGCACCGAGGCGTAGAACTTCAGCGCGTTACCGCCGGTGGTGGTTTCCGGGCTGCCGAACATCACGCCGATCTTCATGCGGATCTGGTTGATGAAGATCACCAGCGTGTTGGTGCGCTTGATGTTGCCGGTCAGCTTGCGCAGTGCCTGCGACATCAGGCGTGCCTGCAGGCCGACGTGGCTGTCGCCCATTTCGCCTTCGATTTCCGCCTTCGGCACCAGTGCCGCCACCGAGTCGACCACGATGATGTCGACGCCGCCGGAGCGCACCAGCATGTCGCAGATTTCCAGTGCCTGTTCGCCGGTATCCGGCTGCGAGATCAGCATCTCGTCGACCTTGACGCCCAGCTTTTGCGCGTAGGATGGGTCGAGCGCGTTTTCTGCGTCGATATAGGCGCAGGTGCCGCCCAGCTTCTGCGCCTCGGCGACCACTTGCAGACACAGCGTGGTCTTGCCGGACGATTCCGGACCGTAGATTTCCACCACGCGGCCACGCGGCAAGCCGCCAACGCCCAAGGCGAGGTCAAGGCCGAGCGAACCGGTGCTGATCACCTGCAGGTTTTCATGCACCTGGTTGTCGCTCATGCGCATGATCGAGCCTTTGCCGAACTGCTTTTCGATCTGGGCCAGTGCTGCGCTCAGGGCCTTGCTCTTGTCTTCGGAACGCTCCGCCATGCTTGCTCCATTCATTCAACGGTGTGGTGTAAGGGATTGGGTTTGATTATGTACGTTTTCATCCGGCGTGCCAAATAAAAGCGACAGGCAACGATGCGTGCGCGCCACAAGGGCAGGGACGCGCGGGATATCAAGCGCAGGATTATCGCACAAAACCCCCGGCGGCCAAGCTTGCTTCTGGCATAGCCGGCGGTGCAAGTAATGCTTTTGGCGGCAAGCCAAGCTGTGCCAGAATGGCTGCATGTTGAATGAACGTACGCAACGCCTGCTCAAGGTGCTGGTCGAGCGCTATATCGCCGACGGCCAGCCGGTCGCCTCGAAAACGTTGGCCGCAGTCTCCGGTCTGGAGCTGTCGCCGGCTTCCATCCGCAACATGCTGGCGGACCTGGAGGCGATGGGCCTGATTGCGTCGCCGCATACCTCGGCCGGACGGGTGCCGACGCAGCGCGGCTACCGCCTGTTCGTCGATCGCCTGATCACCATCCAGCCGCTGGCGGCGCCGATGGTGCAGGAGCTGCGCCACAACCTGCAGCCGGACAGCCCGCAGCGCGTGCTGCAGGCGGCGTCGCAGATGCTGTCGGAGCTGACCCAGTTTGCCGGCGTGGTGATGACGCCGCAGCGCCCGGACGGTGCCTTCCGCCAGATCGAGTTTTTGCGCCTGTCCGAGCGGCGGGTGCTGCTGATTCTGGTGACGCTGGAAGGCGATGTGCGCAACCACCTGTTCAACACCCCGCGCGATTACAGCGGCAGCGAGCTGATCGAGGCCGCCAATTTCCTCAACCAGCACTACGCCGGCCAGGCGCTGGCCGGAGTGGTCGACCGCATGGAGCAGGAGCTGACCTGCCTGCAGGGCGACATCTCCGGGCTGATGACGGAGGCGATCCGTTTCGGCCGCGAGAGCCTGAGCAGCGACGAGGTGATGGTGTCCGGCGAGGGCAAGCTGCTGTGCGCCAACGACTTCGGCGGCGACCTGCAGCGCCTGCGCGAGCTGTTCGATACCTTCCAGCGCAAGACCGAGCTGCTGCAGCTGCTGGAGCAGAGCCGGCAGGCGCCGGGCGTGAACCTGTTCATCGGCGACGAGTCTGGTGTGGTGACGCTGGACGACTGCAGCGTGGTGATCGCGCCGTACCGGATGGGCGGCCAGGTGGTCGGCACCCTCGGCGTGGTCGGTCCGACGCGCATGGCCTACGAGCGGGTGATCCCCATCGTCGACATCACCGCGCGGCTGGTCTCCAGCGCACTCAATTTCAACGACTAGAATTCAATCACCGGCCGCCTTGCGGCCAACCTTTTGACGGATCCGCCATGTCTTTTCTGCCCAAGATGCTGTTGTCCCTGCTGGTGCTGTGCGCCGCGCTGGCCCGTGCCGATGCCGCCTTTCTGGCGCGGCCGGACGTGCAGCGCTACATCGACGAACAGGTCGCCGCCGGTGCGCTGACGCGGCCGGAGCTGGAGGCAGTGTTCGCCAATGTCGAACTCAAGCCGAACATCATCAACATCATGGACCGGCCGTCCACCGCGCGGCCGTGGTACCAGTTCCGTCCCAACTTCTACAGCGAGCGGCTGATGGGCGAGGGCGTGGCGTTCTGGCAGGCCAACGAGGACGCGCTGCGCCGTGCCGAGCAGCAATACCATGTCGCGCCGGAAATGATCGTCGCCATCATCGGCATCGAGACCCGCTACGGCGGCAACACTGGCAGCTTCCGCCTCGCCGATGCGCTGTCCACGCTGGCCTTCGACTACCCGCGCCGCGCCGCGTTCTTCCGCGACGAGCTGACCGAGCTGCTGCTGCTGGCGCGCAGCGAGAACGTCAATGCCTTGTCACTGAAGGGCAGCTACGCCGGGGCGATGGGCCTGCCGCAGTTCATGCCGTCCAGCTTCCGCAAGTGGGCGGTGGATTTCGACGGTGACGGCCATCGCGACATCTGGAGCAACCGCGTTGACGCCATCGGCAGCGTCGGCAACTACTTCCAGCTGCACGGCTGGCTGGGCGGCGACGACGTGGTGGTGCCGGCCGAGGTGGCGCCGGGCGAGGCGCTGGACAAGCTGCTGGCCGACAAATTCAACCTGCACTACAGCGTGGCCGAGCTGCGCGCGATGGGCGTGTCGCCGCTGGCGCCGGTGCGTGACGACGCCAAGGCGGTGCTGTTCGCACTGGAAGTGGCGCCGGGCGAGACGCGCTACTGGCTGGGACTCAATAATTTCTACACCATCACCCGCTACAACAAGAGCACGCTGTACGCGATGGTGGCGCACGAGCTGGCGCAGGAAATCCGCAACCGCTACCTGGCGGCGCGTTTTGCCGCGACGCCTGCTCCCTGAATCGGGCGCAAACTGCTAGAATCGCCCGCCATGACCTATCAAGTTCTCGCCCGCAAATGGCGCCCCAAACGCTTCGCCGATCTGGTCGGCCAGGAGCACGTGGTGCGCGCGCTCAGCAATGCGCTGAAAGAATCGCGCCTGCACCACGCCTACCTGCTGACCGGTACCCGCGGTGTGGGCAAGACCACCATTGCCCGCATCCTGGCCAAGAGTCTGAACTGCGAAACCGGCACCACCGCCGAGCCGTGCGGCGTGTGCCAGGCCTGCACCCAGATTGACGCCGGCCGCTTTGTCGACCTGCTGGAGATCGACGCCGCGTCCAATACCGGCATCGACAACATCCGCGAAGTGCTGGAAAACGCGCAGTACACGCCGACCATGGGCCGCTTCAAGGTCTACATCATCGACGAAGTGCACATGCTGTCCAAGAGTGCCTTCAACGCGATGCTGAAGACGCTGGAAGAGCCGCCGGCGCACGTCAAGTTCATCCTCGCCACCACCGACCCGCAAAAAGTGCCGGTCACGGTGCTGTCGCGCTGCCTGCAGTTCAGCCTGCGCAACATGACGCCGCAGCAGGTGGCTGGCCATCTGGCGCACGTGCTGGATACCGAAGGCGTGAGCTTTGAGGCACCGGCGCTGGCGCTGCTCGGTCGTGCCGCCGCCGGTTCGATGCGCGATGCGCTGTCGCTGCTGGACCAGGCCATCGCCTACGGTGTCGGCGACGTGCGCGAAGACGGCGTGCGCGCGATGCTGGGCGCGGTCGACCAGCGCTACCTGTTTGCCCTGCTGGAGGCGCTGGCCGATGCCGATGGCGCGCGCCTGATGCAGGAAGTGGAAGCACTGGTGGCTCGCGGTATCGGTTTCGACAGCGCGCTGGCGGAGCTGGCGATGCTGCTGCACCAGCTGGCGCTGGCGCAGACGGTGCCGGACGCCATCGCCGCCGACGAGCCGGAGCGTGACGCGCTGTTTGCCCTTGCGCAGCGCCTGGGCGCCGAGGACGTACAGCTTTACTACCAGATCGCGCTGCATGGCCGTCGCGATCTGGCGCTGGCACCGGACGAACACGCCGGCTTCAGCATGACCATGCTGCGCATGCTGGCCTTCCATCCGGCACAGGGCGGTGCCGAGGTGGCGCCGCGTGCCGCCACACAGAACCGCCCGGCGCCGGGCGCGCCACAGCCTGCGGCCAACCTGGCGCCGGCAGCGGCGGCGCCATCGCCGGCGCGCGCGCTGCTGGCCAATATCGGCGGCAAGTCGGCGGTGACGCCGCCTGCCGCCGCCGAGCCGCTGCCGGCGGCAGAATCGGAGCCCGAGCCCGCCCCCGCGGCGGCGCTTGCCGTCGCGCCGCCAGCGGCTGACACCGCACCACCACCGCCGGCCGATCTGGCGCCGTGGCATGAGGCACCGGTGGCGCCGTCTGCGGCAGCGACCGCGCCGATGCTGGCGGAGGCCGACGAGGTTGACGCGACCGATACGGTCGACGACGAGATGGTCGAGCTGCCGGCAGTCGGCGACGCCGACGGCGAACTGGCCGAGTACGCGCTGCTGCAGGCGGAGGCCGACGCCACGCCGGCGGAGCCGGCGGTCATCGCCTTTGATGGCGACTGGTCGGCGCTGATCGGCCAGCTGGGCGCCAAAATGGGCGCCGCGCGCATGCTGGCGCAGAACGCCGCGCTGAAACTGTGGGACGGCGAGGTGTTCCACCTCGCGGTGCCGGAGGCGTTCCGCAATATGGCGGGGCGCGATTTTCAGGACAAACTGCGCACGGTGCTGGGTGAGCACTTGGGCCGTGCGGTACAGATCAGCGTGTCGATCGAGACGCTGGATGTGGAAACCCCGGCGATGCGGGATGCCCGCTTCAAGCGCGAGCAGCTGGCCGAGGCCAGGCTGATCATGCAAAACGATAAGGTGGTACAGCAACTCGTGCAGGAAATGGGCGCGACCTTGCTGGCCGAGACGATACAACCCGTTCAGGAGTAAGACGATGTTTGGTAAAGCCGGAATCGCGGGTCTGATGAAACAGGCCCAGCAAATGCAGGAAAACATGAAAAAGGCGCAGGAAGAACTGGCCAAGGTCGAGATCGAGGGCCAGTCCGGCGCCGGTCTGGTCAAGGTGGTGATGACCTGCAACCACGACGTGAAGCGCGTCAGCATCGACGACAGCCTGCTGGACGATGCCAAGGAAGACAAGGAAATGCTGGAAGACCTGATCGCCGCCGCCTTCAACGACGCCAGCCGCAAGGCCGACGCGCTGTCGCAGGAGCGCATGTCCGGCTTTACCGCCGGCATGAACCTGCCGGCCGGGATGAAGCTGCCGTTCTGAGTCATGCCCCGACAAAGGTTGGCCGCAAGCCGTGCGTGCTTGCGGCCAACCTTTTTTGTGATCAACAGGTTCTGTCATGAAAAATCCACCGTCCCTCGATCAACTGATCGCCGCGCTGAAGGTATTGCCCGGCGTCGGCCCCAAGTCGGCACAGCGCATGGCCTTTCATCTGCTGCAACGCGACAAGGCCGGCGCCGACAAGCTGGCGCGGGCACTGGATCGGGCGCTGCTCAATCTGCGCCACTGTGAGCGCTGCCACACCTTCAGCGAGACGCCGCTGTGCAATGTCTGCGCCGACGACAAGCGCCGCCAGGAGGTGCTGTGCGTGGTGGAGATGCCGGCCGACCTGCTGATGCTGGAGCAGACCCGCTGCTACGACGGTCTCTACTTCGTGCTGATGGGGCGGCTGTCGCCGATGGACGGAGTCGGTCCCAAGGACATCGACCTGGAGCGGCTGATCGCGCGCGCCTGTGACGGCGTGGTGGCCGAGGTGATCGTGGCCACCAACTTTACCGCCGAAGGCGAGGTCACCGCGCACCTGATCGCGGAAATGCTGAAGGCGCAGGGGCTGAAGGTGACGCGCATCGCGCGCGGCATGCCGGTCGGCGGCGAGCTGGAGTATGTCGATCCGGGCACGCTGGCGCAGGCGATGTACGAGCGGCGCACGCTGAGCTGAGCGCTTGCCAACCATGAAAAAGCCGCCCGATCCGGGCGGCTTTTTTGCGGCCAACCTTGGACCTGGCCGAGCAGCTGTGTAGCCCGGATAAGCGTAGCGCATCAGGGGAAGGTTTGAGTGAGTGAAAAAGCCGCACCTTGTGGTGCGGCTTTTTGTTGGCTTGCGTGGCCCCGGATGCGCCTGTGGCTTATTCGGGCTACGAGGTGGTGATGTCGTCAACCCAGCAGCTTGTGCAGGGTCTTCTCGTACACCTGCGACAGCGGCTCGATGTCGTCGACGCTGACGCACTCGTTCAGCTTGTGGATGCTGGCGTTGATGGGGCCGAATTCCACCAGCTCGCGTGCGATGCGCTTGATGAAGCGGCCGTCGGAGGTGCCGCCGGTGGTGTTCAGCTCCGGCTCCACCCCGGCAACCTCGTGGATCGCGCTGCTGATGGCGTCGGTCAGCGCGCCCGGCGCGGTCAGGAACGGGTTGCCGGACAGCAGCCAGTGCAACTCGTAGGCCAGACCGTGCTGGTCCAGGATCTGGTGCACGCGGTCCTTCAGCGTCTCCGCGGTGTGTTCGGTGGAGAAGCGGAAGTTGAACTTGATGTCGCAGCTGCCGGGGATGATGTTGGTGGCACCGGTGCCAGCATGGATGTTGGAAATCTGCCAGCTGGTCGGCGGGAAGTACTCGTTGCCGTGATCCCATACCTCGGCGGCCAGTGCCGCCAGCGCCGGTGCCGCCAGGTGCACCGGGTTCTTGGCCAGGTGCGGGTAGGCGATATGGCCCTGGATGCCGTGCACGATCAGGTGGCCGGACAGCGAGCCGCGGCGGCCGTTCTTGATGGTGTCGCCGAATTGCTGCGACGAGGTCGGCTCGCCGACGATGCAGTAGTCGATCACGTCGCCGCGTGCTTCCAGCGCATCGACCACGCGCACGGTGCCGTCGGTGGCGATGCCTTCCTCGTCGGAGGTGATCAGGAAGGCGAGGGTGCCCTTGTGTTGCGGGTTGCCCGTGACAAAGCGTTCGCTGGCGGTGATGAAGGCGGCCAGTGACGCCTTCATGTCGGCGGCGCCGCGTCCGAACAGGTGGCCGTTGCGGATCACCGGCTGGAACGGGTGGCTTTCCCACTGGTCGACCGGGCCGGTGGGCACCACGTCGGTGTGGCCGGCAAAGCACAGCAGCGGGGCGCCGTGGCCGCGATGGGCCCAGAAGTTGCTGACGTCACCGAACGGCATGCGCTCGATGGTGAAGCCGAGGTCTTCCAGGCGCGCGATCATCAGTTCCTGGCAGCCTTCGTCACGCGGGGTGATCGAGTCCAGGGCGATCAGGGTCCGGGTCAGTTCCAGGGTTGCGCTCATTTGCCGAATGCCTCCTGGTAGTCGGCTTCCTTGAAGCCGAGGTGCAGCTTGCCGTTGTGCTCCAGCACCGGGCGCTTGATCAGCGACGGCTTGCAGATCAGCAGGTCGATGGCGCTGGCCGGAATGGTCGCCAGTGCCTTTTCGGCCTCACTGAGCGCGCGCCAGGTGGTGCCCTTGCGGTTGATCACCTGCTCAAGGCCGAGGCTGTCTATCCATTGCGCCAGCTTGTCGGCGGCGATGCCCTGCTTCTTGAAGTCGTGAAAGGCGTAGTCAATGCCCTGCGCGCTGAGCCATTGGCGGGCTTTTTTGACGGTGTCGCAGTTGGGAATGCCGTAAAGGGTAATCATGGTGGGTGTAATCGTCGGCTGTGGTTCAGTGGGATAGGGTAAAGCCGGCAAAGCTTTCGCCGTCTTCCGGCTTGCTGTCTTCCGGCTTGCTGTTGTCGTGGTTGATCAGCCAGTACAGGTTGGTCGGCGAGTCGGCGTTGTGCAGCGCCTCTTCCAGCGAGATCAGGCCGTCCCTGTACAGGCGGAACAGCGACTGTTCGAAAGTCTGCGCGCCCTCGGTCATGCTGGCCTCGATGGCCTCCTTGATCTTGTCGATCTCGCCGTTGCGGATCAGGTCGGCAATGTGCGAGGTGTTGATCAGCACCTCCAGTGCCGGGCGGCGCTTGCCGTCGCTGGCGGGGATCAGCCGTTGCGAGATCACCGCCTTCAGCGCGGCCGACAGATCCATCAGCAGCGCGCTGCGGTTTTCCAGCGGGAAGAAGCTGATGATGCGGTTCAGCGCGTGGTAGCTGTTGTTGCCGTGCAGGGTGGAGATGCACAGGTGGCCGGATTGCGCGTAGTTGATGGCGTGGGTCAGTGTTTCGGCGTCGCGGATCTCGCCGATCATCAGCACGTCGGGCGCCTCGCGCATCGCACTTTTCAGCGCGTTCTGGTAGCTGTGGGTGTCGACGCCGATTTCGCGCTGGTTCACCAGCGAGCGCTTGTGTTCGAAGATGAATTCGATCGGGTCTTCCACGGTCAGGATGTGGCCGGTCTGCGTCTGGTTGCGCTGTTCGATCATCGCCGCCACCGTCGAGCTCTTGCCGGAACCGGTGGCGCCGACGACAAAGATCAGGCCGCGCTTGAGCGAGGTCAGCTCCTTCAGTGTTTCCGGCAGGTTGAGCTGGCCCAGCGACGGAATCTTCGGCGCGATGTAACGGATGACGATGCCGATGCTGCCGCGCTGGCGGAAGATGTTGACGCGGTAGTTACCCAGCTCGTCCACCGCGGTGCCGAAGTTCATCTCCAGCTCGCGTTCGAATTCGTCGATCTGCTCCGGGCTCATCAGGCTGTGGGCGAGGCGCTGCACGTTGTCCGCGCTCAGCGGCTTGTCGTTGACCGGCAGGGTGTGGCCGTCGATCTTGATCTGCGGCGGGGCGCCGCAGCTGAAAAACAGGTCGCTGGCCTTCTTGTCGGCCATCAGTTTCAGGAACGGGAGCATGAGCATGGTTGCGGGTTGCCTTGTGGTCGCCTCGGGTGGCGCTAGTCTAGCCCGAATGGTAGCCGGCTGTAGAGGGCCCTGCCATGAAAAAACCCGCCTGGCGGCGGGTTTGTCGGTGACGGGTGCGAGGGCGTCAGGCGCGCAGCGCGCGGCGCAGGATCTTGCCGACGTTGGTTTTCGGCAGCTCGTTGCGGAACTCGACCGCCTTGGGCACCTTGTAGCCGGTCAGGTTGGTCTTGCAGTGCTCGATGATGTCCTTCTCGTTGAGGCTCATGTCCTTGCGTACCACGAAGACCTTGACCACCTCGCCGGACTTGTCGTCGGGGACGCCGACGCAGGCCACTTCCAGTACCCCCGGGTGCATCGCCACCACGTCCTCGATCTCGTTCGGGTACACGTTGAAGCCGGATACCAGGATCATGTCCTTCTTGCGGTCGACCAGCTTCACGAAGCCGTCGTCGGTGATCACGGCGACATCGCCGGTGGCGAGGAAGCCCTGGCTGTCGATGACCTTGGCGGTCTCGTCCGGTCGGTTCCAGTAGCCTTTCATCACCTGCGGGCCGCGAATGCACAGCTCGCCGGCCTCGCCGCACGCCACCGGCTTGCCGTCGTTGTCACGCAGCTCGATCTCGGTGGACGGGACAGGTACGCCAATGGTGCCGTTGTATTCCTTCAGGTCCAGCGGGTTGATGCAGGCGGCAGGGCTGGTTTCGGTCAGGCCGTAGGCTTCGATCAGCGGCGTGCCGGTGACCTGTTTCCACTTTTCCGCCACCGCCTTCTGCACCGCCATGCCGCCGCCCAGCGCCAGGCGCCAGGTGGAAAAGTCGACGGTCTTGAAGTCCGGATGGTTGAGCAGTGCGTTGAACAGGGTGTTGACCCCGGTCATCGCGGTGACTTTGTACTTCTTCAGCTCCTTGATGAAGCCGGGGATGTCGCGCGGGTTGGTGATCAGCACGTTGAGGGCGCCCAGCTCGGTAAACACCATCAGGTTCGCGGTCAGCGAGAAGATGTGGTATAGCGGCAAGGCGGTGATGATGATTTCCTGGCCTTCGCGTACCACCGGTTTCACCCATTCGCCGGCCTGCAGCATGTTGGCGACGATGTTCTTGTGCAGCAGCATCGCACCCTTGGCGACGCCGGTAGTGCCACCGGTGTACTGCAGGAAGGCGATGTCGTCATGGCCGAGGGCGACCTTGCGCAGCGGCTGCTTGCTGCCCAGTGCCAGCGTGTCGTTGAAACGGGTGTGGCCCGGCAAGTGCCACGGCGGCACCATTTTCTTGATCTTGCGCACCACGAAATTGACGATCAGCGACTTGGGGAAGCCGAGCATGTCGCCGATGGCGGCAATCACCACGTTTTTCACCGGCGTGCGCGCAATCACGTCTTCCAGTACGCCGGCAAAGTTCTCCAGGATAACGATGGTGTCGACGCCGGCATCCTTGAGCTGGTGTTCCAGCTCGCGCGGGGTGTACAGCGGGTTGACGTTGACCACGGTGCAGCCGGCGCGCAGGATGCCGAACACCGCCACCGGATACTGCAGCAGGTTGGGCATCATGATGGCGACGCGGGCGCCCTTGGTTAGCTGCAGGGTATTTTGCAGATAGGAGGCAAAATTGGCCGACAGGGTGTCCAGCTCGCCGTAGCTCAAGATTTTGTCCATGCACGCCATGGCCGGGCGGTCGCGGAATTTGTTGACGCTGCGCTCAAAAACCTCGACGACCGACTGGAATTCGTTGATGTCGATCTCGTGGGCAACACCGGCTTGGTAGTTTTTTAGCCAGATTTTTTCCATAACGTGTGGCTTCTCCATCGTGCTGTTTATGCGATGCCGCAGCCGAGCCCCTCGGTGCGGTGTGTTGTATCTATCTTTATTTAGCATTATTCAAAGCTGCATTCCAAACGCTCGTTCGGAATCATTGCAAATGTACAGGATGTCACTGCAAGTGCAAAGCGCGGGCTCCGGCGTGCACTTGGTGCATTGGTTTTCATCTGTCGTGAAATCAGGTATAATCGCGCCATTTTAAGGGATGGGCGGTTCGCCCATTTTTCATTTCTGGAATCGAATGCCCATGGATGTACGTTTGCTGCTTGAGAATACGCTGCCCGGTCTGGGGTATGAACTGGTTGATTTTGAATTGACCCCCGGTGGTGGTTTTCGCGTATTCATCGACAAGCCGGGCGGCATTACGGTCGAGGATTGTGTCAGCACCAGTAATCACCTGACACGTCTGTTCATGGTTGAAAACATCGACTATGACCGACTGGAAGTGTCCTCGCCGGGTCTTGATCGCCCCTTGAAAAAGGAGGCGGATTATGTGCGCTTCCAGGGGAGCCTGGCCAAGGTAAGAACCCGTTTGCCGGTCGAGCAGCAGAAGCGTTTCATGGGCCGTATCGCGGGCATCCAGGACAGCGTCTTGCAGCTTCAGCTCGAAGATGGTCGCATTGTGGCCATTCCCCTGTCCAATATCGACAAAGCCAGGCTGGAGCCTGAGTTCTGATCGGGCAGGATGTTGGCCGCATATATAAGGTAAAGAAAAAATTCGGAGGGTTGGATGAGTCGTGAAATCTTGTTGCTGGTGGATGCACTGGCAAGTGAAAAGAACGTCAGCCGTGAAGTGGTATTCGGTGCGCTGGAACTGGCCCTGGCCTCGGCGACCAAGAAGAAGTTCAATGAAGATGAGCTGGATATTCGTGTCGAGATCGATCGCCATACCGGTCAGTACCATACTTTCCGTCGCTGGACCGTGGTCGATGCCGAAGCGCTGGAATTCGAAGATCGCGAACTGAGCCTGGAAGAAGCGCGCGAGCGTGATCCTGCCATCGAGCTGCATGGCGTGATCGAAGAACCGATGGAAGCGGTCGAGTTCGGCCGTATCGGTGCCCAGGCCGCCAAGCAGGTCATCCTGCAGAAAATCCGTGATGCCGAGCGCGAGCAGCTGCTGAACGAATTCCTGCAGCGCCGCGAGAGCATCGTGGTCGGTACCATCAAGCGTATCGAGCGCGGTAATGCCATCGTCGAGTGCGGTCGTCTGGAAGCGGTGCTGCCGCGTGACCAGATGATCCCCAAGGAAAACCTGCGTGTCGGTGACCGCGTCAAGGCCTACCTGATGCGTGTTGACCGCCAGGGCCGTGGCCCGCAGCTGATCCTGTCGCGTACTGCGCGCGAATTCCTGGTTCAGCTGTTCGAGCTGGAAGTGCCGGAAATCGAAGAAGGCACGCTGGAGATCAAGGAAGCTGCACGTGATCCTGGCCTGCGTGCCAAGATGGCGGTGAAATCCAACGACGCGCGTCTTGATCCGCAGGGTACCTGCATCGGCATGCGCGGTTCGCGCGTGCAGGCGGTGACCCAGGAACTGGCGGGCGAGCGCATCGATATCGTGCTGTGGTCGCCGGATCCTGCCCAGTTCGTCATCAACGCCTTGTCGCCTGCCGAAGTCAATCGCATCATGATTGACGAAGACAACCACAATATGGACGTGGTGGTGGAAGAAGAGCAGCTGGCACTGGCCATCGGTCGCAGCGGCCAGAACGTGAAGCTGGCTGCCGAATTGACCGGCTGGGGCCTGAACATCCTGACCGTGACCGAAGCGGAAGAAAAGCATCTGGAAGAAGATGCCAAGCTGCGCGAACACTTCATTCAGCATCTTGGTGTCGATGAAGACATGGCCAACCTGCTGGTGCAGGAAGGTTTTGCTACGCTGGAAGAAGTGGCGTATGTGCCAGTGGCGGAAATGCTGGAAATCGAAGGTTTCGACGATGCGCTGGTGAATGAACTGCGCAGCCGGGCCCGCGATGCCATCCTGACCCTGGCCATTGCCTCGGAAGAAAAAGTGGAAGAAGTGGCCGACGAGCTCAAGGATCTGGAAGGTATGGATGCCGAGCTCTTGCGCAAGCTGGCCGAAAACGGCGTGACTAACCGTGACGACCTGGCCGATCTCGCCGTTGACGATCTGGTCGACATGACCGGCATGGAGTCCGAGGCTGCCCGCGCCTTGATTATGAAGGCTCGTGAGCACTGGTTTGACCAGTAAGGCCCGGAACGATTGCTAGAGGAATTAGGAATACGCATGGTTTTGACAAATATTAAGCAGTTTGCCAGTGAGCTTGGCCTTTCTCCTGAAAGGCTCGTTGAGCAGTTGAACAAGGCCGGTGTCGCCAAGCGCGGCCTGGAAGAAACCCTGACCGAGGGTGACAAGAAGCGTTTGCTGGACTTCCTGAAAACCTCGCACGGTGCGCGCGACGGTAATCAGGTGACCTTGACCCGCAAACAGACTTCCGAAGTGCAGAGCGCAACGGGTAGCACGGTGAAGGTGGAAACCCGCAAGAAGCGCGTGTTCGTGCGTCCGGAAGACGAGGCACCGAAGGCGGTTGCTGCGCCAGTGGAAGCGGCGCCGGTAGCGGTTGCCGCACCAGTGGTGGAAGCCAAGCCCGAGCCAGTCGTGGTTGCCGAGCCAGCCAAAGTGGAAGCGGCGAAGCCGGTAGAAGCCAAGCCGGTTGCTGCCAAAGCGGAAAAGCCTGCCGAAAAAGCACCGGAAGCCAAGGTGGAGGCCAAGCCTGCCGCTGCGGAAACTCCGGCAGCGCCAGTGAAACAGCCGACGCTCAGCCGTCCGGCATCGATCCTGTCTGACGCCGAACTGGCCTCCCGCGCAGCGGAAGAGGCTCGTCAGGCCGAATTCCGTGCCCGTCAGCAAGCGCTGATGCGTGAAAAGCAGGAGCGTGAAGCCCGCCGTACCGCCGCCCGTCTGGAAGCCGCAGCGCCAGCGCCGGTCGCCAAGCCGGCACCGGTGGAAGCCAAGCCTGCCGCGCGTACTGAAGACATGCCACGTTCGGCCAAGCCAACCCAGCCGCGCATGCAGCCTGCTGCTGGTGGCCGTGACGGCGCCGCGCCGCGTCCCGACGGTGCCCGTCCGCAAGGCGGTCAGCGTCCTGCCGGTGCCGGTGGTCAGCGCCCGGGTCAGGGTGGCGCAGGCCGTCCTGCCGGTGCTGGTGCCCGTCCGGCACCCGGTGCCGCTCCGTCGCGTCCGGCTGCGCCTGGCGCACCTGCCGCCGCTCCGGCGCCAGCCGGTGATGCCCGTCGCGGTCCGGCGAAAAAAGGTGGTGCCGGTGGTCGTGACTGGAATGACGGCAAAAAAGGCAAAGGCCTGAAAACCCGCGGTGGCGATGCCAGCAATGACTGGAAGAGCCGCAAGGGTGGCAAGCACAAGAACAGCAACAACGCCCACGCCTTCCAGGCGCCAACCGAGCCTATCGTGCACGAAGTGCTGGTGCCGGAAACCATCACCGTTGGTGACCTCGCTCACAAGATGGCGGTGAAGGCTGCCGAAGTGATCAAGGTGCTGATGAAGATGGGCATGATGGTGACCATCAACCAGGTGCTGGACCAGGAAACCGCGCTGATCATCGTGGAAGAAATGGGCCACGTCGGCAAGGCCGCTCAGGCGGACGATCCGGAAGCGTACCTGGACAAGGATGAAGTGGCGGAAGCCGTCGAAGCGCTGCCGCGTCCGCCGGTGGTGACCGTGATGGGTCACGTTGACCACGGTAAGACCTCCTTGCTCGACTACATCCGTCGCGCCAAGGTTGCTTCCGGCGAAGCCGGTGGCATTACCCAGCACATCGGTGCCTACCACGTGGAAACTCCACGCGGCGTGGTGACCTTCCTCGATACCCCGGGTCACGAAGCGTTTACCGCAATGCGTGCCCGTGGTGCCAAGGCGACCGACATCGTGATTCTGGTGGTGGCTGCCGACGACGGTGTGATGCCACAGACCATTGAAGCGATTCACCATGCCAAAGCGGCCGGTGTGCCGATCGTGGTGGCGGTGAACAAGATCGACAAGCCTGAGGCCAACGTCGAGCGCCTGCGTCAGGAACTGGTTGCCCACGAAGTGGTGCCGGAAGACTGGGGTGGTGACACCATGTTTGTCGAAGTGTCGGCAAAAACCGGTCAGGGCATCGACTCGCTGCTGGAAAGCATCCTGTTGCAAGCCGAAGTGCTGGAACTGACCTCGCCGGTCAATGCGCCGGCCAAGGGCGTCATCGTCGAAGCGCGTCTGGACAAGGGCCGCGGCCCGGTATCCACGCTGCTGATTCAGTCCGGTACCCTGAAGAAGGGCGACGTGATTCTGGCTGGCACTGCCTTTGGTCGTGTTCGTGCCATGATCGACGAAAACGGCAAGCTGATCGACGAAGCCGGTCCATCGATTCCGGTGGAAATCCTGGGCCTGTCCGATGTGCCTTCCGCTGGCGAAGACGCGATGGTGCTGACCGACGAGCGCAAGGCGCGTGAAATTGCGCTGTTCCGTGCCGGCAAGTACCGTGACGTGCGCCTGGCCAAGCAGCAGGCCGCCAAGCTGGAAAACATGTTTGCCCAGATGGCGGAAGGCGAAGTGCAGAGCATGTCGCTGATCATCAAGGCCGACGTGCAGGGTTCTTACGAAGCGCTGGCGCACAGCCTGCAGAAACTGTCGACCGACGAAGTGCGTGTCAACATCCTGCACTCCGGCGTGGGTGGCATTTCCGAATCCGACATCAACCTGGCGATTGCGTCCAAGGCCATCGTGGTCGGCTTCAACGCCCGTGCCGATGCCGCTGCGCGCAAACTGGCGGAGAGCGAAGGCGTCGAGATCCGCTACTACAACATCATTTACGATGTGGTGGACGACGTGAAGGCTGCCATGTCTGGCATGCTGGCACCGGAGAAGAAGGAGCAGATCCTGGGTACCGTCGAGATCCGTCAGGTGATTTCGGTGTCCAAGGTGGGCAACATCGCCGGTTGTATGGTGACCGACGGCATCATCAAGCGTTCGGCCAGCGTGCGCCTCATCCGTCACAACGTGGTGGTGCATACCGGCGAACTCGACTCGCTCAAGCGCTTCAAGGACGACGTCAAGGAAGTGCGTCAGGGGTACGAGTGTGGCCTGATGCTGAAGAACTTCAACGACATCCAGGAAGGCGATCAGCTGGAAGCGTTCGAGATCGTGGAAGTCGCCCGTACTCTGTAAGTGTTAAGCTGCAGGCGAGCGTTGTCCCGGCCACTGGCTGGGCAGCGCTCGCCTTTGTCTTTCTGGAACAGGACACAAGACATGGCAAAAGCCAAAAAAGGTTTCTCCCGCTCGGATCGCATCGCCGAGCAAATCCAGCGCGAGCTGGCCGAGCTGATCCGCAAGGGTCTGAAGGACCCGCGCGTCGGCTGGGTCACCATCACCGCGGTGGAAGTGACCCGCGACTACTCCCACGCCAAGGTGTTTTACACGGTGATGGAAGAGGGCAAGCGCGAGATCACCCAGGAGGCGCTGGAGAGTGCCGCCGGTTATCTGCGCAACGGCATCGGCAAGGTGTTGCAGATTTTCACCACGCCGCAGCTGCACTTCATCTATGACGATTCCATCGAGCGTGGCGTGTACATGAGCCGCCTGATCGATGAGGTCAACGGCACGGCGGTGACGGTGGTCCAGGACGCGGACAGCGACGCGGACGAACCGGTGGCGGACGAAGCCGAAGGCGACGAGCCGATCGACGACGCGGATGACGAGGCTGGCGACAAGGCATGAGTGCACCACGTCGGGTGAAATTGCCGATCAACGGCGTGCTGCTGCTGGACAAGCCTTACGACGTCAGCTCCAACGGAGCCCTGCAAAAGGCGCGCTGGCTGTACAGCGCCGCCAAGGCCGGGCATACCGGCGTGCTCGATCCGCTGGCGACCGGCCTGCTACCGGTGTGCTTCGGCGAGGCGACCAAGTTTTCGTCCTATCTGCTGGATGCCGACAAGGGCTACCGTGCCACCGTCAAGTTCGGCCAGGTCACCACCACCGGTGACATCGAGGGCGAGGTGGTCATCGAGCGGCCGGTGACGTTTGACCGCGCGGCGCTGGAGCAAACGTTGGCCGCATTCCGCGGCGTGATTACCCAGGTGCCGCCGATGTATTCGGCGCTGAAATTCCAGGGGCGGCCGCTGTACGAGTATGCGCGCGAAGGCATCGAGATCGAGCGTGCCGGGCGCGAGGTCAGCATTCATCGCATCGAGCTGCTGTCGTTTGACGGTGTCGATACCGCGGTGATCGAGGTGCTGTGCAGCAAGGGCACCTATATCCGTACCCTGGCACAGGATGTGGGCGAGCGGCTCGGTTGCGGCGCGCACCTCACCGGCCTGCGCCGTACCACCACCGGCGGTTTCCGCCTGGAAGACGCGCATACGTTGGAAGCCATCGAGGCACTGCCGCGCGAGGCGCGCGACGGCTTGCTGCTGCCGGTCGATATCCTGGTGTCGCATTTCCCCGAACAAACGTTGGCCGCAGAAGACGCACGCCGTTTTTGTCACGGTCAGGCCGTGCGCGGTGCCCAAAACTGTGCGACAATACAGCGCTTTCGTGTTTACCAAGCGCAGACACGGGAGTTTCTCGGACTGGCGGATGCAAGCGAAGATGGCTTGCTTCAACCGGTACGGGTAATGGTTGCTCCGGCAACCGCCTTGTGAAGTGTGGATGGGTTTCGGCTCGCTACACTTGTCGGGTGGCAACACCCTAAACCGATATCGGAGTTTATTATTATGGCAATGACCGCCGCTCAAAAAGCACAGATCGTTAAAGACTACCAGCGCCAGGAAGGCGACACCGGTTCTACCGAAGTTCAGGTAGCGCTGCTGACCGCTCGTATCAACGATCTGACCCCGCACTTCAAAGCGAACACCAAGGATCATCACAGCCGTCGCGGCCTGCTGAAACTGGTTAGCTCCCGTCGTCGTCTGCTTGACTACCTCAAGCGCACTGACGTCGCTGGCTACCGCGCTCTGATCGCTCGTCTGGGTCTGCGTAAGTAATCGGTTTAAATTCGAAAAAGTCGCAGCCTGTCTGCGACTTTTTCGTTTCTGCAGTATCTTATTGAGTCAACGGGGGGAGCCTCTAGGAATCGGTATCGGTTACGGTGTTGATTGCTAGGGGTTCCCGTTGCAAGTTCTATTCCTTAAATCAAAGGAAACCTCACGTGTTTAATAAAGTTACCAAATCGTTCCAGTACGGTCGCCACACCGTGACCCTGGAAACCGGCGAAGTTGCCCGTCAGGCATCCGGTGCCGTTGTCGTTACTGTTGAAGATACCGTGGTACTGGTATCGGTTGTCGGCTCCAAGAACGTCAAGCCGGGCCAGGACTTCTTCCCGCTGACCGTGGACTACCTGGAGCGTACCTACGCTGCCGGCAAGATCCCGGGCGGCTTCTTCAAGCGTGAAGGCAAGCAGTCGGAAAAAGAAATCCTGACCTGCCGCCTGATCGACCGTCCGATCCGTCCGCTGTTCCCGGAAGGCTTCTACCACGACGTGCAGATCGTGGCTACCGTGATGTCGCTGAACCCGGAAGTGGATTCCGACATCCCGGCGATGATCGGTGCTTCCGCCGCTCTGGCGATCTCCGGCCTGCCGTTCAACGGCCCGATCGGCGCCGCCCGCGTTGGCTACGCCAACGGCGAGTACATCCTGAACCCGACCAAGACCGAGCTGGAAACTTCGGAAATGGATCTGGTCGTTGCCGGTACCCAGCGTGCGGTACTGATGGTGGAGTCCGAAGCCAAGGAACTGTCCGAAGCGATCATGCTCGGCGGCGTGGTATTCGGCCACGAGCAGCTGCAAGCAGCGATCAACGCCATCAACGAATTCGCTGACGAAGTGAACCCGGTGATGTGGGACTGGACCGCACCGGCCCAGAACGACGAGCTGATCGGCAAGATCCGCGACATCTCCGGTGAAATGATTGCCAACGCCTTCCGCATCCGCCAGAAAGGCGCCCGTTCCGAAGCACTGGGCGCCGCTTGGTCCGCCGTGAAGAGCGCACTGATCAACGAAGACACCGACACCCTGCTGGCCAACGAGATCAAGGGCATCTTCAAGTCGCTGGAAGCCGAAATCGTGCGTGGCCAGATCCTGGCCGGTGAACCGCGTATAGACGGTCGCGACACCCGCACCGTGCGTCCGATCGCCATCCGCACCGGCGTGCTGCCGCGTGTACACGGCTCCGCGCTGTTCACCCGTGGCGAAACCCAGGCCATCGTGACCACCACGCTGGGCACCAAGCGTGACGAGCAGATCATCGACGCGCTGGCCGGTGAGTACACCGACCGCTTCATGCTGCACTACAACTTCCCGCCGTACTCCACCGGTGAAGCCGGCCGCATGGGCCCGCCGAAGCGTCGTGAAATCGGTCACGGCCGTCTGGCCAAGCGCGCGCTGGCACAGGTGCTGCCATCGGAAGCCGACTTCGGCTACTCCATGCGTATCGTGTCGGAAATCACCGAATCCAACGGCTCCTCGTCGATGGCTTCGGTATGCGGCGGCTGCCTGTCGCTGCTGTCCGCCGGTGTGCCGCTGAAGGCGCACGTGGCCGGTATCGCCATGGGCCTGATCCTGGAAGGCAACCGCTTCGCGGTGCTGACCGACATCCTGGGTGACGAAGACCACCTCGGCGACATGGACTTCAAGGTTGCCGGTACCGCTGCCGGTATCACCGCGCTGCAGATGGACATCAAGATCCAGGGCATAACCAAGGACATCATGCAGATCGCGCTGGAGCAGGCCAAGGAAGGCCGTATCCACATCCTCGGTCACATGAAAGAGGCGATCGAAGGCCCGCAAGAGCTGTCGACCCACGCACCACGCCTGTACGTGATGAAGATCAACCCGGAGAAAATCCGTGAAGTGATCGGCAAGGGCGGCGAAACCATCCGCGCCATCACCAAGGACACCGGTTGCGAGATCAATATCGGCGAAGACGGCACCATCACCATCGCTTCGGTTTCGACCGAGAGCGCGGAAGCGGCCAAGAAGCGCATCGAAGAGATCACTGCCGAAGTGGAAGTGGGCAAGGTCTACGAAGGTCCGGTCGTGAAGATCCTCGACAACAACGTCGGCGCCATCGTCTCGATCATGCCGGGCAAGGATGGTCTGGTACACATTTCGCAGATCGCCCACGAGCGCATCAAGAACGTGGCCGACTACCTGCAGGAAGGCCAGATCGTGAAAGTGAAAGCGATCGAGATGGACGACCGCGGTCGCGTGCGTCTGTCGATCAAGGCGCTGCTGGACAATCCGGCTGCCGCTCCGGCCAGCGGTGACGCTGCCTTCGGCCTGAAAACCGGCGCCTAAGCCCGTACCCTGACGCCAGTATCAACCGCCTGTCCGGCTTGCCGGGCAGGCGGTTTTTTATTTGCGGCCAACCTTTACGGTTGGCTGAGGTGTCAGCTGGTGCCGGTCGCCGCCGAGCGGCGCTTGCCCGGCCGCGGCTGGTAGTCGGCGAGGCTCGGCACCTGCCACAGATACCAGGTCGCGACGCTGCGGTAGGGGCTGCAGGCGGCGGTGGCGGCCAGCAGCTCGCGCCGGCCGGGCAGCGCCGGCAGCGCTTTCAGGAAGCGGTAGCCCTCGCGCACGCCGAAGTCATCGACGGGCAGGATGTCCGGCCGTGCCAGGGTGTAGAGCAGCAGCATCTCCACCGTCCAGCGGCCGATGCCCGGCAGCGTCACCAGCCGCTCGATCAGCGCGTCGTCGGATAGCTGCGCCGCCTCCCGCCGCGACGGCACGCGGCCGTCCAGCGTGGCGGCGGCGATGGCGTGGATGGTGGCGACCTTGCGCCCGGAAAAGCCGCAGCCACGTAACTGCCCGGTGTCCAGCGCCAGCAGTTGCGCCGGCGTCGGGAACGCTGGCTGCGGCTGGCAGGCCAGCAGCCGCGCCAGCATGGCATCGCCGGCGCGCACATGCAGTTGCTGGTAGGCGACGGCGCGCACCAGCGCCTCATACGGCTCTCGCGCCGGCTTGGGCTGCAGCCGGCAGTGGCCGACCTCGGCCACCAGCTGCGCCCAGTCGGCGTCGATGGCGGCCAGATGCCGGCTGGCGGCGTGGTAGGAATCATGCGGCAGGGTGGTCATGGCTGGCAGGGTGGCGGATGGCAGACAGGGCACGCTAACCCTGCGCCGCGCCGGCCGCATCCTGTTTCTTGCGCCGGCCTGTTGCAATGGCGGCCGCTGTCGCAAAATAGGCGAATTCGGCAGCAAGCGGCGGGATGCCGGGCGCCGCCGCGTTGGCTACAGTAGGCTCATACGGTGGCTGACGAGTGCAAAAGGACATGACCATGACCGCGACAGCAAAACGCCGCGCCCAGGCGGCGGCAACGGAGGGCGACCCGCGCTGGGCGGCGGTGCTGGCACGCGATGCGCGCGCCGACGGCTGCTTCTATTACTCGGTGCAGAGCACCGGCGTCTACTGCCGGCCGTCGTGCGCGGCGCGGCAGGCGCGGCCGGAGAATGTGCGTTTTCACGCCAGTTGCGCCGATGCCGAACGTGCCGGCTTCCGCCCCTGCCAACGCTGCAAGCCTGACCAGCCGCCGCTGGCGCAGCAGCACGCGCAGAAGGTGACCGCCGCCTGCCGCCTGATCGACAGCGCGGACACGCTGCCGGATCTGGCAACGTTGGCCGCAGCGGTCGGCCTCAGCCGCTATCACTTCCACCGCCTGTTCAAGCAGCACACCGGTCTGACGCCGAAGGCCTACGCCGCCGCGCGCCGCGCCGAGCGGGTGCGCAACGGGCTGCAGCAGCACGATACGGTGACGGCGGCGATCTTCGACGCCGGTTTCAACGCCAACAGCCGCTTCTACGCGCAGGCCGACGCGGTGCTGGGCATGACGCCCGGCGACTACCGCGCCGGCGGTGCGCGCACGGTGATCCGCTTCGCCATCGGCCAGTGCACGCTGGGCGCGATCCTGGTGGCGCAGAGCGAGCGCGGCGTGTGCGCCATTTCGCTGGGCGACGCCGCCGAGGCGCTGCTGCACGAGCTGCAGGACCGCTTCCCGCGCGCCGAGCTGATCGGCGGCGACGCCGACTTCGAACGGCTGGTGGCGACAGTGGTCGGCTTTGTCGAGGCGCCGGCGCTGGGGCTGGACCTGCCGCTGGACGTGCGCGGCACCGCCTTTCAGCAGCGGGTGTGGCAGGCGCTGCGCGAGATTCCGCCCGGCGAGACCGCCAGCTATCTCGACATCGCCCGTCGCATCGGCGCGCCGCAGGCGGTGCGCGCGGTGGCCGGTGCCTGTGCGGCCAACGTGCTGGCGGTGGCGATTCCCTGCCATCGCGTGGTGCGCACCGACGGCAGCCTGTCCGGCTACCGCTGGGGCGTGGCGCGCAAGCAGGCGCTGCTGGCGCGCGAGGCCAAGCCGTGAGCGCGGTCAGCCGCGGCGCGGCGGCGGTCACGGTCGCCGCGGACAAACCAGGGCGCGGGCGATGACGGCCGACCTGTTTGCCGACCAGGCACCGGACTGGCAGGAGGGGCTCGGGGACGGCGCGCTGGTGCTGCGCGGCTTTGCACTGCCGTACGCGGCGGCGCTGCTGGCGACCCTGCCGGTGCTGCTGGCACAGGCGCCGTTGCGCCACATGCTTACCCCCGGCGGCCAGCCGATGTCGGTGGCGATGAGCAGTTGCGGCGACTACGGCTGGGTCAGCGATCGCCGCGGCTACCGCTACGCGGCGCAGGACCCGGCCAGCGGCCTGCCGTGGCCGCCGCTGCCGGCGGACTGGTTGCGCTTGGCCGCCAGCGCGGCGGCGGCAGCCGGTTTTGCCGGCTTTGCGCCGGATGCCTGCCTGATCAACTGCTACCAGCCGGGCGCGCGCATGGCGCTGCACCAGGACCGCGACGAACGCGACTTCAGCCAGCCCATCGTGTCGGTGTCGCTGGGGCTGCCGGTGGTGTTCCTGTTTGGTGGCCTGCAGCGCAGCGACCGCGCGCAACGGGTGCCGCTGGCGCACGGCGACGTGGTGGTGTGGGGCGGGCCGGCGCGGCTGCGCTACCACGGCGTGCTGCCGCTGCAGCCGGGCAGCCACCCGCTGCTGGGGGCGCAGCGCCTTAATCTCACCTTCCGCAAGGCGCGCTAGCGGCGGGCCTTGACCCGGCCGTGCCCGGTCGCGCGGCTGGTGCCGCCAACACCGCCCGGCATCCACTCATGCAATAACGCCGCGCCCCTTGATGCGGGGCGCGGCGTTGGTTTATATGGCCTGACCGGCGTGACCGCTATGGTCGCTCGGCACGTGAAAGCGCGACAAGGTTGGCCGCAGCTTGCGGCCAACCTTGTGCCTTACTCGATGGCGGCGATGGCGTTGGTCTGCTGTCGCAGCAGGAATTTCTGGATCTTGCCGGTCGAGGTACGCGCGATCGGGCCGAAGATGATGCGCTTGGGCACCTTGAAGCGGGCGAGGTGGGCGCGGCAGTGTTCGATCACCGCCGCCTCGTCGCCGCTGACGCCTTCGCGCAGCTCGATGAAGGCGCACGGCACCTCGCCCCATTTCGGATCCGGCAATGCCACCACCGCCGCCGCGATCACGTCCGGGAAGCGGCACAATACGTCTTCCACTTCCAGCGACGAGATGTTTTCGCCGCCGGAGATGATCACGTCCTTGGAGCGGTCCTTGATCTTGACGTAGCCGTCGGGCTGGATCACCGCCAGGTCGCCGGTGTGGAACCAGTTGCCGGCCAGCGCCTCGGCGGTGGCCGCCTCGTTCTTCAGGTAGCCCTTCATCACCAGGTTGCCGCGGAACATGATCTCGCCCATGGTCTCGCCGTCGTGCGGCACTTCCTGCATCGTCTCCGGATCCAGCACCGTCATGCCGTGCTGCATGGTGTAGCGCACGCCCTGGCGGCCGTTGCGTTCGGTGCGGCTGGACAGGTCCAGCGCCTGCCACGCCGGCTGCTTGGCGCAGACCGCGGCCGGGCCGTAGGTCTCGGTCAGGCCGTAGACGTGGGTGATGTTGAAGCCGAGCTTCTCCATGCCCTCGATCACCGCCGATGGCGGCGCCGCGCCGGCCACCAGGCAGTTGACCGGGTGCTCGATGCCCTGTTTGCACTCCGCCGGCGCGTTGATCAGCATGGTGTGCACGATGGGCGCGCCGCAGTAGTGGCTGACCTTGTGCTGCTTGATCAGCTCGAAAATCAGTCGCGGGTCGACACGGCGCAGGCAGACGTTGGTGCCGACGTTGGCCGCAACCGTCCACGGGAAGCACCAGCCGTTGCAGTGGAACATCGGCAGCGTCCACAGGTAGATGGCGTGGTGCGGCATGCCCCAGTCGACGATGTTGCTGATGGCGTTGAGGTAGGCACCGCGATGGTGGTAGACCACGCCCTTGGGGTTGCCGGTGGTGCCGGAGGTGTAGTTCAGCGCGATGGCGTCCCACTCGTCGGCCGGCAGCTGCCAGGCGAATTCCGGGTCGCCGCCGGCGAGGAAGTCCTCGTATTCCATCTGCCCCAGGCGCTCGCCGGGGCCGTCGTATTCCGCGTCGTCGACATCGATCACCAGCGGCGGCGTTTCCAGCAGCGCCAGCGCCGGCGCGATGGTGAAGCTGAACTCGCGGTCGGTGATCAGTACCCGCGCCTCGCCGTGCTGCAGCATGAAGGCAATCGCCTCCGGGTCCAGTCGGGTGTTGAGGGTGTTCAGCACCGCGCCGGACATCGGCACGCCGAAGTGACACTCCACCATCGCCGGGATATTGGGCAGCATCACCGCCACGGTGTCGCCGGCGGTGACGCCGTGGCGTTGCAGCGCCGAGGCCAGGCGCCGGCTGCGGGTGTAGGTGTCGCGCCAGTTGCGCTGCAGGCTGCCGTGGATCACGGCGATGTGTTCGGGGTAGACGCTGGCGGCGCGCTCGATGAAACCCAGCGGCGACAGCGCGGAAAAATTGGCGGCGGTCTTGCAAAGACCGCTCTGGTAGGGCTTGCTTGCTTGTGACATCCGGCTCTCCTGTGGTGCTGCTTTGTGTCGTGCCCTCCGGCCCGGCAGGGGCAGGGCGGCGCCGACTGTTATCCGGTCGATGGTTGCGGCAAAACCTTGCGCAACTTTGTGTCAAATGTAACGAATCGTTGCCACAGGGCATTTTGTGGTGCCACTGCTCTAAAATGGGGCTTTTACCCGCTATGCCAGTGTTTTCTGGCCAAGGAGCGTCGTGATGATGCAACACCCGCCGCCAGAGGCCGCGCCCGGCGCCATGCTGCTGTCCGGGCTGGACCTGCTGGACCAGGGCGTCACCGTGTTCGATGCCGGGCTGAAACTGGTGGCCTGCAACCAGCGCTTCCTGACGCTGCTGGATTTTCCGCCGCAGCTGGCGGCGGTGGGCACGCCGTTCGAAGCCTATATCCGTTATAACGCCTGCCGCGGCGAATACGGCCCCGGCGATGCGGAGTTGCAGGTGGCGGAGCGGGTGGTGCGCGCGCAGCGCTTCGAGCGCCATGACCTTGAGCGCCTGCGTCCGGACGGCTCGGTGCTGCGCGTGCGCGGCGAGCCGTTGCCGCAGGGCGGATTCATCGCGCTGTACACCGACCAGACCGAACAGCAGGCCTACGCGCGGCTGCTGCAGCAGCAGAAGCAGGATCTGGAAGGTCACGTCGGGCAGCGCACCGCCGAGCTGGAGCAGGCGCGGCACCAGCTGCGTGCCGCGCAGGCGGCCAACGTGCAGCTTGGTGCCGACTTGCAGCGCAGCGAACAGCGGCTGCGGCTGATCACCGACACCATCCCGGCGCTGATCGCCTATTTCGACCACGGCCAGATCTACCGTTACGCCAACAAGGGCTACGCCGACTGGTTCGGCCGCGACAGCGCGCAGATGAGCGGGCGCCACATCTCGCAGGCGCTGGGCAGCAAGTTCTACGCCGCGGTGCAGCGCTACGTCGAGGCGGCGCTGACCGGCAAGCAGCTCAGCTACGAATACTCGATGGAAAAGGACGACGGCAGCACCATCTTCGCGCGCAGCACGCTGGTGCCGGAGATCGCCGCCGACGGCGAGGTGCTGGGCTGCTTCGTGCTGTCCTTCGATATCACCGAACAGAAACAGACCCAGGCGGCGCTGGTGCAGGCGCAGAAGATGGAAGCCATCGGCCAGCTGTCCGGCGGCATGGCACACGACTTCAACAACATGCTGACCGTGGTGCTGGGCAACCTCGGCGAATTGCGCCGCCATCTGCAGCAGCAGCCGGCGTTGCTGGACTATCTCGACCCGGCGCTGCACGCCGCCGGGCGCGGCGTGGAGCTGGTGCGGCGGCTGCTGGGTTTTGCCCGCCAGCAGCCGCTGTTGGCGCAGCCGGTACGCATCGGCGAGCTGATCCGCGGCATGATGCAGCTGCTGCAGCGCTCGCTGCCGGAAAACATCGTGCTGGATTGCCAGCTGGCGGCGGAGCACGACTACGTGATGGCCGACGCCAACCAGCTGGAAAGCGCCATCCTCAACCTGGTGCTGAACGCGCGCGACGCGATGCCGGACGGCGGCAGGCTGCAGATTGCGGCCAACGTCGAGACGCTGGATGCGCGTGCCGCCGCCGAGTGGCAGCTGGCCGCCGGCGACTATATCCGCATCGACGTGACGGACAATGGCTGCGGCATGGCGCCGGCGCTGCAGCTGCGCGTGTTCGAACCGTTCTTTACCACCAAGCGCTTCGGCAGCGGCAGCGGCCTCGGGCTTGCGATGGTGTATGGCTTTGCGCGTCAGTCCGGTGGCCAGGTCAGCGTCAGCAGCCAGCCGGGGCGCGGCAGCGTGTTCAGCCTGCGCCTGCCGCGCACCACGCCGACGGCGCAGCCGCACGGCCAGCTCGATTTCAGCGGCAAGGCCGGTGGCCGTGAGCGGCCGCTGGTGCTGCTGGTGGAGGACGATCCGGAAGTGCGGCGCGTGGTGCAGCGGCAGCTGAGCGCGCTCGGCTACCCGGTGGTGGAGGCGGAAAACGGCGACGAGGCGGCGACGCTGCTGGCCAGCATCGCCGATATCGGCTTGCTGCTGAGTGATATCGTGATGCCGGGCCGGCTCGGCGGCCGCCAGCTGGCGGCGCTGGCGCGGCAGCAGCGGCCGGAGATCCGCATCCTGCTGATGAGCGGCTACGCCGCGCCGGCGGAGGTGGCGGATGACCATACCCGCGACATTCCGCTGTTGGCCAAACCCTTTACCGAGGCCCAGCTGGGCCGGATGCTCGATGAGGTGATGTTGTGTCCCAGAACGAACTGACGGTGGCGGTGCCGCCCGAAAAACTGATCTACGTGGTGGAGGACGACCTGGCGGTGGCGCGGCTGATCAGCGGCGTGCTGGCGGAGTACCAGTTCCGTCACGAAACCTTCCGCGCCGGCCAGGCCTTCCTGCAGCGGCTGCGTCAGCAGGCACCGGATTTGTGCATCGTCGATCTCGGCCTGCCGGACATGGACGGCATGGCGCTGGTGCGGGAGATCCGTGAGCGCCATCGCTGCGGCGTGATCATCCTCACCGGCCGCGGCCATGTTGGCGACCGGGTGATGGGACTGGAAAGCGGCGCTGATGATTACATCATGAAGCCGTTCGAGCCGCGCGAGCTGGTGGCGCGGGTGCGCAGCATCCTGCGCCGTTGCGAGGCGCCGGGCGAGATCGGTGACGCGGCGCGGCAGCGGGTGGCGCATTTTTCCGGCTGGCGTTTTGACGTGGCGCGGCTGTCGCTGTACGCGCCGGACGGCGGCGAGCGCCCGCTCAGCGCCGGCGAGGGGCTGATGCTGCTGCGCTTCCTGGAGCGCCCCAACCGTGTGTTGCCGCGCGAGCAGCTGCTGGGGCAGCACGACATCTCGCCGTTCGACCGCAGCATCGACGTGCGCATCTCGCGGCTGCGGCGCAAGCTGGAAGACGACTCCTACAATCCGCGCCTGATCAAGACCGTGTACGGCGCCGGCTACCTGTTCGTCAGCAGCGTGGTGTGGGAATAGCGCGTTCGCGCGTTGCCGAACAAGGCTGCGGCCAACCTTGTGGTCAAGGTTGGCCGCAGCGTTTTGATATTTGCCTTTACACCGGCAGTTCGCAGCCGCTGCGGGCGCTGTCCAGCCCCAGCTCGATCAGCTGCATCACCGCAATCGCGTCGTCCGCCGGCACCGGGTTGGCACCTTCGCCGCGGATCGCCGCCGCCACCGCACTGTAGTAGTGGCGGTAGTCGCCGTTCAGGGTCGGCACCACGTCGCCGTGCTCCTCGCCATCCTGCTGCCAGTAGTGCAGGCCGTGCAGCGTGTCCTCGCCCCAGCCGGCGCAGCCCGGCGCCTCGCCGCGTTTCAGCGCCGCTTCCTGGGTGTCCAGCCCGTATTTCACGTAGCTGCCCAGCGTGCCGTGCACCGCGAAGCGCGGTACGCCGCCGCTGATCAGGCTGCTGGCCGACAGCCGCACCCGCAGCCGGCCGTAGTGCAGCTGCACGTGGAAGTAGTCGGTGGCGACGGCCCCGCAGCGCTGCGCGGCGAAGTCGGCGTGGATGGTGCGCGGCCGGCCGAACAGCTGCAGCGTCTGGTCCAGCAGGTGCGGGCCGAGGTCGAACCACAGCCCGCCGCCGCCGCCGGCGGATTCGCGCCAGCGCGCCTGCACCTGCGGCCGGTAGCGCTCGAAGCGCGACTCGAACAGCGCGATGTCGCCCAGCGTGCCGTCCTGCAGCAGCTGGCGCACGGTGAGAAAGTCGGCATCCCAGCGCCGGTTGTGAAAGGCCGACAACAGGCAGCGGTGCACGCCGGCCATCACCTGCAGCTCCTGCGCCTCGGCCGCGGTCAGCGTGAACGGCTTGTCGACCACCACGTGCTTGCCGGCGGCCAGTGCCGCCGCGGCCAGCGGGAAGTGGCTGTCGTTGGGGCTGGCGATCACCACCAGGTCGATGTCCGGATCGGCCAGCACCAGCGCCACGTCACTGAGCACGCGGCTGCCGGGGTGCTCCTGCAGCAGCTGTTCGCCCTTGCTGCTGACGATGGTGTGCAGGCACAGCTGCGGGCAGGCGTGCAGCAGCGGGGCGTGGATGGTACGGCCGGCGTAGCCGTAGCCGATCAGGGCGACATTCAGGGGCATGCTCATGGTGGGTCTTCCGGTGGATCTCTGCTTTCAGCCTAGTCCAAGGGTGGCGGGCGGCTGGATTCATTGCGTGCTCGGTGGCGCTTTAATGGCCTGGCATGAGGGGGCGGGGGCAAGAAAAAGGCCCCGTGTCATGATACGGGGCCACTGGCCTTAGAGCCCGTTCAATGTCTGCTGCGACTGATCTCAATGGGGCGATACGGCGTTAAAAACGCCTTCGGAATGCTTGTTTATATCTGGATAAACGCCGCTTCCTCAGGCGCTTTCGCCTTGTCTCGCTCTAGCTCGCGAGACTTTGAACAGGCTCTTACTGGGCGGCAGAGGCGGCCGGCGGCGCGTCTTCCTCGGCGGCTTCCTCCCACGGCAGGGCAACACGGGTGCTGTTGACCAGCAGCGTGCCGTTCTTGAAGTCGATCTTGGTGGCCAGCTGGCCATTCTGCTGCGAGATCAGCTTCTGGCTTTCCCATTCGCTGAGCTGGGCGTCGAGCAGGCTTTTGGCCAGGTTGTCGATTTCGCCGAGGTCCGGTTGCTCTTCGGCGCTGGCATCGACGGTGAACAGGTTGCGCGCCTGCGCCACCACCATGTTTTCCAGCGTCTGGCGCGGCAGCTCGATGTTGAGCAGCGCGATGAAGCGCTTGATGAATTCCAGCGGCGTCTTCAGGTCGCTTTCCTGCAGCCCCTGCAGCGCGATCTGGCCGTCAAGCTTGGCCTCGCCGGTCGGCATGCGCAGCGAGAAGGTGTTGATCATGATCTTCGGATCGTTGATCAGCAGCGGCAGGCCCTGCTTGGTGATCGCCTCGATGTAGCGCTTGCGCAGCTGCGTCGGGTCCTTTTCCTCGAACGGGATGCGGGTGAAGGCCTGGTCCAGCTTCACCAGCGTCGGGCCGTGCAGGTGGTTGGCGGAGATGTCCAGCTTCAGCGGGCCGTACACGCTGTCGTTGTAGCTGAAGGTGTCGAAATCCAGCTTGCCGCGGGTGTTGATGAATTCTTCCTGCTCGCTGGTGACGATCTGATACTTCAGGTTTTTCAGTTCGACATTCGACGGGCGGAATTCGCCGCTCGGGTTGATGAACTCGCCGACGCGCACGCGGCTGACCAGGTGGATCAGCTCGTTGAGCTTGATGCTGTACGGAATGCTCTCGTTCCACTTCAGGCTGACATTGGCCACCGACAGCTCGCCGGTGCCGAGCTTGACGCCGGTATTGCCGGGGCGCACGTCGGACAGGTAGCGGATGTTGTCGAAGCTGAAGCGGCCCTTGGGGCCGGCTTCCAGTACGAAGCCGGGCGATACCGATTCGGCCTGGTATTCCTTGTAGCCGTCGGCGTAGTTCAGGCGCAGGTCGAAACCGCTCCAGGTCATCTTCACGCCGGCGAGGGTCTCCTCGTAGTCGAATTTCGGCACCGCCACGCTCAGTTCGCCACCGCCGGCAAGGCCAAGGCGGTTGACCACGGTGATCGGCTCGGCATCGCCAAAGAAGCGCCGCAGCGTCTTGCGCGTACCCTCGCTCATGTCGAAGGTGGTCTCGACGCGGGCGCGGCCGGGGCTGAAGTGGCCGCTGAGCAGGCCCGGCAGCGGGCCGTGCGCCACGTCATGGTGGTAGCGGATGGTGCCCTGGAACAGCGGGCGCACGTTTTCCGGCAGCAGGCCGATGTAGGGGCCGAGCAGTTCCTGGTTGAATTCCAGCTCGGTGGTTTCCTGCGACGAGAACCAGCCGCGCTGGTACTGGTGCGACTTGACCTTGAACACCGACATCGCCGCAATCATCTGGTGTTGCTCTGCCAGCGTCTCCTCGGCCTTGATGCCGGCCCAGTAGGAAAAAGCGCCATAGAAAGCAAAAGTGCCGGCGACAGCGGCGGCGGTGAGTTTGATAGCGTGCTTGTTGACGTTCACGATCCGGCCTGAGTGACGAAATGACTGCGTATCTTACAATAGCCGCGCCGGTGTGACGAATCGGTACGCTGGCGACTGTCGATTCTTTTGCCGTTTACGCCGGCGAATTGTGTAAAATGCCGCGTTATCTCTATTAAAACCAAGAGGTTTGACTACGAATGGAATGGCTTAACGGTCTGATCGACCTGCCCTGGTGGGGTTATATCGTGGTGGCATTGGTCCTGACCCACATCACCATCGCGTCGGTGACCATCTTCCTGCATCGTCATCAAGCGCACCGCGCACTGGATCTGCACCCGATTCCTAGCCACTTTTTCCGTTTCTGGCTGTGGCTGACGACCGGCCAGGTCACCAAGGAATGGGCGGCGATTCACCGCAAGCACCATGCGCGCTGCGAAACGGCGGAAGATCCGCACAGCCCGCAAGTGCTGGGCATCAAGAAAGTCATGTGGGAAGGCGCCGAACTGTACCGCGCCGCCTGCAAGGACCGCAGCATCATGGAAAAATTCGGCCACGGCACGCCTGACGACTGGCTGGAACACAATCTGTACACCAAGCACACCGGCAAGGGCATCCTGCTGATGCTGGCCATCGACGTGCTGCTGTTCGGCGCCGCCGGCCTGTCGATCTGGGCGGTGCAGATGGCGTGGATTCCGTTCTTCGCCGCCGGCGTGATCAACGGTATCGGTCACTTCTGGGGCTATCGCAACTTCGAGAACGAAGACGCCTCCACCAACGTGCTGCCGTGGGGCATCCTGATCGGTGGCGAAGAGCTGCACAACAACCACCACACCTTCGGTACCTCGGCCAAGCTGTCGTACAAGTGGTTCGAGTTCGACATCGGCTGGATGTACATCCGCATGCTGGAAATCTGCGGCCTCGCGAAGGTGCGCAAGGTGGCGCCGCGGCTGGTGGAAGAGCAGCGTACCCAGCAGCTGGATCTGGAGCACCTGCAGGCGATCATCGCCAACCGCTACGCGGTGGCGGCGCGCTATGCCCGCGAGCTGAAGGACGTGTACCGCGTCGAGGTGGAAAAGCTGCACCTGCCGGAACTGAAGGCGCCGCAGCTGGTGCGCAAGATGAAGGTCTGGCTGAAGCAGGATGCCAAGGACACCCCGGCGCAAGAACGCGAGCAGCTGGCGGTGGTACTGGAAAAGAGCCAGGTGCTGCATACCGTGTACTCGATGCGCCAGGAACTGTCGCGCCTGTGGGAGCGTTCGTCGCTGACCCGTGACGAGCTGCTGAAGGAACTGCAGGACTGGTGCGCCCGCGCCGAGGCCAGCGGTATCGAATCGCTGCAGCGCTTCTCGCTGAGCCTGCGTCGCGCCTCGGTGGCCTGATCACCGCTGTTGTCTGAATCCAGCGCCGGAGCGAGTCTCCGGCGTTTTGTTTGGTGCCGCTGGTCGGTACCCGTGCCCATCATCCATTTATTCGGGAGTCGCAATGAGTCTGTATCGCCACAAACCAGGCAAGCGCATGTCGGAAGCCGTGGTCGTCAACGGCCTGATCTACACCGTACAGGTACCGGAAAGCGGCGAGGGTGATGCCCGCGCGCAGACCGCCGAGACCCTGGGCCTGATCGACACCGTGCTGGCCGAGCTGGACAGCGACAAGAGCAAGATCGTGGAAGCCACCATCTTCCTGACCGACCTCGCCGATTTCGATGCCATGAACGAGGCATGGGACGCGTGGGTGGCGGAGGGCAATGCCCCGGTACGCTGCACGGTACAGGCGAAACTGGCCCACCCGGACTGGAAGATCGAGATCCGCATCGTCGCCAGCCGCTAAGCTTGGCGTGCGCCGGCCGTTTGGCCGCCGCGTCAAAAGGCCGCCAGCTCCCTCACCGGGGCTGGCGGCCTTTTGCATGCCATATGGCTGACCTTGTTCCGTATCCGCGCGCAAGGATGCGGGGCTTGAGTGGGGGCAAGGTTGGCCGCAACGCATTGCGGCCAACCTTGGTGGTGGGCTTATTCGCTCAGCGACTCCAGCTTCCACTCGCCGCCACTGCGCAGCGTCAGCGCGAACTGGTGGTGGATCAGCAGCGTGCTGCGGTGGCCGACGCTGACCAGCGTGGCGTGCGGCAGGCGGCTGCGCAGCAGGCGGTACAGCGCCTCTTCCAGGCCTTCGTCCATCGCCGAGGTGGCCTCGTCCAGGAAGATCACCTTCGGCGCCGCCAGCAGCAGGCGGCCGAAGCCCAGCCGCTGCTGCTCGCCCAGCGACAAGATGCGACCCCAGTCGGCCTCTTCGTCCAGCTTGTCGATCAGGTGGCCCAGCTGCACCGAACGCAGCACTTCCGCCGCGCGCTCGTTGTTGGCCGAGGCCGGGTGCGGGTAGTGCAGCGCCGCGCGCAGGCTGCCCAGCGGCAGGTAGGGGCGCTGCGACAGGAACAGCACCTCGCTCTGCGGCGGGCGCTGGATGTGGCCGTCGCAGTGCGGCCACAGCCCGGCGATGGCGCGCAGCAGCGTGGTCTTGCCGCTGCCGGACGGGCCGCGGATCAGCAGCGCCTGGCCGGCGCTGAGGCTGAAGCTGAGCTGGGACAGCAGCGTCTGGCCGTCTGGGGTGCGCAGCGACAGCTGTCGCACGCTGAGGCCTTCGCTCTGCGGTGTCAGCTCCGGGGTCGGCAGCTGGTCGGCGCTGTGGATGGCGTCGATGAAGCCGGTCAGACGATCCAGCACAGCTTTGAAACCGGCGAACTCGTCGTAGGCGCTGCGGAAGAAGGACAGGTTGCTTTGCAGCTGGCCGAAGGCCTGCGAGGTCTGCACCATGTCGCCGAGCGTGATCTGCTTGGAGAAGAAGCGTGGCGCCTGCAGGATGAACGGGAAGATCACCCCGGTCTGGCTGACGATCAGGTTGAAGCCGGACAGCTTCAGCGTCCGGTGCACGATGTCCCAGGCGTTGCCGATCACCTGGCGGAAGCGCAGGCGCAGGGTGGTGCCCTCGACCTTCTCCCCGCGGTAAAAGGCGATGTTCTCGCCGTACTCGCGCAGCCGCACCAGCGCGTAACGGTAGTCGGCGCCGAATTTCTCGTTGAGGAAGTTGAGCCGGATCAGCGGCTTGCCGATGCGGAACGCCAGCACGGTGGCGACGATCACGTAGATGTAGACCATGAACACCAGCCCGCGCGGGATCTCGACGCCGAACAGCGCGAACACGCCGGACAGCCCCCACAGGATCAGCGTGAACTCGAAGGTGGACACCAGCGCGTCGATCACCCCCATCGCCAGCGACAGTGAGGAGCCGACAAAGCTGCTGATGTCCTGCTGGATACGCTGGTCCGGGTTATCCGCCGGCCGGGCCAGGTGCTGGCTGCGATAGTAGCCCTGCTTGTCCAGCCACTTGCCGAGGAAGTACTCGTTGAGCGACTCCCGCCAGTGAATGGCAAACACCTGGCGCAGGTAGTACTCCAGCAGCGAGCGGCCGACGTGCACTGCCGCCAGCACCCCGAAAATCAGCATCGAGGCCCAGAACAGCTTCACGTTCAGCTGTTGCAGCGCGCTGTACATATCGTTGTACCAGCGCGAGAACAGCACGTTGACGCGCACCCCGGCCAGCGTGATCAGCAGGATGGCACCCAGGCTCAGCAGCGGTTTCCAGCCGCTGATGCGCGGGGTGAAAAACGGTGCCGCCAGCCGCCAGAACTGGCGTCCCCACATGGTGGTGCGCGCCAGCGCGACCCCCAGCAACAGTGATACCAGCAGCGTGATGGCGGTGGCCTTGCCCAGCCAGATGGCGCTTTGCAGCAGTTCCTGACTCCAGTTCATCGGTTCTCCTTATGGCGCAGTAATGCAAAACCCGGTTCGATATGGCCGCCAGCATAGCGTTTTTTGCGCGGGCGGGGCAGCGGCAAACTCCGCTGCGGGGGGATTGACAGCTTTGCTACAATAGCGGTTCACCAATAACCAACTGCACAGGCTCATCCAGTCATGCTTAATCTTTACAACACACTGACCCGCCAAAAAGAAGCATTCAACCCGATCGAACCCGGCAAGGTAAAGATGTATGTGTGTGGCATGACTGTCTACGACCTGTGCCACATCGGCCATGCGCGCATGCTGACCGCGTTCGACGTGATCTACCGCTGGTTTGCCGCCTCCGGTTATGACGTCACCTACGTGCGCAACATCACCGACATCGACGACAAGATCATCAAGCGCGCCGCCGAGCGCGGCATCAGCGCCGAGGCGCTGGTGGAAGAAACCATCGCCGACATGCACGCCGACACCGGGGCGCTGGGCCTGTTGCGGCCAACCTTCGAGCCGCGCGCCACCCAGCACATCGGCGGTATGCAGGACATCATCAGCAAGCTGATCAGCCGCGGCAAGGCCTACCCGGCGGCCAACGGCGACGTCTACTACGCGGTGCGCGAGTTCGACGGCTACGGCAAGCTGTCCGGCAAGACGCTGGACAACCTGCGCGCCGGCGAGCGCGTCGAGGTCGATCCCAACAAGCGCGATGCGCACGATTTCGTGCTGTGGAAAGCGGCCAAGCCGGGCGAGCCGCAGTGGCAGAGCCCGTGGGGCGCCGGCCGTCCGGGCTGGCATATCGAGTGCTCGGCGATGAGCTGCCACCACCTGGGCGAGCATTTCGACATCCACGGCGGCGGCGAGGACCTGCAGTTCCCGCACCACGAGAACGAAATCGCGCAGAGCGAAGGCGCGCACGGCCAGCAGTACGTGAACTACTGGATGCACAACGGCTTCATCAACGTCGACGGCGAAAAGATGTCCAAGAGCCTGGGCAACTTCTTCACCATCCGCGACGTGCTCGGCCATTTCGACGGCGAGGTGATCCGCTTCTTCATCGTGCGCAGCCACTACCGCAGCCCGGTCAACTTCACCGACGGCATCCTCAACGACGCCAAGCAGGGCCTGACCCGTCTGTACACCGCCTTGCGCGGGCTGGAACTGCCGGCGACGAGCGGCATCGACTGGAACAATGCCTACGCGGCGCGCTTCAAGGCGGCGATGGATGACGACTTCGGCACCTCCGAGGCGATTTCCGTGCTGTTCGAGCTGGCCGGCGAAGTCAACAAGGGCCGCGACGTGCAGCAGGCGCGCCTGCTGAAAGATCTGGCCGGCGTGCTGGGCCTGTTGCAGCGTGATCCGGAAGCCTTCCTGCAGGGCGAAGCCGGCGACGGCCTGTCGGCGGCGCAGATCGAGGCGCTAATCCAGGCGCGCAAGGACGCACGCGCCGCCAAGGACTGGGCCGAGTCCGACCGCATCCGCGACCAGCTGACCGCGGCCGGCATCGTGCTGGAAGACAGCGCCGGCACCACCACCTGGCGCCGTGCCTGAGCACGGGCGGGCAGGGCTGGCCGCTGGCCAGCTTTTGCTTGCCAAACCCTTGCCAAACCATTACCAAGTGCGGATAATGCTGCGTTTTAGATGAAGCGCAGGCAAAACCCCTGCGCCCGATTGAAAAGGAAACCGAACATGCAAGCTGACATCCAGCCGAACTACAAAGAAGTTAACGTGACTTGCTCTTGCGGCAACACCTTTGCCACCAAGTCCACCATGGCCAAAGACGCCTTCCACATCGAAGTGTGCTCCGAGTGCCACCCGTTCTACACTGGCAAACAGAAGATCGTTGACACCGCTGGCCGTGTTGACCGCTTCAACCAGAAGTTCGGCAGCTTCTTCAAGCGCTAATCCGCTTGCAGCAGTCCGGAAAAAGGCAGCCACGGCTGCCTTTTTTGTTGTTCCGGTTTATCCTGAAGCCCATTGTCCGAGTACGGCTGTCCCATGCTGACCTATAGCGACTCCTCCCAGTCCCGCCTGCCTGCCGCCACCGAAAAGCCGTGGCTATTGTTGTTGCTGACCTTTGTCTGGCTGTGGCCGGGCATTGTGGGGCACACGCCGTGGAAGCCGGACGAACCCTACGTCACCGCCGTGGTGCAGCACATGCTGGCCGGTGGCCCGTGGTGGCTGCCGGCGATCGATGGCCAGGCGTATCTCGACAGTGCGCCGCTGTATTACTGGGTGGCGACGCTGTTCGCGCGGCTGCTGTCGCCGTGGCTGCTGCCGCTGCATGATGCGGCGCGGCTGGCGACGCCGCTGTTCATGGCGATCGGCCTCGCCTTTGCCGGCGGTGTTGGTCGCGAGCTGATCGGCCGCCGTCATGGCCGCAGCGTGGTGCTGATCCTGATCGGCTGCCTGGGGCTGATCGTCACCGGTCACGAGATGAACCCGGTGGTGGCCGGCTTTGCCGGTTTTGCCGCGGCGCTGTACGCGCTGGTGCTGACGCGGCGGGCGCCGGCGCTGGCCGGTGCCATCCTCGGCGCGGCGACGGTGGTGCTGTTTCTGGCCACCAGCCTGTTGCCGGTACTGCTGGTGTGGAGCGTGGCGCTGATGCTGCCGGCCTTCGTCAGCTGGCGCAACAAGGGTTACGCCATCACGCTGTTGATGGCGTTGCTGTTCGCCTTGCCGCTGGCGGCGCTGTGGCCGCTGGCGCTGTATCGCGGCGCGCCGGCGGTATTCCACGCCTGGTGGCAGTTCCACGCGCTGGGGCCGCTGGACGGCTTCGGTGGCCTTGGCCTGTTCCACGAGTTCGGCTACTACCCGAAGCTGATGCTGTGGTACGCCTGGCCGGCGTGGCCGCTGGCAGCGTGGACGCTGTGGAAGAACCGCCGCTACGAGTTGCCGCTGCTGCAGTTGCCGCTGCTGTTCTTCGCGGTGATCCTGCTGCTGCTGACCTTCTCCAATCGCAGCCATACCGAGGACGCGATGCCGCTGTTGCTGCCGCTGGCGGTGCTGGCGGCGGTGGAGCTGGACAGCCTGCGCCGTGGCGCCGCCGCCTTCCTCAACTGGTTCGGCCTGATGGCGTTCGGCCTGTTCTCGCTGCTGGTGTGGCTGGGCTGGGCGGCGATGAACTTCGGCTGGCCGGCCAAGCTGGCGGAGCGCGCCAGCTATTTCAGTCCCTACTACGTGCCGCAGGTGTCGTGGCTGGCGCTGCTGCTGGCGCTGGTCGCCACCGCGCTGTGGGGCTGGGCGGTGACGCGGCGCCATCTGCGCGGCCGCCAGGCGGTGACCAACTGGGCCGCCGGACTGGCGCTGCTGTGGGGGCTGCTGATGACGCTGTGGCTGCCCTTCCTCGATGCCGCCAAGAGCTACCAGCCGGTGGTGCAGGGCATGATGCGGGCGATGCCGGCCGGCGAGCACTGCGTGTCGGTATCGGCCAGCCAGCAGCTGGCGCGCATCAGCTGGGGCTATTACGCCGGCCTGCGCCTGCAGCCGGTGGCCGACGGGGCTGCGCCGGCCTGCAACCTGTTGCTGATGGTGCGCGATCGTCGTGTCGATACGCCGCCGCTGCCGGGCTGGCAGGTGCGCTGGAGCGGCAACCGTGCCCGCGACAAGCGCGAGCAGTTCGTGCTGTGGCAGCGCCTGCCGTAAGCGCTCGCCGCCAACAAAAACGCCACCTGACGGTGGCGTTTTGCATGCGGTTGCGGCCAACGTTGGCCGCAGGTGCTAGCTCTGCAGTTCGGGCAGATCGACAAACAGCTGCAGCGCCTCCGGGTTGGCCAGGGCGGTGAGGTTGGTCACCGGCAGACCGTGGATCACGTTCTTCACCGCCAGCTCGACGATCTTGCCGCTGATGGTCTTCGGAATGTCGGCAACGGCGATGATCTTGGCCGGCACGTGGCGCGGGCTGGCGCCGTTCTTGATCTTGTCGCGGATGGCGGCCTGCAGTGTCTTGTCCAGCTCGCAGCCGTCGCGCAGCTTGACGAACAGCACCACGCGCTCGTCGTCCAGCCAGCGCTGGCCGACGACGATGCTGTCCAGCACCGCGTCGAAGGTTTCCACCTGGCGGTAGATCTCGGCGGTACCGATGCGCACGCCGCCGGGATTGAGCACCGCGTCGGAGCGGCCGTAGATGATCATGCCGTCGTGCTCGGTCAGCTCGGCGTAGTCGCCGTGGCACCACACATTGTCGAAACGCTCGAAGTAGGCCTTGCGGTACTTTTCGCCGTCCGCGTCGCCCCAGAAGCCGACCGGCATCGACGGGAACGGTTTGGTGCACACCAGCTCGCCCTTTTCCCCCTGTACCGGCTGGCCGGCATCGTTCCAGATCTCCACCGCCATGCCCAGGCCGCGGCACTGCAGCTCGCCGCGGTAGACCGGCAGGCTGGCGCAACCCAGCGCGAAGCAGGACACGATGTCGGTGCCGCCGGAAATGGAGGCGAGGTTGATGTCGTCCTTGATCGCGTCGTAAACCCAGTCGAAGCTTTCCGCCACCAGCGGCGAGCCGGTGGAGAACACCGCGCGCAGGCAGCTGAGGTCGTAGTCGCGCTTCGGCTGCAGGTCGATCTTGCGCAGGCCGTCGATGTACTTGGCCGAGGTGCCGAACTGCGCGCAGCGATAGGCTTCGGCGTATTGCCACAGGATGTGGCCACCCTTGGCGAACGGCGAGCCGTCGAACAGCATCAGCGTGGCGCCGCTGGCGAGGCCGGATACCAGCCAGTTCCACATCATCCAGCCGCAGGTGGTGAAGTAGAACAGGCGGTCGCCGGCGTGCACGTCGGCGTGCAGCTGGTGCTCCTTCAGGTGTTGCAGCAGGGTGCCACCGTGGCCGTGCACGATGCATTTCGGCTTGCCGGTGGTGCCGCTGGAATAGAGGATGAACAGCGGGTGGTTGAAGCCGACGCGGCGGAACAGCAGCTCGCTGGCGACAAAACTGTCGACGAAGCGCTCGAGGGTGACGGCCTTGGGCACCGTTTCCGCGAAGGCGTCGGCGCGCTCCAGGTAGGGCACCACGATCACTTTTTCCACCGACGGCAGGCCGCTGGCGATGATCTGCATCTTCTCGCTGATGTCGACCTGCTTGCCGTTGTACCAGTAGCCGTCCGGGCAGAACAGCAGACGCGGCGCGGTCTGGCCGAAGCGGTCCAGCGCACCGTCGGTGCCGAAGTCCGGCGAACAGCTGGTCCACACCGCGCCGATGCTGCTGGCGGCCAGCATCGCGGCTACCGTCTCCGGCATGTTCGGCATGTAGCCGGCAACGCGGTCGCCTTCGACGATGCCGTGCGCCAGCATCGCCTGCTGCAGGCGCGACACCAGATCGGACAGCTCCCACCAGGTCAGCTCGCGTTTGACCTTGTCCTCGCCCCAGAACACCATCGCCAGCGTGTCATCGCGGCGGCGCAACAGGTTTTCCGCGTAGTTGAGCGCGGCCTGCGGGAAGAAACGCGCGGCGCGCATGCCGTCCTTGTCTTCCAGCGCCACGCTGCCCTTGTCTCCGATCACGCCGGCGTAATCCCACAGCTGGCTCCAGAAGCGTTCCGGGCGCGCGATGCTGGCGTGCCACAGGCTGGAATAGTCAGGATAGCGCTGGTTGTCCAGCGTTTCCGCCAGCCGGGTAAAGGCGGTCAGGTGGGTCGCGCTCAGGCGGGCCGGCGACGGCTGCCAGATCGGATGGTCTGCTGCGTGCATATCAAGTCTCTCCTCAGGAAGCGTGTGGGGTCGCTCAAGGGTGTCGTTCTTTATTATGAAAGCTGTTTGCCGGCCAGTTTACTGCACAGCCATGCCTGCGGTATAGGCCGCCGGCTGTGCAATCCGTGCCGCTACCTGGCGGCGTGTTGCGGCCAACCTTGTCCAAGGTTGGCCGCAAGCGCGGGCTCAGTCTTCGGAATAGCTGCCGTCGTGCATCCAGCGCGCGTGCTGCGGTGCTTTGCGCGTTTCTGCCCATTCGTTGAGCATGTCCCACTTCACCTCGTCCAGCATCTGCATCATCTTCGGCGTGCCGGTATTGCAGGCCAGCTCCAGGCGGTGGCCGTTGGGGTCGAAGAAGTAGATCGACTTGAAGATGGTGTGGTCGGTGGGGCCGATCACGTCGATGCCGGCGGCCTGCAGCCGCTGCTTGGTGGCGAGCAGTGTGTCCAGCGAGTCCACTTCCATCGCCAGGTGCTGCACCCAGTTGGGCGTGTTCGGGTCGCGGTCCATCGGCGGCCGTGTCGGCAGCTCGAAGAAGGCGAGGATGTTGCCCTGGCCGGCGTCGAGGAATACGTGCATGTACGGGTCCGGCGCCTTGGTGGACGGTACTTCGTTTTCGGCGATTGCCAGCACGAACTTCATGTCGAGGTGTTTCACGTACCACTCCACCGTTTCCTTGGCGTCCTTGCAGCGATAGGCGACATGGTGAATTTTCTTGATCAGCATGATGGTTCTCTCCGTGAGCGGTGGCCGTGGTGCGGCGCTGATTTCAGTCTGGCACTGATCGCGGTGGCGGCCAGTGGCGATGCTGGCAAGTTAACCATTAATTCGTTATTGGTCAATTTGTTCGATAATAACAAATATTATCGCCGTTGCTGGCGTGGCGAAAATGCTAGAATTGCCGCCGTTTCAACAACACTGACCATGCCAGCGGGCAAGACGGGGTAACGATGGAAAAAGACCGGCGCGGAATCCAATCAATCGAGGTGGGCGGCAGCCTACTGCAGACGCTGGTGCGTCACGGTGCGCCGATGATGCTGAAGGACCTGGCCGGCGAGGCCGGCATGCCGGCGGCGAAGGCGCATCCCTATCTGGTGAGTTTTGGCAAGCTGGGGCTGATTGAGCAGGATGCGGGCAGCGGCCTGTACAAGCTGGGGCCGTTTGCGTTGCAGATGGGGCTGGTGGCGCTGCACGAACTGGACGCGGTCAAGATCGCCACCGAACGGGCGGCGGCGCTGTCGCTGGACATCCAGCAGAACGTGGCGCTGGCGGTGTGGGGCAACCACGGCCCGACCGTGGTACGGATCCAGGAGTGCAATCGCGTGGTGCACATCAATATGCGGACCGGCACGGTGATGTCGCTGCTGGATTCGGCAACGGGCAAGGTGTTTGCCGCCTACCTGCCGCCGCGGCTGACCGAGGAGATGATCGCCAGCGAAATGGCGGCGCGGCAGGCCGGTATCGAGGAGCAGGCCGCGTTCCAGTCGGCGCTGCAGCGAGTGCGCGAGCGCGGCATGGCGCGGGCGGTGGGCTACCCCTTGCCCGGCATCAATGCCTTCAGCGTGCCGGTGTTCGATCACGCCGGCCAGCTGGCGCTGGTGATGACCACGCTGGGGCCGGCGGCGACCTTCGCCTCGGACTGGAACGGGGTGATCGCGCAGCGGCTGCGCAGCACGGCGGCCGACATCTCCGCACAGATTGGTTATCGCGGCTGAGTGGTGGCGCTGGTGTGCCGTTCACACAAAGCAAAACGGGCCGGCAAGATGCCGGCCCGTTGCCGTATTGCTTAGCCGCCGGAGCAGCCGCAACCGCCGCCGCCACCACAACCGCCTTGCTGGGCTGCCGGCGCCTGGGCCGGTGCCGGCTCGCTGTCGGCGACATGGATGGTGAAGTCGATGACGACCTGTTGCGGCGAGCGCTCCACGTAGTTGATCAGCACCTGGTCACCGTAGCGCTGCTCGATCTGGCCGAGCAGTGGCAGCGGGTCGTGGTCGTTGACGAAGCGCATGCGCTCGCCGTGGTTCAGCGATTCCAGCGCGCCAAAAATGGCGGCATGGCGGAAACGCTTGGCCACGCCGCGCGCATCAAAAGGGAAAACCGACAAATCAGAGGTGTGGGTGTGCATGGATGGACTCCTGTCTGTAACAGTGCCCAGCTTACGCACCCGCCGCGCCGCTTTCCTTGAGGCAAAATAAGCGCCGGCGCCGCAGTGCCAGGGTTCGGTATTCGGCGTTCAGTATTCGGCGTCGGCCAGCAGCGGTGCGGCGCGATCCCTGTCCGACAGCTGCAGGCCGTCGCGCAGCGGCCAGGCAATCGCCAGTTGCGGGTCATCCCAGCGCAGCGCGCGCTCGTGCTGAGGGCTCCAGTAGGCGGTGGCCTTGTACAGTACTTCGGCGTGTTCGCTCAGCGTGACAAAACCATGGGCGAAGCCTTCCGGTATCCACAGCTGGCGATGGTTGGCCGCCGACAGCAGGGTGCCGTAATGGCGGCCGAAGGTGGCGGAGCTGCGGCGCAGGTCGACGGCGACATCGAATACCTCGCCGGCCACACAGCGCACCAGCTTGCCCTGCGCCTGCGGCGGCAGCTGGTAGTGCAGGCCGCGCAGCACGCCACGGCTGGAGCGGGAGTGGTTGTCCTGTACGAACTCGACGTGGCGGCCGATGGCGGCATCGAATTGCTGCTGGTGGAAGCTCTCGTAGAAAAAGCCGCGTTCGTCACCATGGATGCGGGGTTCGATCAGCCACAGGCCGGGCAGGCAGGTTTCGCGGAACTGGCTCATTCAACACCCTTCTTGCAGCAATTGCAGCAGGTAGCGACCATAGCCGGTCTTGGCCAGCGGTGCGGCCAACCTTTGCAGCTGGCTGTCGTCGATGTAGCCCATGCGCCACGCCACTTCTTCCGGACAGGCCACCTTCAGGCCCTGGCGTTTTTCGAGGGTGGCGATGAACTGGCTGGCCTCCAGCAGCGAGTCATGGGTGCCGGTATCCAGCCAGGCGTAGCCGCGGCCCATGGTTTCCACCGTGAGCGTGCCGCGTGCGAGATAGGCGGCATTGACGTCGGTGATCTCCAGCTCGCCGCGCGGCGACGGCTTGATCGACTTGGCGATGTCGACCACCTGCGCGTCGTAGAAATACAGGCCGGTGACGGCGTAATGGGACTTGGGGCGCGCCGGTTTCTCTTCGATGCTGATGGCCTGGCCGGCGCCATCAAACTCGACCACGCCGTAGCGCTCCGGGTCATTGACGCGATAGGCGAACACGGTGGCGCCCTGTGCTTGCGCCGCGGTGCGCTGCAGCTGGCTGGCCAGCTCGGCGCCGTAGAAAATATTGTCGCCCAGCACCAGTGCCGACGGCGCACCGGCGAGGAAGGATTCACCGAGGATGAAGGCCTGCGCCAGGCCATCCGGGCTGGGCTGCACCGTGTACTGCAGCCGGATGCCCCACTGGCTACCGTCGCCCAGCAGTTGCCGGAAGCGGGGGGTGTCCTGCGGCGTGGAAATGATCAGGATGTCGCGGATGCCGGCCAGCAACAGCGTGGTCAGCGGGTAGTAGATCAGCGGCTTGTCGTAGACCGGCAGCAGTTGCTTGCTGACCGCCAGGGTGGCCGGGTACAGGCGGCTACTGGCGCCACCGGCGAGGATGATGCCTTTGCGGTTCATGGTTTTCTTGCGTTATCGAGGGTCTGGAACAACTGCGCCACGCCTTCCTGCCACGACGGCAGCTGCAGGCCGAAGGTGAGCTGCAGCTTGCTGCAGTCGAGCACGGAATTGGCCGGCCGTGTGGCCCGTTGCGGGTACTCGTCGCTGCTGACCGCGTGCAGGCCGTCCGGCGGCAGCATCAGCGTCCAGCCGGCATCGCGGGCCAGCGCGATGACGTGGGCGGCGTAGTCGTGCCAGCTGGTGCGGCCGCTGGCGGCAAGGTGGTAGGTGCCGTAGCTGGTGCTGTCAGGGTAGTTGGCGTAGTGCGGCAGCAACAGCGCGCACACGTCCGCCAGCAGGCTGGCCGGGGTCGGCGCGCCAAACTGGTCGTCGACCACCGTCAGGCGGTCGCGGGTGGCGGCCAGCCTGAGCATGGTTTTCAGGAAATTCTGGCCATAGACGCCGGCCACCCACGAGCTGCGCAGGATGTAGTGGCGGCAGCCGCTGTCGCGGATGGCTTGTTCGCCCAGCCATTTGCTGCGGCCATACACCGATTGTGGATTGGCGCTGTCGTCTTCCAGCCAGGCGCCGAACTTGCTGCCGTCGAACACGTAGTCGCTAGAGTAGTGCACCAGCAGCGCGTTGTGCTGTGCCGCCCACTGAGCCAGCTGCGCCGGTGCTGCAGCGTTGACGGCATGGGCCTGCGCGATCTCATCCTCGGCCTGATCGACCGCGGTATAGGCCGCGGCATTGACAATGATGTCGGGCTGCAAGGCGTCTAGCGTCGCGGCCAGGGTGTGCGGTGCCGCCAGATCGAATTGCTGGCGGCCGGGGCAGCTCAGCACCCCGTGCAGCGCCAGCGCGCGCCTGAGCTCGAAGCCGACCTGGCCGCTGCCGCCGGTGATCAGGATTTTTGCCGGGTAGCTCATGACTGGCCTCCGTATTGCCGGGTCAGCCAGTCGCGGTAGTGGCCGCTGCTGACGCCCTCGACCCAGTCCTGGTTGTCCAGATACCACTGGACGGTTTTGCGGATGCCGGAGTCGAAGGTCTCAGCCGGTTTCCAGCCCAGCTCGCGTTCCAGTTTGCGTGCGTCGATGGCGTAGCGGCGGTCGTGGCCGGGGCGGTCTTGCACATAGCTGATCTGTTCGGCGTAGCCTTTGCCGTCGGCGCGCGGGCGCAATTCGTCCAGCAGGCTGCAGATGGTGCGGACCACATCGAGGTTGGTCTTTTCATTCCAGCCGCCGACGTTGTAGCTTTCGCCCGGCGTACCGCCGTCCAGCACGCGGCGGATGGCGGCGCAGTGGTCTGTCACGTACAACCAGTCGCGGATCTGCTGGCCGTCGCCGTAAATCGGCAGCGGCTTGCCGGGCAGGGCATTGAGGATGACCAGCGGGATCAGCTTTTCCGGGAACTGGTAGGGGCCGTAGTTGTTGCTGCAATGGGTGGTCAGTACCGGCAGGCCGTAGCTGTGGTGCCAGGCCCGTACCAGATGGTCGGACGCCGCCTTGCTGGCAGAGTACGGGCTGTTCGGCTCGTAGCGGTGATCTTCGGCGAACGGTGCGTCCTCTGCGGCCAAGGTGCCGTAGACTTCGTCGGTGGAAACATGCAGGAAGCGGAAGGCGCTTTTGTCTGCGGCAGGCAGGTCGTTCCAGTAGGCACGTACCGACTCCAGCAGCTTGAAGGTGCCGACGACATTGGTGTCGATGAAGTCGCCCGGACCGTGGATGGAGCGGTCGACGTGGCTTTCTGCAGCAAAGTTGAGCACCGCGCGTGGCTGGTGCTCGGCCAGCAGGCGGCCCAGCAGCGCGCGGTCGCCGATATCGCCGTGCACGAAGCGGTGCCGCTCATCGCCTTGCAGGCTGGCCAGCGTCTGCAGGTTGCCGGCGTAGCTCAGCTTGTCCAGGTTGACGACCGGCTCGTCACTGCTGGCCAGCCAGTCCAGCACGAAATTGCCGCCGATAAAGCCGGCACCACCGGTTACCAGAATGGTCATGTTGCTCTTTGCTTGCGGAAGTCGGTCGGGAAGGTCGCAGTGCGGTGGCGCGCCGCCACGGCACTGCTTGTTGCCGGATTGTACTTGCCTTGGCGGCGTAACACGAGCCGCCGCTATAACGCCGGCGGCAGCAAAGCACAACGGCCAGCCGGCGACCGTTGGTCGCCGGCTGGCCGCGTAAACGGCAAGGACTCAGCTGCGCAGGCCGCGCGCCTTGGCATACTTGGAGCCCGGCTCGCGCACCAGTGCCTCGGCAATGAACCAGGCGGTATCGGCCAGCTGCTCCAGATCCACCCCGGTGTGATAACCCAGCCCGTGCAGCAGGTAGACCACGTCTTCGGTGGCCACGTTGCCGGAGGCGCCCTTGGCATACGGGCAGCCGCCCAGCCCGGCGACCGAGCTGTCGAAGGTGCGCACGCCGGCCTGTAGCGCGGTGTGGATATTGGCGATGGCCATGCCGTAGGTGTCGTGGAAATGGCCGGCCAGCTTGGTCACCGGCACGACCTCGGTCACCGCGTCCAGCATCGCGGTCACCTTGTTGGGGGTGCCCACGCCGATGGTGTCGCCCAGCGAGATTTCGTAGCAGCCCATGTTGTATAGCGCGCGCGCCACCTCGGCCACCTTGTACGGGGCGATGTCGCCTTCATACGGGCAGCCCAGTACGCAGGACACATAGCCGCGTACCTTGATGTTTGCCGCCTGTGCCCGCTTCATCACCGATTCGAAGCGCAGCAGGCTCTCGGCGATGCTGGCGTTGATGTTCTTGTGGCTGAACGCTTCGCTCGCGGCGCCGAACACCGCGATCTCGCGCACGCCGGCTTCCAGCGCCGCATCCAGCCCTTTGTCGTTGGGCACCAGCACCGGGTAGTCGATGCCGGCGTTCAGGTCCAGCGCCTGCAGCACCTGCAGGCTGTCGGCCATCTGCGGCACCCACTTGGGCGACACGAAGGCGCCGGCCTCGATAGTGCGCAAGCCGGCTGCGGCCAACCTTTCAATCAGCTCCAGCTTGGTGGCCAGTGCGACGGTGTGCTTTTCGTTCTGCAGCCCGTCGCGCGGGCCGACTTCGACGATCTTTACGTGGGTCATATAGAGCCTCTTTCTTTGCCACGGAATCCACAGAAAAGCACCCGTCAGCCTGTGATATCTGACCATGAGCGCGGGGCATTTTGGCCTGCCGGATGCTTGGCGGGCCGCTTTTCTTCCCGTGCTTTCCGTGGAGTCTGTGGCAAATAAACAATCAGTCCGCCTCGAAATCCACCAGTTCATCGCCGTCGCTGACCTGCTCGCCGGCGGCAAAGTAGAACGCCAGCACCTTGCCGTCGGCCGGCGCGGTAATGGTGTGTTCCATCTTCATCGCTTCCAGAATCAGCAACGGTTCACCCTTGGCCACGCGGGTGCCGGCTTCGGCCAGCAGCGCCACCACGCGGCCCGGCATCGGCGCCTTCATGTGGGTTTCGCCGTGCACGCCTGCTTCTTCATAGGCGTAAGGATCGAGGTAGTCGACCGCCACGCGCTCGCCGTCGGCAAACAGCACGCGCTGCGCGCCGTGGCGTACCAGTGTGGCGCTGATCTGCTTGCCGCCCAGGTTGGCCGTAAGCTGCTTGCCCTGCAGGTTGGCGCGCAGCGGGATGTCGCTGCCGTTGACGCTGACCAGCTGCTGCTCCTGCTGCTGGCGCAGCAGTACCTCGATGCGGCTGTCGCCGTGGGCAAAGCCGAGGCGACGCTCCAGTGTGCTGTTCAGGCGCCAGCCTTGCAGCGCGCCGAAGGCATGGTTGTCGTCGCTGGCTGCGGCCAACGTTTCGCCCACCGCCAGCAGCGCCAGCTGTTCGCTGTTCGGTGCGGCGGGGGCGGGCAGCAGGCTGTCGTGGTAACGGGCGATCAGGCCGGTATCCACGTCGCCGCTGGCAAACGCCGGGTTGGCGGCAATGCGGCGCAGGAAGCGGATATTGGTGGTGACGCCCACCACCTGGTAGGCGGCCAGCGCCGCGTCCAGCTGCTGCAGCGCCGCCTCACGCGTTTCGCCCCACACGATCAGCTTGGCGATCATCGGGTCGTAGAACGGCGAAATGGTGTCGCCCTCCAGCACACCGGTATCGACGCGCACATGGGCGTTCTCCGCCGGCGGTTGCAGGTGCACCAGCGTGCCGGTGGCCGGCAGGAAGCCCTTGTCCGGGTCTTCGGCGTAGATGCGCGCCTCGATGCTGTGGCCGTGGATGGCCAGCTGCTGCTGTTGCAGCGGCAGCGGCTGGCCGCTGGCCACTTTCAGCTGCCAGGCCACCAGGTCCTGGCCGGTGATCATCTCGGTGACCGGATGCTCCACCTGCAGGCGGGTGTTCATTTCCATGAAGTAGAACTGCCCCGACTCCACGTCCATGATGAATTCCACGGTGCCGGCGCCGACATAGCCGACGGCGCGCGCAGCAGCTACCGCCGCTTCGCCCATCGCCTGCCGTGTTGCCGCCGGCAGGTGCGGCGCCGGGGCTTCTTCCAGCACTTTCTGGTGGCGGCGCTGCACCGAGCAGTCGCGCTCGAACAGGTAGACACAGCCGCCCAGACTGTCGGCAAACACCTGGATCTCCACGTGGCGCGGGCGGGTCAGGTATTTCTCCACCAGCACCTTGTCGTCGCCGAAGCTGGCGCGCGCCTCGCGCTGGCAGCTGGCCAGCGCGGCGATAAAGTCGTCACTGCGCTCCACGATGCGCATGCCCTTGCCACCACCGCCGGCGCTAGCCTTGATCAGCACCGGGTAGCCCATCTTGTCTGCTTCGGCTTTCAGGAATTGCTCATCCTGATTGTCGCCGTGGTAGCCCGGCACCAGTGGCACGTTGGCTTTTTCCATCAGCGCCTTGGCGGCGGATTTGCTGCCCATGGCGGCGATGGCGGAAGCCGGCGGGCCGATGAAGGCGATGCCGGCGGCTTCGCAGGCGGCGGCGAAGTCTTCGTTTTCCGACAGGAAGCCGTAGCCCGGATGCACCGCCTGCGCGCCGCTTTGTTTGGCAAGGTCGAGGATCAGCCCGGCCTTGAGGTAGGACTCGGCGGCCGGCGCCGGCCCCAGACGGTAGGCTTCATCCGCAAGTTTGACGAAGCGGGCGCTGGCATCGGCATCGGAATATACCGCCACGGTACGGATGCCCATGGCGCGGGCGGTCTTGATCACGCGGCAGGCGATTTCGCCACGGTTGGCGATGAGGATCTTAGTGAACATGGTGGTCTCCCGTGGCGAACTCGCCGCGGCACTGAGGTGCCGTCTGGCAATTTTGCTGCGCAGCTGCGCAGCCTTGCGGCTGCTGGTCGCCACGGTTGGCGATGAGGATCTTGGTGAACATATGGGAGCTTTCCCTTTTCTTGTCTGTTCGCTGCAGAGAGGACTAAGCGGCGGAATCCACCCGTTCAAATTTGCCGGTGGGACGCAGTGTTTTGCCTACCCGGGCTTGCTTGCGGCCAAGGTCAAAGGTTGGCCGCAAGGGCGGGGTGGTCAGTCCTTGATCCACTGTGGTGGGCGCTTGTCGAAGAAGGCGGCCAGGCCTTCGCGCGCCTCGTCGGTGACGCGGGTGGCGGCGATGGTGTGCGCGGTGTCGTCCAGCAGCGTGTCGTCCAGCGGCGAGCCCTGGCGCAGGTCGGCCAGCAACTCCTTGGCGGCGGTCAGCGCGTGCGGGCCGCCACGGACCAGCTCGGCGGCCACTTCGGCGACGCGCGTATCCAGTGCCTCGGCCGGCACCACCTCGTGCACCAGGCCGATGCGCTCGGCGGTGGCGGCGTCGATGCGTTCGGCAGTCAGGAAGTAGCGTCGTGCCTGGCGCTGGCCGATGGCATCGGCGACATAGGGGCCGATGGTGGCCGGGATCAGGCCGAGGCGCACTTCGGTCAGCGCGAACTTGGCGGCGTCGGTGGCGATGGCGATGTCGCACACCGCGGTCAGACCGGTGCCACCGGCCATCGCCGCGCCGTGGATGCGCGCGATCACCGGCTTCTTGCTGCGGTAGATGCCCTTGAGCATCGCCGCCAGCTTGCGCGCGTCGTCGAGGTTCTGCGCCTCGCCGTAACCGGCGGCGCGGCGCATCCAGTCCAGATCGGCGCCGGCGGAGAAGCTCTTGCCGCGTCCGGCCAGCACGATCACGCGCACGCCGGCATCCTCGTTCAGGATGCGGAAGGCGGCGGTGAGATCGGCGATCAGGTGCTCGTTCATCGCATTGTGCAGCTCCGGGCGGTTCATCCACACGGTGGCGACCTGACCGGCGCGTTCGATTTCCAAGGTGCTGTAAGTCATTGGAAAACCCTTTCTTTTATTTGCCACAGAAGCCACGGAAGAACACAGAAGTCATGCCAGCCTGGCCGGGTGTCTCTACGCTGTGGCGGCCGTCAAGGCGGGCGCCGTTGTCCGTGTTTTCTGTGGATTCCGTGGCTAAAGAAAATTACATGCGGAACACGCCAAAGCGTGTCTTCTCCACCGGTGCCGACAGGGTCGCTTCCAGCGCGAGGCTCAACACCTCGCGCGTTTGCGCCGGGTCGATCACGCCGTCGTCCCACAGCCTCGCGCTGGCGTAGTAGGGGTGGCCCTGCTGCTCGTACTGTTCGCGCACCGGCGCTTTCAGCGCTTCTTCCTGCTCTGGCGTGAAGGCGTCGCCCAGCTGTTCCTTCTTCACCTGTGCCAGCACGCCGGCGGCCTGTTCGCCGCCCATTACCGAGATGCGGCTGTTCGGCCACATCCACAGGAAGCGCGGCGAGTAGGCGCGGCCGCACATGCCGTAGTTGCCGGCGCCGAAGCTGCCGCCGATCAGCACCGTGAACTTGGGCACGCTGGCACAGGCCACCGCGGTCACCAGCTTGGCGCCGTCCTTGGCGATGCCGCCGTTTTCATACTTCTTGCCGACCATGAAGCCGGTGATGTTCTGCAGGAACACCAGCGGGATGCCACGCTGGCAGCACAGCTCGACGAAGTGCGCGCCCTTGAGCGCGGACTCGGAGAACAGGATGCCGTTGTTGGCGATGATGCCGACGCGGTAGCCGTTGAGGCGGGCAAAGCCGGTGACCAGCGTGGTGCCGTAGTTCTGCTTGAATTCGTCGAAATCGGAGTTGTCGACCAGGCGCGCGATGATCTCGCGCACGTCGAACGGCTTTTTCGCGTCGGCCGGGATCACGCCGTAGATTTCCTCGGCGCCGTAGCGTGGCGGGCGCGGGTCGATGCGGTCGAGCGTGCCCTGTTTCTGCCAGTTGAGATCGGACACGATGCGGCGGGCGATGGCCAGCGCGTGGGCGTCGTTCTGCGCCAGGTGGTCGGCGACGCCGCTGATGCGGGTATGCACGTCGCCGCCGCCCAGCTCTTCCGCCGTCACCACTTCGCCGGTCGCCGCCTTCACCAGCGGCGGGCCGCCGAGGAAGATGGTGCCCTGGTCCTTGACGATCACCGTCTCGTCGCTCATCGCCGGCACGTAGGCGCCACCTGCGGTGCAGCTGCCCATCACCACCGCGATCTGCGGGATGCCGTCGGCAGACAGCTTGGCCTGGTTGTAGAAGATGCGGCCGAAGTGGTCGCGATCGGGGAACACCTCGTCCTGCAGCGGCAGGAAGGCGCCGCCGGAATCCACCAGGTAGACGCAGGGCAGGCGGTTTTCGCGAGCGATTTCCTGCGCGCGTAGGTGCTTCTTCACCGTCATTGGGTAGTAGGTGCCGCCCTTGACGGTGGCGTCGTTGGCGATGACCAGACACTCGATGCCGGAAATGCGGCCCACCCCGGTGATGACGCTGGCGCCGGGGGCGTCGTCGCCATACATGCCGTAGGCGGCCAGCTGCGACAGCTCCAGGAACGGCGAGCTGGGGTCGAGCAGCAGGTTGATGCGCTCGCGCGGCAACAGCTTGCCGCGGGCGACGTGCTTGTCGCGCGCCTTGTCGCCGCCGCCCAGCGCGGCCTTGGCGACTTTTTCTTTCAGGTCGGCCACCAGCGCGCGCATCTTGTCGGCATTGGCCTGGAAGTCGGCGGCGCGGGGGGAGAGCTTGGATTCGATGATGGGCATGGTTGCGCCTCTATCGGTACGGAACAAGGTGCGGCAAGGTTGGCCGCACCGCTTGGGCTTGGCGGGCCGGGCTTAGCGGGTCTCGGCCATCAGTTCGCGGCCGATCAGCCAGCGGCGGATTTCGCTGGTGCCGGCGCCGATCTCGTACAGCTTGGCGTCGCGCAGCAGGCGGCCGGTCGGGTATTCGTTGATGTAGCCGTTGCCACCCAGACACTGGATGGCGTCCAGTGCCATCTGCGTCGCCGCTTCGGCGGCGTAGAGGATGGCGCCGGCGGCGTCCTTGCGCGTCTGGCGCCCGGATTCGCCACGGTCCAGCGCCTGGCCGACGGCGTAGACGTAGGCGCGGCTGGCGGACAGCTTCACGTACATGTCGGCCAGCTTGCCCTGCATCAGCTGGAAGTCGCCGATGGCCTGACCGAACTGCTTGCGGTCGTTCAGGTAGGGCACGGTCACGTCCATGCACGCCTGCATGATGCCCAGCGGGCCGGCGGACAGCACCGCGCGTTCGAAGTCCAGGCCGCTCATCAGCACCTTGACGCCATTGCCTTCGCCGCCCAGCACGTTTTCTTCCGGCACGAAGCAGTCGTCAAAGAAGATTGGGTAGGTGTTGGAGCCGCGCATGCCCAGCTTGTCCAGCTTGCTGCCATGGCTGAAGCCGGCAAAGCCCTTCTCGATGATGAAGGCGGTGATGCCCTTGGCGCCGGCACTGACGTCGGTCTTGGCGTACACCACCAGGGTGTCGGCGTCGCCGCCGTTGGTGATCCACATCTTGCTGCCGTTGAGCTTGTAACCGCCGTCGACCTTGTCGGCACGCAGTTTCATGCTCACCACGTCGGAGCCGGCGTTCGGCTCGGACATCGCCAGCGCGCCGACGTGTTCGCCGGAGATCAGCTTGGGCAGGTACTTGCGTTTCTGCTCGTCGTTGCCATTCTTGTAGATCTGGTTCACGCACAGATTGGAGTGCGCGCCGTAGGAGAGGGCGACCGAGGCGCTGGCGCGGGAGATTTCTTCCATCGCGATCATGTGCGCGAGGTAGCCCATGTTGGCGCCGCCGTACTCTTCCGACACGGTGATGCCCAGCAGGCCGAGATCGCCGAATTTCTGCCACAGGTCGGCCGGGAACAGGTTGTCGCGGTCGATGTCGGCGGCGCGCGGGGCGATCTCGCTCTGGGCGAAGTCGCGCACCGTTTCGCGCAGCATGTCGTAGGTGTCACCGTGGGCAAAGCGCAAGCTGCTGTACATGTCTCTCTCCTTTGTGCGAACTGCCCGGTGCCGTTGGCATCTCGTGGCGGCTATCTCTGTGTTGTAGCGGATGGTGGCGATTGCGCCATCTGCGCTGCGGCATGACTTAATCTTGAATTACGCTTACGTTAACGTCAATACAAAATGACGAAACCATCCGTCAGGATGGCGGGAAAGCCTCAGGCTGTGGCGTCCTTGCCGGTCATGGTGTCGATCACCTGGCGGCAGTGGCCTTCCAGTACCACAATCTCGGACAGCACCGCGTCGATATCGTTGCGCTGTTCTTCCAGCTGCTTCTTGCGCTCGGACAACAGCTGCAGCAGCTTCAGCGACTGGCTGGCCTCGTCGCGCGCCAGCTCGTACAGGTCGAGAATCTCGCGGATCTCCGACAGCGCGAGGCCGATGCGCTTGCCGCGCAGGATCAGCTTCAGCCGCGCGCGGTCGCGGTGGGTAAACAGGCGCTGGCGGCCTTCGCGCTGCGGCTCGATCAGGCCCTGTTCCTCGTAGAAGCGGATGGTGCGCAGGGTGATGTCGAAATCCCGTGCCAGGTCGGAAATGGTGAAAAGGCGTTCTTCGCTCATGATGGTTCCTGTTGGTCTGGCGCGATTGTAGCGTTTTTTGCCGGCCTTGCCGCGACAAGGCTTGAGTTTACGTTAACGTAATAGTAAGTTTATGGCAAAGCGATAACAGCACAATGCAACGGAGAACACACTATGACGTCGATGTCCGCTCTACCCAGTTATGTGCACGGCACCGGTGACAAGCCGCTGATTGGCCAGACCATCGGCCAGTTTTTTGACGACGCCTGCCGCCGTTTTGCCGAGCGTGACGCGCTGATCGTGCGTCACCAGGGCATACGCTGGCGTTACGCCGAGCTGCAGGAGCAGGTCGAGCGCCTTGCCTGCGGCCTGCGCCGGCTGGGGCTGCAGACTGGCGAGCGCATCGGCATCTGGTCACAGAACAACAGCGAGTGGCTGCTGATGCAGTTCGCCACCGCCAAGGCCGGGCTGGTGCTGGTCAACATCAATCCCGCCTATCGCCGCAGCGAGCTGGAGTACGCGCTGAACAAGGTCGATTGCCGCGCGCTGGTGCTGGCGCCGAGCTTTAAGAGCAGCGACTACCTGGCGATGGTGAACGATCTCGCGCCGGAGCTGGCGGCCAGCCGGCCGGGCGAATTGCAGGCGGCGAAGCTGCCGGCGCTGCGCTGGGTGATTCGCCTGGGCGAAGAGGCGACGGCGGGGATGCTCAACTTCCCGGCCTTGCTGGCCGAGCCGACGGCGGCAGAGCGGCAAACGTTGGCCGCAATCGGCGAGGCGCTGCAGTTCGACGACGCCATCAATATCCAGTTTACCTCTGGCACCACCGGCAGCCCGAAAGGTGCCACGCTGACGCACCACAACATCCTCAACAACGGCTTCTTCGTCGGCGAGGCGATGCGGCTGACCGAGCACGACCGCTTGTGCATTCCGGTGCCGCTGTACCACTGCTTCGGCATGGTGCTGGGCGTGCTGGCCTGCCTCACCCACGGCGCGGCGATGGTGTTCCCGTCGGAAGCATTCGAGCCGCTGGCGGTGCTGCAGACGGTGGCGGAGGAGAAGTGCACCGCGCTGCACGGCGTGCCGACCATGTTCATCGCGGTGCTGGATCACCCGCGCTTCGCCGAATTTGATTTGTCCGCGCTACGCACCGGCATCATGGCCGGCAGCCCGTGCCCGATCTCGGTGATGGAGCGGGTGGTGGCGCAGATGCACATGGCCGAGGTCACCATCGCCTACGGCATGACCGAGACCAGCCCGGTCAGCTTCCAGAGCGCGACCGATACCCCGGTGGCAAAAAAGGTGGCCACCGTGGGCCGCATCCATCCGCATGTGGAGGTCAAGATCGTCGACGTCGAGGGCCGCATCGTGCCGCGCGGAGAAACCGGCGAGCTGCTGACCCGCGGCTACTCGGTGATGCTCGGCTACTGGGGCGACGAGGAAAAAACGCGCGAAGCGATCGACCCTGCCGGCTGGATGCACACCGGTGACCTCGCGGTGCTGGACGATGACGGCTACTGCAACATCGTCGGCCGGGTGAAGGACATGGTGATCCGCGGCGGCGAGAACATCTACCCGCGCGAGATCGAGGAATTCCTGTATCGCCATCCCAAGGTGCAGGACGTGCAGGTGGTCGGCGTGCCGGACGCCAAGTACGGCGAGGAGCTGTGCGCGTGGATACGGCTGCGTGACGGCGAAAGCTGCACCGCGGCAGAGATCCGCGCCTTCTGCGACGGCCAGATCGCGCACTACAAGATCCCGCGCTACATCGAATTCGTCGACGCCTTCCCGATGACCATCACCGGCAAGATCCAGAAATTCATGATGCGGCAGCAGATGAAGGACAAGCTGGGGCTGGACGAAGCCAGGACCGCCTGACGCGCCGGCGCCCTGTGGCGCCTGAACAGCAACAGCCGTGCGCGGTGTCGCCACCGCCACGGTTTTTTTGCGGCCAACGTTGGCCGCGACCGTCGTTGTTCGCCGGTCGCGATTACCCACTCCGGCCGGCGCGCGGCACGGTGGCGAATGTTGCTTCGTGCCTGACGCGCCCTGGCGCCGATGGCAAGCGCAGTCGCCGGCGGCGAGATTGCCGCAGTGGTGTGCCTGCGGCCAAATACTCACCAGCTGCCGGCCGGCGGCCGCCAGCGGCTAGGTGCCGCCCACGTGCCAGCTCAGCACTTCGCGCTGTTCTTCCGCTTCGGCACGGGCGGTGGCGATGCGATCTTCCTTCAGCTGGGCGCGCACATTGTCCGGCAGTGCGGCCAGCGCGTCGCTGATGGCGGCGGCGAGCAGATCGCCGACCATGCACGCCGGATCGCGCTGTCGCAGGTGGGCCAGCGCTTCCAGCTCGCGCACCAGCGCCGCCGGCACCGGGCCGGACACATTGCGCACCGAGGAGCTGCGCAGGTCGCAGCTATAGGCACTGGCGGTGCCGCTGCACCAGCTGGCAACCAGTTCGTTGATCTTGTCACCCATGGTCTCTGCCTCCGTATTGGTTTCGGGCGCATCGATGCCGCACCCCGTAGTGCTTTATAGCCGCTGGATCGCGAATTGGGACGCCCGCGCCGGCGGCCCGGCTGGTCTGTGGCATCGCCGTGACGGGTGGCAGACGGGGTGACGGCGGTGGCCATGGCCGGCTGCACTCGTCGGTCGCCTGAAACCGGAGGCGGCCGATGCGGCGTGGCCGTTGTCGCGGTTTCGCCCTGGAGGCTTGCTGCCGGACGGCGACCCGGCTGGCCCTGTTCCCTGGCGGGCACCGCCCTGTGCCTTGTTCGGTTTTCCTGAACGGGCACTCGGTTTTTTCCGCTATGGTGCGCGCGGCGCGGGCGCTACAGTGCCGGCATCGGGATTGGCAACCGCCAGTCAGCGCACATCCAAGGAGCCAGAACATGATTGCTATCCGTCCCGCCCACGCCCGCGGCAAGGCCGATTTTGGCTGGCTGCAGAGCCGCCACAGCTTTTCCTTCGGCCACTACTACGATCCGGCGCACATGGGCTTTTCCGATCTGCGCGTGATCAACGACGACCGCGTCGCGCCGCGTGCCGGCTTCGATACCCACGGCCACCGCGACATGGAAATCATCAGCTATGTGCTCGACGGCGCCATCCGCCACCGCGATTCCGCCGGCAACGAGGCGGTGCTGCGCGCCGGCGAATTCCAGGTGATGAGCGCCGGCCGCGGCATCCTGCACAGCGAGTTCAACGCCAGCAACGACGCGCCGCTGCACTTCCTGCAGATCTGGATCGAGCCGCGCGAGACGGGCGGCGAACCGGGCTACCAGCAGAAGGACTTCGGCCGGCAGCCGGGGCTGACGCTGGTGGCCTCGCCGGACGGCGCCGCCGGCAGTCTCGCCATCCGTCAGGACGCACGCCTGTACCAGCTGCTGCTGGCGCCGGGCGAGGCGCTGGATTTCGCGCAGGCCAGCGGCCGCCGCAGCTATGTGCACCTGATCCGCGGCAGCCTGCAGCTGGCGGATGTGCAACTGGAGCCGGGCGATGGCGCCCGCGTCAGCCAGTTGCCGGCCTACACCCTGCGCAACAACGGCAGCGAGCCGCTGCAGGCGCTGCTGTTCGATCTGGCCTGAGGCGGCGCAGTCGTCGCCTGCCGCTGTCTGCGTGGCCGGCCGGGCGGGGCGCAGGGTCTTGCCGGCTCGTGTGCCGGCCAGGGTTGGCCGCAAGGTCTGCTGACGCACTGCCGCGGCTGTCGGCACGGCATGGCGGGTCAGCCCTGGCCGCCCGTTGTCCCGTGCCTGCGTGCCGGTGTTTACTGGCTACACTCAAAGTCAGGGAGCCGGGAGGACGAGCCATGAAGCTGGGGCTGGAAGAAATGCTGCAGCTGCTGCAGGAAGTGGAGCAGGGCGATCCGCTGGATTTTGCCGACCTGCCGATGGACGAAGACCAGCTGCGGCGGCTGGTACTGAGCGACCTGCTGCAGCGCGACCAGCAACTGCAGGCCAGCGCCTCGGCGGAGGAGTGCCAGCTGATCTACCTGCTGTCCACCGCGCGGCTGGTGCTGGAAAACCTGCTGCTGCACCTGCAGTTGCTGCGGCTGAAGCAGCCGGAAGGCGGCAGCGACGTGCAGTGGCAGGCCTTGCTGCGGCGCTTCCGGCGCGGTGACGACGATGGCGCGGCGTGATCGTCGTCGCCAGCTTGTCGCTGCGGGCTGGCGTGACAGCTTCAGCGCCAGCCCACCGTCGTCGCTGAGCGGTATGCCGGGCCGCCGCCGCGGTGGCTGTCGCCGTGCCTTGTCTGATCCTCACCTTTACTCCTGCGTGGCGGCCTGCTGCGCCGGCTGTCACTTGCCTCCCGCGTATCGCCGCGTGCCCAGCTCAATCACCTCAAGCGCTCGCCGCTGCCGTCGCCGTCATGCGGCGCCATGATCTTCCTCATCGTGTTCTCGTTGCCGGCCGGTGGCGGCTGTGGGTTTTTCGCCGGCGGCCTTCTATAACGGTGAAGTGACGTTTCCGGCCGCGTTGTCGCCGGAAAGGTCGGCCTGGCGCGCGGCAACCGGCCGCGCCGTTGCAATAAAACCGGCCGCCGCACCGGCGCGCCACCGCAGTGCGCGGTTGGCGGTGCTGGCCGTGGCGTGGCCGGTACTGGGCGTGGTGAGCGGCTGCCGTTGCGGTCTGGCTGCGATCCGGCGCGAAGGTGGATGTCATGCATCGTTCGATCCTGCTTTGCTGTCTGGCCTTGCTGTTTCCGTGCTTCGCCACTGCGGCCAAGCTTGCGCCGACCGCGGCGGCACCGCTGCTGGCGCCGACCGCGGCGGCACCGCTGCTGGCGCCGCCGGCGGTACTGGCGGACCGCGACGGCGACGGTCTCGGCGACAGCCTGCAGCAGCAGTTGGCCACGGCGGCGCCGGACGCGCGTTTCGACGTGGTGGTCACCTTCCGGCAGCCGGCACAGGCAGCCGCTGCACGCCAGACGCTGGGCAACTTCGTGCCGCGTCATGAATTCAAGCTGATTCCCGGTTTTGCCGGCCGCCTCAGCGCGGCGCAGATTCGCGGGCTGCTGCACGCGCCGGGCCTGCTGCGCATCGAGGAAGACGCCACCGTGCGCACCCAGCTTGACGCCGCGCGCGCCGATTTCGGCATCGAGGCCGCGCGTGGCTTGGCGGCCAGCGGCCTGAGCGGGCGCAATGTCGGCATCTGTGTCGTCGACACCGGCGTCGATCCGCTGCACGAGCAGCTGGACAATGGCAAGGTCGCCGCCTTCATCGACTATGTCGCCGGCCGCAGCGTGCCCTACGACGATAACGGCCACGGCACCCACGTTGCCGCCATCGCCGCCGGCGATGGTAGCGGCGGCGCCTCGGCCACGGCGTTGCAGGGGGTGGCCAGCGGTGCCGCGCTGTACGCCGCCAAGGTGCTCGACGCGCAGGGCAGCGGGGCGGAAAGCAATGTGGTCGCCGGCATCCAGTGGTGTGCCGCCCAGGCCGGGGTGCACGTCATTTCCATGAGCCTGGCCGCCTTGCCGCCGGCCGACGGCAAGGACGCGATGAGCCAGGCGGTGGACGCCGCGGTGGCTGCAGGCAAGGTGCTGGTGGTGGCCGCCGGCAATGACGGCGACGAGCCCGGCACCGTCGGCTCGCCCGGCGCGGCGGCGGGGGCGATCACCGTCGGCGCCTGTGCCGAGTGGTCGGCGGTGCCGACTGCGGCCAACCATTCCGACGGTGTGTACCTGACGGCGTTTTCCAGTCGCGGCCCGATCACGGTGAACGCGACCACCAGCTACATCAAGCCCGATGTCTGCGCCCCGGGGCATCGCATTGCCGCGGCCAAGTCCGGCAGCGTCGGCGACTACGTGGTTTATAGCGGCACCTCGATGGCGACACCGTTTGTCGCCGGCACCGTGGCGCTGGCGCTGGAGGCCAATCCGGCGCTGAAGGGCAATCCGGCGCAGCTGCGCAGCCTGCTGGAGGGCAGCGCACAGGATCGCGGCGCCAGCGGCAAGGACAATGAGTGGGGCGCCGGCCTGCTCGACGGCTACGCCTTTGTCGCCCGCGCGCAGAATGCCGCCGCCAGCGTCCGCACTTCGATGCCCACAGCCGTGCATGTGGATGCCAGTGTCGGCAGCAACCAGCTGTGGAGCCACAGTTTCAGCCTCGCCGAGAGCGACCTGGGCCAGCCACTGGCGGCCACGGTGACCATCGTCGGCCAGCCGCTGTGTGTGCTGCAGTTTGGCGGCGCCTGTTTTGCCTACCAGTGGGACCCGGATCTCGATGCCCGGCTGCTGGCACCGGACGGCACGCTGCTGTCGGCCAGCGGCTGCATGGGCGAGGGCACGGACTGCGCCGCGCCGCGTGCGCCGCTGGTGGCGCTCGGCCGCCAGGAAACGCTGCATGCGATGCCGACCGTGGCCGGCACTTACCGTATCGAGGTATGGGGCGCCCAGGACAGCGTCAATAACGGCAGGGGCGGCAGCTTCGCGCTCGACCTGTCGCGCGGCCCGCTGGCCGCCGCGGTCGCCAGCCCTGATTTCTCGCTGAGCACCACCCCGGCCAGCCGCAGCGTGGTCAGCGGCGGCGGCACCAGCTACACCACCACCGTCACCGCCATCGGGGGCTTCAGCAGCAGTGTCGATCTCGCGGTCAGCGGCTTGCCGCTTGGTGCCAGCGGCAGCTTCAGCCCCGATCCGCTTAGCGGCGGAAGCGGCTCCGCCACCCTCAGCGTGACCAGCAGCAGCAGCACCCCGGCCGGCAGTTACCCGCTGCTGATCAGCGGCATCGGTGGCGGGCTGAGCCGCAGCAGCACGGCCACGCTGCTGGTGACGGCACCCAGCGCCGACTTTGCGCTGGCGGTGTCACCAAACAGTCGCACGGTGAAGCGCGGCGGACGCACCAGCTATACCGCCACCATCAGCCCGCTGAACGGCTTTAGCGGTGCCGTCACGCTCACGCTTTCCAGTGTGCTGCCGCCCGGCGCCACCTTCGGCTTCAGTCCCAATCCGGTGACCGGCGCCGGCTCGTCCACGCTGACCGTCAAGACCGGCAAGAGCACACCGGTCGGCAGCTATCAGCTGCAGGTGATCGGCAGCAGCGGCAGCCTGAGCCACAGCCAGAGCGTGGGTCTGGTCGTGCGCTAGCGGCGCCGTGCACTGTCGCAAGGTTGGCCGCAATGCTGCCCACGCTTGCCGTTTCATGAGAAAATCCCCGCATCACGGGCAGCCCTGCGCTGCCCGCCTTGTTTTGCAGCCGGAACCTTGCCATGCCCCACAATGCTTCACCCCGCGTGCTGTCCATCATCCCGCCGATGACGCAGCTGAACACGCCTTACCCGTCCACCGCCTACATCACCGGCTTTCTGCGCTCGCGCCAGATTGACGCGGTGCAGGAGGACTTGGCGCTGGCGCTGGTGTTGCAGCTGTTCTCGGTGGCCGGCCTGAAGGCGGTGCGCGAGCGCATCGACGCCATCGCCCCGAAAAAGCGCAGCCATCAGGTGCGCCATTTCGTCGAGTTTTTCGAACGCTATCTCGCCACCATCGGCCCGGTGATCCGCTTTTTGCAGGGCGGCGATTCCACCGTCAGCCATCGCATCTGCAGCCGCGGCTTTTTGCCGGAGGGCGCGCGTTTTGCCGCGCTGGACAATTATGTTGACCCGGATGATCCGGACGGCGGCGATCCGCTGGCGTGGGCGTTCGGCGCGCTGGGGGCGCAGGATAGGGCGCGGCATCTGGCCACGCTGTACCTGAACGACCTGTCCGACGTGCTGCGCGACGCGGTGGACGAGCGCTTCGAGTTTGTGCGCTACGCCGAATCGCTGGCGATGAGCCAGCCGACCTTCGAGCCGCTGGCGCAGGCGCTGGCAGCACCGCCGACGCTGGTGGACGACACGCTGCAGGCGCTGACTATTGCCGCCATCGAAAAGCACCAGCCGGACCTCGTGCTGCTGTCGGTGCCGTTCCCCGGCTCGGTGTACGCGGCGTTCCGCATCGCGCAGACCATCAAGCAACGTTGGCCGCATATCAAGACCGCGCTGGGCGGTGGCTTCGTCAACACCGAGCTGCGCGAGCTGCGCGAGCCGCGCGTGTTCGACTACTTCGACTTCGTGACGCTGGACGACGGCGAGAAGCCGATCCTGGCGCTGCTGGAGCACCTGCAGGGGCAGCGTGGTGTCAGCCGGCTGGTGCGCACCTTCGTGCGTGACGGTGATGCGGTGCGCTACGTGAACATGATGGAAGGCGACATCGCCTTCGAGGACGTCGGCGCGCCGACCTGGGACGGGCTGCCGATCGACAAGTATCTGTCGCTGCTGGACATGCTCAACCCGATGCACCGGCTGTGGAGCGACGGGCGCTGGAACAAGCTGACCGTCGCGCACGGCTGTTACTGGAAGAAGTGCAGCTTCTGTGACGTGACGCTGGACTACATCTCGCGCTACGAGACGGCATCCGCCGCTACGCTGGTCGACCGCATCGAGGCCATCATCGCCGAGACCGGCCAGACCGGTTTCCACTTCGTGGACGAGGCGGCGCCGCCGAAGATGCTGCGCGCGCTGGCCGAGGAGCTGTTGCGCCGCAATGTCAGCATCTCGTGGTGGGGCAATATCCGCTTCGAGAAGTCGTTCACCCCCGAGCTGTGCCAGCTGCTGGCCGAATCCGGCTGCATCGCCATCTCCGGCGGGCTGGAGGTGGCCTCCGACCGCCTACTGAAGTTGATGAAAAAAGGCGTGTCCGTGGACCAGGTGGCGCGGGTGACGCAGGGCTTTACCGAGGCCGGGGTGCTGGTGCACGCCTACCTGATGTACGGCTTCCCGACGCAGACGGTGCAGGACACCGTGGACGCGCTGGAGTACGTGCGCCAGCTGTTCGAGAACGGCTGCATCCAGAGCGGCTTCTTCCACCGCTTCGCCTGTACCGTGCACTCGCCGGTGGGGCAGAACCCGGAGGAATACGGCGTCAAGCTGATCCCGCTGCCGGAGGTGACCTTCGCCAAGAACGACATCGGCTTCATCGACCCGACCGGCACCGATCACGACGCGATGGGCCGCGCACTGAACAAGGCGCTGTACAACTACATGCACGGCATCGGGCTGGAGGCTGACGTGCGCGAGTGGTTCGACAGCAAGGTGCCGCGCACGCGGGTGTCGCGCCACTTCATCAGCAAGGCGCTGTTCAGCCAGCGCTGAGCCGACAGGCACAAAACACTGCGGCCAACCTTGTCACCAAGGTTGGCCGCAATATTTTTAAGAGCGGTTGCCGGCGGCTCAGCCCTCCAGTGCCTCCATCGCTTCCTGCAGTTCCAGCCACGCCATTTCCATTTCCTCCAGCTGGGCGGAGAGTTCGCCCTGGCGCTTCAGCGCGGCGGCCAGCCGTGCCTTGTTGTGCTCCTGGTAGGCTTCTTCCAGCAGCAGAAAGGCGTCCAGCTCGGCCTTTTCGGCATTCAGCGTGGCCATGTCCTTGTCCAGCTTGTTCTGCTTGGTCTGCAGCGGCTTGCGTTGCGCCGCCAGCTTGTTGCGGGCATCGGCCTCCAGCCGCTTCTGTTCCTTGCGGTTGACGCCGTCGCTGGCGGCGCTGCCCGGTGCCTTGCCGTTGTCGGCCTGCTGCTGCAGCCGCCACTGGCGGTAGTCTTCCAGATCGCCGTCAAACGGCTGCACCTTGCCGCCGGCCACCAGCCAGAAGGCGTCGGTGGTGGATTCCAGCAGCGAGCGGTCGTGCGACACTACGATCAGCGCGCCGCCGAAGTCCTGCAGCGCCAGCATCAGCGCGTGGCGCATGTCGAGGTCGAGGTGGTTGGTCGGTTCGTCCAGCAGCAGCAGGTTCGGCTTTTGCCATACCAGCAGCGCTAGCGCCAGACGCGCCTTTTCGCCGCCGGACATCGGCCCGACCAGCGCGTTGACGGTGTCGCCACGGAAGTTGAAGCCGCCGAGGAAGCTGCGCAGCTCCAGCTCGCGCGCCTGTGGCGCCAGCTTCTGCATGTGCCACAGCGGCGATTCGTCGGAGCGCAGCGTGTCGAGCTGGTGTTGGGTGAAGTAGCCGATGCGCAGCATCTTGGCGCCGATCACTTCGCCGGCCAGCGGCTGCAGCTCGCCGGCCAGCAGCTTCACCAGCGTCGACTTGCCGGCGCCGTTGACGCCGAGCAGGCCGATGCGGCTGCCGGATTCCACCGACAGCGACAACTGGCGCAGGATGGGGGTGTCGCCGTAGCCGACATCGGCGCGTTCCAGCTTCAGCAGCGGGTTGGGCAGGTTGTCCGGGGTGTCGAAGTGGAAGTCGAACGGCGAATCGACGTGCGCCGGCGCGATGCGTTCCAGCTTCTCCAGCGCCTTGATGCGGCTCTGCGCCTGGCGTGCCTTGCTGGCCTTGGCCTTGAAGCGGGTGATGAACGATTCCAGGTGTGCGACCTGGCGCTGCTGTTTCTCGTAGTTGCCCTGCTGCTGGGCCAGCTTTTCCGCGCGCATCACCTCGAACTGGCTGTAGTTGCCGGTGTAGAGGGTGAGCTTCTGCTGCGACACGTCGACGATGTGCGTCACCACGCTGTCGAGGAAGTCGCGGTCGTGCGAGATCACGATCAGGGTGCCTTCGTAGGCCTTCAGCCAGTCTTCCAGCCACAGCACCGTTTCCAGGTCCAGGTGGTTGGTCGGTTCATCCAGCAGCAGCAGGTCGGAGCGGCACATCAGCGCCTGCGCCAGGTTCAGACGCATGCGCCAGCCACCGGAGAAGGTGGACACCGCGCGGCTCTGGTGTTCGACGGGGAAGCCGAGGCCGGCCAGCAGCTTGCCGGCGCGGGCGGCGGCGGAATAGCCGTCGATGCGGTCCAGCTCGGCGTGCAGGCTGCCGATGGCGTTACCGTCGGCACTGGCTTCGGCGGCGGCCAACCTTTGCTGCAGGCGGCGCAGCTCGGCGTCGCCGTCGAGCACGAAATCGAGCGCCGATTGCGGCAGTGCCGGGGTTTCCTGCGCCACGTGCGCCATGGTCCAGTGCGGCGGCAGCAGCACTTCGCCGCTTTCGGCGTGCAGTTCGCCTTTCAGCAGCGCGAAGACGCTGGACTTGCCGGCGCCGTTGGCACCGGTCATGCCGACCTTGTTGCCAGGGTTGATGGTGAGGTTGGCCGCAACAAGCAATTCTTTCAGGCCGCGGCGCAGGGACAGGTTTTTTAGCTGGATCATAGCGATTCGGTAGGGCGGCCGCCTGGTGGCGGCCGGCGGGTGAGGGTCAGGCCTTGGGCAGGGTGGACAGATCCCAGCGCGGCTTCACGGTAAAGCTGCCGGCGGTACGCGCGTACTGCAGGCGCATGGCGCCGGCGAAGGCGATCATTGCGCCGTTGTCGGTGCACAGCTTCAGCGGCGGGTAGAACACGCCGAAGCGGCGCTTGGCCGCGGCGGCATCCAGCGCCGCGCGCAGCTGCTTGTTGGCGCCGACACCGCCGGCGACCACGATGCGCTGCAGGCCGTGCTGTTTCAGCGCCTTCACGCACTTGCTGACCAGCACGTCGACGATGGCTTCCTGGAAGGCGCGGCAGATGTCCTTGCGCGCCTGCTCGTCGACGCTGCCGCATTCGGCCTCGACCTGTTTCTTCAGCATCAGCACCGCGGTTTTCAGGCCGGAGAAGCTCATGTCGAGGTTGTCGCTGTGCAGCATCGGGCGCGGCAGGGTGAAGCGCGCCGGGTCGCCTTCTTCCGCCAGTTTCGACAGCAGCGGGCCGCCGGGGTAGGGCAGGCCGAGCAGCTTGGCGGTCTTGTCGAAGGCTTCGCCGGCGGCGTCGTCCACGGTCTCACCGAGGATCTGGTAATCGCCGACGCCGCGCACGGCCATGATCTGGGTGTGGCCGCCGGAGACCAGTAGCGCCAGGAAGGGGAATGCCGGCCGCGGATCGGCCAGCAGTGGCGACAGCAGGTGGCCTTCGAGGTGGTGCACGCTGATCACCGGGATGTTCAGTCCCACCGCCAGCGCATTGGCGAAGCTGGCGCCGACCAGCAGCGCGCCGCCGAGGCCGGGGCCTTCGGTGTAGGCGATGGCGTCGATGTCCTGCAGCGTCTTGCCGGCTTCGGCGAGACAGGCGCGGGTCAGAGGCGTGACGCGGCGGATGTGGTCGCGGCTGGCCAGCTCCGGCACCACGCCGCCGTATTCGGCGTGCATCGCCATCTGCGAGTGCAGCTGGTCGGCAATCAGGCCGTGTTCGGTGTCGTACAGCGCGACGCCGGTTTCGTCGCAAGACGATTCAATTCCCAATACGAGCATGTGAGTGGCTTCAAAACTAAACAATCTTTCCATTTTACCGGTGATTCTTTGTTCGCCCAAATCGGCAGTGATACGCTTGCGGTCTGAATCCAAGGGGAAGGCAAGATGAAAGCAAGACTGAAGTGGGTGGATGGCGTGTGTTTCATGGGCGAAACCGGCAGCGGCCATGCGGTGGTGATGGACGGCGCGCCGGAAGGCGGCGGCCGCAACCTCGGCCCGCGGCCGATGGAACTGCTGCTGCTGGGCACCGCCGGCTGCACCAGCTATGACGTGCTGAACATCCTGAAGAAGTCGCGTCAGGACGTGCGCGACTGTTGGGTAGAGATGGACGCCGAGCGTGCCGACAGCGACCCGAAGGTGTTCACCAGGATCCACTTCCACTTCGTGGTGGTGGGCCGCGAGCTGAAGGCTGACGTGGTGGAGCGCGCCATCAAGCTGTCGGCGGAGAAGTACTGCTCGGCCTCGATCATGCTCGGCAAGACCGCCGACATTACCCACGATTTCGAGATCCGCAGCGACGACTGAACGCGCTGTCTTGCGGCCAACCTTGGCCGCAATCGCCATGCCCAACGCCACCCTTGCCGGTGGCGTTGCCGTTTCCGGCGCGCGGCGGCAAATCTTGCCGCCTTGCCGGCGGCGGATGCGCCATTGGGCAGGCGTTTTCGGCTGCCGCGGCCGAAACTTGAGCGCTGGGCGGCTGTTTTTTGATTGGCACAGTTCATGCTTTAAGGATGCCAACTTAACGGACGACCGATCATGCTCGACAAGATTTCCGACCACCTCAACTTCTTCCAGCAATCGCTTGGCCTGCGTGCCAAGAAGGTGGAAGTGATTGCCAGCAATATCGCCAACGCGGATACGCCAGGCTACAAGGCGGTGGATTTCGATTTCGGCAAGGCACTGCAAGGCCAGCTGCGCGCATCGCAAAGCGGCTTGGCGCTGGCGACCAGCAACGAGCGCCATCTGGCGGCCCAGGGTCACGCCAGCGTCGATGATGGCGGCCTGCAGTATCGCAGCGCGGTACAGCCCAGCCTCGACGGCAACACCGTCGATATGGATGTCGAGCGCGCCGCGTTTACCGACAACGCGATGAAATACCAGTCCACGCTGACCTTCCTCAACCGGAGAATCAGCGGGCTGATGGACGCAATCAAGGGTGGGCAATAACCATGTCGCTGTCTAATGTCTTCAATATTGCCGGCTCGGCGCTGACGGCGCAGTCGATGCGCCTGAACCTGGTGGCCAGCAATATCGCCAACGCGGAGAGCGCCACCAGCTCCACCGGCGAGCCGTTCCGCGGCCGCCACGCGGTGTTCACCGCCACGCCGGTGACCGCCGACATGCCGCAGGTGGCCGGGGTGCGGGTGACCTCGATCGTCGAGGACACCTCGCCGTTCCGCCTCAAGTACGAACCGGGCCATCCGCTGGCCGACGAGCGTGGCTATATCAAGATGCCCAACGTCAACCCGGTGGAAGAAATGGCCGACATGATTTCCGCTTCGCGCTCCTACCAGACCAGCGTCGAAGTAATGAATACCGCAAAGACCCTGCTGCAAAAAACCTTGCAGCTTGGCCAGTAACCGTTAGAGGTCTCGCATGGCAACCGTAAACAGCGCCACCGCCACCGGCATCGACTTCGAGTCGTACAACGTCGCCAGCAACAAGGCGGGCAGTAACGCCGAAGACATCCAGAACCGCTTCCTGAAGCTGCTGACCACGCAGCTGAAAACCCAGGATCCGTCGAACCCGATGGACAACGCGCAGATGACCAGCCAGATGGCGCAGATTAGCACCGTCAGCGGCCTGGAAAGCGTCAACGCCTCGATCAAGGCGCTGTCGGACAACCAGTCCGCCAGCCAGTCGCTGCTGGCGACGCTGATGATCGGCCGCTACGCGCTGATCCCCGGCAACGAAGTCAGCCTCAATGGCGGCGCGGCCAAGGCGGTGGTGGATTTCCCGCAGTCGGCCAGCGACGCGGTGGTCACCATCAAGAACGCCGCCGGCGTGGTGGTCAGCGAGATCAAGCTTGGCGCGCAGACAGCCGGCCAGCTGACGGTCGGCTGGGACGGCAAGAACGCGGCCGGCGTGCAGCAGCCGGACGGCCAGTATTCGATCTCGATCAAGGCGGTGAACGGGACGGTGGCGGTGGATGCCAAGATCCTGAATCCGGTCAAGATCAGCAGTGTGGCGATCGACAAGGGCGTTTCTTCATTGGTGCTGGAAAACGGCAAGCGGATGTCGATGAGCGACGTGACGCAACTTATCTAAGACATTCCGGTTAAGCATTCGGGGGATAGAACATGGGTTTCCAGCAAGGTTTGAGTGGTCTGAGCGCAGCGTCCAAGCAGTTGGACGTGATCGGCAACAATATTGCCAACGGCAGCACCATCGGTTTCAAGGGCTCGCGCGTCGAGTTTGGCGATCTGTACGCCCGTTCTCTGGCCTCGGCCTCGACCCAGGCGGGTACCAATACCCAGGCCGGCGTCGGGGTGCAGGTGCTGGCGGTGTCGCAGCAGTTCCAGCAGGGCAACATCACCACCACCAACAACCCGCTGGACATGGCGATTTCCGGCAACGGCTTTTACCGGTTGACCAGTGAAAACACCGGCAACGGCGGCATCGAGGCGTTCTCCCGCAACGGCGAGTTCAAGCTGGACAAGGAAGGCTACATCGTCAACAACGGCTACTACCTGAACGGCTACCAGATGGTCAACGGCGTGAAAACCGGTGCCGAACAGCCGCTGCAGGTGTCCACCATCAACAGCGGCATCGCCAAGGCGACCGGTGCTCCCGGCGAGCGCGGCATCGACTGGAGCTTTAACCTGAACGGGGGCGGCGCGGTGATCGACCCGGCGGTCAAGCCGTTTGACCCGCTGGACGCGTCCACCTATTCCTATACCAGCGGTGCCAAGTTCTACGACAACTACGGCAACGTGCATACCGTGTCGGTGTACTTTGCCCGCCGTGCCTCGACCACCGACCCGGTGGTGCCGGCCACCGTGCCGCCGTCGACGCTGGACGTGAACAACTGGGACGTGTACCACTCGGTAGACGGCACCTTGGTAGCGGGCGCGCCGACCCAGGTCAAGTTTGACCAGTCCGGTCAGCTGACCGCGTGGTCGGACAACATTATCACCATTGCCGCCGATACCAGTGCTGCCAGCGCCCACCCGGCATTCGATATCGACTTCACCAACAGCACCCAGTACAGCGGCGATTACAGCGTCTCCCGCCAGGTGGCCGGCGGCTATCCGGCCGGCAAGTTCACCGGTATCGGCGCCGACTCCGCTGGCGTGATCTACGCCAACTACACCAACGGTGTGACCGAGCCGATCGGCCAGATCACCTTGTACAACTTCTCCAACATCCAGGGTCTGGTACCTAACGGCAACAACCGCTGGCTGTACAGCAGCGATGCCGGCGCCCGCAGCATGGCCGACCCCAACTCCGGCGGCATGGGTTACATCAAGCCGTCGGCGCTGGAGGAGTCCAACGTCGATACCACCGCCGAACTGGTGAACATGATCATTGCGCAGCGCTACTACCAGGCCAACGCGCAGACCATCAAGACCCAAGACACCATCATGCAGACCCTGCTCAACCTGCGTTAATGCGGGTTGAGATGCTAAGCGCGGAGAGACGGATTCATGGATAAGGTGCTGTATCTGGCAATGAATGGTGCGAAGCACGTCGCCTGGCAACAGGCGACCACTTCCAACAACCTTGCCAACGTCCATACCAACGGCTTCAAGGCCGATCTGGCGTCTTTCCGGGCGCTGCGCGTGGTCGGCGACGGTGCGCCGACGCGTACCTACCAGGTCGACAATACCGTCGGTCACGACATGAGCCAGGGCTCGCTGCAACTGACCGGCAACGAAAGCGATTTCGCGCTGGCGACGCCGGGCTTTTTCGCGGTGCAGGCACCGGGTGGCGGTGAGGCCTACACCCGCGACGGTGGCTACATCGTCGACACCGAAGGCGTGATGCGCACCCGTTCCGGGCTGGCGATCCAGGGCGAGGGTGGCCAGATCGTGGTACCGCCGGGCTCGCGGATCACCCTCGGCATCGACGGGACGGTGTCGGCTTCGCCCAGCGTTGGTGCCGACCGTACCGTGCAGGTGCTGGGTCGCATCAAGCTGGTCAATCCGGGGGAGCGTGCGGTGTACAAGGGCGATGACGGCCTGTTCCGCCAGCACGACGGCCAGGACGCACCGGCTGCGGCCAACGTGCAACTGAAGAGCGGCTTCCTGGAGGCCAGCAACGTCAATGCGGTCGAGAGCCTGGTGCAGATGATCAGCCACTCCCGCCATTACGATCTCAATATCAAGCTGATGCAGACGGCGGAGCAGAATGCCCGCCAGGCGACAGAATTGCTGTCGATTACCGGCTAAACGAAGCGATAACAGGACAACAACATGATTCGTGCCTTGTATGTGGCCAAGACCGGTATGGATGCCAGCCAGTTCAAGCTGGACGTGGTATCCAACAACCTCGCCAACGTGAACACCAAGGGCTTCAAGCGCTCCAACGCCATTTTTGAAGACCTGTACTACCAGACCCTGCGCCAGCCAGGCGCCCAGCTGTCGAACGGCAACGTGCTGCCGACCGGCCTGCACGCCGGTACCGGTGCCGCACCGGTGGCCACCGCGCGGGTACACACCCAGGGTGAGATGATCCGCACCGAGCAGTCGCTGGACATGGCGATCGCCGGCGACGGTTTCTTCCGCATCCAGCAGACCGACGGCACCATCGCCTACACCCGCAACGGCGAGTTCAAGCGCAACAATGAAGGCTTGGTGGTCAATGCCGCCGGCCTGGCGCTGGACCCGGCGATCACCATTCCGGCGACCGCCACCAAGATCACGCTGTCGCCCGAAGGCTTGCTGGAGTATTTCGATGCCGGGGCTACCACTGCCACCGGATCGTTCCAGATCAACACTGCCACCTTCATCAACCCGCAGGGGCTGGAAAGCATCGGCGGCAACCTGTATCTGGCGACCGGCGCGTCCGGTGATCCGATCGAAGGCCAGCCCGGCCTTGATGGCCGCGGCACCATTTCGCAGGGCTATGTCGAGGGTTCCAACGTCAACGTGACCGAAGAGCTGATCAACATGATCACCGCGCAGCGCGCCTACGAGATCAACTCGCGCGCGATCAAGACCGCCGACGAAATGCTGCAGAAGCTGACCCAGCTCTAAAGTCTAAGGAGTAGCCCATGAAGCGCCTGCTGAATCTCGTGTTGCCGCTGTGTTCGGCGCTGCTGCTGGCCGCCTGCGCGGTACAGACGGCGCCGATCACGCATCAGCCGATGGCGGTGCGGCCACAGCCGCAGCCGGCGCAGCTGCCGGCCGACGGCTCCATCTTCCAGGCCGCCAGCTACCAGCCGCTGTTCGAGGACAAGGTGCCGGTGCGCGTCGGCGACATCCTCACCGTCACCATCCGCGAGAACAACCGCTCCAGCAGCAAGGAAGAGACCGAGGGCGAGCGCGATTCCTCGATCAACGGCGGCATCAATGCCGGCGTGTCGCTGCCGTTCTTCCCCGGCGCCATCGAGAAGAAACTGGGCGGTGCCAGCCTGAACGGCAGTGGCAGCGCCAGCGAGAGCGGCTCCAGCAGCAATACCAACAGCAGCTCCTTCAATGCCTCCATCACCGTGACCGTGATCGACGTCTACCCGAACGGCAACCTGCTGGTCAGCGGCGAGAAGCAGATGAAGATCAACGGCGAGCATGAATTCATCCGCCTGTCCGGGGTGATCAACCCGCGCGACATCAAGCAGGGCAACAACGTCGAATCGACGCGGATGGCCGATGCCCGCATCGAGCAGATCAACCAGGGTCGCAGCCGCGCTTATAATGACACCGGCTGGCTGCAGAAAATTTTCCTGTCACTGCTGCCGTTTTAAGGGATAAGTGATGTCGCGTTTTGTCGTGGTGGTTTGCCTGGCGCTGCTGGCCGGTCCGCTGTTTGCCGCCCAGAAGATCAAGGAGCTGGCCAGCGTGGCCGGCGTGCGCTCCAACCCGCTGATCGGTTACGGCCTGGTGGTCGGCCTCGACGGTAGTGGCGACAAGGCCAGTGCCTCGCCGTTCACCGGCCAGTCGCTGGGCAATATGCTGAACCAGCTCGGGGTGCAGATCCCGCAGGGGATGAAGATCGACCCGAAGAACGTGGCCGCGGTGAGCCTGACCGCGACCCTGCCACCGTTTGCACGGCGCGGCCAGGCGCTGGACATCACGGTGTCGTCGATCGGCGATGCCAAGAGCCTGCGTGGCGGCACCTTGCTGCTGTCGCCGCTGAAGGGTATCGACGGCCAGATCTACGCGCTGGCACAGGGTAATGTGGTGGTCGGCGGTGCCGCCGCCGCCGCCGGGGGCAGCAAGACGCAGATCAACCACCTCAGCGTTGGCCGCATTCCGGCGGGGGCGACGGTCGAGCGCGAGTTGCCGGCCTCGCTGGGCATGGGCGACATGGTGGCGCTGCAGTTGCTGGAATCGGACTTCACCACTGCCAACCGCGTGGTGCAGGCGATCAATCGCGAGCTGGGTGGCCAGACGGCGCGGGCGCTGGACGGTCGCCAGATTGAGGTGCGGGCGCCGCAGGACAGCAATGCGCGGATCCAGTTTCTGTCGCGGCTGGAAAATATTGCCGTCGAGGCGGCAGAAGTTTCCCCCGTGGTGATCATCAATGCCCGTACCGGCTCCATCGTGATGAACAAGGCGGTACGCATAGACCCGTGCGCGATTGCCCACGGCAACCTGTCGGTGACGGTCAACAGTACCTCGACGGTGAGCCAGCCGCCGCCGCTGAGCGGCGGCCAGACGGCGGTCACCCGCAAGGCCGATGTCAGTGTCAGTGCCGACGGCAGCAAGGTGGTCAACATTCCCGGCGGTGCCTCGCTGTCGGAGGTGGTCGGCGCCCTGAATTCGGTCGGCGCCACGCCGCAGGACCTGATCTCCATCCTGCAGGCGATGAAGGCCTCCGGCTCGCTGAAGGCGGAATTGCAGATCATCTGAGCGGCAAGGTTGGCCGCAAGTCAGTTGCAAGGCGATGTCCCTGACGGGCATCGCCTTTTTTGCTGGCCTGATTCTTGCTGTAAATCCGGCATCTGTGTCTGTTTAGCGTTCCTGCCATGCAAGTTTCCCGCGATGCCAGCAATCAATTAGCGATCGATCCCAATGCGACCGAGCGCCTGTCTTCCCTTGCGCGCAGCAATCCGAAGGAAGCGATCCGGCAGGTCGCCAGCCAGTTCGAGGCCATCCTGCTGAACCAGATGATGGCGTCGATGCGCAGCAACGGTTTTGACGGCGAAGAGGATTCCTCGGAGCTGGGCACCTACCGCGGCATGCTCGACCAGCAGATGGTCAACGCGATGGTGCAGGGCGGTGGTACCGGGCTGGCCGACATGCTGGCGCGCCAGATCGAGGGCGTGGCGCGGATTGACCAGACCGCGACGCCGGCGGCCGGCAGCGGCATGCTGCCCTTGCCGGCGCTACCCGCCGCGGCGGCGAAAGCCATCCGCAAGTATGCGGAAGCTGCCGGCACCGCCACAGCGGCGCCGGCACCAGTGGCGATTCCGAGCGAGCGGCAGGCATTTGTCAGCACCCTGTTGACGCATGCTGGCCAGGCGGCCGAGCGCCTCGGCGTGGCGCCGGAATTGCTGGTTGGCCACGCCGCACTGGAAAGCGGCTGGGGCAGTCGCAGCATCCGTCATCCGGATGGCCGCGAGAGCTACAACCTGTTCGGCATCAAGGCCGGCGGCTCGTGGCGCGGCGAATCGGTGGCGACGCTGACCACCGAGTACGTCGACGGCAAGGCGCGCAAGCAGGTGGAATCGTTCCGTTCCTATCCGAGCCTGCAGGCGGCATTCGACGATTACGCCAAGTTGCTGGAAGGCAGTAGCCGCTACCAGCGCGCGCTGAACCAGGGCGATAACGCGCAGGGCTTTGCCGTGGCGCTGCAGCAGGGCGGCTACGCCACCGATCCGGCGTATGCGCGCAAACTGGCCGGCGTCGCCCAGTCCCTGCTGGCACGCTAAAGTTCAGCCGCCTAGCTGCCGATAAAGAACAACGGGAGAGTGAATCATGAGTGGTATTTTCAGTATCGGTATCAGTGGTCTCAATGCGGCACGCGCGGCATTGGACGTGACCAGCCACAACATCAGCAACGTCAATACCGATGGCTACAACCGCCAGCGTCTTTCCCAGAGTGCGGCGACGCCACAGTTTGTCGGTTACGGCTATGCCGGCCGTGGTGTCGACCTGTACGCGGTATCGCGGCTGTACGACGGCTTCATGGACGAGCAGCTGCAGAATGTCACCGCGTCCAGCAGCGGCTTCCAGACCCAGGCCACCGCCCTCTCCGATATCGACAACCTGATTACCGATGGCAATGCCGGCCTCTCAAACCTGATGCAGGGTTTCTACGCCAGCCTGCAAACCCTCAGCCAGCAGCCGACCTCCATCGCCGCCCGGCAGTCGGTGATCAGCCAGGCCGAGTCGCTGTCCGGCCGTTTCCAGTCGATGAATACGCGCATGGAAGAGGTGCGTAACGGCCTGATCAACCAGATCAATACCTCTGTGGAGGGGGTCAACTCCTACGCCAGGCAGATCGCCGCCCTCAACGAGCAGATCATTTCCCTGAACCAGGGCGAGGGCCGTGCGCCCAACGACCTGCTGGACCAGCGCGATACGCTGGTACGCGACCTGAACAAGCTGATCAAGACCGACGTGGTCGAGCAGTCCGACGGCATGTATAGCGTCTACATCGGCCAGGGCCACCCGCTGGTGATCGGCGAGACCAGTTACGAGATGACCATGATGCGTGGCGCACCGGCGCAGCCGGAAGATCCGGAAGCACCGTCACTGGGCATCAAGCTGCCGGGCACCAACAATACGGTGGTGCTCAATTCGCAGTTGATCGCCGGTGGCAGCATCGCCGGCGCCATGACCACGCTGAATTACGATGTGGCCCGCGTGCAGGCCGACCTTGGCCGCATGGCGGTCGAGTTTTCCGACGCGATGAACCGGCAGCAGGCGCTGGGTGTCGACCTGAACGGTCTGCCGGCCAGTACCCCGATGTTTGCCGACTTGACCGCCTTCCGTACCACCGCAGAGAACGCGACAACACCGGCCGGTGAAGCCAAGGCAATGCGTGATGCCTTGCGCCGTTTTGCCGTGGCGGTGCAGGAGCCATCGCAGCTGGCGGTCGCCTCCGGCATCCAGGCCGGTGCCACCACGCCGGTCGACCCGACCGAGGTGCCGGGCGGCAAACCATCCATTTCGGCGATCTGGCAGGTGTCCAACCTGTCGCCAGCGGCCAACCCGACCCTGCCGGCGGCGCCGGCGCTGGCCTTGAACTATATTCCGGGCAATACCCCGCCGTTCGAGGCGGATTTCGGCGGCACCATCGTACCGGTGACGCAGTCGGCAACCCAGGCCGGCGTTTACGAATTCACCCTCGCCAGTGGCCAGCACATCGCCTTCAAGTTCGAGGGGCAAGCGGCAACCAACCAGACCATCCCGGTGACGCCGCGCACCGGAGCCCCAGGCGAGTCGGCGCAGCTGGATAACGCCAACCTGCTGGAAATGGCCCGCTTGCAGACGCGGCCACTGATGGCGGCGACGCCCAATTCCACCTCGACCTTCCTGCCCGCCGTCGGCGCCGCGCGTACCGGCAGCCTGCAGTCGTTTTATGGCCAGACCGTCAGCTATGTCGGTAGCCGTACCAACGTGGTGCAGGTGAGCCTGACGGCACAGGAAGCGGCGTTGCAGGAAGTAAAATTGAAGAGGGAATCGTTCTCCGGCGTCAATCTCGACGAGGAAGCGGCGAATCTTATACGCTATCAGCAGGCCTACCAGGCGTCGAGCAAGGTCATCCAGGTGGCGCAGGAAATTTTCCAGTCGCTGCTGGACCTGCGTTGATAGTTTTCAGAGGATAAGGCAATGAGAGTCAGCAGCAATACCCAATACATCATGGGCACCTATAACCTGCAAAGCAAGGGTTCCCAGCTCAACCGCCTCAACGAGCAGCTGTCGACCCTGAAACGCATCAACCGGGCATCGGATGACCCGGTGGCGGCGGCCACGCTGGTCGACATCAACCAGTCCAAGTCGATGAATACGCAGCAATCCAGCAATGCCAAGGCGGCCGCCTCGCAACTGGCGATTACCGATACCATCCTCGGCAACGTCTCCAACACCATCATCTCGATCAAGACCCTGGCGGTGCAGGCGGGCAACACGGTGCTGACCAACGAGGATCGGCAGGCGATCCAGAACGAGATGCGCGAGAAAGTGAAAGAGCTGGTTTCGCTCGCCAACACCACCGATGGTGCCTCCAACTATATCTTCGGTGGCACCGACAAGAGCAAGCCGCCGTTTACCATGGCGGTGCAGGCGACCCCGCCGCAGCTGAATATCAACTATCAGGGCAATGACCAGCGCCAGTACATGGCGATCTCGTCCAGCCGCGAGATCGCGGTGACCGAGCCTGGTTCGGTGGTGTTCGGTCGTACCTCAACTCCGGCCGGACCCGCTCCGGCAGGGCCGGCCGCGGCCGGCAACGAGCTGTGGCAGTCGCTATCGGTGTTCGACGAGGCGCTGTCGGCTGGTTCGGTGGATCCCAACTACGCCACCAATATTGCGACGGCCATTCAGGGGCTGGATGACGGCCTATCGCAGGTACTGGCCAGCCGGGCCTCGCTGGGTTCGCGCATGCAGGAGACCGATTCGCTGATCGAGATGGGTGACGCCCTGAGCGTGCAATACGCGTCGCAGATCAGCAATCTGGAAGACCTGGATCTGGCCAAGGCGGTGTCCGACTTCGAGATGGCCAGAACGGCGCTGGAAGTCACGCAGAAAACCTTTTCCCAGGTGAAGAGCCTGTCCCTGTTCAACTACCTCTGATCGCGCCATGCAAACCATCCTCGCCCAGCTGATCGCTTTTGACACCACCAGTCGTGAGTCCAACCTGGCCCTGATCCGATGGGTGCGGGACTATCTGGTGCAGTTTGGCGTGGACAGCACGCTGACTTTTTCCGATGCCGGCGACAAGGCCAACCTGTTTGCTGTGATCGGGGATCCGGCGCTGCCGATCGTGGTGTTGTCCGGGCACACCGACGTGGTGCCGGTCGACGGCCAGAGCTGGCAGAGCGACCCTTTTATCATGAGTGAGCGCGACGGTCGTCTCTATGGTCGCGGCAGTTGCGACATGAAGGGCTTTATTGCCTGCGTGCTGTCCCTGGTCGAGGAGTGGACAAGGTTGGCCGCAGCCGGCCAGTTGCAGCGCGCCATCGGTATCGCGCTGTCTTACGACGAGGAAGTCGGTTGTCTGGGGGTCGGGCGCCTGATTGCCGACCTGCAGCAACGACAGCTGCCGATCGAGGGCTGCATCATCGGCGAGCCGACCATGATGCGGCCGGTGATCGCCCACAAGGGCATTGCACATTACCGTTGCCACGTGCTCGGCCGCGCCGCGCATTCCTCGCTGACGCCCAAGGGCGTCAACGCCATCGAGTATGCCGCCAAGCTGATCGTGCACATCCGCAAGCTGGCCGATGCCGAACAGAGTTTCGGCATGCGGCAGGCACTGTATGACGTGCCGTTCACCACCTTGCAGACCGGCGTCATCCACGGCGGCACCGCGGCCAACATTGTGCCCAAGGATTGCGAATTCGTGTTCGAGTGCCGCTGGTTGCCGGGTGACAATCACCAGCGTTTCGTCGACTCGGTGCGCGACTACGCGGCGCTGTTGAGCGCGGAAATGCAGCAGGTGGCGCCGGAGGCGGCGATCAGCTTCGAGCCGCTGGTCAACTGCCCGCCGTTCGAATCGGACGCCGACAGCAGCGTGCGCCAGCATGTCGACGCGCTGTGCCACGGTTGCCGTGGCGAAGCGGTGGCCTACACCACCGAGGCCGGCCGCTTTGCCGAGGCCGGTATTGCCGCGGTGGTCTGCGGCCCCGGTTCGATCGAGCAGGCGCACCGTCCCGACGAGTATGTCGAACTCGGTCAGCTGGCGCTGTGCCGCGACTGGCTGTGGCGGCTGACCGAGCGCCTTGTGCGCCCGGCGGGGCTGTAAGAATCTCCTTTACTGTCTTTCGTTCCCCCTTCAAAATCCCGACCCTCCATTGCAGTGGAGAGTGATGCCCGCGCTGTTATCCACGGCGGCGGGCTTGTTGTCATTTCAAGGTGGGACAAACCATGAAACAAACTACGCAACCCGCGACACCCGCGGGTCAGGCGCGGGATGCCTTTACCAGCAGCTTCGGCGTGCTGGCGGCGACGCTCGGTTCCGCGGTCGGACTGGGCAATATCTGGAAGTTTCCTTATGTCACTGGTGCCAATGGCGGCGCCGGTTTCCTGCTGGTCTACCTGCTGGCCACGCTGCTGGTCGGCCTGCCGGTGATGATTGCCGAGATCATGCTCGGCCGCAAAGCCAAGGCCGACGCGGTCACCACCCTGCGGGTGCTGGCACCGGCCGGGCAATACTGGTGGCTGATCGGTGCCTCCGGGGTGCTGGCGGCGTTCCTGATCCTGTCGTTTTATTCCGAAGTGGCGGGCTGGGTGTTCGCCTATGTGTTCAAGGCCATCGGCGGCGACATCCTGAGCAAGGATCCGGCGCAGACCTCGGCCGCGTTCGGCGCGCTGGTGTCCGATCCGCTGCAGTCGCTGCTGTGGCAGTGGGGCGTGCTGCTGTTCATCGGCGGTATCCTGTTGCTGGGCGTGGCCAAGGGTATCGAGGCAGTCACCAAGAGGCTGATGCCGGTACTGTTCATCCTGTTGCTGGTGCTGGGCGTGCGCAGCCTGATGCTGCCGGGCGCGGCGCAGGGGCTGGCCTTCCTGTTCGCTCCCGATTTTTCCAAGATCACCGCCGAAGTGGCGTTGATCGCGATGGGACTGGCGTTCTTCAAACTGTCGATCGGCATGGGCACCATGATGACCTATGGCAGCTATTTCCGTGACGACCAGAACATTCCTGCCACCACGGTACGGGTGATGAGCGCCGACCTGTTCGTGTCGATGCTGGCCGGCATCGTGGTGTTCCCGGCGGTGTTCACCTTCGGCTTCAAACCGGAAGCCGGGCCGTCGCTGCTGTTCATCACCATCCCGGCGGTGTTCGCCAGCATGCCGATGGGGCACCTGTTCATGGTGCTGTTCTTCGTGCTGTCGGCAGTGGCGGCCACCGGTGCGATGCTGTCGCTTCTGGAAGTGCCGGTGTCGGTGATGGTCGGCCGTTTCGGCATCAGCCGTGCCAGGGCGACGCTGATCAACCTGCTGCTGCTGGGCGTGATCGGCGCCAGCTGCGCGCTGTCCAACAGCGTGCTGGCCGACGTCAAACTGTTCGGCATGACCTTCTTCGACTTGTTCGACTTCGTGTCATCGTCCATCCTGTTGCCGATAGGCGGCATCTTCATCTGCCTGTTCGTGTCCTGGGTATGGGGCAAGGACAAGATGATGGCGGCGCTGTCGAACGAGGGCGTGCTGCACAACCGTGTCGTGGTGCAGCTGCTGTACGGTTTGCTGAAGTATGTGACCCCGCTGCTGATCCTGCTGGTGATGCTGAAGGGGCTGGGGCTGCTGTAAGTCGGGCAGGGGCTGCCGTATTGGCAGTCTCTGCTATAGAACAAGCAGGAGCAGGGCAAGCAGAAACGGGAGAAGAGGATGGCAGGCCGATTGCTGGTCAGCGCCGTTACCACCGCCTGCGGTGGCGCACTGGGACTGTTCTTGCTGCTGTCGCAGGAGCGCCTGCCGGTGGCGGAGTCCGTGTTCCCGCCGGATCGTAATGGCGACCTGCTGCGTGACGACGTCGGCGAGCTGATTGCCGCGCGCTTTGCCGGCAATGCCGCGGCGTTTGCCGCCAGCAGCCAGCTGGCGCGGGCGTGGCAGCGTGCGGTGCGGCAGACCGATCCGGCCAGGCTGGGGCCGGAGGTGACGCAGGTGCGCTACGCGATGTCCTGTGTGCTGAGCGAGCACACGCTGGGCAAGGCCAGGGTCGATGCGCAGACCATGCTGCACTTTCTCGACCTGTTGCATGCGCGGATGTTCGATACCCCGGCGCGGCGGCAGCTGTGGCAGCAGTACGAACGAAGCGCCAGCCGCATTCCGCACGGGGAAACGCCGCTCAACCCCTGCCGTTTCGATATCTCGGCGATGGTGGGCTGAGCCGGTCACGCCATCAAGCAAACGTTGGCCGCAAGCTACTGCGGCCAACGTTTTTTTATTCGCCTTTCGGACGCAGCGCGGCGAGGGCCGCCTTTTGCATTTCCAGGGTGCGGAGCTGCATCGACAGCGCGCCCAAGTTCATGGTGAGCCAGGTTTCCACCACGCGCAGCTCGGCCATGCGGCGGTCGATTTCCTCTTCGCTCATCGGTGGCAGGAACGGCTGGGCGCCCGGCGGGGTTGCGCTTTGCATCATCTGGCGGAACAGGGCGAACGGATCGGCAGGATTGAAATCGGCACTCATCGGAACCTCCACAAGGTTGGCCGCAACATAAAAAAACGGGTGAACATGATGTTCACCCGTTCAGTATAACCACTATCGGCGCTTAGCTATTTGCTTGTACATCCACCGCGGCCAGCGCCACCATGTTGACAATGCGGCGTACCGAGGAGATCGGGGTCAGGATGTGCACCGGCTTGGCCATGCCCATCAGGATCGGGCCGATGGTCACGCCGTCGGATGCCGAAACGCGCAGCAGGTTGTAGCTGATGTTGGCCGCTTCCACGTTTGGCATCACCAGCAGGTTGGCGGCGCCCTTCAGCGTGCTGTCCGGCATCGCCTGCTGGCGGATGCTTTCGATCAGCGCGGCATCGCCCTGCATTTCGCCGTCGATTTCCAGTTCCGGATGCGCTTCCTGCACCAGAGCCAGCGCATCGCGCATTTTGCAGGCGCCTTCCGAGTTCCAGGTACCGAAGCTGGAGTTGGACAGCAGTGCCACTTTCGGGTTGATGCCGAAGCGGCGTACCGACTGTGCCGCCATCTCGGTGATGGCTGCCAGCTGCTGCGCGTCCGGGTTCGGGTTCACGTAGGTGTCGGCGATGAAGATGTTGCCGGTCGGCAGGATCAGCGCGTTCATGGCGCCGGCGACCTTGTCCTGGCGGGCGTAGCCGATCACGTTCTCGATGATGTCGAAGTGTTGGCGATACGGGCCGTAGGTGCCGCAGATCATCGCATCCGCTTCACCGCGACGTACCATCAGCGCACCGATCAGGGTGGTGTTGCCGATCACGCGGCGACGCGCCTGTTCCTGCGACACGCCCTTGCGCTTGCTCAGCTCGTAGTACTCTTTCCAGTACTCGGCAAAGCGCGGATCGGACTCGTTGTTGACCAGGTCGAAGTCGACACCGGCGCTCATCTTCAGACCCAGTTTCTCGATACGCTTCTCGATCACCGACGGACGGCCGATCAGGATCGGGTAGGCCAGGCCTTGCGAGATGATTTCCTGGGTGGCGTGCAGCACGCGCTCGTCTTCACCTTCGGCCATTACCACGCGGGCCTTGGCTTTCTTGGCCTGGGTGAATACCGGCTTCATGAACAGGTTGGTCTTGTACACGAACTGCGCCAGCTGCTCGACATAGGCATCCATGTCGGTGATCGGGCGGGTGGCCACGCCGGAATCCATCGCCGCCTGGGCAACGGCCGGGGCGATCTTCACGATCAGGCGCGGGTCGAACGGTTTCGGAATCAGGTATTCCGGGCCGAACGACAGTTCCTGGTCGCCGTAAGCGGTGGCAACCACGTCGTTCTGCTCCGCCATCGCCAGATCGGCAATCGCGCGCACGCAGGCCAGCTTCATCTCTTCGTTGATGGTGGTGGCGCCCACGTCCAGCGCACCACGGAAGATGAACGGGAAGCACAGTACGTTGTTGACCTGGTTCGGGTAGTCGGAACGGCCGGTACCGATGATGGCGTCCGGGCGGACTTCCTTCACCAGCGGTGGCAGGATTTCCGGTTCCGGGTTGGCCATGGCGAGGATCAGCGGGTTGGCTGCCATCGACTTGACCATGTCCTGGGTGACCAGTTTCGGGCCGGACAGGCCGAGGAAGATGTCGGCGCCGACCATGGCGTCGGCCAGTTTGCGCTGACCGTTGTCCTTGATCGCGAAGCGCTTCTTCGACTCGTCCATCTTGTCGTCGCGGTTTTCAAAGATCACGCCTTTGGAATCGCAAACGGTCACGTTTTCACGCTTGATGCCCAGTGCCACCATCAGCTCCAGGCAGGCAATGGCGGCCGCGCCGGCGCCGGAGGCGACCACGCGGACATTGCCGATTTCCTTGTTGATCAGGCGCAGTGCGTTCAGGACTGCAGCGGCGGCGACGATGGCGGTACCGTGCTGGTCATCGTGGAACACCGGGATGCCCATGCGTTCGCGGCACTTCTTCTCGATGTAGAAGCATTCCGGCGCCTTGATGTCTTCCAGGTTGATGCCGCCGAAAGTCGGTTCCATCGCGCAGATGATGTCGACCAGCTTGTCCGGGTCGTTCTCGGCCAGTTCGATGTCGAATACGTCGATGCCGGCGAACTTCTTGAACAGCACGCCTTTACCTTCCATCACCGGCTTGCCGGCCAGCGGGCCGATATTGCCCAGGCCCAGCACGGCGGTGCCGTTGGTGACCACGGCCACCAGGTTGCCACGGGCGGTGTACTTGTAGGCGTTCAGCGGGTCTTCCACGATTGCGTCGCAAGGTGCTGCCACACCTGGCGAGTAGGCAAGGGCCAGGTCGCGCTGGGTGGCCAGCGGCTTGGTAGGGGCGACCTGGATCTTGCCCGGCTGTGGAAACTGGTGGAAATCGAGTGCGGCTTGACGCAGTTGCTCGTCCATTCTGTTGGCTCCTGATTATTATTTCATGAGGGTGTGGAGAGGGTTGACATTATAGGGCCAACCCTTAGTTGGGGGCTATGCCGTGTCCGACAAAAAACGCGATGGAGAGGTTCCATCGCGTTTTTGCGGCCAAGGTGCTTGTTACATCATGCCCAGGGTCTTGGGCAGCCACAGCGAAATCATCGGTACATAGGTCACCAGGCCAAGGAACGCCAGCATGGTCAGCAGCCACGGCCATACCGCCACGGTCAGCTCGGTGATGCCCATCTTGGTGATGCCGGAGGCGACGTACAGGTTCAGCCCCACCGGCGGATGGCACATGCCGACTTCCATGTTGACCACGATCAGGATGCCGAAGTGCACCGGGTCGATGCCCAGCTGCATCGCCACCGGGAACAGGATCGGTGCGAAGATCAGCACGATCGACGACGGCTCCATCACGTTACCGGCCAGCAGCAGGATCACGTTCACCGCCAGCAGGAAGGCGATCGGGCCGAGGCCGGCATCAATCAATGACCCTGCCATCGCTTGCGGAATGCCTTCGCTGGTCATCAGGAACGAGAACAGCACCGCGTTGGTGATGATGTACAGCAGCATCGCCGACATGCTGGCCGAATCGAGCAGCACCTTCGGCACCTGCTTCAGCGTCAGGTCCTTGTAGATGAACACGGCGACGATGAAGGCGTACACCGCCGACATCGCGGCTGCCTCGGTCGGGGTGAAGATGCCGGTGTAGATGCCGCCGATCACCACCACGATCAGGAACAGGCCCCACATCGACTCGCGCAGCGCCTTGACGCGTTGCTTGAAGGAGGCTTTCGGCAGGCGCGGGTAGTTGAACTTGCGCGCACGGTACCAGGTGGTGAGGCCGAGGAAGGTGGCCAGCATCAGCCCCGGGATCACGCCGGCCATGAACAGCTGGCCGACCGAGGTGTTGGTCGCGACCGAGTACATCACCATCACGATCGACGGCGGGATCAGGATGCCCAGTGCGCCGGAGGTGGTGATGACACCGGCGCCGAAGCTGTTGGGGAAGCCCTGTTTCACCATTGCCGGCAACAGGATGGAGCCGATGGCGACCACGGTGGCCGGGCTGGAGCCGGAGACCGCGGCAAACAGCGCGCAGGCCACCACGCCGGCGAGGCCGAGGCCGCCATGCCAGTGGCCGACCATCGACGAGGCGAAGTTGATCATGCGCCTGGCCACCCCGCCGTGGGTGAGGAAGTTACCGGCGAGAATGAAGAACGGAATGGCCATGATCTCGAACTTCTCGATGCCGGTGAACAGCTTCAGCGCCACCGCCTCGATCGGCACGTCGGTCATGGTGAACAGGAAGGTCAGCACGGTGAGGCCGAGCGAGATGGAGATCGGCATGCCGGTCAGCATCAGCACCAGCAGCAGGCCGAAAATGATGAGGGCGCTCATTGCTTGCCTCCTTTGTTGGCTACGTCATGCGGGTGCAGGTTGTCGTCCAGTGCGAACCAGTTGCTGTCTTCGGTGACATCGTCCATGCCTTCGACATGGCTGTGGTCGTGTTTCGGCAGTACGCCGGTCTTGAGGAAGTTGACCATCACCTGCAGGAAGCGGAAGCACATCAGGTAGGAGCCGCAGGGCACCGCGAGGTAGACCAGCCACATCGGCACTTCCAGGTCGGCCGAGGTTTGCTCGGTATGGCCGATTTCCCAGACAAAGGTGGCACCCAGGGTGCCGACGATGCCGGTGAACAGCGCGCCGGCGAGCAGACCGATGACGATGAACTTGGCGCGGTTGTTGTCGGACAGCTTGTTGATCAGCACGTCGACGCCGACGTGGATGCCGGTGCGCACTCCGTAGGCGGCACCGAACTTGGCCATCCACACGAACAGGTAGATGGTCAGTTCCTGTGCCCAGCTGGTGTGGATATCGGCAAGCAGGGGTTGAAGCAGCTCGATGCCGCTCCCGTAACGGTGCACGACGGCGAAGAAGGTGATCAGCGTCGCGGCGGCCATCAGGGTGGCGATCAGCCACTCCTCGAGGTGGTCGAGGAATTTCATGATAGTGACTCCGGTTAAGACAAAGGTTGGCCGCATGCCATGCTGCGGGATGCGGCCAACCTTCAGTCAGTCAGGTACGGTTCAGTTCGGGGTGTAGCCGGTCTGCTTGTAGATCAGCTGTACCAGGCCTTCGCCGATGCGGTCGTCCATCTTGGTGTGAACCGGAGTCAGGGCTTTCTTGAAGGCGGCGCGTTCTGCCGCAGTCGGGATATAGATCTGGGTCTTGCCGGAGGCCTTGATCTTGGCCAGATCGCTTTCGTTTTCCTGCTGCGCAATCTTGTTGGCGTAGACGGTGGCTTCCTTCATCGCGCCATCCAGCGTGGTGCGGATGTCGGCCGGCAGGCCGTCCCAGAACTTCTTGTTGACGATCACGGCGTAGCCGAGATAGCCGTGGTTGCTCACCGTGGCGTGCTTCTGCACTTCGTGCATCTTCTGCGTCAGCATGTTGGACGGCGGGTTCTCGGTACCGTCCACCACGCCGGTCTGCAGCGCCTGGTAGGTCTCGGAGAAGGCCATCACCTGCGGCAGGGCGCCGAGGGAGCGCATTTCTTCTTCCAGCACCTTGGACGACTGGATGCGCATTTTCAGGCCCTTGAAGTCGGCCGGCGACTTCAGCGGCTTGTTGGCGGAGAAGATCTTGAAGCCGTTATCCCAGTAGGCGAGGCCCTTGATGCCCTTGTTCTCGAGCTTGGCCAGCAGCTGCATGCCGATCGGGCCCTGGGTCACCTTGTGCAGTTCGTCGTAGCTGTCGAAGATGTACGGCAGGTCGAAGACCTCGAATTCCTTGGCGCCCAGCGGGCCGAACTTGGCCAGGCTTGGTGCCAGCATCTGTACCGCGCCCAGCTGCAGCGCTTCCAGTTCTTCCTTGTCCTTGTACAGCTGGCTGTTCGGGAATACCTGTACCTGTACGCGGCCCTTGGTACGGGTTTCGGCCAGCTTCTTGAAGTATTCGGCGGCCTTGCCTTTCGGCGTGTCCTGCGCCACCACGTGGCTGAATTTGATGACGAAATCAGCGGCGTGGGCGGCGCCAGCGAAGCCGAAGGTGGCCCCGATTACAAGGGCTGCATATTTCAGTTTCATCTCGGTACTCTCCTGTTATTTGTCGTGTGGTGCGTGTTATCGTCCGTGTCAGACAAACGGACTGTCCGCCACATCAACATTAGTTCCCGCAATGGGGGCTGACCATTGGGGACTTCCGCATTGGGGTTTTCCCTAGTGATTGATGCTGTTTGCCCTGGTTGCCCGTATGCAATTGATAGCTACTCCCCCGCTGAAATCGTCGCCCCGCCTGCTGTGGCTGGGGGTGATCCTGACCCTAGCCGCCTTGCTGGCGGCGCTGGCCGGTCTCTACTCCGTGGTCTATCGCGACTGGGTCGACGAGCAGCGCGACAGCCTGGTGCAGGAGCTGTTGTGGCTGGAGCAGAGCCTGCGCCTGCATCTGGAGGGGCACCAGCAGACGGTGGAGAGCATGACGCCGGACCTGCAGGGCGGCGTAGCCGGGCAGCAGCGTTTTGTCGCCGCCGCCAGCCTGCTGCGGCGCGAGAGCCGCGAGATCGCCGAAGTGCAGTGGGTGGACGGCCGCGGTCGTGTGCTGCTCGACGGCAGCGGCATGGCCAATGGCGGCCAGCAACTCGAAGGCGGCAGCTACGACGCCTTGTGGCGTGCCGAGCGTCTGAAGCGGCCGGTGTTCGGCGCGCCGTATCGTGCCGCGGACGGCAAATACCGTTTCGATCTGGCGGTGCCGGTGCTGGTGCACGGCCGCTATCAGGGCGGGGTGCGCATCGTCTATGACATGGCGGCGCTGCTGCACCACCAGGTGCCGTGGTGGATCGCCTCGCAATACCACATCAGTGTGGTGGACCTGGACGGCAAGGCGCTGGCCAGCAAGTTCGAGCAGACGCCGCCGCAGAACACGCTGTTCCACCAGATCAGTTTCGATCCCCCGGGCTACGGCCTCAGCCTGCGTGCGGTCAGCTACCGCGCCGGTGTCGGGCTGGCGCTGCCGGTACTGTCCAGCTTCATCGGCCTGCTGACGCTGGCGCTGCTGTATTCGCTGTGGCGCATCCGTGGTCACGTGCGCGAGCGGGCGCAGGCGGAAAAGGCGCTGCAACACGAGATGATCCTGCGGCAGGCGATCGAGAACAGCATGAAAAGCGGGCTGCTGGCGCTGGACCTGCGCGGCCAGATCGTGCACGTCAACCGCGCCTTTTGCGAGCTGACCGGGCTGGACAGCGCCGAGCTGGTCGGCCAGTCGCCGCCGTATTCTTTCTGGCCGCAGGAGGAGGGCGCGCTGCTGCAGGCGGCGATGCAGGCGGTGCTTAATGGCGAATTGCCGGAGCACGGCTTCGAGCTGCCGTTCTGCCATCGTGACGGTGAGCGTTTCGAAGTGCGCTTCTACGCCACGCCGCTGCGCGGCAACGACGGCCGCCACACCGGCTGGGTGGCATCGCTGTACGACATCACCGAGCTGAAGAAAAAGCGGCTGGCGCTCAACTATTCGCACCAGCGCTTCCTGTCAGTGCTCAACGGCCTCGATGTCGGCCTGTGCGTGACCGACGGCGCCAGCTCGCAACTGCTATACGCCAACCCGGCCTTCGCCGAGATGTGGGCGCAGTTCGAACCGGCTGGGCTGTATTGTCCGATGCTGCCGGGGCTGGCCGGCGCGGCACCGGCGGACCGCGTGTCGCTGGAGTTTTCGCCGGACCACGACGAGCACTGGTTCCAGCTGCAGTACCGCAAGATCAGCTGGGTCAACGAGGAGGAGGCGTGGCTGGCGATGCTGGTCGACGTCACCGAGCAGCGCCAGCGCGACGAACGGGCGCGCACGCAGGACGAGCGCTTCCAGACCACCTCGCGCCTGATCGCGATGGGCGAGATGGCGTCCAGCCTGGCGCACGAGCTGAACCAGCCGCTGACCGCCATTTCCACCTACGCTGCCGGCGTGTCACGGCGGCTGCCGGAGGCGGTGCAGCAGCAGCACGGCGTGCAGGAGGCGATCCAGGCCATCGTGCAGCAGGCGCGCCGCGCCGGGCAGATCGTCAACAGCATCCGCGCCTTCGTCAAGAAACACGCGCCACAGCTGGAGAATGCCGATCCCGATCTGGCGGTGTCGCGCGCCTATGCGCTGGCGCTGCCGCTGGCGGAGAAATACGGCGCCCAGCTGTTGTGGGAGCCGGGCGGCAAGCCGGTGACGGTGCAGATGGATCCGGTGCTGATCGAGCAGGTGCTGCTCAACCTGATCAAGAATGCGGTGGAGGCGATGCGCGAGGCCGACGTGCGGCGGCCGCTGGTGGCGATTCGTACCGAGGCCGGCGAACGCTTCTGGCGGGTGGAAGTCAGCGACAGCGGGCCGGGGCTGGCGCAGGAGGTGAAGGACAACCTGTTTACGCCGTTCTATTCCACCAAGCCGGACGGGATGGGCATCGGCCTCAATATCTGCCGCTCCATCGTCGAATTCCACCACGGCGAATTCGGCGTTAGCGACACGCTGGCCGGCGGCTGCGTGTTCTGGTTCACCCTGCCGCTGTCCGGCCACAACGGCGCGCAGTAGCCGGACGAGGGCAAAGGTTGGCCGCAACGGCTGCGGCCAACCTTGTGCTTCAGCCTGCCGGCGTCAGTACGGTATCGTGGCAGTCGGCGTCGGTCTGCGGGTAGTCGCGGCTGAAGTGCAGGCCGCGGCTCTCCTTGCGCAGCAGGGCAGAGCGCACGATCAGCTCGGCGGTCTGCACCAGGTTGCGCAGCTCGATCAGGTCGTTGGTGACGTGGAAGTGGCTGTAGTACTCGTTGATCTCTTCCGACAGCAGATTGATGCGGTGCAGCGCCCGCTCCAGCCGCTTGTTGGTGCGCACGATGCCGACGTAGTCCCACATCGCGCGGCGCAGCTCGTCCCAGTTGTGCGAGATCACCACCTCTTCATCCGGGTCGGTGACGCGGCTGTCGTCCCAGTCCGGAATCGCCGGCAGCGGCACCGTCTTCGACGCCACGATGTTGGCCGCGGCCGCCTTGCCGATCACCATGCACTCCAGCAGCGAGTTGCTGGCCAGACGGTTGGCACCGTGCAGACCGGTGCAGGCGACCTCGCCGACCGCGTACAGGCCATCGACATCGGTGCGCCCTTCCAGATCGGTGACCAGGCCGCCGCAGGTATAGTGCGCCGCCGGTACCACCGGAATCGGCTGCTGGGTGATATCGATGCCCAGCTCCAGGCAGTGGGCGTAGATATTGGGGAAGTGCTCCTGGATGAAGCTGGCCGGCTTGTAGGAAATGTCCAGATAGACGCAGTCGAGGCCGTGCTTCTTCATTTCGAAGTCGATGGCGCGCGCCACTACGTCGCGCGGTGCCAGCTCGGCGCGCTCGTCGTGCTGCGGCATGAAGCGGGTGCCGTCCGGCAGGCGCAGGATGCCGCCTTCGCCGCGTACCGCCTCCGACACCAGGAACGACTTGGTGTGCGGGTGATACAGGCAGGTCGGGTGGAACTGGATGAATTCCATATTGCCGACCCGGCAGCCGGCGCGCCAGCCCATGGCAATGCCGTCGCCGGTGGCGGTATCCGGATTAGTGGTATAGAGGTAGACCTTGCCGGCGCCGCCGGAGGCGAGGATGGTATGGTTGGCCGCAATGGTCACCACCTCGTCCAGATCCTTGTCCAGCGCGTAGGCGCCATAGCAGCGGTTTTCGCTGCGCCCCAGCTTCTTGCCGGTGATCAGGTCAACCGCAATATGGTTTTCCAGTACGCGGATACGCGGGTGGGCCTTGATCTTCTGGCCAAGCGTGGAGGTCACCGCCGCACCGGTGGCATCGGCGGCGTGGATGATGCGGCGATGACTGTGGCCGCCTTCGCGGGTCAGGTGAAAACCGGTCTGGTGACTGGCATCCCGGGTGAACGGCACGCCGAGGTCCACCAGCCAATCAATGGCGTCCTTCGAGTTCTCGACGATGAAGCGGGTGGTTTCTTCATTACATAGCCCGGCGCCGGCGATCAGCGTGTCATCGATATGCTTGGCGACGGAGTCGCCGGTGTCCAGCACCGCGGCAATGCCACCCTGCGCATAAGAAGAACTGCCCTCCAGTAAATCCCGCTTGGTGATCAGACCGACCTCGTAATGCTCGGCCAGATGCAGCGCCAGGGTCATGCCGGCCAGGCCGCTACCAATAATCAGGACATCAAACTTCAGTGTTGTCATTGTCGAATCGCTCTGAAACCGTGGTGAAAGCACACGCTGAAACAAAAAAGCAAGATTAGCAGAATCGCCCATCGCGTGCTGCGTCACGCCAAAGAATCATTGCGGCCAACCTTTTGCATTTTTCCTGGTGCTGCGGTGGCTGTGGAATCAAGGGCTTGCCGTTTTTGTGCCAAAAAGTCCGCTGTCGGGTGTTGACGCGGCTGGCGGGCTTCGCTATAGTTCGCCTCCTCAGCTGACGC
>NZ_JANFNU010000005.1:0-105324 GCF_024437575.1 Vogesella sp. AC12
GCGGGCGGGCGGCGGGGGCCGCCAGGGGGCCCCCCAACGGCCTCAGCCGCCGCTTTGCTGGCGTTGCAGTAGCGGCAGGAATTCGTCGGCCGGACTGTAGCCGATGAGGCGTTGCTGCTCATTGCCGTGGCGGTCGAAGAAGATCATGCCCGGCGGACCGTACAGGCCGAAGCGTTGCAGCAGCGCCTGGTGCGCCGGCAGGTTGGCGGTGACGTCGGCCTTCAGCAGTACCACCTTGGCCATGGCCTGCTGTACCGCCGGGTCGCGGAAGGTGGTGTCTTCCATCTCGATGCAGGACACGCACCAGTCGGCATAGAAATCCAGCAGTACCGGCTGGCCGCGGGCGGCACTGAGGGCGGCATCCAGTTCGGCCACGCTGCCGATAGTGCGGAACTGCGGCTTGCTACTGTTGCCGGCGGTGGCACCGAGTGCCGCCAGCGGGTAGCGGGCCGATTTGGCGCCGCTGAATACGCCGATCAGCTGCAGGGTGGCGACCAGGGCCAGCAGCAGGCCCAGCGCCTTGCCCAGCTTGAGCACGGACGACGCGTTGGTCGGCAGTGGATCAAACGCTTTCAGGAACACCGCGCTGGCCAGCGCCAGTGCCGCCCACAGCAGCATCACCACGATGGCGGGCAGGAACGGCGTCGCCAGCCAGATCGCCACCGCCAGCATCACCACGCCGAACACCGCCTTGACCGTCTTCATCCACATGCCGGCCTTGGGCAGCACGTGGCCGCCAAAGGTGCCGACGATGACCAGCGGCAGGCCCAGTCCCATCGCCATGGCGTAAAGGGCGATACCGCCCAGCCAGGCATCGCCGGTCTGGCCGATGTAGCCCAGCGCCAGCGCCAGCGGCGGGCCGACGCAGGGGCCGATCAGCAGCGCCGACAGCACGCCCATGCCGAACACGGTCACGATGTGGCCGCCGGACAGACGGTTGCTGGAGGCGGCGAGGCGGGTCTGCCAGCTGGATGGCAGCTGGATGGAAACGATATCGAACATGCCCAGCGCAAACACCACCATCAGCAGGCTGGCGCCGAGGATCACCGCCGGCTGCTGCAGCCATACGCTGAGCAGGCTGCCGGTCAGGCCGGCCACGATGCCGATGGCGGTGTAGCTGACCGCCAGGCCCTGTACATAGGTCAGCGCCAGCAAGAAGCCGCGCCGACGGGTGAGATGCTGGCCCTGACCGGCAATCAGCGAGGACACGATAGGCAGCAGCGGGTACATGCAGGCGGTGAACGCCATGCCCAGGCCGGCGGCAAAGAAGGCCGCCAGCGTGGCGGCCAGGCCTTCGCGCGGCGGCGGCGAGCGGTTGCCCTGTGGGCCGGCCGGCTGCAGCCAGGGCGACAGCGCCTTGCTGTCACCGCCGATCGCGAGGGTGTGGGTGTAGGGCGGGTAGCACAGGCCGGCATCGGCGCAGCCCTGTACCGTGGCTTTGAGGGTGAACTGCTGCGGCGCGTCCGGGCGCAGCGTCAGCAGCATCACGGTCGCCCCCGGCGGGTAGGTAGCCTGCTTGCCGAAGTAGGGGTCGTTCTTGGGCTTGCCGGCGGGCAAGGCCTGCTGCGCGATCAGCGCCGCCGGTATCGTCTCGAAGCGGCTGCGGTCGCGGTACAGGTAGTAGCCGTCGGCGACGGTCACCGTCAGTCGCAGCTGTGATCCCTGGCGTTCGGCGGTGACGGCAAACGCCTGTTCCGGTGGTAACAGGTCATCCTGATCCAGCGCGTGGGCAAACGGGGCCAGCAGCAGGCTTAGCCACAGCAGGCAGCGGGTGAAGAGAGAGAAAATGCGCTTGTTCATGACCTTGTGACCGCCAAAACGGCGGTGCCTTGATTGGTTGTTGCGACGGTGCGGCCGTGGCTAAACGTACCGTCCATATTTTGCCAAGCAAACGCTTGATATACTATGGGGCACGAGGAGCACCTGCCATGACCCCCATCATTCATTTTGCCCACGCCAACAGTTTTCCGGCGTCGGTGTACCGCAAATTGCACCAGTCGCTGCGCGAACAGGGCTGCCACGTCGGCTACCTTGACTGCATCGGCCACGATCCACGCTATCCGGTGACCGACTGTTGGCCGCATTTGGTCGAGGAGACCGTTGCCTACCTGCGCCAGCATTATGACCGGCCGGTGGTCGGTGTCGGGCATTCGCTGGGCGGTTTCATCCTGTTCTTTGCCGCCATCCGCCACCCGGAGCTGTTCAGCAAGCTGATCATTCTCGATTCGCCGCTGATGGGGCCGCTGCGCTCGCGCGGCATCTGGCTGGCGAAAAGACTGGGCTTCATCGAGCGCGTGACGCCGGGCGGCAATACCCTGAAGCGGCGCGACAACTGGGCCAGCGTCGAATCGGTGTACGACTATTTCGCGCGCAAGCCGATGTTTGCCCGCTTCGATCCCGACTGCCTGCACGATTATGCCGCGCTGGGCACGGTGGCGACGGCCGATGGCGGTCGCCGGCTGAAATTCCGGCCGGTGATCGAAAACGCGATCTACAACACGCTGCCGCATTCGGTGCCGCGCTACAAGGGACAGCTGCGGGTGCCGACGGTGTTTGTCGCCGGCGAGGACAGCGATGTGCTGACGCCGGCCGATCTGGCCTTTATGCGCAAGCACTTCGCTGTGAACATCGTTGTGCAAAAAGGTTCGCACCTGTTTCCGCTGGAGCAGCCGCAGGCCACCGCGGCGCTGATCATGGCGCAACTGGCCGTCTGACTCAATCGCGGTGTTTCTGGCGGATCAGGTCGCGCACCAGGAAACGGCTGGGGTTGACGGCATCCATGATGCTGCTTGGTAGCGGCGCTGGCTCGTCGTTCAGCAGGCTGGCGATGATTTCGCCGGCCAGCGGTGCGGTGACCATGCCGCGCGAGCCGTGGGCGGTGCTGACATACAGCCCCCTGATCAGCGGCGCTTCGGCAGTCAGCTTCAGCGAAGCGTCGCGCGCCAGCGGCTGGTAGCAGTCGAGGAAGGCGTCGCGATCGACGACGGCGCCGACCATCGGCAGGTAGTCCGGGCTGGTACAGCGCAATGCGGCACGGCCGTGGCACTGTGCCGCGGTGATGCCGTCACCACCCAGTGCCTGGTACAGCTGTGGTGCCATGCCGGCCAGCATCGCCAAGTTCTCGGTGTGCTCGGCGTCGTTGGCCGCCAGGTCCTCGTATTCGAACTTGAAGGTGGCGCCGAGGCAGTGCCGGCCCTGGCGTGCCGGGGCGATATAGCCTTCGCCGCACAGCACGGTCTGCAGCTGGCCGCTGGCAGCGGTCGCAGCCAGCTCGGTGACCTGGCCGCGGATGCGCTTCACCGGCAGGTAGTAGGTCGGGTCGAATTGCATGGTGTCGTTGGCGGTGGCGACCACGGCAATGCTGCCGATCGCCAGCGGATCGCTGCTGCCCATCGCCACCCAGCCGCCGTCGGCCGGGTTTTGCGCCAGCTCGGTCACCGCTTCCCCCAGACGCAGGGTGATGTTGGGGTGCGTCAGCAGCGTGTTGACCAGGCTGGGCGGGTTCAGCCAGCCGCCCTGCTCGAAATAGAGCCCGCCTTGGCTGACCTCGATGCCGGCGATGGCGGAGGCTTCGGCGGCATCGACGCGGCGCAGGATGTGCGGCGACAACCCGGCGGCGGCCAGCCCTTGCTGGCGTTTCTCTTCGGCCGCGTCACCGGCCAGCTGCAGCACGCCGCAGCGCCGCCACTGCACACCGTCTTCCGGTAGCAGCTGGCTTAGCGTGCGCAGGGTGTAGCCGTAGCCGGACAGCACCAGCTGGGTCAGCGGGGTGAAGTGTGGCGACAGCTTGGTGTACAGCACGCCCTGCGGGTTGCCGGAGGCTTCCTGCGCCGCCAGCGGGTGGCGGTCGAGCACGGTGACCTGCCAGCCGCGGTTGGCCAGGCTGCGCGCGACGCTGGCTCCGGCGATGCCGGCGCCGATCACCACCGCGCTGCGCTCGCCGATGGTTTGTTGCGGGAGTGCATACCATGGCGCGCGCCACTCGGCGTGCGGCGGGTGTTGCAGCTGACCGCGTGTCATGTCCCGCTTCTTGCCATGGCCGGCGACTTTCTCGATGCTGAAGCCGGCGTCCTCCAGCCCGCGGCGCACGATGCCGGCGCTGGTGAAGGTGGCCAGCGTGGTGCCGCGGTGCGACAGCCGTGCCAGCTGCTGGAACAGCGCCGGCTGCCACATCTCCGGATTCTTGGCCGGGGCAAAGCCGTCGAGGAACCAGGCGTCGATGCGCGCCTCCAGCTGCGGCAGGGTCTCCAGCACGTCGCCGATCAGCAGCGTCAGGATCACGCGGCCGTCTTCCAGCACGAAACGGTGCCAGCCCGGCGCCATGGCGTCGTATTGCTGTTGCAGCGCCGTGGCCTGGGCGGCCAGCTCCGGCCACATCGCCTGTGCCTGCGTCAGGTCGGCGGCGGTGAGCGGGTGTTTCTCGGTGCTGACAAAAGACAGCCGCGCGCTGGCGGGCGCGTGCTGCAGGAAGCATTGCCAGGCGACCAGGAAGTTCAGGCCAGTGCCAAAGCCGGTTTCGCCGATGCTGAACAGCTGTTCCGGCGCCAGCGCCGCGAAGCGCTGCGGCAGCTGGTTGTGCTCGATAAACACGTGACGCGTTTCATCAAGGCCGCTTTCCCGGGAAAAGTAGACGTCGCCGTAATCGGCGGAAACGGGTTGACCGGTGCTCCAGTCAAGACGGGCGGGCGGAAAAGCTTGGCTCATGATGGGGTGCTGACTTCGCGAATGGCCGGTGCGCAACCGGGCAGGGGTCTGTAAATGGCTGGGCGCTATTGTCCGGCAGCCGGGCGGTCGCCGCAAGGTTGGCCGCAGGCGGATTGCGGCCAACCTTGTGTTGCCGCAAATAAAAAGAACCGCACGGTGATGCAGCACGCGTGCGGTTTACAAGGACAGCTCGGGGGAGAGGCCGCTCAGCTGGCACTCTCCTGCAATTGGCTCAGGATCTGCGGGTTTTCCAGCGTCGACACGTCCTGCGCGATTTCCTCGCCGCGGGCGATGGAGCGCAACAGGCGGCGCATGATCTTGCCGGAGCGGGTCTTCGGCAGGTTGTCGCCGAAGCGGATGTCGTCCGGCTGCGCCAGCTTGCCGATCTCGTGCGCCACCCAGTTTTTCAGCTCCGCGGTCAGGCGCTTGGCTTCCTCGCCGGTCGGGCGCGGGCCTTTCAGCACCACAAAGGCGACCACGGCCTCGCCCTTGACCTCGTGTGGCTTACCGACTACCGCGGCTTCCGCCACCAGCGGGTTGGCCACCAGCGCCGATTCGATTTCCATGGTGCCGAGGCGATGGCCGGACACGTTCAGCACATCGTCGATGCGGCCCATGATCCAGAAGTAGCCGCTTTCGTCGCGGTTGGCGGAGTCGCCGGCGAGGTAGTACTGGCCGTTGAATTCTTCCGGGAAGTAAGTGCTCTTGAAGCGCTCCGGGTCGTTCCAGATGGTACGCACCAGCGACGGGAACGGCCGCTTGATCACCAGGAAGCCGCCCTTGCCCGGTTCTACCGGGGCGCCGGACTCGTCGACGATGTCGGCCATGATGCCGGGCAGCGGCAGGGTGCAGGAGCCGGGCTTGGTGGCGATGGCGCCGGGCAGCGGCGCGATCATCGCGGAGCCGGTTTCGGTTTGCCACCAGGTGTCGACGATCGGGCAGCGCTCGCCGCCGACCATCTCGTAGTACCACATCCACGCCTCGGGGTTGATCGGCTCGCCGACGGTGCCGAGCAGGCGCAGGCTGGACAGGTCATACTGTTTCGGCAGTTCGGCGCCGAGCTTGATCAGGGTGCGGATCGCGGTCGGCGCGGTGTAGAAGGTGGTGACCTTGTGCTGCTCGATCATGCGCCAGAAGCGGCCGGCATCGGGATAGGTCGGCACGCCTTCGAAAATGACCTGGGTGGCGCCCATGCCCAGCGGACCGTAGCAGACGTAGGAGTGGCCGGTGATCCAGCCGACATCGGCGGTGCACCAGAACACATCGCTGGGCTTGTAGTCGAAGACCCAGCGGAAACTGTTGAGGGCGCCGAGCAGGTAGCCGGCGCTGCTGTGCTGGATGCCTTTCGGGCGGCCGGTGGAGCCGGAGGTGTACAGGATGAACAGCGGATCGTCGGCCTGCATCCATTCCGGTTCGCAGGATTCCGGCTGGCCGTCGATCAGCTTGTGCCACCAGATGTCGCGGCCGTCGTGCCAGGTGCTGGCGCCGTTATTGGTGCGCTGGTAGACCACGGTGGCGATCACCGTTTCACTGCCCGGCATCGCCAGCGCTTCGTCAACCATCGCCTTCAGCGGCACGATCTTGCCACCGCGCAGGCCTTCGTTGGCGGTGACCACCACCTTGGCACCGGCATCCTGGATGCGGTCGTGTACCGCGCCGGCGGAGAAGCCGCCGAATACCACCGAGTGAATGGCACCGATACGGGCGCAGGCCTGCATCGCGACGATGGCTTCGATCACCATCGGCATGTAGATCACCACGCGGTCGCCTTTGCTGACGCCCAGCGATTTCAGGCCGTTGGCAAACTGGCAGACGCGGCGGTGCAGTTCGGAATAGGTAACGCGGGTGACGTCGCCGTCATCCGCTTCGAAAATGAGGGCAATCTTGTTGGCGTTGACGGCCAGATGCCGATCCAGGCAGTTGTAGGAGACGTTGAGCATGCCATCGTCAAACCATTTGAAGAACGGTGCATTGCTGTCGTCCAGCACGCGCGAGAACGGCTTTTTCCAGCTGATCAGCTCTCGCGCCAGATCCCCCCAGAAGGACAGGTAGTGATCGTCGGCCTGTTCGCACAGGGCGTAGTAGGCGTCCGGCCCGGAAACCGTGGCCTTGCGGCGGAAGTCTTCTGCCGGGTCAAAGCTGCGGGTTTCGCGCAGGATGGAGTCAAGAGTAGACATAAAGCGTTCCTTGCAAACATGATTCGCGGACAGCAACTGGCCGCACCCGTACGGGTGCGGCCATTTTTACACGACTCGCTTAGTGTTTGGATGCACCTGCGGCACCAATACCGGTCATCGAGCGTACGAACTGTGCTTCGAACTTGGCTTTTTCTTCAACCGCCGACTTGGACTTGTCGAGTACCGAGATCAGCCAGGTGAACACGAAGGCCAAGGTGATCGAGAAGATCGCCGGGTTCTTGTACGGGAACAGTGCGGTTTCATGCTTCAGCACGTCTACCCATACCGCCGGGCCCATCACGATCAGGCCAACTGCAGAGATCAGGCCGATGAAGCCGCCGACTACCGCGCCGCGAGTGGTCAGGCCTTTCCAGAACATGGACAGGAACAGTACCGGGAAGTTGGCGGAAGCGGCGATCGAGAAGGCCAGACCAACCATGAAGGCGATGTTCTGCTTTTCGAACAGCAGGCCGAGCAGGATCGCGATCACACCCAGTACCACGGTGGTGATCTTCGAGACACGGATCTCGTCGGCTTCGTTGGCTTTGCCCTTCTTGATTACGGAAGCGTACAGGTCATGCGATACCGCCGATGCACCGGACAGGGCCAGACCGGCAACCACCGCCAGGATGGTGGCGAAGGCAACTGCGGAGATGAAGCCGAGGAACAGGTCACCACCAACCGCGTTGGCCAGATGGATCGCCGCCATGTTGCTACCGCCGATCAGCTGGGTCACTTCCTTGCCGTTCTTGACCACGGTTTCCATCATCGATGGCTGTTCCAGCAGCAGCATGATCGCGCCGAAGCCGATGATGAAGGTCAGGATGTAGAAGTAGCCGATGAAGCCGGTTGCGTAGAACACCGATTTGCGGGCTTCCTTGGCGTCGGACACGGTGAAGAAGCGCATCAGGATGTGTGGCAGACCGGCGGTACCGAACATCAGTGCCAGGCCCAGCGAGATCGAGTCGATCGGATCAGCCTTGCCCGGTGCCATGATTTCGGCGCCTTTGGCGTGGATGGCGACCGCTTTCTGGAACATCATCTCAGGGCTGAAGCCAACGGTGGCCAGTACCATGAAGGCCATGAAGCTGGCACCGCCAAGCAGGATGACGGCCTTGATGATCTGAACCCAGGTAGTAGCCAGCATGCCGCCGAAGGTCACGTACATCACCATCAGGATGCCAACCAGGATCACCGCGGAGGAGTAGCTCATGCCGAACAGCAGCTGGATCAGCTTGCCGGCACCAACCATCTGCGCGATCAGGTACAGGGCCACCACCACCAGGGTGCCGGTCGCGGCAAAGGTGCGTACCGGTGTCTGTTGCAGGCGATAGGAGGCCACGTCGGCAAAGGTGAATTTGCCGAGGTTGCGCAGGCGTTCTGCCACCAGGAACAGGATGACCGGCCAGCCGACCAGGAAGCCGATCGAGTAGATCAGGCCATCGTAGCCCTTGTCGAACACCATCGCCGAGATACCGAGGAAGGAAGCGGCGGACATGTAGTCACCGGCAATCGCCAGACCGTTCTGGAAACCGGTAATGCCGCCACCGGCGGTGTAGAAGTCACTGGCGGAGCGGGTGCGTCGCGAGGCCCAGTAGGTAATGCCCATGGTGAACGCGACAAACAGGAAGAACATGATGATGGCGTGCCAGTTGGTCGCCTGCTTGGTGACTTCGCCTTCAAAGGCGCCGGCGGCCATTGCCAATGCCGGCAGGCCGGTCAGTGCGGTGGCGCAGAGGGTTTTCGTCCAGCTTTTCATTGTTTGGCATCCTCGACGATTTGTTGGTTCAGTTGGTCAAACTCGGTATTGGCCTTGCGGACATAGATGCCGGTCAGGACGAATGCCGAGATGATGATGAAAATGCCAACCGGAATGCCGACCGTAGTGGTTCCGCCCGACAGCGATGCACCAAGCACATTGGGTGCGAAGGCCAGCACCAGGATAAAACCATAGTAGATAGCCAGCATCAGGATACTCAGCTGCCAGCCAAGGCGGGTCCGCTTGTGAACAAGCTCTTTGAATTTGGGGTTGCTTTGTACCCGTGTAAGGATATCTTCATTCATCGTTGTCTCCTCCCATTTCTCGCCGGCCGCAAGTGCGGTTAGCGTGTGCCTGCAATCTAAAAGTCGACTCGTCGATGTGGCTAATCGTTTTTTCTGATAACAGGAATTAACGTCACCGTTTTTTTCGAGAATTTTTCTTTTGTATTAGGCACTTGCGTTCGAGTATTTACTTTATTGATGGAGGGTATCAGCAATCGTTATCCAGCTTTTTGTGTGCATGCCTTGTGGGTTGGTGGGGAACTTGTACAAAATGGCCAAAAACCCGCCTTTGCAATGCAAAAGTAGCGCGCCCCCAGCCGATCAGGAGAGTCGTCCAGCATGGAAATCTACCAACTGCGCACCTTTGTTACGGTGGCTCAGCAAGGCCATCTGACTCAGGCCGCCGAGCTGCTTCACTTGTCGCAGCCGGCGGTGACGGCGCAGATCAAGGCCATTGAAGAAGAAGTCGGCATGTCCTTGTTCGAGCGCACGGCGGGTGGGGTGGTGTTGACGCTGGCAGGGCAGGAGCTGCTGCCGCGCGCGCAGGACATCCTGGTGTCGGCGCGGCAGCTGCTGGATCATGCCCGCAGCCTGAAGGGGCCGCTGACCGGCAAGGTGCAGATCGGCATTGCGCTGACCCCGGACGTGCTGCGGGTCGGCCCCTGGGTAGCCGGCCTTGCCGAGCGCTTTCCCTTGCTGGAGGTGTGTCTCCATCAGGGCGTGACCGGCGACGTGCTCAATGCGGTGCGCAAGAAAGAACTGGACGCCGGTTTCTATCTGGGCAAAAACCCCTACGTCAACGTGCATACGCTATTGCTGACGCAGCTGCGCCTGCGCATCGTGATGCCCAAAGGCTGGCTGGCACGGATCAATGCGGCCAACCCCAAGGAGCTGGGACGTCTGCCGTGGGTCGGCATTTCCCAGTTTTCCAGCCTGTCGAAGATCGTATCCGAGCTGTGGCGGGAGCTGAACATCGCCCCGAAAAAGGTATCGGAATGCGACAACCTGTTTACCGCTTCCGAACTGGTGCAAGCCGGTGTCGGCCTCGCCTTGCTGCGCGAGGAAGATGCGCTTCGCGCCGCCGAGCGCGGCGTGGTCGATCTGGTGCCGGAGATCGTGAAGATGGCGGAGCTGCAGTTCGTCTATCCGGCCGACCGGGCCGACGACCCGATTCTGCAGACGCTGGTTGCCGGCCTGCAGCCGGTGTGGGGTCTGAACAGCAACCTTGTTGTCTGATGTCGTCTTACCTTATCCAGGGGCATACCATGGCAACGGTTTTTCAGCAGTATCTCGATGCGGTACAGACCAATCAGCAACGCATGTTGGCCGCACAGGCCGACTGCTGGCGTAGCTGGTGTCAACTATCGCCGCCGACCGCCGGTGCGCCGGGGCTGATCGGGCAACTGGATGCGCCGATGATGTCGAGTGCCTCGGTATTGCAAGCCTCTGCCGATGCGCAGCATGACCTGCTGCTGGTGCTGGAGCGCTGGTTTGGCGAACAGCAGAAAACCTGGCTGCGGCACTCGCCGTTGCTCTCGACGGCACCCTGTGCGCTGCCACTGGACCTCGGCTTTTCCGGCTACCTGATCGCGTCGCGTGCCAGCCGCCAGATCCAGCATTTTGCTTCCACCCGCTTTTCCTATGCCACGCTGTCCGCGGTGCGTGGTGCCCATCACGCCTATCGCAAGTGTCGCAATAACCCTGTTGCCGCTTCGGTGTTTTATCCACGCCCTGCAGTCTAGAATGGCGGGGCCGTGTCTGAGTCTTGCTTGCCAGACCGTCGTTCAGTCGTTCTGCTGCGGATTTCCTTGCCCGTACATTGTTGCCTGCCGTGATGTCGCCGAACTATATGAGCGCAGTCCGCTCGCAGCGTCGGGGCGTCATCTTTAGCCGCTTCCGTTTGCTGGCGTTGCCCCGTGTCGGATTGTCGGATTGTCGGCTTGTGCGCCATACGCCAAGCCGGCCCGAAGCGGATGCTGCCGCGGGCCGTGGCAGACTGGCCGGTTAGCGTCCGCGGCTGAGCGAGCCGATGGTGGCGCCGAGCAGGATCAAGGCGCCGGCAATCCAGGTAATGGTGTTCAGTTCGCCCAGCCCGCTGACCGCCAGGATCAGGGTGGAGAGCAAGGGGGTGAGATAGGACAGTGCGCCGATCTGTTTCGGGTCGCCTTCCTTCATCGCCTTGTCCCACAGGAAGAACGATGCGCCCAGCGGCCCGATCCCCATCAGCAGTAGTGCCAGCCATTCCTCGTTGTTGGGAACGATTGCCGGCTCGAACAGCCAGTGGCAGAGTGCGGCAAGCAGGCTGGAAAGCAGGCAGAAGCCGCCGACCGCCGCGTTAGGGAACGGTGGCAGCTTGCGAGTCGCCAGGCTGTAGCTAGACCAGGTGAAGGCTGCGGCGATCGCGAACAGGTAGCCGATCGGCAGGCTGTCGGTAAAGTCGAATTGACCCTTGCTGACAATCAATACCGCGCCGCAAAAACCGACGGTTGCCGCCAGAATGTGGCGGCCGGTCAATTTGCCCAACCCGAACAGCGGACTAAGCACGACAATCAGCAGTGGCCACAAATAATTCAGCAGATTGGCTTCCAGTGCCGGTGCGGTGCGAAAAGCGGTAAACAGCAGGCAGTGATAGCCGAAGATGCCGGCGACGCCAATCAGCAGGGTGCGCGGTGCTACTTGCCAGTCGCGGATACGGTGAATGGCGAGCAGGCTGCCAATAAAAAGCGCTACGGCGGTGACCAGAAATGGCGGCAGGCGCTGGGTAAATGCCCCTAACGCGGCCAGGGAAGACCACAGTAAAATAGCGAGTAATGCTGGCAGTAAAGTGAATTTTTTCATCCGCAAATCATAACGTGGCCGGCATGGAATGGATAGCCGGCCAACAGACATTTACGGGGCGTGATGAGGCCCGTAATTCAGAAAGGAACAGTGATGAACCAGTCGCAGGTATTGGCTTATTTGAGTCGGCATGGTGCCATGCTCGATGCCGATGGTGATGTGGTGTTGGCCAGTGGCGAGAGCCGGCAAGAGTTGTCATTCGATCAGGATGGCCATGCTGTGCTCACCCAGTTTGTTTTGTTGAAAGTACATGGCGACGATGCTGAATCGTTCCTGCAGGGGCAATTTTCTTCCGACGTCAAATTACTGGATGGCAGTGTGGCGCAATGGAGCAGTTATTCCAATGCCAAGGGCCGGATGCAGGCCAGTTTCCTGTTGTGGCGCATTGAGCAGACCTTTTTTCTGCTGCTGCGAAAAGATATTGCCGAGGCTTTTCGTCGTCGCCTTTCCATGTTTGTCCTGCGTGCCAAGGTGAAAGTCGAAGTGGTCGACAGCGTGATTGTCGGCGAATATCTGGCCGCAGCGGAAACTGGCCGCCCGGCTTTTGAACCGGCCTTGGCGGGTACTGCCGAGCACGCGGTGGTGTCGATTGGCGAACAGATCCGTATTACCTGCCTAGGGGCGGAAGAGGCCGCCGCGCTGCCGCAGTTTGCCGGCAAGCTGCTGGCCAGTCGCCTGTTTGACGCCTTCTTTATTCGTGCCGGTATTCCCTGGGTGTCGCAGGCAACCTATGAGGCATTCGTGCCGCAAATGGCGAATCTGGATCTGATCGGTGGTATCAGTTTTCGCAAGGGATGTTATCCGGGTCAGGAAATTGTGGCGCGTACCCAGTATCTCGGCAAAGTGAAACGCCGCATGTTTGTGGTGGAAGTAAATGCTGACGAGTGTGCTGCCGGCATGGAGGTGCAGGTTGAAGCAACCGGTGAGCAGGCTATCGGCAAGGTGATGCTAAGCGTGCCATTGGCAGCAAAAAAATATCTGGCACTGGTGGTGATGCAAATCTCGGCCTGGGCTGGGCAGCCTTATCTTGCCGGTGTGCCGCACTCGCAATTGTTGCGGCTGGAGGCGCCGTATTTAATCCCTGATTTGCAAGAGGGTTAATTCAGAATTTAATATAGTGCTTGACGCAGGGCAGCTGGTAATCTAGTTTTCGGTATATTCTGGCTGGCTTTGTTTATTGAAGGGGGTTTTAAATGGATTTGAGTACACTCGATTTTGCCGAATTGCTGCAGCTGAAAAATGACGTTGATGTTGAGGTTCGCCGTCGCGAAGTGGAAGAAAAAGCCAAAGCCAAGAAACAGATTCTTGAAATTGCCAAGGCTTATGGCTTCAGTGTTGAGGATGTGCTCGGCGGCAAAGTGGCACCAACGGCCAGTGGCCGCAAACCGGTAGAAGTCAAATACCGCCATCCGAACGATGAATCGCTGACCTGGACCGGTCGCGGTCGCAAGCCGTTGTGGGTTGTCGCACTGCTGGATTCCGGTATTGATCTGGATAGCCTGCGCGTGTAAATCAGTTGACGGGTTGTGGATAGCAAAACGCCGTGTGCAAACACGGCGTTTTCTTTTGCAGCGGAACATTCACGATTCATTATAGAATGCGCTGGTAATGAGAGCCTGCTTGATTGTGTGAGTGCTTAACTTCGGTTTAGGTCATGGCAAAACTGGATTTTTTTTCGTTCGGCGATAAACGCAAATCCCATCCCCTTGATGACGTCAAGTCGGTAACCGAGTGGTACGCTGCGACCCAGCGGGAGTTTGCTGCCGGTAGCCATGACCAGATCACCAAGCTGCTGTCGCAGTTCAATCAGGACATCGACAGCCCGAGCGTCGCCACGCTGGAGGCCATCATCGAGCTGGACCGACTGGGGCACATCGTGCACCAGCAATTGTGCGCCCAGTATCTGAGCTCCAAGCTATTGCCTGCCATCGAGCTGCAGCAGCGGGCGCAAATCCTGTCCTATGGCCGCCAGCTGGTGGCTGCCTTCCAGCGCTTCATGAGTTTCGATCCCGAGGGTGAGGAAGCACCGCAGATCCGGCTGCTGTTGCCGCTGGTGATCGGCAAGATGCTGTTCTATCTCACCGAGAATACGCTGTGGCATTACTACCGACACGCCTCGCTGGACGAGGTGATGTGGAGCAATGTCAACCAGCTGTTCCGCTATGCCGAAGAGCAGGCCATTGATGCGGTGCCGTTGCAGCTGTTCCCCGGCGAGGCAACCACGACCATCCATGACCTGTATCTGGCGTTCCTGATGACCTCGCTGCTGAACAGCGGCAACCTGACTTCCCGCCAGATTCACTTCGCCTATCAACTGGCGCTGATGCTGTCCAACCGCATGACGCTGTCCCGCGACCTTTCCGGGGAAAGCAGTTTCATCGTCAATATCCAGCATGCGTCTCCGCCGAGTCGTGCGCACAATGTGCCGCAACTGCAGGGTATTCGCGTCTGGTCCACCACGGAGCTGGTTGATCAGCTGAATGCCTGGCTGGCGGTGTATGACGGCGGCACCACGCCGCAGGCGCTGCGCGAGCGTTTCAGCCGGGGTGTTGATCCGGGCCTGCTGCGCTTCCTGGTGCGGGAGTGGGCGGTCAAGCCGTTCCGCTTCGAGCGTGCGGAGCGGGTGCCGGTGGCCAGCAAGCAGCTGGAGGTTGGCCGCCTGCTGAGCGGGGTGCACCGGCTGGTGCGCGAGTATGAGGAATTCCTGGCACAGGGCGATCGCCAGGAAAGCCCGTCGGTCAGTGTCGAAGAGGTTGCCGAAATCCGCATTTACGGTTTCCTGACCGGGCGCCGTCGTGAAAAAAACGTGGCCCAGGACGAGGTGGTCAAGATCGCTACCGGCACCGAGCTGCAGCTGTGGGATATCGAGAACCAGAGCGACAGCGGTCTGGGAGTGTCCTTGCCGGCGGCAGGTGCGGAGTGGCTGTCACTGGGGGCATTGCTGGCGACGCGAGAGGCCGGGCAGCAGGCTTGGAGCCTGAGCATCGTGCGTCGCATCAAGCGTGACGACAAGGAGCGCATGTACCTCGGTTTGCAGCTGCTGAGCTCGCGGCCGGTGGCGGCGTACACCAAGGCGGAGAACGGTCGCAATGCCGATCCGACCCTGCCGGTCGGCATGGTGTGGAATCAGGGCGAGATCGCCCTGTTTGCCTCGGCGATGAAAGGCGGCGTGAAGTGCAATACCCTGCTGATTCCGCTGTTCAGCTACGCACACGGCAAGAAGCTGCAGATGTTTGCCAAGAACAAGGGCTTTCTGGTGGCGCTGGGGCGGGTGCTGGAAAAGGGCGCCGACTGGTGCCAGGTGGAGATCGAGCTGATCCGGCAGCTGTAGCCGCTGCCGCCAAATAAAAAGCCACGATGTGCATCGTGGCTTTTTTATTGCGTGTCGTGCTGCTTCAGCGCAGGTCTTTCAGCACGCCGTAAATGGCGCTCAGGCTGGCTTCGCCAAGACGCAGGCTGCGCTGGCCATTCCAGCCGAAGTCGTCGTCCGGCAGGTTGTCGTTGTCCTTGAACGGCATTTCCAGGGTATAGGCCAGGCAGTTGAACTGGTTGCCGACCCAGGCCGTCGCCATCGCAAGGTTGGCCGCACCGGGGGCGTCCTTGTCGTAGCCGTGCTCATCCTGGAAGTCGGGCGATGCCACGCGCAGTTGCTGCTTGAACGCGGTTTCCAGTGCCGCGATGCGCTCGTTGTAGCTGGGCACGCCTTCGGTGCCGGCGACAAACACGTACGGAATCGCCTCGTCGCCGTGGATATCGAGGAACAGGTCGACGCCGGTTTCCAGCATCTTGTTGCGGACATGAAACACTTCCGGACTGGTTTCCAGACTCGGATTCAGCCATTCGCGGTTCAGGTTGGCACCGGCGGCGTTGGTGCGCAGGTTGCCGAGAATGGCGCCGTCCGGGTTCATGTTCGGCACCACGTAGAAGGTGGCCCGGTCCAGCAGTGCGCGCGAAGTCGGATCCTGGGTGTCGAGCAGGCGGGTGAGCAGCCCTTCGACAAACCATTCCGCCATCGTTTCACCGGGGTGCTGGCGGGCGATGACCCAGATCTTGAGGTCGGACTCGACCTCGTGGCCGATGGTCAGCAGGTTGACGTCGCGTGCCTGCACCGTCGAGCCGAGATCGGATACCTGGCACAGGCCGGAGCTTTGCGCCATGCCGATCAGGTTCAGGTGCTGCTCGTGCGAGTACGGCTCGAAGTAGGCGTAGTAGATGCTGCCGGCCAGCGGAACGTGTTCGATCACCAGCTCGTCGCCGTCCAGATAGGTCGGCACGCGGAACCAGTTGACGCGATCGTAGGACGCCACCGCCTGGTAGTCTTCCCAGCCCTTGGGATAGGCCGTTTCCTTGATGTTGAGGAAACGCAGCTTGCACAGCTCGTAGGCGGCACCCTGCAGCCGGAAGTAAAACCATTGGGCAAAATCGGAGGCATTATCTTTGCGGATGCGAAGCTGAATGTCTTCAAAGTTATTGAGCGCGATAACCTCGATACTGCCGGCGTCGAAATTGCTGCTGATTTTCATGCTGCGGTATGTCCGTCTGTTACTGGTAGCCGGTTATTGTAACGCGTTGCGCTGCCGGCGGCACGCTTGCCGTGGCCGCGCGCGGCGCCATGAAAAAACCTGCCACGGGCTAGCGGTGGCAGGTTGTGCTGGCCATTGCGGCGCAATGGCGTATTTCAGGCTGCGGACGAGCGCTTGGCGGCGGTTTTCACGGCATCCACGGTGGCGCTGTTGGCGGCCTTGACGCTGGAGTCGGCAAACTCGGCAACTTGCTGTGCGGCCTTGGTCATCGAGTTGATCGCGGCGGCGCTGGCGGCGATGCCCGATTTCAGTGCGTTGACGGCGGTTTCGGAACCGGCAGGTGCATTCTTGCTCAGCAGGTCGATGTTGCTGATTACCGACTTGTTCAGCTCGTTGAAGTTGCTTTCCGCGATCTTGCCCAGTTCGGCCTGGGTTTCGGACACGATGTCGTACACGCTGCGCGAATTGGCGACAGCCTGTTCCAGATTCTGGGTGGCCAGCTTGTTCAGGCGGGTCAGGGCATCCTGTGGTGTTTTCAGGCTGCTCAGTTCGCGAGTCAGCTTGACGTTTTCTTCCAGCGACTGCTTGGACAGCTCGAAATTCAGCTTGACCAGGCGTTCAGTGCTGTCCAGGGAGATTTGTGCGGCGCGGAACAGTGCCTCAAAACCATTCAGGGACAGTTTGCTCAGTTGTTCGGTTGGATTGATCATTTGGGATACCCTCACTCGCTGTTGATGTAACTCGGTCTGGTCCGGTGTGTCGTCATTGTTGTTGTACTTTTTTTGTCGCATCATACCGGTCTGTTGCGCTGCACAATGACAATTTGATAGTAGCGTAACTTAGAAATCGGTGCCTAGAAGTTTTGCTCTACCGTGTTGCATTTATGATAATGTGGCGCCACACAACAGAAAAATAAGCTGGGAGTGTTACATGAGTGTTGAAAAACGGGTCATCAAGAAGTACCCCAACCGCCGTTTGTACGATACCGCCACCAGTTCCTACATCACACTGGGCGATGTGAAGCAGCTGGTGCTGGATAATGTGGATATCCAGGTTGTGGACGCGAAAACCCACGACGACATCACGCGTGGCGTGCTGCTGCAGATCATTCTGGAAGAGGAGAACGGCGGCTCGCCGATGTTCAGCTACGAAGTGCTGACCCAGTTCATCCGTTTTTACGGCCAGGCGATGCAGGGCATGATGGGGCCGTTCCTTGAGAAAAACCTGCAGCTGTTTACCCAGCTGCAGTCGCGCATGCAGGAACAGGCCAAGACCATCTACGGTGACAACCCGATGGTGAACGCCAAGATGTGGGGAGACTTCCTCAACTTCCAGGGCCCGGCGATGCAGAACATGATGACCAGCTATCTGGACCAGAGCACCAATATGTTCCTCGACATGCAGAACCGCATGCAGGAACAGGCGCGCACCATGTTTAGCGGCTTTGGCTTCCCGGCCTACCCGCCGAGTCGCGACGACGACAAGAACCCGCCGAAGTAGTTTTTTTCCCGCGCGGTTTTTTCTATAATGTGCAGTTCACAGCCGGACGTTGTTGCAACGTCCGGCTTTCTGTATTGAATTTCTTCAAGGTTGTGTCCCATGTCGCACGTTGCACCAAAAGTAGGGTTTATCAGTCTGGGCTGTCCGAAGGCGGCCAGCGATTCCGAGCAGATCCTCACCCGCCTGCGTGCGGAGGGCTATGAAATTTCCGGTACTTACGATGGTGCCGACCTGGTAGTGGTCAACACCTGTGGCTTCATCGATGCTGCGGTGCAGGAGTCGCTGGATGCCATCGGCGAGGCGCTGACCGAAAACGGCAAGGTGATCGTCACCGGCTGTCTCGGCGCCAAGGGCGACGTGATCCGCGACAACCATCCGTCGGTACTGGCCGTCACCGGCCCGCACGCCACCGACGAGGTGATGGGGCACGTGCACAATCACCTGCCGAAGCCGCACGACCCGTTCGTGGACCTGGTGCCGGACATCGGCGTGCGCCTGACGCCGAAGCACTACGCCTACCTGAAAATTTCCGAAGGCTGCAACCATCGCTGCACCTTCTGCATCATCCCGTCGATGCGCGGCGACCTCGACAGCCGCCCGATCCAGAACGTGCTGGCGGAAGCCGAGAACCTGGCGAAGGCCGGCGTCAAGGAGCTGCTGATCATCTCGCAGGACACCTCCGCCTACGGTGTCGACGTCAAGTACAAGCTGGGCTTCCATAACGGCCGCCCGGTGAAGACGCGCATGACCGAGCTGTGCGAGGAGCTGGGCAAGCACGGCATCTGGGTGCGCCTGCACTATGTCTATCCGTACCCGCACGTCGACGAAGTGATTCCGCTGATGCGCGACGGCAAGATCCTGCCCTACCTGGACATTCCGTTCCAGCACGCCAGCCAGAAAATCCTGAAGCTGATGAAGCGGCCGGCCAACAGCGACAACGTGCTCGGCCGCATCAAGAAGTGGCGCGAGATCTGCCCGCAGCTGGTGATCCGCTCCACCTTCATCGTCGGCTTCCCCGGCGAGACCGAAGAAGACTTCGAGGAGCTGCTGGCCTTCATCCGCGAGGCGCAGCTGGACCGCGTCGGCTGTTTCACCTACTCGCCGGTGGAGGGTGCGGCCGCCAACGAGCTGCCGGACCCGGTGCCGGATGCGGTGAAGGAAGAACGCAAGGAGCGCTTCATGGCGGTACAGGCCGAGATCAGTGCCGCAAGGTTGGCCGCACGCATCGGCCAGCGCCTGCAGGTGCTGGTCGACGAGATCGACGAGGAAGGCACCGCGGTCTGCCGCAGCTACGCCGATGCGCCGGAGATCGACGGCCTGGTGTTTGTCGAGGACGCGGCCGGCCTTGCGGTCGGTGATTTTGTCGAGGTTGAAATCGTCGATGCCAGCGAGCACGACCTGTGGGGCGAGCGCGTGTAAACGCTCCCCGCTGATGGCCAACGCGGCGCAAGGTGCAGACCTTGCGCCGTTTTTATTCCTGCTCAGTTTTTTTGAACATGGGCTGCAGATTTTTGTGCTTTTTTATCGAATGGCCGGTTTGTATAGTGTTTCCATCAACCCCAGACCAGGAGCCACCCCATGACCGACCCGCAATGGCAATCACGAACCGTCGAACAGCAAGTCAGCGGCATGCCGACTTCGGACGGTGCCGGCGTCAAGCTGACGCGCGTACTGACGCAAAACCTGCAGCGGCGGCTGGACCCGTTCCTGATGCTGGATGAATTCCGCTCCGACAATCCGGGCGACTACATCGCCGGTTTCCCGTCGCATCCGCACCGCGGCTTCGAGACGGTGACCTACATGCTGGCCGGGCGCATGCGCCACCGCGACAGCGGCAATAACGAAGGCCTGCTCGGGCCGGGCGGCGTGCAGTGGATGACTGCCGGCCGTGGCGTGATCCATTCCGAGATGCCGGAGCAGGAGGACGGGCTGATGCACGGCTTCCAGCTGTGGATCAACCTGCCGGCGGCGCGCAAGATGATCCCTGCCGCCTATCGCGACATCCCGGCGGCGGAGATTCCGCTGCTGCAGGAGGCGGACGGCGTGGCGGTGAAGGTGATCGCCGGCCAGTACCGTGCGCAGGTAGGGGCGATCCGGCAGCCGGACACCGAGCCGCTGTATCTCGACCTGCAGCTGCCGGCGGGCGGCACGCGCGACATCGACATCGCCGCCGGCCACAATGCCTTTGTCTACGTCTACCACGGCAGCGTCAGCATCGCCGGCGTCAGCGTGCCGCAGCAGCGCATGGCGATACTCGGCAACAACGGTGACGGCGTGCGCCTGCACAGCGACGACGGTGCCAGCGTGCTGGTGCTGTCCGGCCAGCCGCTGCGCGAGCCGATCGCACAGTACGGCCCGTTCGTGATGAATACGCGCGCCGAGTTGGAGCAGGCGTTTGCCGACTACCAGCAGGGCCGTTTGGCTTGATGCAGCACAAGGTTGGCCGCAGGTGTTGCGGCCAACCTTTTTTCCATTTGATTGATGCGGAGTTTTTCCATGAGTGCCATCAGCCAGCGTATTGAACCGCGCCAGCAGGACATCGGCTTTGTCGTGCGGCGCCTGTTGCCGGTGCGCGGTATGCGCAGTGTCGGACCATTCGTGTTTCTCGATCACATGGGGCCGGCGTATTTCGTCGCCGCCGGCACCGCTGGCGACGTGCGCCCGCACCCGCACATCGGTCTGGCCACCGTGACCTACCTCAGCCAGGGCGCGATGATGCACCGCGACAGCCTGGGCACGGTGCAGCGCATCGAGCCGGGCGCCATCAACCTGATGGTGGCCGGGCGCGGCATCGTCCATTCCGAGCGCATTCCGGCCGACATCCGTGCCGCCAGCGTGGCAGTGGAGGGGCTGCAGATGTGGCTGGCGCTGCCGCAGACGCTGGAGCGTTGCGAGCCGGCGTTCTATCACTACCCGGCGGCCGTGTTGCCGCAGCATGACTTCGAACGTGGCAGTGTGCAGCTGCTGATCGGTACCGCCTTCGGCATGGTGTCGCCGGTGAAAACCTTTGCCCCGACACTGTATGCCGCCTGGCAGTTGCAGGGCGGCGGCGTGCTGTCGCTGCCACAGGACGTAGCCGAGCGCGCGCTGTACCTGATCGAGGGCGAGGTGCAGGTCGACGGTGAGGTCATCCGCGCCGGCGAATTGGTGATATTGTCCGACAGTGCGCGCGAGTTGCGTGCCAGCGCCTGCGTGCAGGGCGTGCTCTTTGGCGGCGCAGCGCTGGATGGGCCGCGCTACCTGGACTGGAACTTCGTGGCCAGTGACAAGGCGCTGCTGGCGGCGGCGCGGGACGATTGGCAGGCCGGCCGCTTTGCCATGGTGCCCGGCGAGAGCGAGTTCATCCCGTTGCCGGTGTGAGCGGCGGGGCGGGCGACGCCGAACGACGGATCAGGCTTTTGTCATGAATGGGCGGGTTTTTGCGTGAAGGAATAACCCTGCTTGTGGTAAGATTATTTCCTATTAATCATTATCAAATGACGGTGTTCAGTATAAATAGTTACTGCACCGTCTAACGAATGTCTGGAGCTGATTGCGTGTCGTTTTCCCGGTCCGTCGAGTCTATCCTGTCACGCCAGGTACTGAGCTGCCTGCCCACCGCCACGGTGAGCGAGGCGGCTTTTGCCATGTGCCGTGAGCGCTGTGGCGCCATTATCGTGATGGACGAGGGCGGGCGGCCGGTCGGGGTGTGGACCGAGAGCGACGCGGTCCGGCTGGACCTGCAGCAGCCGGGGGTGGCCTCGACGCCGGTGGCGGCGGTGATGTCGTCGCCGGTGCGCACCATTGCCGCCAATGCCACCATCCAGGAAGTCACCGCGCTGCTGCACAAGCAGCGCATGCGCCATCTGGTGGTGACCGAGCCGGGCGGCGACCGCGTGATGGGCGTGGTGTCGACCACCGACATCGTCATCAATCAGGAAGCCGAGTTTTTCCTGCGCCTGAAGCGGCTGGACGCGATGGTGCATGTGCCGCTGGCCACCATCGCCGCCGGTGCCGATATCGGCGCCGCCACCCGGCTGATGCGCGAGCACAAGGCCGAGGCGCTGGGCGTGACCTACGCCGACGGCAGCTGGGGCATCCTCACCCAGCGCGACATGCTGCAGCACCTGGCGCAGCCGCGCGGCGGTCTGACGGTAGCCGATCTTGCCAGCCATCCGCTGCGCACGGTGCCAGTGCACATGACCCTGCTGGCCGCGCGCAAGGTGCTGCTGGAGCACCAGCTGCGCCATCTCGGCGTCACCGACGGCAGCGGCCAGCTGCTGACCATCATCGGCATGTCCGACATCCTCGCCACCATCGAGCAGGAATTCCTCGCCGAGCTGCATCACGCGCTGCGCGAGCGCGACGAGGCGCTGCTGCGCTCACGGCAGAGCCTGCTGATGGCGGACAAGGTGTTCGAGTCGACGATGGAGGGCATCGTCATCACCGACAGCAAGGGGCTGATCCAGTCGGTCAACCCGGCGTTTTCCCGCATCACCGGCTACTCGCGCGACGAGGCGATCGGCCATACCCCGGCCTTGCTCAAGTCCGGGCGTCAGTCGGCGGATTTCTACGAGCACATGTGGCGGCAGCTGAAAAGCGACGGTTTCTGGCAGGGCGAGGTGATCAACCGCCGCAAGAACGGCCTGCTCTATACCGAACACCTGACCATCACCGCCATCGGCGACGATCAGGGCGTGACCCAGCACTACGTCGCGGTGTTTGCCGACATCACCCAGCGCAAGCAGGCGGAGGAGCGGCTGCATTTCCTCGCCAACCACGATGCGCTGACCGGGCTGCCCAACCGCACCCTGTTTGCGGAAAAGCTGCAAGCGGCGGTGGAGCAGGCGCGCGAGCAGCAGCAGCGCTTTGCACTGATGTTCATCGATCTTGACCGCTTCAAGCTGATCAACGACACGCTGGGGCACCAGGCCGGCGACGAGCTGCTGGTGAAAATCTCGCAGCGGCTGCAGGAAGAGGCGCCGGGCAGCAGCACCGTGGCGCGCCTGGCCGGGGACGAGTTCACCATCCTGCTGCCCAATAGCGGCAGCCTGACCACGCTGGCCAGCATGGCGCAGGACATGCTGGACAGCATTACCGGCGAACTGGTGCTGGGCGGTAACAGCAAGGTATTTGTCTCCGCCAGCCTCGGTATCGCGGTATTTCCCGACGATGGTCGCACCGCCGACAGCCTGCTGGTCAATGCCGATGCCGCGATGTACCGCGCCAAGAACCGCGGCAAGAACACCTTCCAGTTCTACACCGCCGACATGAATGCCAGTGCCATGGCACGGCTGAAGCTGGAGTACAGCCTGCACCGCGCGCTGATCAAGGACGAATTCCAGGTCTGGTACCAGCCCAAGGTCGATCTCGCCAGCGGTGCGCTGGTGGGCATGGAGGCGCTGATCCGCTGGCAACATCCGGAAATGGGCTTTGTGCCGCCGGTGGAATTCATCCCGGTGGCCGAGGAGTGCGCGCTGATCGTGCCGATCGGCGCCTGGGTGCTGCAGGAAGCCTGCCGCCAGACCAAGCTGTGGGCCGACCGTTGCGGCTTTGGCGGCCGGGTGGCGGTCAACCTGTCCGGGCGCCAGATCAAGTTCGGCAATATCGTGGAAACGGTGGCGCAGGTGCTGCAGCAGACCGGGCTGCCGCCTTCGCAGCTGGAGCTGGAGATCACCGAAAGCACGGCGATGGACAGTGACGGCGAGGTGATGAAGGCGCTGGAAGGACTGCGCGCGATGGGCATCACGCTGGCGATCGACGATTTCGGTACCGGCTATTCCTCGCTGGCCTACCTCAAGCGCCTGCCGGTGCAGGTGCTGAAGATCGACCGCTCCTTCATCAAGGATCTGGATCGTGACAAGGACGATGCCGCCATCGCCTCGGCGGTGATTTCGCTGGGTCGCAGCCTGGGCTTGTCCATCGTGGCCGAGGGCGTGGAAAGGCCGGCCCACCGCGAGTTCCTGATCGGTCAGGGTTGTCATCAGGCACAGGGCTACCTGTTCGGCAAGCCGCAAACCGCCGCCGACTTCCAGCACCTGCTGTGCTAGCCGTCCCCCGCCGGGGCCGGACGCAAAAAAGCCGACGCAATGCGTCGGCTTTTTGCTGCAAGGTTGGCCGCAACGCTTGCGGCCAACCTTGGCGCGGGGTCAGCCGCCGATCTTGTCCTTGCCGCCCATGTACGGACGCAGTACCGCCGGGATGGTGACCGAACCGTCGGCGTTCTGGTAGTTCTCCAGTACCGCCACCAGCGTGCGGCCCACCGCCAGGCCGGAGCCGTTGAGGGTGTGCACGTAGCGGTTCTTGCCGTCGGCGTCCTTGAAGCGCGCCATCATGCGGCGCGCCTGGAAGTCGCCCATGTTCGAGCAGGAGCTGATCTCGCGGTAGGTGTTCTGCGCTGGCAGCCACACTTCCAGGTCGTAGGTCTTGTGCGAGCCGAAGCCCATGTCGCCGCTGCACAGCGTCACCACGCGGTACGGCAGTTCCAGCGCCTGCAGGATCACCTCGGCGTGACCGACCATCTCTTCCAGCGCGGCGAAGGAATGATCCGGATGCGCGATCTGCACCATCTCCACCTTGTCGAACTGGTGCTGGCGGATCAGGCCGCGGGTGTCACGGCCGTAGGCGCCGGCTTCGGAGCGGAAGCACGGCGAGTGGGCGGTGAACTTCAGCGGCAGTTCGTCGTGCTTCAGCACCGACTCGCGCACCATATTGGTCATGGTGATTTCCGAGGTGGAAATCAGGTACTGCGCCTGGGCCGCTGCTTCGCCGCCACGCTCGACACGGAACATGTCCTCGGCGAATTTCGGCAGCTGGCCGGTGCCGTACAGCACGTCGCTGTTGACGATGTACGGGGTGTAGGTCTCGCTGTAGCCGTGCTTGTCGGTGTGGGTGTTCAGCATGAACTGCGCCAGCGCGCGGTGCAGCTGTGCGATCTGGCCGCGCAGCACGGTAAAGCGGGCGCCGGACAGCTTGGCGCCGGTCTCGAAATCGAGGCCCAGCGGGCTGCCGACATCGACGTGATCCTTGACTTCGAAGTCGAACTCGCGCGGCGTGCCCCAGCGGCGGGCTTCCACGTTGCCGCTTTCGTCGGCGCCGGCCGGCACCGATTCGTGCGGCAGGTTGGGGATGGTCAGCAGCCAGTTGTCGATGCGGTTCTGTACCGCGGCGAAGGCTTCTTCGGCGGCCTTCAGCTCGTCACCCAGCGACGCGACCTGCGCCATGATGGCGGACACGTCTTCGCCGTTCTTCTTGGCGATGCCGATCTGTTTCGAGCTGCTGTTGCGCTGCGATTGCAGTTCCTGCATGCGGGTTTGCAGGGACTTGCGTTCCGCCTCCAGCGTGTTGAAGGCGTCGGTTTCCAGGGTGTAGCCACGGCTGGCCAGACGGGCCGCCACTTCATCGATATTGCTGCGCAGCAGTTGAATATCCAGCATTGTTTTCAGTCCTGTATTTCTGTCTCGGGTAGGGTGTGGCCGGCAACACGGCACGCGCGGGTCTCGCTCGCGGCCGCGGTTGCGCCCGCCGGCACAAAGTTTCCCCGCAAGTTTACCGGCAGCAGGGGGCAGTTGTCCCGTTTTGCCGTGCCGCCGGCGTGTGGCTGGCAGTCGAAAAAGTGGCCGCACCGCCGCTAAGAGCATGGATTGCAGGGCCATTGCGCAGGGCTTATGCCGGAAAGATTAAAGTAACATGCAAACGTTATGTAATACTTGTAACGGATATTAATGATTGATTTTGAATGTCAGGGGAAAAACGTGTCCAGAGCTCATGTTATGGCCTTGTGCCTTGCGGCCGCGGTGGTGACCGGTTGTGCGCTGCCGAAAGCGAATCAGGGGGTGTCTGTCAGCCAGACCACGCGGGGGGTCGAAATCCGCTCTTCCGATTCCATCCTGTTCGACTCCGGCCAGTACGAAGTGAAAGCCTCGGCGCGGCCGTTCCTCGATCAGGTGGCCGGCCTGCTGACCTCGCGTACCAAGAGCAATGTCCTGATCGAGGGCCATACCGACAGTGTCGGTGGCCGCGACTTCAACCAGGACCTGTCCGAGCTGCGCGCCTTGTCGGTGATGAAGGCGCTGGTCGATCGTGGCGTGCCCAAGACGCGCATCAAGGCGCTGGGTTACGGCATGAGCCGGCCGCTGGCGGACAACGCGACCGAAGCCGGTCGCCAGATGAACCGCCGCACCGACATCATCATCCTCGGCGAGCGGCAGGAAAACCTGGGGCAGGATCCGTTCAAAGGCATGATCGACAGCGTGGTCAGCTTCGGCAAGGGCCTGTTCAAGTAATTCAATGCCACGGCACTCGCCGGCGAGTGCCGTTTTCATTTTGCAAAGTAAGGAATGTTCATGGCTGATTGCCCCGCCTGCCACGCCGTCAATCGCGACAGTGCGCGTTTTTGTCTGAATTGCGGTCACGCGCTGCAGTCCGTACCGGCCGCGCCGCCAGCGGCGACGCCGGTCAGCGACAGTTGTGCCTGCCCGGCCTGCGGCGAGGAAAACCGTGCCGGCCGCAAGTTCTGCAAACACTGCGGCAGTGCCATGTTGGCCGCAACAGATAGCACACAAGAGACGCCACCCGCTGCGCCAGTTGCCGCCACCGTGCTCACCACTGTGGCGGCGGCTGCCGATGTGCCAGCCAGTGCCGCAACCGGAGCGGTCGCGGCTGCCGTGCCGCTTGAACCTGTTGTCGTTGCAGTCCGCGACGTGGCCGCGTCGCGGACGGACGAGGAGGGCAGCCAGCCTGCGCTGACCAGCGCCGAACCGGCGCCTCTTGCTACGGAGGTGGTCGTGCCGGAAGCGGCGCCGATGACCGCGCCGGCCGCGGCGCATGTGACCGTCGAAACCATCACCAGCCGTGAGCCGCTGGCGCCGGTCGTTGTCGCTGAGCCAGCACCGGACAGTGCCGCCGCGCCAGTGGTGCCTGTCGCAGTGCCGGTCGCCAGCAACGAGCCGTCTTCGCTGGAAACGGCGGTGGTCGTTACCGAAGCCCTCGCGCAGCGTGAGCCGGGGCCTGAGCCAGTATTTGCGACGGCGGCGGCTAGCGAAGTGCCGACCACTTCGCCGTCCGTGGCGGTGGCCGCGGAAAGCATGGTTGCCGTCGCGGTGGTAGCGAGTGCCAGCGAGCAGCCTGCGCCTGTAGGCGTTCCTGCCGCTGTGGCGGCTGCCGGTTCGGTGGGCGAGGGCATAGCGCAGCCTGCGCATACGCCATCCCCTGCGGCGGATGCCAGCGCGGTGGCGCTGCGGGTCGAAGCGGCGGTGGCCGGTGCGGCGCAGGTGTCCGCGGCAATCGACAGCGCAGTGGCAAGCTTGGCCGCCGGCGCGGTCACAACGGCGACCCCGGCCGATGCACCCGCCACGAACCTGCCAGAGACGCCCGAAGCGGAACCCAGAGTCTCATCGGCGCCGGCTGCGGCCACGTTTGCGCCGGCACCCGTCGCCGGCAATGGCAACAGCGCATTGCCGACTACATCAAGCGTCGTAGCGGAGGCGGCCAATCCCGCCAGTACCGTTGCGGCCAACGTTGCGACGGCCATGGCGCCGGTGGCACGACCGTGGTGGCACTGGGCGCTTGGCGCCCTGCTGCTGGGCATGGTGGCGGCCGCGGTGATGCTGAGCGGCGTGTTCAGCAGCGGCGCTCAGCCGGCGTCGACGGCGGCCGCGTCGGAGCCGGCCGCGATTGCCTTGCAGCCGGGCACCGGTCCGTTGCAGGAACAGACCAAGCTGCCGGCCGGCAGCAGCGCCGCAGCGGCGGTGGCGCCAGTGGTGACGCCGGTCGTCGCGGCCCCGCCAGTACAGAGCCCGGCGTCAGAGCCGATCCCGGCGCCGGCGCCGGCGAACGATGAACTGGCTGTGCCCCAGCCGATGCCGGAGATCAAGCCGGCGACCAAGCCTGCTGCTGTGGCGCCGGTCGCCAAGACCGCACCGAAGGACGAGGCGAAAGCCAGCAGCCAGCATGATGAAATCCGGCGCAAGAAAGAAGAACTGAAACGACAACTGGGCCTGCAATAAGCCGCTCACTGCCATAACTGGAGAATGATCCTGATGAAAATGTCGCAGCAACTTAAAAATACCGGCTCGCTGCTGGATGCTACCGAGGCACTGGGCAACTGGCGGGCACTGGCGCTGTTTGCGGCCAGCCTGTTGGGGGCGGCGCTGGTGTTTGGCGTGCTGGCCCTGACCCAAAGCAGTTTCGGCCTGTTCCTGGGGGCGCTGCTGTCGTGGCTGGTGGCGTTTTATGGCGTCAATGCGGTTGGCATCATGCTGATGGATGCCAGTCGCAGCGGACAGTCGCGCCAGATGGCGGCGGCGGTGATGGCGTCGCTGTTCAGCAGCCACCGCCTGCTGCTGGTCGGGCTGGTGGCGCTGGGTGGCATGCTGTTGCTGCTCTTGCTGGTCGCCATCGTGCTGCTGCTGTGCAAGATTCCGCTGCTGGGGCCGCTGCTGTTCACCTTTGTGCTGCCGCTGAGCGCCTTGCTGCTGGGCTTTGCCTTTTTCGCGCTGGCCTACGTGTTCTACCCGCTGGCGGCGTCGGCAGTGTGGAGCGGTGCCTCGGTGCGGGAAACGCTGGTCAATCTGCTGGCGATCGCGCGCCAGCGTCTGGTGTCGGTGGTGGTGAAGGAGCTGGTGCTGGCGCTGGTGGTGCTGGTGTCGGCCGGCATCATCGGCGGTATCGTGTTTTCCGGGCTGGGCATGGTGATGAGCATGTCGGCCGGCATTCTGGGCGGCATCGGTGGCCTCGGCATGCAGTCGATGGCGATGATGGCAATGGGCGGCATGGGGGAGGGCGGTGGCTATGTCATCGCCGGCGGACTGGGTTCGTCGCTGCTGCTGGCTGCGGCGATGATCGTTCCGGGGTTGATTGCGCTGCAGGGCTGCTGCCAGATCTACCTGTCGTCGATTGACGGGCTGGATGTCAGCGCCACCGAGCAGGAACTGGCGCGTCGCCAGCAACAGCTGGAGCAGAAGACGCAGCAGATCAAGCAGAAGATCGAGGAGCAAAAACAGCAGCTGGCGACACCGGCACCGGTTGCCGCCGCCAACACTGCCATGGCGCTGCCGCATTGCCCGCACTGCAAGGCGCTGTTGGAAGACGCCGACGACCGCTTCTGCGGCGAGTGCGGCAAACCGGTAAAGGACGACTGATGAGCCGCTTTTGCACCCAGTGCGGCACGGTCAACGAAGCCGACGCCCGTTTTTGCGACGCCTGCGGCAAGCCGCTGAAGCCAAGAGCGGCGGCGCCAGCGCCGGAGGCGAAGCCGTCCGCTAGCGCGGCGACCGAGCTCGACGCGCCGCTAACCCCGGCGTTGCCGGCCCGCCGCCTGCCGTGGCCATGGCTGGGTGGCGGGGTCGCGCTGTTGCTGCTGCTGGCCGCGGCGGCTTGGTACTGGTTGCAGCCGCAAGAACCGTCCCGGGAAGTGTTCATGGCGGCGATCAACCAGCATCTGGCCCAGCACGATGCCGATTACCGGCGCAAGGTGTGTCTGCGCAATCTGCCTTATGGCAAGCAGTCGCTGGTGACCAGTCCGTTCGACCAGGCGAGCAACGCCTGGCTCGGCGAACTGGTCAAGGCCGGCCTGTATGCCGCGCCGCAAAAGATCAGCAACGGCTTTTTCGGCGAGCAGCTGGAATACCAGCAGACCGATCTGGCGCGGACGGCGGTGGTGGACGGCCGTCTGTGTGTCGGCAGCGGCATCGAGGCGGTGACGGTGACGCAGTGGTCGCCGCCACAGGCCATGGGCGAGCTGCTGGTGTCGCAGGTGCGCTACGACTTCCAGCCGCGTCAGCCGGTGGCGTGGCTGACGCCGGCCATCCGCCGCGAGCTGTTTGGCGAGGCGGGCAAGGGCGAGGCGCGCATCATGCTGCTGCGCAAGGATGGCCGCTGGCAGGTGGCCGACGATGGCGAGCGCCAGGCGCTGGAGGCGGCGGTCTTCATGCAGGCACTGGCCAAGGAAGGCATCGAGCGGGCCGGCGAGCAGGCCGGCACCGGCCTGAAGGCGTGGCTGGGCCGCCTGTTCGGCCCGGCGGAGCCGTCGGCGGACGACATCTGGCAGGCATTGCTGGATTACTCGCCGTTGCTGGCCAGCCAGCAGCAAGGCTACGCCAAGCAGGACTGCACCGCGCTGGCGCAGCAGCCGGACACCTTCAGCTGCCGCATCCGCGTTGGCGGCGGCAGTGAGCGGGTATTGCTGTCGAAGAACGGTGACGGCGCCTGGCAGCTGCGCTTGCCATAAACCGTTAACGGCTGCCGTCCGGTTCTGGACAGCCAGACAGCAAAGCGCCGTGTTTCAGTGTTGAAACACGGCGCTTTGCACTGGTTCTGGCGATTTTGCCGGCCGCGGCGGGCGAGTTACGGCTTGCCCGGCAGGCCGCCGGCGACGGCATCGCTTTCTGCCGGGCTATTTGGCGTCTTCGTCGAGCTGGCGCAGGAAGGCCAGCTTGTCGGCGATCTTGCTTTCCAGTCCGCGCGGCACCGGCTCGTACCAGCGTACGTCTTCCAGGCCTTCCGGTAGATAGGTTTCGCCGGCGGCGTAGCCGTGCGGTTCGTCGTGGGCGTAGCGGTAGTCGTGGCCGTAGCCCAGCTCCTTCATCAGCTTGGTCGGTGCATTGCGCAGGTGCACCGGCACCGGGCGCGACTGGTCCTGCGCCACAAAGGCACGCGCCGCGTTGTAGGCCTTGTAGCCGGCGTTGCTCTTGGCGGCGATGGCGAGGTAGATCACCGCCTGCCCCAGCGCCAGCTCGCCTTCCGGGCTGCCCAGCCGCTCGTAGGTGAGCGCGGCGTCGTTGGCGATCTGCATCGCGCGCGGATCGGCGAGGCCGATGTCTTCCCACGCCATGCGCACGATGCGCCGCGCCAGATAGCGCGGATCGGCGCCGCCATCCAGCATGCGGGATAGCCAGTACAGCGCGGCGTCGGGGTTGGAGCCGCGTACCGATTTGTGCAGCGCGGAGATCTGGTCGTAGAACGCGTCGCCGCCCTTGTCGAAGCGCCGCGCGTTGACGCTGAGCACCTCGCCAAGGAAGGCGCTGTCGATGCGGCCAACCTTGCGTGCCAGTGCCGCGGTGCGGGTCTGTTCCAGCAGGTTGAGGAAACGGCGCGCGTCGCCGTCGGCGTAGCTGGCCAGTGCGTCGCGGGCGTCGTCGTCAAACTGCAGTCCGTCCAGCGCGCCCTGCGCCGCGGCGCGACGGAACAGCGCCAGCAGCTCGTCCCGGCTCAACGATTGCAGCACGTACACCTGCGCCCGCGACAGCAGCGCGGCGTTGACCTCGAACGACGGGTTTTCGGTGGTGGCGCCGATGAAGGTCAGCAGCCCGGATTCGACGAAGGGCAGAAAGGCGTCCTGCTGGCTCTTGTTGAAGCGGTGCACCTCGTCGACGAACAGGATGGTGCGGCGACCGCTGCGCTGTAGCGTGGCGTGGGCGCGTTCCACCGCCTCGCGGATGTCCTTGACGCCGGACAGCACCGCCGACAGCGGGATGAAGTCGGCGTCGAAGGCGCCGGCGAGGATGCGCGCCAGCGTGGTCTTGCCGACGCCGGGCGGCCCCCACAGGATCATCGAGTGCGGCACTTGCGCCTCGATCGCCATGCGCAGCGGCTTGCCGCTGCCGATCAGGTGTTGCTGGCCGATGACGTCGTCGAGCGAGCTTGGCCGCAGCGCTTCGGCCAGCGGCTTGTGGGGTTCTTTGGCAAACAGGTCGTTCATGCGCTGATTTTACGTGCAAACCGGTATTTGTGCCGCGCTGATCGCGTGGCCATGCACGCCGCTGGCATGGCGGCGGGCAAGCAATGCTAGAATCCGGCGACTGTACCCCCACCCTGCGAGTTTTCCGGCCATGACCCCGATGTTGTCCCTGTTTGTGAGCAAATACCTGTTCGTGCTGGCGGCGCTGCTGCCGATCATCAACCCGCCCGGGCTGGTGCCGTTTTTCATCTCGCTGACCTCGCACAACAGCAATGCGCAGCGCGCGTTCCTGGCGCGGCGGATCGCGATCTACTGCTTCCTGCTGCTCTTGGGCAGCATGTATATCGGTGGCGTGGTGCTGGAATTCTTCGGCGTGTCGCTGCCGGTGGTGCAGGTGTCCGGCGGCCTGCTGATCACCATCGCCGCCTGGCGCATGCTCAACGACGCGCCGGCGGAGGCATCGCCGCAGCTGGCGCAGGGCGAGCACCGCGAGGCGCTTAAGCAGCGCGCGTTCTATCCGCTGACTTTCCCGCTGACGGTGGGGCCGGGCTCGATTTCGGTGGCGATCACCATCGGCGCCTCGCTGACCGGCACCGGTTCCGCGCTGGCGCGCTACACCATCGCGCCGGTGGCCAGCCTGGCTGCGGTAGCCACCATTTGCTTGGCGATTTGGGTGTGCCTGCGCAATGCCGACAAACTGTTCCGCTATCTGGGGCAGACCGGCTCGGTGGTGTTCCTGCGCCTGACCGCCTTCATCCTGCTGTGCCTGGGGGTGCAAATCATCTGGATGGGACTGAGCGGCCTGCTGGAGCCGCTGCTGGCGGTGCGGCGCTAAGGTTGGCCGCAAGCGAATGACAAGGCGCGCTACGGCGCGCTTTTTGCTGTCCGTGTACGGACAACCTCGCGCAATTTCATGACCAGGATCACCGATGACAGCAGTAGGGTCAGCGCGTTGGCCAGCACCACCGGCAGCGCCGCGATGGACAGGCCGTACAGCAACCAGGTGGCGGTGCCGCACACGAACATCAGGTACATCGACAATGAAATGCTGCGCGTGTCGCGGGTGCGCAGGGTATGCAGCACTTGCGGCAAGAAACTGCCGGTGGTGAGCAGGGCGGCGAGATAGCCCAGTTGCGTGGTGTCCATGGCGTGCTACCGGAGAGGTCGGGTGGGGAGTGAAAGGTTCGCCGTCCATTCTGCGATAGCGGTGCTTGTAAGCGAAGCACTACATCGCCGCGGCGGCAGCGGAACAGGCTGTGCTGTTGCGGCGCCGGCAGTGAGGGGTACAATGCGCGGCTTGCCTCGTCCGGAATGCTATTGATGTTGACTTTGTCGTTTTTGTGCGCGTTTGCGTTTCTTGCCGGCCTGATCGACGCCGCCGTCGGCGGTGGCGGCCTGATCCAGATCCCGGCGCTGTTCAATGCGCTGCCGAATGCCTCGGTGCCGGCGCTGTTCGGTACCAACAAGATGGCCTCGGCGATGGGCACGCTGTCGGCAGCCCGTTCCTACCTGCGTCAGGTCACCATCCCGTGGCGGCTGGTGCTGCCGGCGGCGGCGGCGGCGTTCGTGATGTCGTTTGCCGGCGCGGCGGCGGTGAGCCTGATCCCGGCTTCGGTGATGCGGCCGCTGGTGCTGGTGTTGCTGATCGTGATGGCGGTGTACACCTTCCGCAAGAAGACCCTAGGCGCGGTGCACGCGCCGGTGGCGATCGGCCGCCGCGAGCTGGTGGTCGGTGTACTGATCGGCGCCGCCATCGGCTTTTACGACGGCCTGTTCGGGCCGGGTACCGGTAGCTTCCTGATGTTCCTGTTCGTGCGCTTTTTCGCCTTCGACTTCCTGCACGCCTCGGCCTCGGCCAAGGTGGTCAACCTGTCGACCAATATCGCGGCGCTGAGCTTCTTCATCCCGACCGGCAACGTGCTGTTCGGCTACGCGCTGCCGATGGCGGTGTGCAATGTGGCCGGCGCCATGGTCGGCTCGCACATCGCGATGCGCAAGGGCGCCGGCTTCGTGCGCATCCTGTTCCTGCTGCTGGTCAGCGTGCTGATCCTGAAGCTGGCCTACGACATGCTGAAGTAAGCGGCTAGCGCGTTGCGGCCAACTGCTGCAGGCAGGCCGGGCACAGGCAGTCGCCGCCGCCGTCGGCGCTGGCAAGCGGCGGCAGCGTCATGCACCAGCAGCCGCCGTTGTCGCCGCCGGTGCCGCAGTGGAACGCCTGGCCGCAACGGCGGCAGTTCAGCTCGCGCAGCGGCAAGGGCTGGTGCAGGCTGGCGATGCGCTGCAAGGCCGCCTGTTTCTGTGCGTTGCTGGCCGCGGCCCAGCCGCTGATCTCCGCCAGCGTGCGCAGGCAGCCGGTGCAGTAGCGGCCGCTGGCATCGAGCTGGCATTGCTTGACGCAGGGCGAGACGATGTCGTCAGGCATCGCCGTCGCTCCTCTCGCCAGCAAACACGACATGCGCCAGCAGCAGCTGGCAGGCGCTGTCGCTGTGCAGCTGCAGCGTGCCGGCATGCTCCCGCCACAGCAGGTCGAACTGCTGCAGCGTGTCGCTAGTCCCGTCGCTACTCACCGTCACCGCGTCCCCCTGTGCCACGAACAGCAGCAGCGGGCCGTCGTGCGCCAGTGTCAGGCTGCCGTCGAGTGACAGCCGTTCGGCACGGTGGTGGCACTGGCTGCGACGGGTCATGATGTTGAAATCGCGCACCTTGCCGGCCTGGCGCTGGCTGCTGATCGGCCACTCGCCGGCAAAGTGCAGCAGCGGGCTGTCCGCCTGCAGCGTGGCCAGTGGCGCACCGTCGCGCTGCAATTGCAGGCCGCCGCCTTCCAGCAGCGTCAGGGTGCGGTCGATGCCGTCAAAGCGCGAGAACGGGCCGTCGCTGTCGACATCGGCGACGCTGACGCGCAGCGCAAAGTCGTCAAGGTTGGCCGCAGCAGGGCGGATCAGCAGCTGGCGGGTGATGCCGCCGCCGTTCTTCCACGGGCTGGGCGGGCAGGCGGCAAAGCGTACGATGTGCATGAGGGTCGGTGCCGGACACTAAGGAAAGGCGCGATGGTAGCACGCGTTCACCGCCGACCGCAGCGGGCAGGGTGCTGCCGCGCAAGGTTGGCCGCAATGGTCGCCGCGCCGGCTGGCATCGTGCCGACCGGGCGGAATTGACACAATGCTGCCCCGCTGTGGCTATCGGCTGCGCGTGGCCGGCCGGCATCGCCGCCAACAGGGCAGGATGTGCCGCCATGACGCGTATCGGCGCAAGCCTGCCGCACAAACGTCAAGCTGCTTGCCGCAGCGCGGCGCGATGCCTCGTGATAGACTTCTGCATCCGGATTTTGTCACCCTGTCTGCCGGCCGGTGGCTACCCGTACACCGCCGGCAGCAAGCAATTCAACACTTTGGAGCCCCGCATGTCCTCTTCGATCTTCGCCGCCGTGGAAATGGCGCCGCGCGACCCGATTCTTGGCCTGAACGAAGCCTTCAACGCCGATACCCGTCCGACTAAAGTCAACCTGGGTGTCGGCGTTTATTACGACGACAACGGCAAGATCCCGCTGCTGGCCGCCGTGAAGGCCGCCGAAAAGGTGCGTCTGGAAGCGATGCCGCCACGCGGCTACCAGCCGATCGAAGGCCCGGCCACCTACACCTCCGCGGTACAGAACCTGCTGTTCGGCGCCGACAGCGTGCTGATCGCCGCCGGCCGCGTGGTGACCGCCGAAGCGCTGGGTGGTACCGGCGCCCTGAAGATCGGTGCCGACTTCCTGAAGCGCCTGAATGCCGATGCCAAGGTCTACATCAGCGACCCATCGTGGGAAAACCACCGCGCGCTGTTCGAGTCCGCCGGCTTCACCGTGGAAAACTACCCGTACTACGACGAAGCGACCCGTGGCGTGAACTTCGAGGCGATGAAGGCCTTCCTGCTGGGCCTGGACGCCGGTTCCGTGATTGTGCTGCACGCCTGCTGCCACAACCCGACCGGCGCCGACATGTCCGACGCCCAGTGGGCGGAAGTGGTGGAAGCCTGCCGCAGCCGCGGCCTGGTACCGTTCCTCGACATGGCCTACCAGGGCTTCGCCGACGGTATCGAGGCTGACGCGGTGGCGGTGCGCCTGTTCTCCGCCTCCGGCCTGCAGTTCTTCGTGTCCAGCTCCTTCTCCAAGAGCTTCTCGCTGTACGGCGAGCGTGTCGGCGCGCTGTCCATCGTGACCGAAAGCAAGGAAGAGTCTGCCCGCGTGCTGTCGCAGCTGAAGCGCGTGATCCGCACCAACTACTCCAACCCGCCTATCCACGGCGGTGCGGTGGTGGCGGCAGTGCTGTCCAGCCCGGAACTGCGCCAGCAGTGGGAAGACGAACTGGCCGGCATGCGCGAGCGCATCCGCGCCATGCGCGTGGCCCTGGTGGAAGCGATCCAGGCCCAGGGCGTGGAACAGGACTTCAGCTTCGTGATCAAGCAGCGCGGTATGTTCTCCTACACCGGCCTGACCGTGGCCCAGGTCGAGCGCCTGAAGGAAGAGTTCGGCATCTACGCCGTCTCCACCGGCCGTATCTGCCTGGCCGCACTGAACAGCAAGAACATCGGCTACGTGGCCGAAGCGATTGCCAAGGTGGTCAAGGCCTGATTACGCCGGCCGGCTTCACCACGAAAAACCCCGCTGTCTGACAGCGGGGTTTTTTCATGGCCGTTGTGTGGCCGGGCCTACGGCTCCAGCCCGACGCGCAGCACCTCCAGCGGCGGCGCGCTGAGCGGAAACCAGCGCTTGTGGATGGCCTGGAAGCTGCCGTCCCGCTTCATGTCGCGCAGTGCCTGCTCCCAGGCCAGCACCAGCTGCCGCGACGTGCCCCTGGAGAAGGCGAGATACAGGGCCAGCGAGTCCAGCGTCGCGATGCGCTCCACCGTGTTGTCGGCCACGCCCAGCCGCTGCAGCACCTGCGGTACCACGATGCTGCCCTCCGCCCACAGGCGCACGCGGCCGGCCAGCAGCATCCTGGCCGAGTGTTGCGGGTCGGTGGTGGCGGTGACGTTGTAGCCGTGGGTCCGCGCGGTACTCTCGAAGATGCTGCCTCGATAGGCCGCGGTCGGCAGCCGGCGCCGCACGTCACCCATGTCGCGCAGCTGCTGCGCCTGTTCGCGCAGCGCGAACACGTCGGTGCTGGAGATCGCCACCGGCCCCAGCAGCGTCATCTTTCCTTCGCGCTCGGCATTGCGGCCCACGGTGAACAGCAGCACGTCCGGTTCGCTCAGCAGGTGGTGATAGGCACGCGCCCACGGCTGCACCTGGATGACACTGCGGTTACCGGTGCGCTTTTGCAGCGCCTGCACCACCTCCACCGCCATGCCGGCGGCACCATCCTGGCTGTTGCGGAAGCTGAGCGGCGGCCAGTCTTCGGTGTAGATCGCCAGCGCGCGGCTCAGCTGGCTGCAGCCGGCCAGCAGCAGGAGCAGCACAAGGAGGGGGTATCGCATATGAATATCCTGACGGGCTGGAGCGCCAGTTTACTACAGCCGGCGCCGGGGATGGCGCTACGGCTCGTGCCGGAAACAAGCTTGGCCGCAGTGTTGCGGCCAAGCTTGGACGGCAGGGGGCTGCTGCTGTTACAGCGCGTGGGTGTGCTGCTGCAGCCAGACTAGTGCCGCGCCGTCCAGCTGTGGTGCCAGCTGTTCGCGCACGCGGTGGTGGTAGTCGTTGAGCCAGTCGATTTCTTCCTGATTCAGCAGCGTGCGTTCGATGCAGCGCAGGTCGATCGGGCACAGGGTCAGCGTTTCGAAGCAGAGGAAGTCGCCGAATTCGTTGCTGGTGGCGGCCACGTTCAGCAGCAGGTTCTCGATGCGCACCCCCCACTGTCCGGGGCGGTAGATGCCCGGCTCGTTGGAGGTGATCATGCCGGGCAGCATCGCCATGGTCGCGTCCGGCTGCGAGCGCGAGATGCTTTGCGGGCCTTCGTGCACGTTGAGGAAATAGCCGACGCCGTGACCGACGCCGTGGCCGAAGTCGATGCCGTGCTGCCAGATCGGCGCCCGTGCCAGTGCGTCCAGCATCGGCGACAGTGTGCCCTGCGGAAACTGCGCGCGCGACAGCGCGATCATGCCTTTCAGCACCAGCGTGAAGTCATGTTTCTGTTCGGCGCTGGGCTGGCCCACCGCCACCACGCGGGTGATGTCGGTGGTGCCGCCCAGATACTGGCCGCCGGAGTCGATCAGCAGCAGGCCGTCGCCCTCGATCGCGGAATGGTGCGCCTCGGTGGCGCGGTAGTGCGGCAGCGCGCCGTTAGCGTTGAAACCGGCGATGGTGGCGAAGCTGGGCGACACGAAGCCGGGGCGGCGCGCGCGCGCGGCGGTGATCTGCTGGTCGATGGTCAGCTCGGTGATGGCTTCGCGGTTGACCGCGCCCTCGAACCAGGCAAAGAACTCGGCCAGCGCCACCCCGTCCTGCACCATGGTGTCGCGCACGTGCTGCGCCTCGGCCTCGCTCTTGCGCGACTTGAGCAGGGTGCTGGGGTTGATGGTCTCGATCACGGCAACGTTGGCCGCGACCGCGGCGCGCAGGCCGAGGGTCACGCGGCGCGGGTCCAGCAGCAGGCGGCTGTCTGCCGGCAGCGCCGTCAGCGCGGCCTTGGCCTGCTCGTAGCCGGCGACGGCGATACCGTCTGCGGCCAACCTTTCCATCAGCTTGACGTCGACCTTGCCGTCACCGACGAACAGGGTGCCGCCGCTGCCGTTCAGCAGCAGGTGGCTGATGAACACCGGGTTGTAGTTGACGTCGCCGCCGCGCAGGTTCAACAGCCAGGCGATGTCGTCCAGTGTGGAGATGAAATGATGGCTGGCGCCGTGCTGCTGCATCGCGTGGCGCACCGCGGCCAGCTTGTCGGCGCGGGGAGTGGCGGCGTAGGGCGGCAGGTGTTCGTATACCGGCTGGCTCGGCAGCGGCGGGCGCTCAGGCCACACCGCCTGCAGCAGGTCGAGGTCGCTGCGCAGCGGGATGCCGGCGGCGAGGAGCTTGTCCTGCAGCGCGCGGGCGCTGGCCAGGCCGAGCACGTCGCCATCCACCGCCAGCACGTCGCCGGCGCCAAGGTTGGCCGCAAGCCAGTCCAGATGCAGCGGCTGCGCCACGGTCTGGATCTTCATCAGCGCGATGCCACTGCCGGCCAGCTCCTGTTCCGCCTGCACCCAGTAGCGGCTGTCGGCCCACAGGCCGGCAAAATCGGCGGTGACGATCAGGGTGCCGACTGAGCCGTGAAAGCCGGACAGCCAGCGCCGGCCCTGCCAGTAGGACGGCAGGTACTCGGACAGGTGCGGATCGGAGGACGGAATCAGGCAGGCGGCGATGCCTTGCTGTTGCATGTGGCGGCGCAGTGCGGCCAGGCGGGTAAGGATGGTGTGCGTCATCGTGCTTCTCGGTGGGAGATTGTATGCATTCTGCGATGGCGGGGTGTTTTGTGCAAATTATTTTGCCAATTGACGCAATAGTCTGTCTTTTTGTAAATGAATAGGGCATGAAAAAAGCCGGAGCAGGCTCCGGCTTGGTTTTGCGTGCGGCAGGCTTACTTGCGTTCTACCGCCAGCGCCACGCCCATGCCGCCACCGATGCACAGTGTCGCCAGGCCTTTTTTGGCATCGCGACGCTGCATTTCGTGCAGCAGGGTGACCAGCACGCGGCAGCCGGAAGCGCCGATCGGGTGACCCAGCGCAATGGCGCCGCCGTTGACGTTGACCTTGTCGGCACCCCAGCCCAGCTCTTTTGCTACGCCCAGAGCCTGTGCGGCGAAGGCTTCGTTGGCTTCCACCAGGTCGAGGTCTTCCACTTTCCAGCCGGCCTTGTCCAGCGCCTTGCGGGTGGCGGCGACCGGGCCGATGCCCATGATTTCCGGCGCGCAGCCGGTCAGTGCGTAGGACTTGATGGTGGCCAGTGGTGTCAGGCCCAGTTCGGCGGCCTTGGCAGCGGTCATCAGCATCACCGCGGCGGCGCCGTCGTTGATGCCGGAGGCGTTACCGGCGGTCACGGAACCGTCTTTCTTGAATGCCGGGCGCAGCTTGGCCAGCGATTCGGCGGTGCTGCCAACCTTGATGTATTCGTCGTTGGCGAAGGCAACCGGGTCGCCCTTGCGCTGCGGTACCAGTACCGGCACGATTTCGTCGGCGAACTTGCCGGCTTTTTGTGCGGCTTCGGCGCGGTTCTGCGACGCCAGTGCCAGCGCATCCTGCTCGTCGCGGCTGATCTCGTACTTGGCGGCCACGTTTTCGGCGGTGATGCCCATGTGGTACTGGTTGTAGACGTCGGTCAGGCCGTCGGCGACCATGGTGTCCACCAGCTGGGCGTTGCCCATGCGGAAACCGTCACGCGAGCCCGGCAGGATGTGCGGCGACAGCGACATGCTTTCCTGGCCACCGGCGATCACGATTTCGGCATCGCCGTTGGCGATGGCCTGGGCACCCAGGTGCACTGCGCGCAGGCCGGAGCCGCACACCACGTTGAGGGTAGAGGCCGGGGTCGACACCGGCAGGCCGGCCTTGATCAGCGCCTGGCGCGCCGGGTTCTGGCCGGCGCCAGCGGTCAGCACCTGACCGAGGATCACTTCGCTCACTGCTTCCGGCTGCACGCCGGTCTTTGCCAGCAAACCCTTGATAACGGTTGCACCCAGCTCCGGCGCCGGGATTTTGGACAGCGAACCACCAAAGCTGCCGACAGCGGTACGCAGGGCGGCAACGATCACGATATCTTGCATGAGAGTTTCTCCACGAGTGTGTTTGCTTATTATTGGCTACAGTGCTGTTGTGCGACGCACAAGAAACACTGTAGCACAATCATGAACCGGGTTGATTACTGCATGGCCGCCAGTTGCGGCATGGCTTTGGCCTGCACGTACAGACCCGGTGCCGGGCACAGCGGCGGCAATTCCTTGCTGCCCATTGCCTTCGGTGCGGCCACTTTCTTGCCGGACTGCGGTGCCAGCCAGCCGTCCCAGTCTTTCCACCAGCTGCCAGGCATGCTCTGCGCGGTTTCCAGCCAGGTATCGGCATCGGCGGCCAGGGTTTCATTGACCCAGTAGTTGCGCTTGTCCTTGGTCACCGGGTTGATGGAGCCGGCAATGTGGCCGGAAGCGCCGAGGATGAAGCGGCGCGAGGCGGCGCCTTCCAGGAACTTGACGCCGTCGAAGGCCGATTTCCACGGCACGATATGGTCTTCACGCGCGGCGAAGATGTACACCGGCACCTTGATCTTGCGCACGTCGATGCTGACGCCGCACAGCGTGATGCTGTCCGGCTTGGTCAGCGCGTTGCGGTCGTAGAACTCGCGCAGGAAGAAGGTGTGCATCGGCATCGGCAGATCCACCGCGTCGTTGTTCCAGTACAGCAGGTCGAACGGTGGTGGCGTCTTGCCCAGCAGGTAGTTGTTGACCACGTAGTTCCATACCAGGTCGTTGGCGCGCAGGCTGGCAAAAGTACGGCCCAGCTCCTTGCCGCTGACGATGCCGCCGTTGCCGGCAGCCAGTTTGGCGGCGCGGCCCTTGAAGAAGTTGTCATCGAGGAACACCTTGATCTCGCCCGGATCGGTGTGGTCGATCAGCGAGGTCATGAAGGTGGCGGAATCGATGTAGTTCAGGCCGCGCGCTTCCATCACGCACAGCGCGGTGGTGAGGATCACGCCGCCGATGCAGAAGCCCAGCGCGTTCATGCTGCTCTGTTTGGTGATCTTGCGCACCGCTTCGGCCGCGGCGATCACGCCTTCCTCGATGTAGTTGTCCCACTGGTACTGCCGCATCTCCGGCGTCGCGGATTTCCAGCTGACCAGGAACACGCGGTAACCCTGGGCCACGAAGTGGCGCACCATGGAGTTGTCCGGCTGCAGGTCCATCAGGTAGTACTTGTTGACGCAAGGCGGCACGATCAGCAGCGGCTTTTCGTACACTTCGCCGGTGGTCGGCGTGTACTGGATCAGCTCCATCAGGTCGTTGCGGAACACCACTTCGCCCGGGGTGCAGGCAATGTTCTTGCCGATCTCGAACTTGGTTTCGTCCGACATCGAGATGTGACCCTTCTGGATGTCTTCCATCATGTTCTTCATGCCTTCGACCAGGCTCTCGCCCTTGGTCTCGATGGCCTGCTTGATCACTTCCGGATTGGTCAGCATGAAGTTGGTCGGCGCCATGGCGTCGACGTACTGGCGGGTAATGAACGCCAGCCGTTCCTTGTCTTCGCCTTCCAGATGGGTCTGGTCGGCGAGGTCGGTCATCCATTTCGAGGTCAGCAGGTAGCTTTGCTTGATGAAGCTGTAGAACGGATGCTCGTTCCATTCCGGTGCCGAGAAACGGCGGTCAGTGCTCGCCGCCGGGGCAGCGGCAGCACCATTCTGGCCCAGGAACTGCATCCACAGGTTCATCTGCTGCTGGTACAGGTTGTTCTGCATCGCGATGAACTGGGTGGCGTTGTTGACCATCTGGTTCCAGGCGCCGGCCATCGGGTTGGCGGCATCTTGCGGTGTCAGGCCGCTGCTCATGGAGTTGACGAACTGCTGCATCCACTTTTGATTGGCCTCGGACAGATTGGCAAAAAAGCTGTCCAGCGGGTTGGGGGTTTCCTGGCTCATTGGTTCTCCTTCGAAAGTGGAAAGACGATCAAGCACCATCCCGCCCTGCATGCAGGCTGTTTTCTTGCTGGCACTGTCGGTAGATGGTTACGACTGTACCACCGCTTTATGACAAAACACAGCGCCTTATTGTTGCAGCGCAGGAATATCGTTGCGGGCTCGCAAACGCCATGCCAGCAGCCGCAAGAACAGCCGTCCGGGCGGGTGGTGCGGATGATGGCAGCAGTATAACTTGTCTCATGCTTTTGGTATGTTGCGATGCATCAATCGCTGGTTTGAGGCGAGCTGGCGAGGTTGGCCGCAGTGGCGGCAAGGTTGCCCTGTGGCGACAGGAAAATCATACTGCAACCGAGGCTGCGCTTTGCCTGTCGCCGGCCCGTTTTGCATGGCAGCACTGCCGCGGCCGGCAGGCCACTCATACCCATTTCAGAATAAGGAAACATTCATGCACGTGCAGCTGTCGGGGACCGCGCAGCGGGTGAATACGGTGTTCTGCATCGGGCGCAATTACGCCGCCCATGCCGCCGAGCTTGGCAACGCGGTGGAAAGCGAACCGGTGGTGTTCCTGAAGCCGAACGCGGCGCTGCTGCGCGAGGGCAGCCCCATCGTGCTGCCGGACTACTCGCAGGAGGTGCACTACGAGTGCGAGCTGGTGCTGCTGATCGGCAAGGACGCCGACCACGTCGACGAAGCCGACGCGCTGTCCTGCATCGCCGGCTACGGCCTCGGCTTGGACCTGACCGCACGCGACGTGCAGTCCGAGGTCAAGGCCAAGGGACTGCCGTGGACCAAGGCCAAGGGCTTTCGCGGCGCCGCCTGTGTGTCGGATTTCGTTGCGGCCAACCTTGTTGCCGATCCGGCGCGGCTGCAGTTCAGCCTTCGCATCAACGGCGAGCTGCGCCAGCACGGCGACACCGCGCTGATGCAGTTCCCGGTGGCGACCATCGTCAGCTACCTGTCGCGCATCTACGGCCTGCGTGCCGGCGACCTGGTGTTTACCGGTACGCCGGAAGGGGTGGGGCGGTTGCAGGGCGGTGATCGGCTGCAGCTGGAACTGCCGGGGCTGCTGCAGGCGGCGTGGCAGGTGGCGCCATGAGCAAGGCAAGGTTGGCCGCAGGTGCGGATGACGACAAGGTGCGGCTGGACAAGTGGCTGTGGGCGGCGCGCTTTTACAAGACGCGGCAGCTGGCGCACGAGGCGCTGGAGCTGGGCCGGGTGCTGGTCGGCGGCGAGCGGGTCAAGGGCTCGCGGGTGGCGAAGGAGGGCGACCAGTTGCTGATCCGCATCGAGCGGCTGGAGTACAAGGTCACCATCCTGGCCTTGGCGACGCAGCGACGGCCGGCCAAAGAGGCGCAGCTGCTGTACAGCGAGAGCGAGGCATCGGTGACCGCGCGCGAACACCAGATCGCGCTGCAAAAGGCCGAACACGCCAGCTATCCGCACGGCGATGGCCGGCCGACGAAAAAGGCGCGCCGCGACATCTCCCGTTTCAAGGACAGCTGGTGAGCGATAGGCGGGGGCCGGCAATGGCGCTATCATGCCGCCCCGCGCCTGTTTTTGCCCTTGCCTGAAAGAAAATCCGCCATGCCCGCCGTTGCCGACCTGCGTCCGTTCGCCGCGTTCTACTTCAGCTATTTCGCCTTCCAGGGCCTGTTCGGTCCGTTCTGGGGGCTGTACCTCGAATCGCTGTCGTTCAGCACGGTGCAGATCTCGGTGCTGATGGCACTGTCGACGCTGGCACGCATCGTGGCGCCGGGGCTGTGGGGCTGGCTGGCCGACAGGCGTGGCCGGCGGCGCAGCATCATCCTGTCGACCTCGCTGCTGTCGGCGCTGGCGTTTGCCTTTGTCGGGCTGGACAACGGCTTCTGGTGGGTGTTCGTCAGCCTGGCAGTGTCGCACTTCTTCTGGGCGGCGGCGCTGCCACTGGTGGAGGCCAGCACCGCGCACCTGACGCGCGCCACGCCGGGGCGCTACAGCCGGGTGCGGGTGTGGGGCTCGATCGGTTTTGTCACGCTGTCGCTGGTCGGTGGTGCCTTGCTGGAGCTGCTCGGGCTTCGCAATCTGCCGTGGGCGGTGCTGGCGCTGCTGTTGCTGATCGCGCTGGCGGCCTGGTTCGTGCCGGAGGTGCACGCCGCGCCGCGCAGTACATCGCGACAGTCGATTGCCGGCACCCTGCGGCGGCCGCAGGTGCTGGCGCTGTTTGCCTGCTGCTTCCTGCTCGCCTTCGGCATGGGGCCGTACTACACCTTTTATTCGATCGGCCTGCAGCAGGCCGGCTACGGCAAGAGTGCCATCGGCTGGCTGTGGTCGGTGGGGGTGATCTGCGAGATCGGCGTCTTCCTGCTGATGCCGCGGCTGATGGCGCGCTTCACGCTGGAGCAGCTGATGCTGGCATCCTTGCTGGTGACCGCGCTGCGCTTCGTGCTGATTGCGCTGCTGCTGGCGCAGCCGGCGGTGGCGGTGTTCGCGCAGACATTGCACGCCTTCACCTTCGGCGTGCACCACGCGGCGGCGGTGGGGCTGATCCACCGCTACTTTGCCGAGCAGCACCAGGCGCGCGGCCAGGGGCTGTACGTGATTGCCTCCTTCGGCATCGGCGGCAGCGCCGGTGGCCTGCTCGGCGGCGTACTGTGGCCGTATGGCGGGGTGACGCTGACCTTTGCCGTGTCCGCGGTGGTGACCTTCATCGGCGTGCTGGTGAGCTGGCGCTGGCTGCGCACGCCGTCTGCAATGACGCATGGCTGAGCAAGGTTGGCCGCAGTCGCCGCGCGGCGTGCTTACGCCGACAGCAGCATCACCAGCTTCAATCCCGGCGCATTGGCCAGCCGCAGCGTCAGCTGCTGGTAACTCACCCGTCCCAGCTGCGCGTGGTTGAATGCGCGCTCGCCGCCTTCGCGGCCCTGCACGTCCTGCTGCCGCCACAGGCTGTCGAAGTCGCCGCTCTGCCGGCGCAGGCCGTCGAGCAGGGCGCCGACTTCGCCGTCATCACGACGGGCGCTGATCTCGGCGCGGAATTCCGCCACCATGCGGCGCGCCCGTGTCGGCCAGTCGTCAACCAGCTGCGGCGCCAGCGGGTGCAGGAACATGAAGTGCAGCAGATTGTGGCGCGGCTCCGGCTGGTCCAGCCAGCCGCGGAACAGGGTAGCGGCCTGCGCGTTCCATGCCGGCACGAACCATAGCCCGTCCAGCACATAGGCCGGGTCGGCGATCTTGCCGACCGCCAGCGCCAGTGCCTGCTGCGCCTCCGGATCGCTGGCGAGGTGGGTGTCGTCCGGATTCTTCTGCCCGGCGAGGTTGAACAGGTAGTCGCGTTCGGCGCGGCTCAGCAACAGTGCGTCGGCCAGCCGTGCCAGCGTGGCGGCCGATACCGACTGGGTGCGGCCCTGCTCGATCCAGGTCAGCCACGTCGGGCTGATGCCGCACAGCGCGGCGACTTCCTCGCGGCGCAGGCCCTTGGCGCGGCGGCGGCTGCCGGCGGGCAGGCCGGCCTGCTGTGGCGACACGCGCTCACGGTGGCTGCGGATAAAGTCGCCCAGCGGGCTGGTGTGGCGCTCGTCGTTCATGGTGGTGGCGGCTTATCTTGGTAGTATCACTACTAGTATAAATGCTTATCTTGTACTAGGAACCGGCTTGATCAATGATAGGGCTACTACGCATGGCCCGCAGCCGGCCCAAGGTTGGCCGCAACGGCCTGTTCCGCCTGGGGCGGACGTGACAGAATGACCGGATCCACTGCCGGAATGTTGTCGGCAAACTCATCGGGAAAACAGAACCATGACCGCACAGACCCTCTACGACAAGCTGTGGAGCAGCCACGTGGTGCACGAAGAAGCAGACGGCACCGTATTGCTCTATATTGACCGTCACCTGGTCCACGAAGTGACCAGCCCGCAAGCCTTCGAAGGCCTGAAGCTGGCCAATCGTCCGCTGTGGCGCGTGGATTCAGTGGTGTCGACCGCCGACCACAACACGCCGACCGACCACTGGGACGAGGGCATCAAGGACCCGATCTCGCGCCAGCAGGTGGAAACGCTGGACGCCAACATCAAGGCCTTCGGCGCGCTGGCCTACTTCCCGTTCAAGGACAAGGGCCAGGGCATCGTGCACGTGATGGGGCCGGAGCAGGGTGCCACCCTGCCGGGCATGACCGTGGTCTGTGGTGACAGCCATACCTCCACCCACGGCGCTTTCGGCGCGCTGGCGCACGGCATCGGCACCTCCGAGGTCGAGCACGTGATGGCTACCCAGACGCTGGTGGCGAAGAAATCCAAGAACATGCTGGTGCGCGTCGACGGCAAGCTGCCGGCCGGCATTACCGGCAAGGACGTGGCGCTGGCGATCATCGGCAAGATCGGCACCGCCGGCGGTACCGGCTACGCCATCGAGTTCGGCGGCGAAGCGATCCGCGAGCTGTCGATGGAAGGCCGCATGAGCCTGTGCAATATGGCGATCGAGGCCGGCGCCCGTTCCGGCCTGGTGGCGGTGGACCAGAAGACCATCGACTACGTGAAGGGCCGCCCGTTCGCGCCGAAGGCCGAGCAGTGGGACGCCGCCGTGGCGTACTGGAACACCTTGCACAGCGACGACGGCGCGCAGTTTGACGAAGTGGTGGTGCTCGACGCCGCCGCGATCCAGCCGCAGGTGACCTGGGGCACCTCGCCGGAAATGGTGACCGACATCAACGGCCGCGTGCCGGACCCGGCGCAGGAAAACGATCCGGTGAAGAAGGGTTCCATGGAGCGTGCGCTGGCCTATATGGGCCTGCAGGCCAACACCCCGATCAACGAGATTCCGGTGGACATCGTGTTCATCGGCTCCTGTACCAACAGCCGTATCGAAGACCTGCGCGAAGCCGCCGCGGTGGCCAAGGGCCGCAGCAAGGCGGCCAACGTCAAGCAGGTGCTGGTCGTGCCGGGCTCCGGTCTGGTCAAGGCGCAGGCCGAGGCCGAGGGGCTGGACAAGGTGTTTGTTGCTGCCGGTTTCGAATGGCGCGAGCCGGGTTGCTCGATGTGTCTGGCGATGAACGCCGACCGCCTGCAGCCGGGCGAACGTTGCGCGTCCACCTCCAACCGCAACTTCGAAGGCCGTCAGGGCCAGGGCGGCCGTACCCACCTGGTCAGCCCGGCGATGGCCGCCGCCGCCGCGGTGGCCGGCCACTTCGTCGACATTCGCGCGCTGTAAGCGGGCCAGAGCTAGGAGAACAGACATGACAATGCGACTTCTGACTGCGCTGGCCTTGCTGGCGGCAGTCACCGGATGCAATACCGTGGCCGGTGTCGGCCAGGATCTCAGAAACGCAGGTTCCGCCATCGAAAGGGCAGCACAATGAAGGCATTTACCACCCTTGACGGCCTCGTGTGCCCGCTGGATCGCGCCAACGTCGATACCGACGCCATCATTCCCAAGCAATTCCTGAAGTCGATCAAGCGTTCCGGCTTCGGTCCCAACCTGTTCGACGAGTGGCGCTACCTCGATCACGGTGAGCCGGGCATGGACAACAGCCAGCGGCCGCTGAACCCGGACTTCGTGCTGAACTTCCCGCGCTACGCCGGTGCGCAGGTACTGCTGGCGCGCGAGAACTTCGGTTGCGGCTCTTCGCGTGAACACGCGCCGTGGGCACTGGAAGACCAGGGCTTCCGCGTGGTGATCGCGCCGTCGTTCGCCGACATCTTCTTCAACAACTGCTACAAAAACGGCCTGCTGCCCATCGTGCAGCCGGCGGACGTGGTCGACCAGCTGTTCCGCGAATGCGAAGCGGCCGAAGGCTACACGCTGCAGGTGGACCTGCCGACGCAGACCATTACCACGCCGTCCGGCAAGGTGTTTGCCTTCGACATCACCGAGCATCGCAAGCATTGCCTGCTTGGCGGTCTGGACGAGATCGGCCTGACGTTGAAGCACGAAGCCGAGATCAGGGCTTTCGAAAGCAAGCACCGCGCGGCGCAGCCGTGGCTGTTTGCCTGAACCCACCACCAAAGGTTGGCCGCAGTGCGGCCAACCTTGTCCTCCACGCTACGGGATAAAGATCATGAAAATTGCAGTCTTGCCAGGTGACGGCATCGGTCCGGAAATCATTGCCCAGGCGCAGCGCGTGCTGGAAGTGTTGCGCAGTGACGGCCTGCCGATCGAGATGGAGCAGGCGCCGCTGGGTGGCGCCGCCTACGACGAGTTCGGCCATCCCTACCCGTCGTTCACGCAGAACCTGTGTCGCGACGCCGACGCGGTGCTGCTCGGCGCCGTCGGTGGCCCGCAGTACGACAACCTGGAGCGCGCGCTGCGTCCGGAACGTGGCCTGCTGGCGATCCGCAAGGATCTCAACCTGTTCGCCAACCTGCGTCCGGCGATCCTATATCCGGAACTGGCCAACGCGTCGACGCTGAAGCCGGAAGTGGTATCCGGCCTCGACATCATGATCGTGCGCGAGCTGACCGGTGACATCTACTTCGGCCAGCCGCGCGGCATCGCCGTCAACGAGCTGGGCGAGCGCGAGGCGTACAACACCATGCGCTACAGCGAGGGCGAAATCCGCCGCATCGCCCACGTCGCCTTCGGCATCGCCATGAAGCGCGGCAAGAAGCTGTGCTCGGTGGACAAGGCCAACGTGCTGGAGACCACCGAGTTCTGGAAAGAAATCATGATCGACGTGGCGCGCGAGTACCCGCAGGTGGAACTGTCGCACATGTACGTCGACAACGCCGCGATGCAGCTGGTGCGCAACCCGAAGCAGTTCGACGTGATGGTGACCGGCAACATCTTCGGCGACATCCTGTCCGACGAGGCCTCGATGCTGACCGGCTCCATCGGCATGCTGCCGTCGGCATCGCTGGACCAGAACAACAAGGGCCTGTACGAGCCTAGCCACGGCTCGGCACCGGACATCGCCGGCAAGGACCTGGCCAACCCGCTGGCCACCATCCTGTCGGCGGCGATGATGCTGCGCTACACCTTCAACCAGGAAGCCGCCGCCCAGCGCGTGGAAAACGCGGTGAAAACGGTGCTGGCACAGGGCTATCGCACCGCCGATATCTTCGAGACCGGTTGCGAGAAAGTCAGCTGCTCCGGCATGGGCAATGCGGTGGTAGCGGCCTTGTAATTTGCATCTTTAATGTTGTTTGAATAAAAAACGTCAGCCCCATTGTGCGTGCCGCTGTTGCCCTGCACAATGGGGCTGATCACTACATAAAGCCGGTCTGTCAAGAGATGGCTGGCGAGACAGTTTCAAACACCCAAGACATTCAGGAGAATTATCGTGCGAGTAGGTTTTGTTGGCTGGCGCGGCATGGTCGGTTCCGTGCTGATGCAGCGCATGCTGGAAGAGAATGATTTTGCCGTTATCGACGAACCGGTGTTTTTCACGACCTCCAATGTCGGTGGTGCCGCCCCCAACGTTGGCCGCGACGTGCCGCCGCTGAAAGACGCGCGCAACATCGACGAGCTGAAGGCGATGGACGCCATCGTCACCTGCCAGGGCGGTGACTACACCACCGAGGTGTACGCCAAGCTGCGCGAGGCCGGCTGGAACGGCTACTGGATCGATGCCGCCTCCACGCTGCGCATGGAAGACAACGCCATCATCGTGCTCGACCCGGTCAACAACAACGTGATCGAAGCCGGCCTCGCCAATGGCGTCAAGGATTTCATCGGCGGCAACTGCACCAACTCCATCATGCTGATGGGTATGGGCGGGCTGTTCCGCGAGGGTCTGGTGGAGTGGGTGTCCTCGATGACCTACCAGGCGGCCTCAGGCGGCGGCGCCAACCACATGCGCGAGCTGCTGAAGGGCATGGGCGTGGTACACGCCGCGGTAGCCGACGAGCTGGCCACGCCATCGTCCGCCATTCTCGACATCGACCGCAAGGTGGCCGCCACCATCCGCGAAGACGTGCCGACCGAGTTCTTCGGCGCGCCACTCGCCGGCGGCCTGATCCCGTGGATCGACAAGCAGCTCGACAACGGCCAGTCCAAGGAAGAGTGGAAGGGCCAGGCCGAGGTCAACAAGATCCTCGGTAACACGGCGACCATCCCGGTCGATGGCCTGTGCGTGCGCATCGGCGCCATGCGCTGCCACAGCCTGGCGCTGACCGTGAAACTGAAAAAAGACCTGCCGCTGGAAGAGATCGAGGCCATCATCAAGTCCGGCAACGACTGGGTGAAGTGGGTGCCGAACGACCGCGACATCACTGTCAAGGAATTGACACCCGCCGCCATCACCGGCGGTCTGCAGATCGGCGTCGGTCGCGTGCGCAAACTGAACATGGGCGGCGAGTACCTGTCGGCCTTCGTGATCGGCGATCAGCTGCTGTGGGGTGCGGCCGAACCGCTGCGCCGTATGTTGCGGATCCTGATTGAACGCTAAAATAGTGCGATACTGTTAGCCAAGGGCGCCAACGGCGCCCTTTTCGTTTTCTAGAACTGGATAAAGAATGTCTGAAACCCTGCGTATTGCTGTTGTTGGTGCCACCTCGCTGGTTGGCGAGGCCGTGCTTGAATTGCTGGCCGAACGTGCGTTGCCGATCGGCCGCGTGTTTGCGCTGGATGTGGCGGAAAAGGACGGCGAAACCGTGTCGCTGGGCAATCTCGAGCTGGATGTGGCCACGGTGGATGACTTTGACTTTGCCAACGCCTCGCTGGCGATCTTTGTCGGCGGCAGCGAACTATCGCGCCGTTTCGTGCCGGAAGCACGCAACGCCGGTTGTGCCGTGATCGACTTCAGCTCGGTATACCGGCTGTCCGAGGACGTGCCGCTGGTGGTGCCCGGCATCAACGACGCCGCGCTGGATGATCTTGGCGAAGGCCTGCTGCTGGCGGTGCCGAACTGCACGGTGACACCGGTGGCCAAGGCGTTGGCCGCACTGCAGGCCAGCGGTCTGGAGCGGGTCACCATCGCCAGCTACCAGTCGGTCTCCGGTACCGGCCGCGCCGCACTGGAAGAGCTGGCCAACCAGACCACCGCGCTGTTTGGCGCCCGTGACATCGAGCTGGAGGTCTACCAGAAGCGCATCTCCTTCAACGTGCTGCCGCTGATCGGCGACGTCGACGAGCAGGGCAGCAGCGAAGAAGAACAGTCGCTGGTCGACGAGCTGCACAAGGTGCTGGCCGAGCCACAGCTGCGGGTCGAAGCCAGCTGCGTGCGGGTGCCGGTCTTCTTCGGTCACGGCTGGGCGGTGACACTGCAGACCCGCGACCCGTTGACTGCGGACAAGGCGCGCGAGCTGCTGGCTGCCGGCGGTCTGCAAATCGTTGACGATCCGCGTGGCGAACTGCCATATGTCACGCCACTGGAAGCGTCCGGCAACGAGGCGGTCTGGGTCAGCCGCGTGCGGCAGACCGCCGGCGGTACCGTGTCGTTCTGGCTGGCGGCCGACAATGTCCGCGCCGGCGCCGCAGAGCCTTGCGTGGCGCTGGCCGCAGCCCTGATGAAGCGTGGCTATTTTGCCTGAGCCGGAATCTCAAGGTACTATGTCGCTATACTGATTTGGCTATTCGCTTGCAAGATTTATCAGGCCGGTTTAAAAATCGGCCGTCACCACGCTTATGCAAATGGTGGATAAATGAGCGGCAACGGCGCTAGAGCAAAACAACACACCGAAAGGTAGCAAAAAAGAATGCTGGCCAAGAAAAAACTGAGCGTATTAATGCTGTCAGTGGCATTTTCTTCTGCAGCCTGGGCGGGTTTGGGGGGGGTCGTCGTCAAGTCCAATCTTGGCGAACCGTTGCGTGCCGAAATCGAGCTGAGCAGCTCGGATGGCGATGTGCAGCGGGTTGGCCTGGCTACCCTGGATACCTTTCGCGAGTTGAAAGTCGATTACGCGCCGCTGCTGAGCAGCTTGCGTTTCACGTTGGCCCAGCGTGCCAACGGCCGGCCGTATATCCGGGTCACGTCGCTGGCGCCGATCAGCGAGCCTTATCTGCGCTTTGTGGTGGAAGCGAAAATGCCGAGCAGCCGTTCGGTGCGCGAATATACCGTGCTGCTGGATCCGGTCGATTATGCGTTGCCGGCCAATCCGGCACCGGCACCGGCACCGGCACCGGTTGCGGCCCGTCCGCCGAGCGAGCGGCTGGCACCGGCGCCAAGGCTACCGTCTCCGCCGCGTGCCGCGCGCGAAGCCGTCAATCGTGCATCGCCGGACCGTATCAGCGTGCGCTCGGGGCAGACCCTGCACCAGCTGGCGGCGTCATTGGCGCTGCCCAATGTTTCGCTGCGCCAGGTGATGGCCGCGCTGCTGGAGGCTAATCCGCAGGCCTTCGTCGCCGGCAACCCCGACCAATTGCGTGCCGGTGCGCGCCTGAAAGTGCCGCCACTGTCACAAATCCGCGCTCTGGGGCGTGAACGCAGCAACAGCCTTCTCGCCGCCGATCGTGCTCCGCAGACTACTGCGGCAGCACCCGTTGCCGCCGCCGCAGCAGCGCCGGCAGTGGCACCCGCCAAACCGGCTGCCCCTACGGAACAGCTGGTGAAGCTGGAGCCGGTGACCGCTCCCGCCTCGGCGCCAGCGGTTGACGCCTCCGCCGTGGTCTCCGAACAGGCGCTGCAACTGCAGCAGGCGCAACAAAAAATCACCGAACTGGAAAAACGCCTCAATGCGCTGCAGGCGGCGGCGTCGCCGCAACCGGCACCGGCCGCCGAGGAGCGCGGCGAGCCGTTGCTGGACCAGATCATGGCCTACTTGCCGCTGATTGGCGGTGCGCTGGCTGCGGTCTTGCTGGGGCTGGCTGCCATCATCATGCTGCGCCGCCGTCGTGCCGCGGGTTCGGGCCACGCTGGCGCGGCCAGCACTCTGCGCAAGCAGTCGCTGCACCAACCCAATACCGAGCCGATGACCGCCGGCAATACTTTCCTCACCGACTTCACCCGTAGCGGTACCGGCGGCGCCGAGGCCGGCGATGTCGACCCGATCGCCGAAGCCGAGGTCTACCTCGCCTACGGCCGCGACCAGCAGGCCGAGGAAATCCTGAAAGAAGCACTGGCGAAAGACCCGACCCTGCACGAAGTGCGCGCCAAGCTGCTGGAAATCTACGCGTCACGCCAGGATCGTGTCGCCTTCGAACCGCACGCAAGAGCGCTGCACGACGCGCTGGGCGGGCAGGGCACGCTGTGGGACAAGATCGCCAAACTGGGTCGCGGCATCGATCCCGCCAATGCCCTGTATGGCGGTGTTGCCGTCGCCGGCGAGGCGGTGGCCGACGATGCCTTCACGGCGTCACCGATGGACATCGACCTCGACAACGAACTGATGGGTAGTGTGCCGGCCGCCGCTGCGGCAGTGGCGGAGCCGGTCGCGCTGGCCGTGGACGATGATCCACTGCGTGCGGCCCTGCTCGGCGACGATCCGTTCGCCGTGGATGCGCCACCCAAGGCGCTGGCGCCGGAGCTGGATATCGAAAGCCTGCTGGCCAGCGCCGAGCAGGTGGTGGCGGAACCGGCTCCGCCCGAACCGGAGCCGGAGGAGAACAAGCACATGCTGGACTTCGATTTTCAGCTGGACGAGCCGGTGAACACCGCGAGTCCGCTGGAAACGTTGGCCGCAACTGAGCCGGACGCCAATAGCGTCGATTTCGACTTCGGTCTGGACAGCCTGGGCGCGGAAACGCCGGCAGTCAGCACCGAAGGCATGTCGGTGTCGGACGATCCGCTGTCGACCAAGTTGGATCTGGCCCGTGTCTATCTGGACATGGGGGACAAGGATGGTGCGCGCGAAGTGCTGGAAGAGCTGGTGGCCGAGGCCGGCGGTTCGCTGAAGCAGGAAGCCGCCAACCTGCTGTCCTCGCTTTGATGCCAGCGCTGGCGACCGCCGATGAAAACCAACGCTAGTCATCCAAGTTTTGCCCTGCGCCCGGTGCTGGCCGGCCTGCTGACCGCCTGCGCGGTACTGCCGGCCTGGGCCGGACTCGGCGCGCTGCGGGTGCTGTCGACGGCCGACGAGGCGTTTTATGCCGAGGTTGCGGTCGAGCCGGAGGCCGGACTCAGCGCGCCGACGGCGTCGCTGGCGTCGCTGGAGCGTTATCCGATGCTGGGGTCTTACGCCGAAGCGGTGCGCCAGCTGGCGATCCGCACCAGCGAGGTATCGCCCGGTCGCTACCTGATTACCTTGTCCGGGCCGGTGCTGCCTCGTGAACAGGGCCTGCATTTTGCCCTTGAGCTGTCATGGCCTTCCGGCCGTGCCATTCGCGAGTACCACGTGCCGGCGTCCGGGCAGTGGCCGGTGACGCCCGACAAGAAACCTTCGCCGCACAGTGCCTTGCCGGCGGAAAAACCGAGTTTCATCACCGGTGCTGCCGCGCCTGCTTTCGGTGCCGGGCGTTTGCTGTCGGTGCGCGGGCTGCCGCTGCGCATGGAAGTCGAGCTGCTGGGCGACTGGCCGATGGCCGATCACGCCAGCCAGTTCCAGCTGGCGGCGCTGCACGGGCTGGGCGATGCGCAAGCGGTACGCTTTGCGCTGCGCAGCCGTGGCGGGCGTCAGTTCTTGCGGTTGCATCATCCGCAGCCGGTGACCAGCAGCCGCATCGGTTTTGAATTGCAGGCCCGGCTGGGCGAGGCCGAGGTGGTGCGCCGTTTCAGTGTCGCCGTGCCGAAGGCCGGCCAGCGCTATCGCAAGCACGTGGCCCCGTCGGCGCAGGCGCTGCCGGTGGACGGCTATCGCGTCAAGGCGGGGGACAGCCTTAATCGGCTGGCGCAACGCTACGCCCCGGCGGCGCGGCAGGCCTGGATGGCGGCGGTGCTGGCACGCAATCCGCAGGCCTTTGCCGGCGGTGACCGCGACCTGTTGTTTGCCGGTGCCTGGCTGGTGTTCCCGGAACACAAGCCGGCGCCCACTGCCAGCACGCACGACTCGTTGGCGACCGCCCCGGCCAAGGCTGCGGCGACACCATCGGCTTCAGTCGCGCCGCCGGCCCCGGTCTCCTCTGCGCCGTCAGTCGCAACGCCGCAGCCGTCCGAGCAGATCGGCCAGCAGTTGAAGGCGGCGCAGCAGCGCATGAAATGGCTGGAAGCGGAAATCGGCCGGCTGGAGGCCAGTCCGGCGCCCGTAGCGGCCAGTGCCGCGCAGACCATGCCGCCGTTGTCGGACAGCGAAACGGCGTTTCTTGATGGCCGCTTGACGGAATGGGTGCTGACCGGTGTCGGCGGTATTTCCGTGGCCAGCCTGCTGGCGTGGATGCTGCTACGGCGCCGCAAGCAGAAACCGGCGGACAGCGCTGCGGAAACCGGCCAGACACCGGCCGCGATGCCGCCCGTGGTGGCGGTAGTGTCCGCGCTCGTGCCGCCGCCCGCGCCGGCCGACGAGATCCGGCTCGATACGGTCGACGTACTGGCCGAGGCGGACGTGCTGCTGGCTTATGGCCGTAGCGAGGCGGCCGAGAGCCTGCTGCGCAATGCCCTGCGCGCCGAGCCGGAACGCGAGGATCTGCGCATCAAGTTGCTCGACCTGATCGCCGCGCAGGGCAATCACGGCGAGTTCGAGGCGGTGGCGCTGGATGTGCTGGCGGTGTTCGGCCCACTGAGCGGGCTGTGGACGCGGGTGCAGCAGTTGGGCGCCACGCTGGACGCGGACAACCCGCTGTATCGCGCCATCGAGCGCCCGATGAGCGAGCCCGTGGTGCTGGCGTCCGCGCCGGCCGAGGTCGAGGCGCCCGAGGTGCCATTGCCGGCGGCCGCTGCGGCGATCGCGGCGCCGCTGCCGCCGTCGGCGCCAGTGGCGCCGGAGCCGGAGTTGCCTGAGTTCGTGGCGCCTGAGCCGGTGGTCGCGCGCCGTGTCACCGACTTCGCCGCCAATGACCGGCAGCCGGTATCGGTGGCCGGTGAGCTGTCGGAGCAGGCGGCGATTGCCGAGCTGGCGCAGCTGTATCGCGAGATGGGTGACAGCGAGATGGCCGATACCCTGCTGCGTGATGCCGGGCTGCTGGAAGCGCCCAAAGAAGCGGTGGACGGTTCCTGATCGTGCGCGGCCATCCCGCGCTGGCGCTGGTGGCGTGGTTGCTGCTGGTGCTGGTGCTGCAAGCCTGGTCCTGGCCGGCGCTTTCCCTGTTGTTCCTGTTCTGCCTCCCCCAGTTATGGCGCCAGCTGTGCCTGGCGTTGCGGCGCATGCGCTGGCTGCTGCTGACCCTGCTGCTGGTTACCGCCTGGTCGGTGCCGGGTGATGCGCTGTTCGCCGCCGCGTGGTCGCCGTCGCGGCAGGGGCTGACCCTGGCACTGCAGCAGCAGTTGCGGCTGCTGTTGCTGATGGCGAGCCTGCGCTGCGTCTGGCTGCAATTGGGGCAGCAGGGCATGCTGCAGGCGCTGGCGTGGTTGCTGCAACCGCTGGCGCGGCTCGGCCTGCCGCTGGAGCGCGTGCTGCTGCGGCTGGGGCTGACGCTGTTTTATGCCGAGCACTGGTTGCAGCATCCGCCGGCGCTGAGCCTGGCGGCGTGGCGCGCGGCGCTGGCGGCGCAACTGACACAAGCCCCGGCGGATGAGGTAAAGTTAGGCTTTTCGCCGTGGACCATGCGTGACACGTTGGCCTTGTTGCTGCTGTTGCTGTTGTCCGGCTTACTCGTGAAAGTGGGACAATGAGAGTTGCGTTGGGTGTGGAGTATGACGGCCGTGCGTTTTCCGGCTGGCAGACGCAACCCGGTGGTAACACCGTGCAGGACAAACTGAACCAGGCGCTGTCGCGCATTGCCGGCCATCCGGTGACGACCCTCGCCGCCGGCCGTACCGATGCCGGCGTGCACGCGCTGATGCAGGTAGTGCACTTCGACAGTGATGCCATCCGCCCGCTCAATGCCTGGGTGCGCGGCGTCAATGCCCACCTGCCACCCGAGATCGCCGTGGTGTGGGCGCGGGAAGTCAGTGACGAATTTCATGCGCGCTTTTCCGCGTTTTCCCGCTCGTACCGCTATTTCCTGCTGACGCACCCGGTGCGCCCCGGGCTGACCGCCGGTCGCGTCGGCTGGTACCACCAGCCGCTGGATGTGGCCGCGATGCGCACGGCGGCGGCGGTACTGCTGGGGCGGCACGATTTTTCCAGCTTCCGCGCGGCGGAGTGCCAGGCCAAGTCGCCGCTGAAAGACCTGCAGCAGCTGGACATCAGCGAAGTCGACGGCCTGCTGCGCTTCGACCTCACCGCCGACGCTTTCCTGCACCACATGGTGCGCAATATCGTCGGCGCGTTGCTGTATGTCGGCAGGGGCAAGCTTGATACTGCCGGCATGGCGGCCTTGCTGGCGGCGACGGACCGTACCAAGGCGCCGCCGACCTTCATGCCCGACGGCCTGTACCTGACCGGTGTCGGCTACCCGGCGCAGTTCGAACTGCCGTCGCAGGCCCAGGCCGCGCGCCTGACCCTGTGGAGATAAGATGAGCGTTCGCATCAAAGTATGTGGTTTTACCCGCGTCGAGGATGCGGTGGCGGCGGCCAACCTTGGCATCGACGCCATCGGCCTGGTGTTCTACGACAAGAGCCCGCGCCACGTCGGCATCGCGCAGGCGCAGGCCATCATCGCCGCGCTGCCGCCGTTCGTGACCGTGGTGGCGCTGTTCGTCAACGCCACGCGCGAGGAAATCGAAGCCGTGCTGGCGCAGTGTGCCATCGACGTGCTGCAGTTCCACGGTGAAGAATCGCCGGCGTTCTGCCGCAGCTTCCACCATCCGTACCTGAAGGCGGTGCGGGTGCAGCCGGGGACCGATCTGCAAACGTTGGCCGCGCAGTACCATGACGCACGCGGCCTGCTGACCGATGCCTTTGTCGAGGGCGCGCACGGCGGCACCGGCAAGACTTTCGACTGGACGCTGATCCCGGCGCAGCTGCCCTTGCCGCTGATCCTGTCCGGAGGACTGGACGAGCACAATGTTACCGATGCCGTGCGTCGCGTACGCCCGGCGGCGGTCGACGTCTCCAGCGGTGTCGAGACCGGCAAGGGCATCAAGAGTCCGCAGCGGGTGGCGGATTTCGTCGCCGCGGTGCGGGCGGCACAGAATTAACACGGCGCGCCACCGCGTGCCGCTACCATCATCAAACCATCAGGAGCATTCCATGAGCAGTTATGACTTCCCCGATGCACGCGGTCACTTCGGCCCGTACGGCGGTGTCTATGTAGCGGAAACATTGATGGCAGCCCTGGACGAGCTGAATGCCGAGTACGCCCGTGCCAAGGCTGATCCGGCGTTCTGGCAGGAATATCACTACGAGCTGAAACACTTTGTCGGCCGCCCAAGCCCGATCTACCACGCCAAGCGCTGGTCGGAACAGCTCGGCGGCGCGCAGATCTACTTCAAGCGCGAAGACCTCAACCACACCGGTGCGCACAAGGTCAACAACACCATCGGCCAGGCGCTGCTGGCGCGGCGCATGGGCAAGAAGCGCGTGATCGCCGAGACCGGCGCCGGCCAGCACGGCGTGGCCTCGGCCACCGTCGCCGCCCGCTACGGCATGGAGTGCGTGGTGTACATGGGCTCGGAAGACGTGAAGCGCCAGGCGCCGAACGTGTTCCGCATGAAGCTGCTCGGCGCCACCGTGGTGCCGGTGGAGTCCGGCTCCAAGACGCTGAAGGACGCGCTCAACGAGGCGATGCGCGACTGGGTGACCAATATCGACAGCACCTTCTACATCCTCGGCACCGCCGCCGGCCCGCATCCGTACCCGATGCTGGTGCGTGACTTCCAGCGCATCATCGGCATCGAGGCCAAGGAGCAGATGCAGGAAATGGTCGGCCGTCAGCCGGACATGGTGGTGGCCTGCGTCGGTGGCGGCTCCAACGCCATCGGCATCTTCCATCCTTATGTCGAGGTGGAAGGCGTGCGCCTGGTCGGCGTCGAAGCCGGTGGTGACGGGGTGGCCACCGGCCGCCACGCGGCACCGTTGTCGGCAGGCAAGCCGGGCGTGCTGCACGGCTTCCGCAGCTACCTGATGCAGGACGAGAACGGCCAGATCATCGAGACCCACTCGGTGTCCGCCGGCCTCGACTACCCGGGCGTCGGCCCGGAGCACAGCCTGCTGAAGGACATCGGTCGCGCCGAATACGTGGCCATCAACGACGACGAGGCACTGAAGGCGTTCGAGGACTGCTGCCACCTGGAAGGCATCATCCCGGCGCTGGAATCCAGCCACGCGCTGGCCTATGCTGCCAAGATCGCGCCGACCATGGCCAAGGATCAGATCATTCTGGTCAACCTGTCCGGCCGTGGCGACAAGGACATCAACACCGTCGCCGGTCTGATGGGCCTGACCCTGTAAGGTGGCCAGGGTTGGCCGCACTGCGGCCAACCTTTGCCGCTCCCCGATGATACCGGCCTGACTGATTGTCAGGCCGGCTGCAAGGAAACGCGTGATGAGCCGTATTGCTGAAACCTTTACCCGCCTGCAAGCCGCCGGCGAAAAAGCCCTGATCCCGTTCATCACCGCCGGTGATCCCGATCCCGGCCTGACCGTCAGCCTGATGCACGGTCTGGTGGAAGGTGGTGCCGACGTGATCGAACTGGGCATCCCGTTCTCCGATCCGATGGCCGACGGCCCGGTGATCCAGCGTGCCAGCGAGCGCGCGCTGCTGCACAAGGTCGGCCTGCGCAACGTGCTGGACATGGTGCGCGAATTCCGCCGCAGCAACCAGCAGACCCCGGTGGTGCTGATGGGCTACCTCAACCCGGTGCACGTGCTGGGCTACGAGGTGTTTGCGCAGGAAGCCGCCGCCGCCGGTGTCGACGGCGTGCTGACCGTGGACTGCCCGCCGGAAGAAGCGGCCGAGCTGTCGGCAGCGCTGATCGCCGCCAAACTGGATCCGGTATTCCTGATTGCACCGACCACGCCGATGGCGCGGGTCAAGCAAATCGCCGCGCTGGCACGTGGTTATGTCTACTATGTGTCACTTAAAGGCGTGACCGGTGCCGGAAATCTGGACATTGACGACGTAGCGCGTAAAATTGCCGCCCTTAGAGAATTTATTGATGTGCCGATCGGTGTCGGCTTCGGAATCCGCGATGCCGAAACGGCGCGCGCCATCTCCACCGCCGCGGATGCGGTGGTGGTCGGTAGCCGTCTGGTGCAGGAAATCGAAGCGGCGACCCCCGAAACTGCCAAAGAGCAGCTTACCCGTCTGGTGGCATCGCTGAAGGATGCCATCCGTTAGAACAATGCTGGTCACCCGTGCCAGCACCCTGCGGCCAACGTTACCGTTGGCCGCAACGTATTGATTCAAGGAGTCAGCAATGAGCTGGTTGAATAAACTCCTGCCGCCGAAGATCAAGCGCGATCCGCGCACGAGCAAGGCGTCGGCGGTACCGGAAGGTTTGTGGAGCAAGTGCCCCGCGTGTGAGGCGGTGCTGTACCACACTGACCTGCAGGCCAATTTGCAGGTATGTCCCAAGTGTGACCATCACCACTCGCTGAATGCCCGCGAGCGGCTGGACATGCTGCTGGATGCGGAAGGCCGTCGCGAGATCGGCGCCGAGGTCAAGCCGATTGACATCCTGAAGTTCAAGGACAGCAAGAAGTATCCTGACCGTCTGGTTGCCGCGGCGGAAAGCACCGGCGAGGACGACGCGCTGGTGGTGATGCAGGGCAGTATCCACAACATGCCGGCGGTGGTCGCCGCCTTCGAGTTCCGCTTCATCGGCGGCTCGATGGGTTCGGTGGTCGGCGAGCGCTTCGTGCGCGGCGTGCAGGCTGCGGTCGAAGCGCGTGCGCCGTTCATCTGTGTCGCCGCCTCCGGTGGTGCGCGGATGCAGGAAGGCCTCAACTCGCTGATGCAGATGGCGAAGACCTCCGCCGCGCTGCAGCTGCTGTCCGACTACCAGCTGCCGTTCATCTCCATCCTCACCGACCCGACCATGGGCGGTGTGTCCGCCTCGTTCGCCTTCCTCGGCGACGTGGTGATCGGCGAGCCGGGTGCGCTGATCGGCTTTGCCGGCCCGCGCGTGATCGAGCAGACGGTGCGCGAGACGCTGCCGGAAGGCTTCCAGCGCTCGGAGTTCCTGATCGAAAAAGGCGCGTTGGACATGATCGTCGACCGCCGCGAGCTGAAGCTGCGCGTGGCGACGCTGGTGGCGCTGCTGATGAAGGAAGCGCAGCCGGTCAGTGCCTGACCTTCGCTGCTGTCAAACAAAACGCCACGGCTAGCCGTGGCGTTTTTGCGTTTGCGGCCAACGTTGGCCGCAGCGGGTGGTCCTAGTACAACACGCGGCAGCGCAGGGTGCCGGGGATCTGCTGCAGTGCCTCCAGCGCCGGCTGGCTGGCGGCGCTGTCGGTCTCGATCACCACGTAGCCGATCTCGTCGCTGGTCTGCAGGTACTGCGCGGCGATGTTGATGCCGAGCTTGGAGAAGGCGTCGTTGATGCGCGCCAGCACCCCGGGCTGGTTCTTGTGGATGTGCAGCAGGCGGCACTTGCCGGGGTGCGCCGGCAGCGAGGCCTCGGGGAAGTTGACCGCGGTCAGCGTCGAGCCGTTGTCGCTGTATTTCACCAGCTTGGCGGCGACTTCACCACCGATATTGGCCTGCGCCTCCAGCGTGCTGCCGCCGATGTGCGGCGTCAGGATCACATTGTCGAATTCGCGTAGCGGCGAGAGGAATTCCTCGCCGTTGCCCTCCGGCTCCACCGGGAACACGTCGATGGCGGCGCCGGCCAGGTGCTTGCTGGCCAGTGCGGCGGCCAGCGCCTCGATCACCACCACTGTGCCGCGCGAGGCGTTGATCAGGTGGCTGCCGGCCTTCATCGCCGCCAGCTCGGCGGCGCCGAACATGTCCTTGGTCTGCGCCGTTTCCGGCACGTGCAGGGTGACCACGTCGGACTCGGCCAGCAGGTCGTGCAGCTTGCCGATCTGGCGCGCGTTGCCCAGCGGCAGCTTGTTCTCGATGTCGTAGAACACCACCTTCAGGCCCAGGCTTTCCGCCAGCACCCCGACCTGGGTGCCGATGTGGCCGTAGCCGACGATGCCCAGCGTCTTGCCGCGCACCTCGAAGCTGCCTTCCGCCGATTTCAGCCAGCCGCCGCGATGGGCGAGGGCGTTCTTTTCCGGAATGCCGCGCAACAGCATGATGCTCTCGGCGATCACCAGCTCGGCCACCGAGCGGGTGTTGGAGAACGGCGCGTTGAACACCGGGATGCCGCGGCGGGTGGCGGCGGCGAGGTCGACCTGGTTGGTGCCGATGCAGAAGCAGCCGACGGTGATCAGCTTTTTCGCCGCCTCCAGCACCTCGTCGCTGAGCTGGCTGCGCGAACGGATGCCGACGATGTGGGCATCGGCAATGCGCTCCTTCAGCTCGCTATCGGCCAGCGCCTTCTTGTGATACTCGATGTTGTGGTAACCATTGTCACGGAAGGTGTCGAGTGCACTCTGGTGCACACCTTCCAGCAGCAATACCTTGATCTTGTCCTTGGCGAGCGATACGGTTTGCATGATGCGAATGGCCCTTTGTTGACTAAATTTATCGGGTATTATGACTCCGATTGCCGTTTTTTGACTAGAGAGAGCGCACATGCTTGCACCGCAACAGCTGGCCGAACTGGGCCGCCTGCTGGCCGCCGACCGCGTGGCCACCGATACCGATACCCTGACGCGCTACGGCCTGGACTGGACGCGCTATTTCACGCCCGACGCCGCCGCGGTGCTGTTCCCGAAAACGGTGGAGGAGGTGGTGGCGCTGGTGCGCTGGGCGCAGCGCGAGCAGTTTGCGCTGGTGCCGTCCGGCGGCCGCACTGGCCTGTCCGGCGGCGCGGTGGCGCGCAACGGCGAACTGGTGGTGTCGTTCGAGCGCATGAACGCCATCCTGGAGCTGGACAAGGTTGGCCGCACCGTGCGTTGCCAGGCGGGGGTGATCACCAGGACGCTGCAGGAGTACGCGTTGGCCAACGGCCTGTACTACCCGGTGGATTTTGCCTCCAGCGGCAGCAGCCAGATCGGCGGCAATATCGCCACCAACGCCGGCGGCATCAAGGTCGTGCGCTACGGCATGACCCGCGAATGGGTGGTCGGGCTGAAGGTGGTCACCGGCGAGGGCGAGGTGCTGGAGCTAAACCACGGCCTGGCCAAGAACAATACCGGCTATGACTTCCGCCATCTGTTCATCGGCTCGGAGGGTACGCTGGGCTTCATCGTCGAGGCCACGCTGCGGCTGGCGCGGCCGCCGGCGGAACTGGCGGTGATGGTGCTGGCGGTGCCGCAACTCGCCGACATCATGAATATTTTCAACGCCTACCGCGACAAGCTGGACCTGACCGCGTTCGAGTTCTTCTCCGAACAGGCGCTGCGCCACGTGCTGGCGCGCGGCACGGTGCAGCGGCCGTTTGACGAGGCCGCCGAGTACTATGTGTTGCTGGAGTTCGAGAAGATCGCGCCGGACACCGAGACGCAGGCGCTGGCGCTGTTCGAATACTGCGCCGAGCAGGGCTGGCTGGTCGACGGCGTGCTGTCGCAGTCGCAGCAGCAGGCGGCGGAGCTGTGGCGCCTGCGCGAGGACATCAGCGAGTCGATTACCCCGTACAAACCGTACAAGAACGACATCGCGGTGGTGGTCAGCAAGGTGCCGGCTTTTGTCGCGCAGCTGGACGAGATCCTGGCGCGTGAGTACCCGCAGTTCGAGGTGGTGTGGTTCGGCCACATCGGCGACGGCAACCTGCACATCAACGTGCTGAAGCCGGAGGCGCTGGCCATCGACGACTTCCGCCGCGCCTGCGAGCAGGTCAACAAGCACGTGTTCGAGCTGGTGCGCGACTTCAACGGCAGCATGTCGGCGGAGCACGGCGTCGGCCTGCTCAAGCATGACTATCTTGACGTAAGCCGCAGTCATGCCGAAATCCGGCTGATGAAAGCGGTGAAATCACTTTTTGACCCGGATGGCATCATGAACCCGGGCAAGCTGGTGTAAGCGGCAGGCGATGCCCGAAAAATGCGCGGCGTCAGCAAACTGCTGACGCCGCGTTGTTTTTTTTGGCTTTCAACAGCTTATCCACAGCTTTTTCCCTGTTTTGCTGTGGATAAGCGTCTAATCCAGTTGGCAGGGGCTGATCACGATGCCGGCGCGCAGGCCGATGCCGACCTTGGGGTTGGGGAACAGGATGCGTTCTTCGCCACCATCGGCGACATAACGGATATCGCCATCTTCGGCAATTGTCATGCCATGCGGAAGGGCGGTGAAGTTTTCCACGCTATCGGCCAGGTGCAGCTTGAACTGCTCGCTGTGCTTCACCAGATCGTACTTGGCGTGAAACACCGCGAAGCGGCTGGCGTCGTAGGCCGGCAGCGGCGGGGTGCTGCCGGAGACCAGGCGTCGCAGCGCGCGGTCGATGCCGGCAAAGCGGGAAAGATCGTTGTCGCCGAACGGCCGCGCCTTGCCCAGCTCCAGCGTCAGCGCGTCGGCGTGGAAATGGTGGCTGGTGTAGTAGCTGAAGGTGGCCGCCGGCTTGCTGTGCAGCAGCAGGGTGCTGACATCGGCGCTTTCCAGCCACAGCAGCTGTTCGCGCTTGTGCGGCCGTCCGTCGGTGTAAGGATAGATGGCGAACTTCTCGAACACCGAGCCGCGGATGGCGGTGTGCAGGTCGTAGTGCAGGCGCTGCACACCGGCCGGCGCGGCGCGGAAGAAGTCGGCGGCCAGCTGTTCCAGCTCGGCGGCGCGGCGTGCTTCCTGTGCCTGCGGCTGGCTGATGTGGGCGCCGTTGAACAGCCGGTTCATGTCGTAATCGGTAAAGCGCGCGCCGCTGCGCATCGCCACCGGGTTGCCCAGCATCACCAGCAGCCGGCAGCGCAGCGGCATGGCGCCGGCGAGCAGGTCGTTGACGATGCTGTTGACCACCTCGATCGGGGCGGTCTCGTTGCCGTGGATGCCGGTGGACAGCAGCACGTGGTCCAGCGTGTCGGTGGCGTCCAGCGGCGCCAGCGCCAGCACGCCTTCGGCCAGCCACTGCAGGCTCAGGGTCGCGGTCTGCCAGTGGCGGGGGCCGGCAAAGCGGCCTTCCAGCGTGGCGTGCAGAAAATCACGGGCGGGAGCAAACGGCGTCATGGGGTGTCCTGTGCTTGTGGTGTTGCCCCATTCTAATCAAATGCCCGTCGGCGCCAACGTGGCTGTCACCGCCTTGTCCGAATGTGGCGCAAACCGGACATTCGCCACCTCAGAACCTGTTCACGACCTGCTGCGACTGATATCAATCGGGCGATGCCGCGTTAAAACAGCTTCGGCATGCTTGTTTATATCTTGATAAACGCCGCTTCCTCAGCCGTTTTCGCCTTGTCTCGCGTGAGCGTGCGAGATCGTGAACACGCGCTCAGGCGTCGGCGAAGCGGCTGATCTGCTGCGCGAAGGCGGCCGGTGCCTCGAGGTGGATGGCGTGGCCGGCGCCGGGCAGAACCGTCAGCGTCGAGCCGGCGATGCCCTGGTGCAGCAGTTCCGACTGGTACAGCGGGGTGAGGCGGTCTTCGCTGCCGACGATGATGTGGGTCGGCACCCTGATTTCGTCCAGCCAGCTGCGCGCGTCGTGCTCGCGGATGCCGGCCAGGATGCGTTCCACCCCCGGCCAGTCCACCGTGGCGGCGATGGTGCGCAGGTCCGGCAGCATCTGCGCGCTGCTGACGAAGAAGCGGCTGGAAAACAGCCACGGCAGGCTGATGTCGAAACGCAGTCCGGGGCCACCGGCCTGTTGCGCCGCGCTCCAGCTCTGCGCGATGTAAACGTTGGCCGCATCCGACCACGCCAGCGTCGAGGCCAGCAGCAGTCGCGACAGTCGCGCCGGGTGGCGACGGGCGAAATGCTGCGCCACCATGCCGCCGTAGGACAGGCCGGCGAGGTAGCACTGTTCGATGCCGAGGTGGTCGAGCAGCGCGGCGGCGTCGTCGGCCTGCTGCGTCAGCGGGTAGCTGTCCTGCACCCGCCGCTCGCTCTGGCCCTGGCCCTGGAAATCGAGGCGGATCAGCTTGAAGCGCGGCTCCAGCAAGGGCGCCATCAGCGTCCAGGCGGCGGTGCTCATGGTCAGGCCATTGAACAGCAGCAGCGGCTGTTCGCCGTGGCCACTGACTTCGTAATACAGCTGGCGTCCGTCGTGCTGCAGCATGGGCATGGCGTCTTCCTTGTCGGATGCGGTTAATGTCAGTGTGGTGCAGGAAGCGCCGGCCCGCAATAGCGGCCGCCGCCGTCATCGCCGATTTGTCATATTGTTGCGCTAGCCTTTCCGCTCTTGGAAACGGACTTGTGCAATGGAAACCATGCTGGAAACCGTCACGATCAGCGTCGCGCCGGGCTTGGCGTATCAGGCGCTGCTGGAACAGATCATTCGTCAGGGCCAGGTGCAGGTGGTGTTCCAGCCCATCGTGCAACTGGCCGATGGCGAGCTGTACGGCTACGAGGCGCTGGTGCGCGGGCCGTCCGATTCCATCCTGCATTCGCCGGTGATGCTGTTCGAGCAGGCGGCGCGCGCCGGCCTGTCCGGGGTGCTGGACCAGGTCTGCATCGCCGCGATCCTGCGCCAGTTTGCGCTGCGCCAGCTGCCCGGCATCCTGTTCATCAATGTCATTCCCGATACCCTGCTCAGTGCCGATGTCTCGGTCGAGGCGCTGCTCGGCCTGTTGCAGCTGAACGGACTGCCGCCGCAGCGGGTGGTGCTGGAACTGACCGAAACCCGTCCCAATGCCGGCTACCCGGTGCTGCGCCAGGTGGTGGACGAGCTGCGCCGCACCGGCCTGCGGCTGGCACTGGATGACCTCGGCGAGGGTTTTTCCAATCTGCGGCTGTGGTCGGAGCTGCGTCCGGACGTGGTCAAGCTGGACAAGTATTTCGTGCAGAACATCCACGCTGACCCGCTGAAGGCTCAGTTCGTGCGTTCGCTGGTGGACATGGCGCGCGCCTCCGGCGCCTTGCTGGTGGCGGAAGGCGTGGAGCAGGCGGAAGAGTTGCGCGTGCTGCGCGAGCTGGGGGTGGCGATGGGGCAGGGCTACCTGATTGCACGGCCGCAGGCCGAACCGGCGCTCGTGCACCACTACCCGTTGCCGCGCGCGCCGCAGCACGCCGGCGACCGGCACCGACCGGTGGCGCGCGACCTGCTGCAGGAGGTGCCGTACCTGACCACTGCGCACAGCTGCGAGCAGGCCTACCAGATGTTTGCCGCCTCGCTGCAGCGCTTTGCCATTCCGGTGTTGCACGAGCGGCGTCCGGTGGGGCTGCTGACCCGGCACCATGTGCTGGAAACCTTCGCCAAGCCGTTCAACCGCGAGCTGTTTGCCAAGAAGCCGTGCATGGCGCTGGCCGACGCCAGGCCGCTGCTGGTGTCGGCGGAGATGGACATCCAGTCGCTGTCCGGGCGGGTGGTGGAGGCGGAGCAGCGCTACCTGGTCGACGGTTTCATCATCGTCGAGGATGGTGCCTATCTCGGCATGGGTACCGGCTACGACCTGATGCGCCTGATCAGCGAGATGCAGCTGTCAGCGGCGCGTTACGCCAACCCGCTGACCGGGCTGCCGGGCAATGTGCCGATCGGCGAGGAGGTGCAGCGGCTGCTGGAGGGCGAGCGCCCGTTCGTGGTGGCCTATGTCGATCTCGACCACTTCAAGCCGTTCAACGACCACTACGGCTACGGCGCCGGCGACGACCTGATCCGCGAACTGGGGCGGATTCTGCTGTCGCAGCTGGACATGACGCTGGATTTTGTCGGTCACATCGGCGGCGATGACTTCGTGTTGTTGTTGCAGAGTTGCAACTGGCGGCGTCAGCTGCAGGCCATCATCCAGTTGTTCGATCAGCGGGTGCAGGCGTTCTTTTGTGCCGCAGCGCGCCATGCCGGTGGCTATCACATCGCCGATCGCGGCGGGCAGATGCAGTTCTTCCCGCTGACCAGCGTGTCCATCGGGGTGCTGCCGGTGTTGCCGGGGCGCTTCCGTTCGCACTACGAAGTGGCAGCGGCGGCGACGCAGGCCAAAAAAATGGCGAAAAAACAGGAGGGTAGCAGCCTGTTTGTCGAAGCGCGCGAATTCCCCGTTTTGGTGCGGCCAACGACGCTGGCCGTTTGAGGAATTAAACAGTTTTTGCCGTTATTGCTGGCAGTGCCGACGTTCATGCTGCAGGGCAGCATGAACGTGATAGCTAAGTGCATGATTCACGTCCGTTTTTTATTTCGCTGCTTTTCTTGCGACTCTCCCGTTTTTCCTTGTCAATTTTATTAAACGTGCGCTACTCTTTTTTCGACGGGTGGCGGCGTTTGTGCGTACAACGTGGCGGGCGACGGTTGCCTGCGGCGCTCCGTGTTGCGGCGGGTAGGGGTCTTGCCGCGGCAGCTGGCGGTGTCTGCGATGCCGTGAACGCCGCCGCCGCGGGCGCAAAAAATCCCGTTTTGGCGGTGCTTGCCGGCAAATGCCAGTGGCTGCGGATATTGCCTGCAAGGTTGGCCGCAAGTAGGGTGTCGGTTTATGTTGAACGGCGCTACGTCCACCGCGTCATGATGACGAAGACGTACGAAAATATCACAGGGACGAACCACGTCCTTCAGGGGAAACAATCATGGTTGATGCTGCAAAGCAGTCTGCTAGCGAAAAGCCTTATTTGTCGATTGCCAATATCGTCAAGAAATTCGGGGACACCACCGCCGTCGACGGCGTGACACTGGACATCCAGCGCAAGGAAATCTTTGCCCTGCTCGGCAGCTCCGGCTGCGGCAAGTCCACCCTGCTGCGCATGCTGGCGGGCATGGAGCGGCCTTCTTCCGGCCAGATCATTCTCGACGGCCAGGACATCACCAAGCTGGCGCCGTACGACCGCCCGATCAACATGATGTTCCAGAGCTACGCGCTGTTCCCGCACATGTCGGTGGCGGACAACATCGCCTTCGGCCTGAAGCAGGACAAGATGCCCAAGGGCGAGATCGACGCCCGCGTGGCGGAGATGCTGGATCTGGTGCAGATGCGCAAGTACGCCAACCGCAAGCCGTACCAGCTGTCCGGCGGCCAGCAGCAGCGTGTCGCGCTGGCACGCAGCCTGGCCAAGCGTCCGAAGCTGCTGCTGCTGGACGAGCCGCTGGGTGCGCTGGACAAGAAGCTGCGCCAGCAGACGCAGCTGGAGCTGGTCAACACGCTGGAGAGCGTCGGCGTGACCTGCATCATGGTGACCCATGACCAGGAAGAGGCGATGACCATGGCCACCCGCATCGGCATCATGAGCGAGGGCCAGCTGCTGCAGGTGGGCACCCCGGCAGAAATCTACGACTACCCCAACTGCCGCTTCACTGCCGAATTCATCGGCGACACCAACCTGTTCACCGGCCCGGTGGTGGTCGACGAGCCGGACCGGGTCGAAATCGAGGCCGCCGAGCTGGGCGGGCGCATCTGGATCGACCACGGCATCACCGGCCCGAAAGGCATGCAGGTATGGGCCAGCATCCGGCCGGAAGACGTGCGCGTCGACCGTGACCCGGTGGCCGCCGGCCCCAACGCCGCCAAGGGCTCGGTGGCGGAAATCGCCTACTTCGGCAGCTATTCCGTCTATCACGTCAAGCTCGGCAGCGGCAAGGTGCTGAAGGCAATGGTGCCGGTCAACCGCTGGCACGAGGCCAACCTGGAGCCGCCGACCTGGGGTGATCAGGTTTACGTCAGCTGGCGCGCCGACATGCCGGTTGTGCTCACCCGTTAAGGAGCTGTGACATGAATATCCAGCGCCTCTTCAAGCGCCTCAAGCCCGGTCGTGGTGCGGTGATCTCGATCCCGTACTTCTGGCTGCTGCTGTTTTTCCTGGTGCCGTTCTTCATCGTGCTGAAGATCAGCTTCGCCGAGCAGGATCTCGCCATTCCACCGTTCACCAGCCTGATGAACCTGGAGGAGGGCGGGCTGCTGCACCTCACGCTCAACCTCGGCAACTTCGACTTCATCCTCAGCGATGACTTCTACGCCAAAACCTACCTGTCCTCGCTGCAAACCGCGCTGTTCACCACGCTGATGTGCCTGCTGCTGGGCTACCCGATCGCCTACGCCATTGCGCGTACCGATCCGGCGCGCCGCAACGTGCTGCTGATGCTGGTGATGCTGCCGTTCTGGACCTCGTTCCTGCTGCGCGTCTACGCCTGGATGGGCCTGCTCAACGAAAACGGCCTCATCAACAGCTTCCTGCTGGGGATTGGCCTCATCGACGAGCCGCTGCAGCTGTTCCACAACGACTTCTCGCTGTATCTGGTGATGGTGTACGCCTACCTGCCGTTTATGATCCTGCCGCTGTTCTCGCACCTGGTAAAAATGGACGGCCGCCTGCTGGAAGCGGCCAGCGATCTTGGTGCCGGCCCGATCAAGGCTTTCTTTACCATCACGCTGCCGCTGTCCAAGAACGGCATCATCGCCGGTTCGATGATGGTGTTTATCCCGGCGGTCGGTGAATTCGTGATTCCGGAGCTGGTCGGTGGCCCGGACACGCTGATGATCGGCAAGGTGCTGTGGAACGAGTTCTTCGACAACAACAACTGGCCGATGGCCGCCGCGGTGGCGACGGTGATGGTGCTGTTGCTGATTGTGCCGATCGCGTTCCTGCACCGCTTCGAAACCCGCCAGCTGGAAGGAAAAGGCAATGAATAATCAAAAACTGTCCCCCTTCCTCAAGGGCATGCTGCTGCTGGGGCTGCTGTTCCTGTACATCCCCATCGTCAGCCTGGTGGTGTACTCGTTCAACGACTCCAAGCTGGTGACGGTGTGGGGCGGCTTCTCCACCAAGTGGTATGCGTCGCTGTTCCAGAGCGAGCAGATCATCTCGGCGGTGGAGCTGTCGGTGCAGATCGCGCTGGCCAGCGCCACCGCGGCGGTGACGCTGGGCACCATCGCCGGCTTCGTGCTGGCACGTTTCAAGCGTTTTCCGGGCAGCTCGCTGTTCGCCGGCATGATGACGGCGCCGATGGTGATGCCGGAGGTGATTACCGGCCTGTCGATGCTGCTGCTGTTCATCTCGATGCAGCAGCTGATCGGCGTGCCGGCCGAGCGCGGCTTCTTCACCATCTGGGTAGGCCATACCACGCTGTGCATGGCCTACGTGTCGGTGGTGGTGCGCTCGCGGCTGCTGGAAATCGACCAGTCGCTGGAAGACGCGGCGATGGATCTGGGCGCGCGTCCGCTGAAGATCTTCTTCGTGATCACGCTGCCGCTGGTAGCGCAGGCGATTGCCTCCGGCTTCCTGCTGTCGGTGACGCTGTCGCTGGACGACCTGGTGATGACCGCCTTCCTGTCCGGCCCCGGCTCCACCACGCTGCCGCAGGTGATCTTCTCCAAGGTGCGTCTCGGCCTCAATCCGGAGATCAACGCGCTGGCGTCGATTACCGTGCTGGTGGTCGGCGTGCTGGTGATCGTGGCCAACTACCTGATGCTGAATTCGCAGCGCAAGCGCGAACGTGCGCTGGCGGCGGCGATGCGCGAAAGCAGCGCCAGCTGACAATGACGGGTGCCGCCCGGCGCCCCCGGACGGCGGAGTTGCCCGACTCCGCCGTTTTTCTTGCCTGTCACGGGTGATTTTTTGCCAAAAAGGGATGGATCTTGCCGTTTGCCCTGCCGTTTTCCTGACCACAAACGAGGACTTTATGCTCAATTACGCCCACCAGCCGCATGCCCCATCCTATTACGCCGCCACCGCCGTGCCGTGGGAGCCCGGGGCCGCGCTGCAAGGGCGGGTGGACTGCGACGTGTGCGTGATTGGCGGCGGCCTGACCGGGGTGTCCACCGCGCTGAATCTGGCCGAACGCGGCCTGCGCGTGGTGCTGCTGGAAGGCTCGCAGATCGGCTTTGGCGCCTCCGGCCGCAACGGCGGCCAGGTCATCGCCGGTTACGCCTGCGAAATGGATACCATCCGCCAGCAGCTGGGCGACGAACTGGCCAAGGCGTTCTGGCAGATGTCGCTGGAAGCAATCGACATCATTGAGCAGCGGGTACAGCGGCATGGCATCGCCTGCGACTGGACGCGCGGCTACTGCACCGCGGCGGTGAAGCCGGCGCACCTCGACGACCTGCTGGCGTGGCAGCACGAGGCGGAAAGCTTCTACGGCTATCGCCACTACACGCTGTGGGACAAGGAAACGTTGGCCGCCAACCTCGCCTCCGATCGCTACCAGGGCGGCCTGTTCGATCCGCTGGCCGGGCATATCCATCCGCTGAACTACCTGCTGGGACTGGCCGCCGCCGCGCGTGCCGCCGGGGTGACGCTGCATGAAAACTCGCCGGTCACTAGCATCGATACCGGTATCGACACTGGCGGGCGGCCGCTGGTGCGTACCGCGCAGGGCGAGGTGCACTGCCAGCAGCTGGTGCTGGCCTGCAATGCCTTCGTCGGCCAGCTGGTGCCGGCGCTCAATCGCCGCATCATGCCGGTCGGCACCTATGTCATCGCCACCCAGCCGCTGGGCGAGGCGCGCGCGCGCGGCCTGATCGCCAACAATATGGCGGTGTGCGACACCAATTTCGTGCTCGACTACTACCGCCTGTCCGCCGACCAGCGCCTGCTGTTCGGCGGCAAGGTCAGCTACTCCGGGCGCGAGCCGCGCGATCTGGCCGGCAGCATGCGCGCCGACATGTTGCGCGTGTTCCCGCAGCTGGCTGATGTGCAGATCGACTACGCCTGGGGCGGCTTCTGCGACATCACAATGAACCGGGCACCGGACTTCGGCCGCATTGCGGCCAACGTTTACTACGCGCAGGGCTTCTCCGGTCACGGCGTGGCCATCACCGGGCTGGCCGGCAAGGTGCTGGCCGAGGCGATCACCGGCGACGACCAGCGCCTGAAACTGTTCGAGCGGCTGCGCCATCGCCGCTTCCCCGGTGGCGAGCTGCTGCGCACCCCGGCGCTGGTGCTGGGCATGGCCTGGTACCGGCTGCAGGATCACTTCTGAGCCGGTCGCCGGCGGTGTACGGCTTGCCGGCGTGCTGGCCGGGGCAGTGCCCGCGCCGGCCCGCCGTCATTGCGCCGGTATTCGCGGGGCGCCCCGACTATATTGAGGCAACGGTGCCTTGTCCTCGCGCGGCGCGCCCCGCAACGGTGCGCCGGCGTTGCCATTTTTCATCATGTTGCGGTGCGACATCAGGCTGCGGCCGTGGTGTTGAATATCATGGACGCGCCGCGTGCTGAATGTCGTCGCCGCATGGTGACGGAACGGTTAAAAAACATTCACATGACGCCGCTACACTGGGCTGTCGGCAACAGGGGTGGCCGGTGTCGTGTTGATTAAAATGGACGGCCCAAAATTGTGCTTGTCACAGCGCGTGATGTTGCTAAAATCCGCGCTCATTTTGCGGCGATCAGCCGTTTATTGCGCGCTCCGACATCCCAGGCCCACATGAAGCTTTCTTAGCCCGAAAGCCGCGCACTAAGGAGCAGTTTTTCCAAATTTTTAGCAGGAAATCCTTTCATGGCTTGGACTGTGGCAGATAGCCGGAGCCTCTACGGCATCCGGCATTGGGGGGCTGGCTATTTCAACGTCGGCGAGAGCGGTTGCGTCAAGGTGCGTCCTAACGCCAACCATCAGCGCGAAATCAATCTGTACGAACTGGCACACACGCTGTCGGACAAGGGTCTGGACATGCCGCTGCTGGTGCGTTTTCCGGACATCCTGCAAGACCGCGTCACCCGCCTGTGCCGCGCGTTCGACAACGCCATCGCCGGCATCGGCTACGACAACCAGTACACCGCGATCTACCCGATCAAGGTCAACCAGCAGGAGGCGGTGGTCAAAAGCATCATCGCCACCCCGGACGTGTCCATCGGCCTCGAGGCCGGCTCCAAGCCGGAACTGATGGCAGTGCTGGCGCTGGCGCCCAAGGGTTGCACCATCATCTGCAACGGCTACAAGGATCGCGACTACATCCGCCTGGCGCTGATCGGCCAGCGCCTGGGCCACCAGGTATTCCTGGTGATCGAGAAGGAATCCGAAGTCGACCTGCTGATCGAGGAAAGCCACAAGCTGGGCGTGAAGGCCAATATCGGCCTGCGCGTGCGACTGTCGTCGCTGGCATCCAGCAAGTGGGCGGACACCGGTGGCGACAAGGGCAAGTTCGGCCTGTCCGCCGGCCAGCTGATCTCGGCGGTGGACAAGCTGGTGGCCGCCGGCCACGGTGACACCGTGCGCCTGATGCACTTCCACATGGGTTCGCAGATTGCCAACATCGCCGACTACCGTGCCGGCTTCCGCGAGGCGATCCGCTACTTCTCCGAGTTGCGCGCACTGGGCCTGCCGGTCGATCACGTCGATGTCGGCGGCGGTCTGGGTGTCGATTACGACGGCACCCACTCGCGCAACGCCAGCTCCATCAACTACGACATGGACGAATACGCGCAGGTCATCGTGTCGATGCTGCACGAGTTCTGCGCCGAGAACGACATCCCGCATCCGCGCATCCTGTCCGAATCCGGCCGCGCGATGACGGCGCACCACGCGGTGCTGATGATGAACGTCACCGACGTCGAGCGCTTGCCGGACACCATGCCGCAGATCGACGACGCCAGCCTGCTGGCCAAACCGGTGGCCAAGCTGTTCGAGCTGATGAGCCTCACCGACGCCGAAATGGTGACCGAGACCTACTACCGCGCCAGCCACCTGGCGTCGGAAGTGTCGGACATGTACGCCGAAGGCCGCCTGACGCTGAAAGAAAAAGCGGTCGCCGAGCAGCTGCATGCCGCGCTGTGCCGCCGCCTGCTGTCGCAGCTGACCGCCAGCCAGCGCTCGCAGCGCCAGGTATTCGACGACCTGACCGACCGTCTGGCCGACAAGTACTTCTGCAACTTCTCGGTGTTCCAGAGCCTGCCGGATACCTGGGCCATCGACCAGGTGCTGCCCATCATGCCTATCCACCGGCTGGACGAGCAGCCAACGCGCCGCGCCGTGCTGCAGGATCTGACCTGCGATTCCGACGGCAAGGTCAAGCAGTACGTGGACGAGCAGAGTATCGAGTCCAGCATGCCGGTGCACGAGGTGAAGCCGGGCGAGGAGTACCTGATCGCGGTGTTCCTGGTCGGCGCCTACCAGGAAATCCTGGGCGACATGCACAACCTGTTCGGCGATACCGACTCGGTCAACGTCTACGTGCGCGAAGGCGGCCGCCTGTCGTACGAGGGCGTGGAGGAGCACGACACCATCGAGGACATGCTGCGCTACGTGCACCTGTCGCCGGAGGAAATCCTCAACTGCTACGAAGCCAAGGCCCGCACCGCCGGGCTGAGCGCGGAAGAGCGCTCCAGCTACTTCGCCGAGTTCTGCCGCGGCCTGAAGCAGTCGTCGTATCTGAACGTGTAATGTCGCGCTGAGCCCGGCCGGACCACACCGTCCGCCGGCGCCGTGCCCAAGGTTGGCCGCAAGCCCCGTGCTTGCGGCCAACCTTTTTTTATTGCTGCCCGCCAGCGGCAGCGAAGAAGGCGAACACCTCCAGTGCCAGGTGGGCAACATTGCAGCGCAGCCACGGCGTGGCCTCCGCCTGTACCCGGAACAGCACACCCGGTGCCAGCAGGATGTCCTGCTGCAAAGCCGCTTCGGTGCAGCGCACCGCATCCAGTGCCGGCGGTAGCTGCACCCAGGCAAACAGGCTGGGCGCGGGCTCGGCAAAGACGGGCCAGCCCAGAGACTCGAAACCGTGTCTGGCGGCAAGGTTGGCCGCAAGCAGTCGATCGCGCAGTTTTTGCAGGCGCCGGCGGTAGCTGCCATCGCTCAGCATGGACAGCGCCAGTTGCTCGTTGATCAGTGACGAGGTCAGCCCGGTCAGCATCTTGTGGTTGACGAGGGCGTCGATCACCTCGTCATTGGCCACCACATAGCCGACCCGCAGCGACGGCGCCAGCGTCTTCGAAACGCTGCCGATATGGATGACGCGCTGGGTGCCGGCCAGCGCCTGCAACGGGCTGCTGCCCGGCTCGGCCAGCGCGGCGGACACATCGTCCTCCACCACCCAGCAGGCGTGCTGCTCGGCCAGTTGCAGCACGCGATGGGCGGTGGCTTGGTCGTAGCTGGCGCCGGTGGGGTTGTGCAGGCGCGGGTTGGTGAAAAAGGCGCGCGGCCGGTGGGCCTGCATCAGTTGCGCCAGCTCTGCGGTATCGGGGCCGTGCGCGGTCCATGGCGCGCCGATGACGCGGGCGCCGGCCATCTTCAGCAGGGTGATCAGGTTGCAGTAGCCGGGGTCATCAACCAGTACCACGTCACCGTGGTTGACCAGCATCTTGATGACCAGCTGCAGCGCCTGGCTGGCGCCCTGCGTCAGCAGGATGTTGTCGGGCGTTGCCGGCAGCCCTTGGGCGGCAAGGTGGCCGGCCAGTGTTTGCCGCAGCCGCAGCAGTCCCATCGGGTCGCCATAGTGGGCCGGCGGTTGCACCTCGCGGCCGAGGGCGCGCAGGCTGCGGGCGAGACCACCGTGGTCGTACCAGTCGGCAGGCAGCCAGCCGCTGCCGGGCTGGCGGTCGCTGTCGGCGGGATTGAAGTGGTTGTCGATCAGCCAGTAGGCATCGGCGGTTTTCTGCGGCTGGCGCGGAATCGCGATCTGGGCGCTGCCGGCGCGCGGCCGGACATAGAAGCCGTCCCCACGCCGCGCGATCAGCACGCCGTCAGCCACCAGGCGGTCGTAGGCTTCCACCACGGTGAAGGTGCTGACGCCGTGGCTGGCGGCAAACTGGCGGATCGACGGCACTTGCTCGCCGGCACGCCATTGCCGCTGCTGCACGGCTTGCTGTACCGCCATCACGATGCGTTCGGTGAGCGAGCCGCTGAAGGCATCCAGTTGCAAGGGCATGAAGTCTCCGCTGTATTGGTAAACCGGCCTGTACAGCCTTGGTCGACGGCCGGTCGGTCGTACATGGTAGCGGGTTTGTGGCGCGCCTACAGTAGCGGCACCTACTCGGAGAAAAGGGGTACGACATGAAGAAACTATCGATTGCAGTGCTGGCCTTGCTGGCGGTCAGCAGCCAGAGTGTATTTGCCGAAGAGCCGCTGCGCATCGTGACAGAGGGGACTTTCCCGCCATACAGCATGACCCGTGCCGATGGCAGCCTGACCGGTTTCGATGTCGACATCGCCAAGGCGCTGTGCTGGGAAATGAAGATGAAGTGCGAGATCAAGGCCAATGATTTTGAAGGCATGATCCCGGGTCTGATTGCGAAGAAATTCGACGTGGCCGTGGCCTCAATGGCGATTACCGAGGAGCGCAAGAAGGCGGTGGCTTTCAGCGACAAATATCAGGGCGGCTACAGCACCCTGATCGGCAAAGTCGGCCAGAAGCTGGATGGCACGCCCGCGAGCATGAAGGGCAAGGTCATCGGTATCCAGCAGGGCACCATTCAGGCGAACTACGCACGGGCGAAATATCAGCCGGCAGGTGTCAGGCTCAATACCTATAGCACCGTCGAGAATGCCTTCCTTGATGTGGTCAGCGGCCGTATCGATGCGCTGATGATCGATGTCGGTGGCGCTTATGAATTGAAGAAAAGCCCCAAGGGCAAGCTGGTCGAGATGTTCGGCCCGAAGATGAATGACGTGAAGTACTTCGGTACCGGCTCCGGTATTGCCGTGCGCAAGGAGGACAAGGTCTTGCTGGGCAAGATCAATGCCGCGCTGAAGACCATTCTGGCAAATGGCACCTACAAGAAGATCAACGACCAGTATTTCGACTACAACCAGTACGACTGAGCCTGACGGTTAGCGTTTACTCTCACTTTGACCCGGCCGTGGCCGGGTGTTTTTTTGGCAATGATCATGCATATCCAGAAACATACTTTGCCGGGGGTGATGCCCGGTACGCACCATGTACTGAACAGCTACCACTTTGGCGAAGCGGGGCGTGGCCCGCATGTTTATCTGCAGGCGGGGCTGCATGCGGATGAACTGCCTGGGGTTGTGCTGTTGCATCGCCTGTGCCGCCGGCTGGAAGCATTGGAGAGCGAAGGGTGCATACGCGGGCAATTGACCGTAGTGCCGATGGCCAATCCGCAGGGCATGACCCAGCATCTGCAGGGGCAGCATTCCGGCCGTTTTGACGGGGTCAGCGCCGAGAACTTTAACCGCTCCTACCCTGATCTAAGCGCCGCCGCCGCCGCACAACTGGATGCGTCGGCGGATGCCGAAAAGGTGCGCGGCGTCTTGCGTCAGGCACTGGCCGCACGGCCGGCCGGTAGCAGCATCGAGGTCTTGCGTCATACCCTGTTCGACATGGCGCTGGCGGCCGATGTGGTGCTGGACGTGCATTGCGACAGCGAGGCGGTACTGCATCTATATGGCAACAACCGGCATCAGGCGGCGGCAGGCGAGCTGGCAGGTTTTCTGCAAGCGGGCGCGACACTGTTGTGTGACGAGGCAGGTGGCATGTCGTTTGATGATGCGGTGGTGCAGAACTGGCGCCGGCTGGAGGACAGGCTTGGTGTCACGCTGGATATTCCACTGGCCCTGACGCTCGAGTTACGCGGGGTGGCGGACATCGAGGACAGGCTGGCGGCGCGGGACGAAGGCGCGCTACTGGCCTGGCTGAGCTGGATCGGCGTGCTGGCCGGCGAGAAGGTGGCACCGCCACAGGCGCCACAAGCAGCGACCCCGTTGGCTGGTGTCGAGGTCATCGTGGCGCCGCATGGTGGCGTGGTTGTCTATCAGGGTGCGCCGGGACAAAGGCTGGTGGCGGGGACGCGCATCGGCTATCTGCTCAATCCGTTGGATGGCAGCCAGACACCGTTGCTGAGTCAGCATGGCGGCTACTTTTATGCCCGTGTTGCCAACCGGCTGGCGACGGCGGGGGCGGAGCTGGCGTTTATTGCCGGTAGCGGTTGCTGGCGTGAGGGTGACTTGTTGTCGGCGTAGGGCAAGCCTGCTAACAGAAAAGGTTGGCCGCAACACAGCGGCCAACCTTTTTGCCTATTGATCAGCCCGGCTTGCCGTCGGCACGCTTTTTTGCCAGCAGCGGCAGGCCGAACCAGGCCCAGCCGATCAGGCCCACGAGCAGGCTCAGCGCCGCCAGCACATAGCCGCGCAGCGCGAACGCCGGCAGCAGATCGGCGCTGACGCGCAGCAGCGCCACGCCGTGCAGCAGCAGGTACAGCCACCACAGCCCGCGGCTGGCCTGCAGCGGATGGCCGGCATGACCCAGCATCACCCGCGAGGCGAAGCCGACCAGCATGGAAATGAAGAAGCCGACCGTTACCGCGTGCAGCCCGGCTAGCGACGACACCAGGCCGAGATCGGCCAGCGTCAGCAGCAAGAAGGCCAGCGGCAGCCAGGCAAAGGCGAGGTGCAGCATGGCCAGCAGGGGCACGCTGCGGCTGCGCCACGACTGCCAGTGATAGAGGCAGGTAGCACTGAGGCCGCACAGCAGCAGGCTGGCCGGCCACAGCGGCAACTGGGCAATGGCGAGCACGCCATACAGCCAGCTGCCGCCCAGCAGCGCCAGCAGCAGCCAGCGCGGCCGCCACACCTGGTAGGGCGCAATCACGCTCTGGGTGAAGAACGGCAGCATGCGGTGGCTGACGGCGAGGAATACCGGCAGCAAGAAGCCCCACAGCGCCAGATTGCGCATCCACCACCAAGCGGCTGCCACATCCGCCAGCAGCCAGTACAGCATCGCCAGCAGTCCGCCGCAGCCGGCCAGCAGTGCGGCGAGTACTGCTTGCGCGTGCAGGCGGTCGCTGACGCTGCTCTGGCGCAGCAGTTGCTGCATGGTCTGCGCCAGCAGCGCCAGCGCCGCCAGCCACAGCAGTGCGGCGGCCGCCAGCCAGTAGTGCGAGCCGGGTAGCGCCGCCAGCGCGCAGAGCAGGGCGGCGAATAACAGCAGCGGAATCAGTACGCAGCGCCAGCGTGCCGGCGAGGTGGCGTTCAGCCAGCGCGGCGCGGCGGTCAGGATGAAGCCGGTCATGAAAAACGGAAACAGGCCGTACAGCATCAGCGCTGCGTGCGCCTGCAGCGGGCTGAGCTCGCGGTGCAGGCTGGCGCCTTGCTGGCGCAGCAGCAATTCGCTGCTCCATACCGCCAGCAGCAGCAGGGCGGCGAACAGGCCGGGCAAGAATGCCGCGCGATGGGGTGTGGCGGCCAACCTTTGTAGTAGTGGGTGGGTGGTCATGTTGGCAATCCTGGCTTGGTGCAAAGCACAAGTGTCGGTAATCTTGACGCCCCTGCCAATGACGCGAATCAAGCGCACAGGCCACGCCGGCAGATCGGCGCCAGCGGCGGGAAGCGGCGAAATTCCGGACAAATCCGGCGCCTATCTATAAAAATATTTCTAACCATCTGATTTTAGAGGAGTTTATTGCGTTTGCACATTGTTGGACATTTCAGGGAAATGTGTAAGCGGATGTCGCAAAGAGGATATGGTCTGTTTCCATGATTGGATTAGAATCGGTAACAGACGCTGTTCACACAATAAATCCAGTACAGATTGCAATAAGGAACTATCAATGAGCACCAACGTTACCCGCGATACCTTCGATCAGGTCATGGTCCCGAACTACGCGCCGGCCGGTTTCATCCCGGTCAAGGCTGCCGGCTCCCGCGTGTGGGATCAGCAAGGTCGTGAATTCATCGATTTTGCTGGCGGTATTGCGGTTAACTCGCTGGGGCATTGCCATCCGGAGCTGGTCGCCACACTGACCGAGCAAGCGAACAAGGTCTGGCACCTGTCCAACGTGTTCACCAACGAGCCGGCGCTGGAACTGGCCTCGCTGCTGACCGAAACCACCTTTGCCGAGCGCGTGTTCCTGTGCAACTCCGGCGCCGAGGCCAATGAAGCCGCGTTCAAGCTGGCGCGCAAATACGCCGCCGACCACTACAGCGCCGACAAGCACGAGATCATCTCCTGCACCAATTCCTTCCACGGTCGTACCGTGTTCACCGTCAACGTCGGTGGCCAGCCGAAGTACACCGAAGGCTTCGGCCCGAACCCGGCCGGCATCACCCACGTGCCGTTCAACGACATCGACGCGCTGAAAGCCGCCATTTCCGACAAGACCTGCGCGGTGGTGATCGAGCCGGTACAGGGTGAGGGCGGTGTACTGCCGGCAACCCAGGCCTACCTGGAAGCGGCGCGCGAACTGTGCAACCAGCACAATGCGCTGCTGGTGTTCGACGAAGTGCAGACCGGCGTCGGCCGTACCGGCTCGCTGTACGCCTACCAGGAATACAACGTTACCCCGGACATCCTGTCCTCGGCCAAGGGCCTGGGCGGCGGCTTCCCGGTGGGCGCGATCCTGACCACCAGCGCGATCGCCAAGAGCTTTGGCGTCGGCACCCACGGCACCACCTACGGCGGCAACCCGCTGGCGTCGGCGGTGGCCAAGAAAGTGGTCGAGATCGTCAGCCGTCCGGAAGTGCTGGCCGGCGTGCGCGCCAAGCACCAGCGTTTCGTTGACGGTCTGAACGCGATCAACGCCAAGTACAACGTGTTCAAGGAAATTCGCGGCATGGGCCTGCTGATCGGCGCCGTGGTCTCCGACGAGTTTGCCGGCCGCGCCCGTGAATTCCTGAAAGCCGCCGAAGCCAAACAGCTGATGGTGCTGGTCGCCGGCCTGTCGGTGGTGCGTTTTGCGCCGTCGCTGGTGATCGAAGACAAAGACATCGACGAAGGTCTGGCACGTTTCGATGCCGCCATCGCCGAACTGGTTGCTGCCAACCGCGCCTGATTTCCGTTTCCGGAACCTAATCAAATCCGCATTCTGGGGAACTCCGCTGCCGCCACGGCAGCGGAGCGGGGCTTGCTGCGCCCGGTTCCGGAACGCCACGAGGGAGAAATAACCATGTTGATCGTGCGTCCAGTACGCATTTCCGATCTGCCAGTCATTGAAACAATGGCGGTAGACAGCGGGATTGGCGTCACCAGCTTGCCGAACAATCGGGAAAAGCTCTACGAAAAAATCCAGACCTCGCTCGGCGCCTTCGAGCACGAGGCGGTAGCCGGCACCGGCCGCGAATACTATATGTTCGTGCTGGAAGACGACGGCCAAGTGGTCGGCACCGCGTCGATCAGCGCCTCCGCCGGCTTTGAAGAGCCGTTCTACAGCTACCGCAGTGAAACCATGGTGCACGCCTCGCGCGCACTGAAGGTGAACAACCGCATCCACGTGCTGAACATGTGCCACGACCTGACCGGCATGGTGCAGCTGTGCGGCTTCTACTGCATGCCGAATTTGTCGCTGCGCGCGCTGGAATTGCTGTCGCGTGCCCGACTCCTCTATATGGCCGCCGCGCGCGAACGTTTCGGTCGCCGCATCCTGGTCGAGATGCAGGGCATTCTCGACGCCAACGCGCAGTCGCCGTTCTGGGACGCCATTGGTCGCCGCTTCTTCAATATGGACTTCCCGCAGGTGGAGCAGGCCTTCGCCCAGCGCAGCAAGACCTTCATTGCCGAGCTGATGCCGACCTACCCGATCTACGTGCCGCTGTTGCCGGATCAGGCGCAAAACGCCATCGGCCAGATTCACCCCGATTTCGAGCGTCCGTTCAACATCCTCAGTCGCGAAGGCTTCGAGGCCGACAACTACATCGACATCTTTGACGGTGGTGCGGTGCTGACCGCCGAGGTCGACCAGTTGTTCAGCATGCGCCAGCAGCTGCGGGCGCAGGTTGAAGTGGCGCCGGTACTGCCGGAAGGCGCCGAAGAGATGGTGATTTCCAACCATCGCAGCGACCAGTTCGCCCTGGCTCAGGCTCATGCCAGCCTGGTGGACGACGTGCTGTTCATCACACCGGATACCGCGCGCGCGTTGTCGCTCGCCAGCGGCCAGATCGCCTGTGTCGCGCCGCTATTGCAAGCAGAACAAGGGAGGGTTGCAGCATGATGGTGATTCGCCCGGTCAAGGCGTCCGACCTGGATGGCCTGATGGAGCTGGCGCGCAGCGCCGGCGTGGGTTTGACCTCGTTGCCGGTGAACGAAGAGCGCCTCAGCGCCCGTATCGCCCGCTCCGAGAAAAGCTTCAGCGGCGAGGCCGATCTGGCCGAGCGCGGCTACGTGTTCGTGCTGGAAGACACCGCCAGCGGCCGTGTCGGCGGCATCTGCGCGCTGGAAGCAGCAGTTGGCCTGAAAGAGCCTTGGTACAACTACCGTGTCGGCACCATCGTCCACGCCTCGGAAGAGCTGGACGTTTACACTCGTCACGAAACGCTGTTCCTGTCCAACGACCACACCGGCTACTCCGAGCTGTGCACGCTGTTCCTTCACCCGGATTTCCGCGTCAACAAGAACGGCGGCCTGCTGTCCAAGAGCCGCTTCCTGTTCCTGGCGCAGTTCCCGGAAATGTTCGGCAAGGTGGTGGTGGCGGAGATGCGCGGCGTGTCCGACGCCGCCGGCAACTCGCCGTTCTGGGAAGCGCTCGGTCGCCACTTCTTCTCGATGGAGTTCGCGCAGGCCGACTACCTGACCGGCGTCGGCCAGAAGGCTTTCGTCGCCGAGCTGATGCCGAAATTCCCGGTCTACATCGACTTCCTGCCGCAGGACGCGCAGGCGGTGATCGGCCAGACCCACGACAACACCCGCCCGGCGGTGGCGATGCTGCACAGCGAAGGCTTCCGCTACGAAGGCTACGTCGACATCTTCGACGCCGGCCCGACGGTACAGGCCTACACCCGCGACATCCGCGCGGTACGCGACAGCCGCCTGCTGGCGGCCAACGTTGGCGACAGTGCGGATAGCGCGGGCAGCGCGGCAACCGGTTTCTATCTGGTGTCTAACACCGGCTTCGACGGCTTCCGCGTGCTGCTGGCCGAGCTGGCACCGGGTGCGGACAGCGTCAAGCTGAGCGCGGAACAGGCGGCAACACTGAATATCAAGCAGGGCGATGTGGTGCGCGTGGTGGCACTGTCGCCGAAGGAGACTGCATAAATGGCAACGCAATTCATCAACGGCAGCTGGTTGTCCGGTAGCGGCGAGCAGCTGAACAAGAACAATCCGGCCACCGGCATCCTGATCTGGCAAGGCCAGGCCGCCGATGCGCAGCAAGTCGACGCCGCCGTGCGCGCCGCGCGTGCCGCGTTCAAGGGCTGGGCACGCACCGCGCTGGACGAGCGCCTGGCCGTCATCCGCCGCTTTGGCGAACTGCTGGACAGCAACAAGGCCGCGCTGGCGGAGATCATCGCCAAGGAAACCGGCAAGCCGATGTGGGAAGCGCAGACCGAGGTCACCACCATGGTGAACAAGGTCGAGATCTCGATCAAAGCCTATAACGAGCGCACCGGCGAGCGTAGCGCGGCGATGGGCGACGCGCAGGCGGTATTGCGCCACAAGCCGCACGGCGTGGTGGCGGTATTCGGGCCGTACAACTTCCCCGGCCACCTGCCGAACGGCCACATCGTGCCGGCGCTGATCGCCGGTAATACCGTGATCTTCAAACCGTCCGAGCTGACGCCGTGGACCGCGCAGGAAACCGTGCGCCTGTGGCACGAGGCCGGCCTGCCGGCCGGGGTGATCAACCTGACCCAGGGCGCCAAGGAAACCGGCATCGCGCTGGCCAACCACGACGGTATCGACGGCCTGTTCTTTACTGGCAGCTCCGGCACCGGCAACCTGCTGCACAAGGCCTTTGGCGGTCAGCCGGAGAAAATCCTGGCGCTGGAAATGGGCGGCAACAATCCGCTGATCGTCGGCACGGTCGCCGATGTCGATGCCGCCGTGCATCACGTGATCCAGTCGGCGTTCGTCTCCGCCGGCCAGCGCTGCACCTGCGCGCGCCGCCTGCTGGTGGCCGAGGGCGCCGAAGGCGATGCCTTCATCGCGCGCCTGGTAGAGGTTGCGGCCAACCTTAAGGTGGGTCTGTACAACGAGGAACCGCAGCCGTTCATGGGCTCGGTGATTTCCAATGCCGCCGCCGATGCGCTGCTGGCGGCACAGGCCAGCCTGGCCGCCACTGGCGGCAAGGTGCTGCTGGAGATGAAGCGACTGTCCGAAGTCGGCGCCATCCTGTCGCCGGGCATCATCGACACCACCCACGCGCAGCGTCCGGACGACGAGTTCTTCGGCCCGCTGCTGCAGATCATCCGCTACCGCGATTTTGACCAGGCGATCGAACTGGCCAACGATACCCGCTTCGGCCTGGCCGGCGGTGTGCTGTCCGACGATCGCGGCCAGTACGAGCAGTACCTGCTGGAAAGCCGTGCCGGGGTGGTGAACTGGAACAAGCCGCTGACCGGCGCCTCCAGCGCTGCACCATTTGGTGGCATTGGCGCCTCCGGCAATCACCGTCCTAGTGCCTATTACGCCGCCGACTACTGCGCGTGGCCGGTAGCGTCGCTGGAATGCGACAGCCTGACTGTTCCGTCTCAACTTTCTCCGGGGATCGTACTGTGAGCAATGCTTTTGAAGTGAACTTCGACGGCCTGGTGGGCCCGACGCACAACTACAGCGGCCTGTCCTACGGCAACGTCGCCTCTACCGGCAACCAGAATGCCGCCTCCAATCCGAAGTTGGCCGCCAAGCAGGGCCTGGCCAAGATGAAGGCACTGCACGACCTCGGCTTCAAGCAGGGTGTGCTGGCCCCGCACGAGCGTCCGGATGTGGCCTCGCTGCGGCTGCTGGGCTTTGGCGGAACCGACGCACAGGTGATTGCCCGCGCCGCGAAAGAGGCGCCGGCGATCCTGGCGGCCGCCACCTCGGCGTCGTGCATGTGGACCGCCAACGCGGCCACCGTCAGCCCGTCCGGTGACACTGCCGACGGTCGCGTGCACTTCACACCGGCCAACCTGAACAACAAGTTCCACCGCTCCATCGAGCATCCGACTACCCGTCGCATCCTGCAGGCGATGTTCGCCGACGAAGCGCGTTTCGCGGTGCATCCGGCGCTGCCGGCACAGATGCACTTCGGTGACGAGGGCGCGGCCAACCATACCCGCTTCTGTCATGAATACGATGGTGCCGGCGTCGAGTTCTTCGTGTTCGGTGCCGCCGCCTTTGACAGCCGTTACCCGAAACCGGCGCGTTTCCCGGCGCGGCAGACGCTGGAAGCCTGCCAGGCGGTGGCCCGCCTGCACGGTCTGAAGGAAGCGGGTGTGGTCTACGCGCAGCAGGATCCGGATACCATCGATGCCGGCGTGTTCCACAACGACGTGATCTCGGTCGGTAACCGCAATGTGCTGTTCCACCACGAGAAGTCCTTCCTGCACCAGGCCGAGGTGCTGGCCGAGCTGGATCGCAAGTTGGCCGCGGCCGGCGGCAACTTCATCGCCATCGAAGTGCCACTGGCGGAAGTCAGCGTCGAAGAGGCGGTGAAGAGCTACCTGTTCAACAGCCAGCTGCTGTCCAAGCCGGACGGCAAGATGATCATCGTGGTGCCGGAAGAGTGCCGCAACATCGAGCGGGTGTGGACTTACCTGCAGAAGATGAGCAGTTCCGGCGGCCCGATCGACGAGGTGCGCGTGTTCGATCTGAAGCAGAGCATGCAGAATGGCGGCGGCCCGGCCTGCCTGCGCCTGCGTGTGGCACTGTCGGCGGCAGAGATTGCGGCAGTCAATCCGAACGTAATGATGAGTGATGCATTATTTGGCACGCTTAATGCTTGGGTAGACCGGCATTATCGCGACCGCCTGTCACCGGACGATCTGGCCGATCCGCAACTGCTTGTCGAGTGCCGTACCGCACTGGACGAACTGAGTGGCATCCTGGCCCTGGGCTCGGTGTATCCTTTCCAAATGGTGTAATTAAACCCATCTGGAAAATGCATTTGCATATAGGCCATCTGCGATCATGTCGCAGGTGGCTTTTTTGTTGTGTGAGTGCAAAAGCAAATAAAATCGATTGTATCCATAATCAGTTTTTTGCTTTTGCGCGGATTTGGTGCATCGGTGGCGTATTTGTGATTCGAATTGAAACAAATTTGGTTCGTTTGCGAAAAGAAAGGAAAATTTTTAAAAATAATACGCGCGAAAAAGAACATCAAAAAAAGCCTTTGGTTGCAACGCAACATTGATTTGCGGCTAGTATTTTTTGCTGTTTTTTTTAATTAAATCAATGACTTGCATTGTGTTAAAAAAATCGCAAAAAAACCTTAATTTCTCAAGTTTTTGCGATTGACAGTCGATTGGATACGCTATCATAATCCGCTCGGCTTGTCGGACAGAAACCCAACTGCCGACCTTTGCACAGAAGACGGTAAAAGAGGGTAAACCCCGCATAAATCGTCGGGACAATCATCCTTAGGAGATCCCACCGTGGACATTTTTCTGCAACAGATCCTGAACGGCCTCGTGCTGGGCAGCATTTATGCCCTGATCGCACTTGGTTACACCATGGTGTACGGGATCATGGGCCTCATCAACTTCGCGCATGGCGAAGTCGTGATGTTTGGTGCCATGGTTACCATCACCGTTGTTACTTCCCTGATGAATGCCGGCGTCGGTCTGCCGGGTCCGATGCTGGTACTGATCGGTCTGCTGGTCGCCATTCCCGCCTGCATGCTGCTGGGCTACTCCATCGAGCGCGTAGCTTACCGCCCGCTGCGTGGCGCACCCAAGCTGGCACCGCTGATCACCGCGATCGGCCTGTCCATCGTGCTGCAGCAGGTTGCCATCCTGATCTGGGGTCGTAACTACATCCCGTTCCCGGCGATCCTGGATCACGAAACCATCGAGATCTTCGGTGCCACCATCACCAAGCTGCAACTGGGTATCGTTGCCCTGTGCCTGCTGCTGATGATCGGCCTGCTGGTCGTGGTCGAGAAGACCAAGTTGGGCCGCGCGATGCGCGCCACCAGCCAGAACCCGGCGGTTGCCAGCCTGATGGGTGTCAACGTCAATACCATCATCTCCGCGACCTTCGTGATGGGTTCGGCGCTGGGTGCCATCGCTGGTGTGATGGTTGCCACCAACTATGACCAGGCTCACTACTATATGGGCTTCATGATCGGCCTGAAGGCGTTTACCGCCGCGGTGCTGGGTGGTATCGGCAACCTGGGTGGTGCCGTCGCCGGTGGCATCCTGCTGGGCATTATCGAAAGTCTGGGTGCCGGCTATATTGGCGACCTGACCGGTGGTTTCCTGGGTTCGCACTATCAGGACATCTTTGCCTTCGCTGTGCTGATCGTCGTTCTGATCTTCCGTCCTTCTGGCCTGCTGGGCGAGAAAATGGCCGATCGCGCCTAATAGGGAGAGACAAGTGAGCATGACTATGGATACCAACAAAAAACTGGCGGTCTTTATTGCCTCCGCCATCGTGCTGGCCGTGCTGCCGTTCGTGGTCGGCAATACCCTGGGTAACTCCTGGGTGCGCACCATCGACTTCGCGCTGCTGTATGTAATGCTGGCGCTGGGTCTGAACATCGTGGTCGGCTTTGCCGGTCTGCTGGACTTGGGTTTCATCGCCTTCTACGCCGTCGGTGCCTACACCTTCGCGCTGCTGGGCTCGCCGCACTTCGACATTCACCTGCCGTTCTACATCTCGATCCCGCTGGGCGCCGGTCTGGCCGCGATGTTCGGCCTGCTGCTGGGTACTCCGGTACTGAAGCTGAAGGGCGACTATCTGGCGATCGTGACGCTGGGCTTCGGTGAAATCGTACGGATCTTCATGAACAACCTGAACGCTCCGGTGAACATCACCAACGGGCCGCAGGGTATCAACCTGATCGATCCGATCCAGATCGGCGGCGTGTCGCTGGGCAAGGCCATCGAGGTATTCGGTTTCAGCCTGAACCCGGTGCACATGTACTACTACGTGTTCCTGTTCCTGACCGTGGTGGTGGTGATCATGGTTTACCGCCTGCAGCACTCCCGTATCGGTCGTGCCTGGGTGGCGATGCGTGAAGACTCGATCGCCGCGGCGGCAATGGGCCTCAATATCCGCAACATCAAGCTGCTGGCCTTTGCGCTGGGCGCGCTGTCCGGTGGTGTGGCCGGTGGCCTGTTCGCGACCTTCCAGGGCTTTATCTCGCCGGAATCGTTCGGCCTGCTGGAATCGATCATGATCCTGGCAATGGTGGTACTGGGCGGTATGGGTCACATCCCTGGCGTGATCCTGGGTGCCGTGGTGCTGACCATTGCGCCGGAAGTCCTGCGTGACGTGATCGGTCCGCTGCAGATGCATACCTTCGGCAAAATGATTGTCGACCCGGAAAACGCCCGTATGCTGCTGTTCGGTGCAGCGATGGTGATCATGATGCTGGTACGTCCTGAAGGTATGTGGCCATCCAAGCGTCGTGCGGCCGAATTCAAAGATGCGAAGAAAGGTTAAGCCATGTCTGAAGTTTTGCTGAAAATCGAAGGCATCAACAAGCGTTTTGGCGGCCTTCACGCACTGAGTAATGTCAGCCTGCACATCAACAAGGGCGAGATTTACGGCCTGATCGGTCCTAACGGCGCCGGCAAGACCACTATGTTCAACGTGCTGACCGGCCTGTACACCCCGGACGAAGGCTCCTTTACCTTTGACGGCAACGACCTGTTCCGTGCGCCACCGCACGTGGTGGTGAATACCGGTATCGCCCGTACCTTCCAGAACATCCGTCTGTTCCACGAGATGACGGCGCTGGAAAACGTGATGGTTGGTCGTCACATCCGCTCCAAGGCCAATGCGCTGGGTGCGGTGCTGCGCAACAAGGCCACCCGCGACGAGGAAGCCGAGATCGAGGCCAAGGCCTGGGAACTGCTGCGCTATGTCGGCATCGAGGATGTCGCCTACGAGCGTGCCAAGAACCTGTCCTACGGTCACCAGCGTCGTCTGGAAATCGCCCGTGCGCTGGCCACCGAGCCGAAGCTGCTGGCGCTGGATGAACCGGCCGCCGGCATGAACCCGAGCGAGACCGAATCGCTGAAGGCGTTGATGGAAAAGATCCGCGATGGTGGTGTCACCGTGCTGCTGATCGAACACGACGTGAAGCTGATGATGGGCCTGTGCGATCGTATCGCCGTGCTCGACTATGGCAAGAAAATTGCGGAAGGTGTGCCCGAAGTGGTACGTAAAGATCCGAAAGTGATCGAGGCTTATCTGGGAGTGGCACACGAATGAGCATTCTAGACGTCAAGAACCTGCAGGTTTCCTACGGTGGCATTCAGGCCGTCAAGGGCATCGACTTCCACATCAACAAGGGCGAGCTGGTGACCCTGATCGGTGCCAACGGCGCCGGCAAGACCACCACGCTGAAGACCCTGGTCGGCATGGTCAAGATCGCCGGCGGCAGCATCAACTTTGATGGCAAGGACACCACCAGCATCGCCACCCACGATTTCGTGCGTAACGGTCTGGTGATGGTGCCGGAAGGTCGTGGCATCTTCGGCAAGCTGACGGTGGAAGAAAACCTGCAAATGGGTGGTTTCCATCGCAACGACAAGGACGGCATCCAGCGCGATATCGAGCGCGGCTACGAGCTGTTCCCGCGTCTGAAGGAGCGCCAGAAGCAGCTGGCCGGTACCCTGTCCGGCGGTGAGCAGCAGATGGTGGCGATGGCGCGTGCGATCATCTCGCAGCCGAAGCTGCTGCTGCTGGACGAACCGTCGATGGGTCTGGCACCGCTGATCGTGGAAAAGATCTTCGAGATCATCCAGATGGTGGCCGCCGAAGGCGTGACCATGTTGCTGGTGGAGCAGAACGCCAAGCTGGCGCTGCAGGTATCGCAGCGCGGCTACGTGATGGAAAGCGGCAAGATCAGCATGAGCGGCCCGGCGAAAGAACTGCTGGACGACGAGCGCGTGCGTAACGCCTACCTCGGCGGTTAATTCCGTCCGGTCACGGGTGCGGCCTGCCGGCCGCCCCGTGTGTGCTTGCCCGAGGCGGATATAGCCGCCGTGTCGCGAGAACAATCACCATGTTTGACACTCTCAGCCCCGATGTCCTGCTCCGCCAGGCACTCGGGGCTTTGTTTTTTCCGCCGCTGAACGGGCTGTTGCTGCTGCTGGCCGGCGGCTACTGGCAGCGGCGGGCACCGGCGGCCGGCCGCTTGCTGTTGCTGCTGGCACTGCTCTTGAGCTATCTGCAGGCGACGCCGTGGCTGGCGATGCGGCTTAACGGCGCGCTGGAAACGTTTGCGCCGGCCACGCTGGCGCAGGTGCGCACGACCGGCGCCATCGTGGTGCTCGGCGGCGGCCAGCGGCCGGCGCCGGAGTATGCGGCCAACGTGCCGTCCGGCGACAGCCTGGCGCGGCTGCGCTATGGCGCCTATCTGGCGCGGGCCAGTGGCCTGCCATTGCTGCTGACTGGCGGTGCCCCCAACGGTGGCGAGGCCGAGGCGGTGGTGATGGCGCGCGTGCTGCAACAGGATTACGGCATCACCCCACGCTGGGTGGAGGCCGCTGCGGAAACCACCGCCGACAATGCCCGCCTGTCTGCCGCGCTGCTGCGCGAGGCCAAGGTTGGTCGCATCACGCTGGTGACGCAGGCGTGGCACATGCCGCGCGCGCTACCGTCGTTCCGTGCCGCCGGCCTGCAGGTGCTGGCGGCGCCGACTGGCTATAGTCGTTATGACGGCATCTGGCTGCAGCACTGGCTGCCGAGCGGGCGTGCGATGCAGGAGGTGTATCAGGCGGAGCGCGAATGGCTGGGGCTGCTGTATTATCGTTTGCGTTCCCTCATCACAGGATTAAGCACATGAACACCGGCGCACTGATCATCGGGGACGAGCTTTTGTCCGGCAAACGCCAGGACAAGCACATGCCGGCGCTGATCCGCCTGCTGGCGGAACGCGGCATGAAGCTGGCTTGGGTCGAGTACCTCGGCGACGATCCGGCTCGCATCGAGGCGGCGCTGCGGCGTGCCTTTGCCAGTGGCGACCTGGTGTTCAGCTTTGGCGGCATCGGCGCCACGCCGGACGACTACACCCGCGCCTGTGCTGCGCAGGCGCTGGACGAGGCGCTGGCGATCCACCCCGAGGCGAAGCAGCTGATCGAAGGCCGCTTTGGCGCCGACGCCTATCCGCACCGCATCAATATGGGCCGGCTGCCGGTCAGCGCGCGGCTGATCCCCAATCCGGTCAACCAGATGCCGGGCTTTTCCTGCCGCGACGTGCACTTCGTGCCCGGCTTTCCCAATATGGCGTGGCCGATGGTGGCTTGGGTGCTGGACACGCAGTACCGGGCGCTGTTTTCCGAGCACCCGGACGTAGAGCAGGGCTGCATCGCCATCGAGGCGCGTGAGGGCGACCTGATCACGCTGATGCAGGAATTCGTGGCGCGCTATCCGGCGCTGCGTTTTTCCAGCCTGCCCAATTTCGGCACCGAGGTGATCCCGCAGATGCACATCGAGTTCGGCTTCAGCGGCCAGCCGGCGCTGGTGGCGATGGCGCTGGACGAGTGGCGCAAGGCGCTGCTGGCCAAGGGCTACGAGGTGCGTGACAAGCCGGCGAGCTAGCTGCTGCGGTGCTGGCCGGCTAACGGCCGATGCGGATCACGCGGGGCGGCGCCACTGACCCGCGCGCCGCGACAAGACAAAAGGTTGGCCGCAAGCGGTGATGCTTGTGGCCAACCTTTTGTCGTTGTGGCGTAGGGCGCCGGCAGGCGCCAGTAGCTTAGTTGACGAAGCGCATCGAGAAGTCGATGGCGCGTACGTCCTTGGTCAGCTTGCCGATGGAAATGCGGTCGACGCCGGTGTCGGCGATGGCGCGCACGCTGTCCAGATCGACACCACCGGAGGCTTCCAGCTGCGCACGGCCGGCATTGCGGCGTACCGCCTCGCGCATCTCGTCCAGCGACATGTTGTCGAGCAGGATCAGCGGGCAGGTCGCGGCCAGCGCCTCGTCCAGCTCGGCCAGGTTTTCCACTTCCACCTGCAGCGTTACATGCGGTGGGGCGATGGCGCGCGCGGCTTTGAGCGCCGCGGTGATACTGCCGTTGGCGATGATGTGGTTTTCCTTGATCAGGATGCCGTCGTAGAGGCCGACGCGCTGGTTGGCGCCACCGCCGACGGTGACGGCGTACTTCTGCGCCAGGCGCAGGCCGGGTACCGTCTTGCGGGTATCGTGGATCACGGCGCGGCTACCGGCGACGGCATCGACATAACGGCGCGTCTCGGTGGCGACGCCGGACAGCGTCTGCAGGAAGTTCAGGCCGCTGCGTTCGGCGGTGAGCAGTGCCTGCGCCGGGCCGTTGATGGTGCACACCACGTCACCGTTGCCGATGCGGGTGCCTTCTGCGACGTGCCACTGCACCCGGCAGTGCGCGTCGATCTGGCGATAGCACTCTTCCAGCCACGCCTGGCCGCACAGTACCGCCGCTTCGCGCGCCACGATGCGCGCTTCGCCCGGCTGGTTCGGGCACAGGGCGGCAGTCCAGTCCTTGTCGCCGATGTCTTCGGCAAGGGCAAGGCTGACGGAGTGGGCGATCAGGTGCTGGGCGGGCAAGGTCGGCATGATGGTCGGAGTCCGGGGCAAAGAGCGCGATTTTACCCCGCTTTGGCGTGGCGGTGGGGTGCTCTGCTATGATGAAGTTCTGTCGCCCGTCCCGATCCGCCGATGAATTTTCCCGATACGCTGTTTTCTCCGCCACTGCTGTGGGCTGCCACCGGCCTGATGTTGCTGCTGCTGTCGCTGGCGGCGTGGCGCGTGCCGTGGCGCACGCTGGCGCCCGGCGCGGTCAGTGCCTGGGCGGCGGCCTGTGTGTTGCTGGCCGCGATGTGGCTGGTCAAGGCCGGCCTGCAGCCGGGGCTGTCGTTTCACCTGCTGGGGGCGGCGATCTTCACCCTGCTGATGGGGCCAGAGCTGGCGCTGCTGGCCCTGGCGCTGGTGCTGCTGTTGCAGGTGGCGGCAGGGCAACTGGGCTGGCTGGCGCTGGGGCTGAATTTCTGCGTCACGCTGTTGCCGGCGGTGGCGGTGACCGCGCTGGCCCTGCGTCTGGCGCAGCGTTATCTGCCGGCACACCTGTTCGTCTATGTCTTCGTCAACGCCTTTCTCGCCGGCGGCCTGAGCCTGATAGTCGCCGCCGCCAGCGGCATGGCGCTGCTGTGGCTGCAGGGCGTATACGACTGGCCCTACCTGCTGGATAACGCGCTGCCGTTCTATTTCTTGCTGTCGTGGTCGGAGGCGTTCACCAGCGGGCTGGTGCTGTCGATCATGGTGGTGTACCGGCCGCAGTGGGTGCGCAGTTTTGATGACGCGCGCTATCTGGTGCGCTGACTGAAAGGGGGGGTGATGCAGTTTGCGTTCTGGGCAATCCTGCTGGCCGCGGCGATGCCGCTGCTGTGGGCGGTGCTGGCCAAAAGCGGGCCGGGTTTCGACAATCATCAGCCGCGGCGGTATCTCGCCGGGCTGCAAGGCTGGCGCCAGCGTGCACAGTGGGCGCAGCAGAATTCCTGGGAGGCGTTCGCGCCATTTGCCGCCGCCGTCATCGTCGCCTACCTGATGATGGTGACCCCGCAGCAGCTGGATGCAGCGGCCGCTGTCTTCATCGTGGCGCGGCTCGGCTATGGCGTGTGCTATGTCGCCGACTGGGCCACGTTGCGCTCGCTGTGCTGGACGGTGGGCTTTGGCGTGGTGGTGTACCTGTTCCTGGCGGCAGCGCATTTGCTGTGATGCCGGTGGCTGGAAAGCAATGCGGCCAACCTTGTCCAAGGTTGGCCGCATTGCTTTGGCGATGGCTTGTTGCAGTTACAGCATGATCGGTTCGGCTTCCAGCGCCACGCCGTAGCGGGCCAGCACCGTGGCCTGCACCTTGGCCGCCAGCGCAGCGATTTGCCGGCCGCTGGCCTGGCCGTAGTTGACCAGTACCAGCGCCTGCTTGGCGTGTACGCCGGCGTCGCCGTCGCGGTAGCCCTTCAGCCCGGCCTGGTCGATCAGCCAGCCGGCCGCCAGCTTCACCTTGCCCTCGCCAGCCGGGTAGTGCGGCAGCGCCGGGAAGCGCGCCAAGAGCGCGGCGGCCTGCTCGCTGTCGACGATCGGATTCTTGAAGAAGCTGCCGGCATTGCCCAGCTGCGCCGGATCCGGCAGCTTGCTCTGGCGGATGGCGATCACCGCGCGGCTGACCTCCTGTGCAGTCGGCGTGCCGCTGATGCCCATCGCCTGCAGTTGCTGGGCGATGTCGCCGTAGCCAGTCTTGCTGTGCGCGTGGCGCGACAGGCGAAAGCGCACCGCGGTCACCAGATAGCGGCCGGCGTGCTGCTTGAACACGCTGTCGCGGTAGGCAAAGCGGCAGTCGGCATTGGCCAGCGTCACCGCCGCGCCGCCGTGCTGCAGGTCGGCGCACACCACTTCCATGATGCAGTCCTTCACCTCCACACCGTAGGCGCCGATGTTCTGGATCGGGCTGGCACCGACGGTGCCGGGGATCAGGCTGAGGTTTTCCAGTCCGCACCAGCCCTGCTGCAGGGTGTGGCAGACAAAGTCGTGCCAGTTTTCGCCGGCGGCGGCCTCGATGACCACGCTGTCGCCGTCGTCGGCCAGCAGGCGGATGCCCTTGAGCAGGATGCGTACCACGGTGCCGGAGTAGTCGTCGCGCAGCAGCAGGTTGCTGCCGCCGCCCAGCCACAGCACCGGGCCATCCAGCTCGGCCAGCAGGGCCGGCAGCTCGCTCAGCTGCTGCAGCTCGGTGTAGCGGCGTGCGCTGGCGGCAATGCCGAAGGTGTTGAACGGTTGCAGCGAAACGTGTTGCTGGAAGGTGATGGTCACGAAGCGGGCCTCACAAGGTTTGACGATGCAGGCGCTGCCTGCTGATATGGGAAAGGTAGCCGACCAGGGTCAGCCCCGCCACGCTGAGGCTGACCACCAGTGCCGCCCAGAAGCCGTGCACGCCCATGCGCGGCACCAGCCAGTCGGTCAGCCCCAGCGCCATGCCCAGCCCGAGGCCGAGACCCCAGAACGACACGATGTGGATTGCCATCGGCAGGGTGGTGATCTTGTAGCCGCGCAACGCACCGGAGGCTACCGTTTGCATCGCGTCGGTCAGCTGGTAAAAGGCGGCGAACAGCATCAGCGTGCTGCCCAGCGCCACCACCGCCGGGTCCGGGCTGTACATGGCGATGATCTGGTGGCGGAACAGCAGCACCAGCAGCATGGTCAGCACCGCGGCAGCGATGCTGAGCGCAATGCCGAGGCCGCTGATCAGCCGCGCCTGCAGGTAGTCGCCGCTGCCGATGCTCTGGCCGACGCGGATGGTCAGCGCGGTGGCGATGCTCTGCGGGATCATGTAGATCAGGCTGGAGAAGTTCAGCACCGCCTGGTGGCTGGCCACCACCAGGGTGCCCAGTTGCGCGATCAGCAGCGCAATGAAGGAAAACAGGCTGACCTCGACGAAGAACGACAGTCCGATCGGCAGCCCCAGTTTCAGCATCGCCGGAAAGCGCGACCATTGCGGCCAGCTGAATTGCTGCGTCAGGCCGTAGTCGGCCAGTGCCCGGTTGCGGGCGAGGTAGACGAACAGCGTGATGGCGTTGAACCACATCACCATGCCGGTGGCCCAGCCGCAGCCGGCGCCGCCCAGTTGCGGCAGGCCGAACAGGCCGTGGATCAGCATGTAGTTGAGCGGAATGTTCAGTAGCAGCGCGATCAGGCTCACCACCATGATCGGGCGCGGGCGGTTGAGGCTGGAGGCAAAGGCGTGCAGCGCACGGTGCATCATCGCCGCCGGCATGCCGAAGGCGGCACCGTCAATGTACAGCATCACCTTGTCTTCCACCGTCTCCGGCAGGCTCAGCCACTGACGCAGCAGCGGCTGGATCGCCAGCATCAGCAGCACGCCGAGGCAGCCGAGCAGCAGGCCGAACCACAGGCCCTGGCGCGCGGTTTCGCCGATGCTGCGGGTTTCGCCGGCGCCGAACTGATGCGACAGGATTGGGTTCAGCGCGCTGACGATGCCCATCAGCGTGACATAGACGGTGATGAAGATGCTGGCGCCCAGCGATACCGCCGCCAGATCGTCGGTGCTGACGCGGCCGGCCATTACCGTGTCGACAAAACCGGTCGCGACCTGGGCGATCTGCGCCACCATCATCGGCAGCGCCAGATGGCTCAGGGTGCGGGTTTCTTCGCGGATGCGCGGCCAGCCGGCCTTATCAAGGTGAAACAGCATGTCAATCCAGCTCGGGAGCAAACCGCCGATTATAGCCGGATCGGCCGCGCGGCGTCCGTGCCGCGCAGCGGGCTCAGGCGACGCCCGGGCGGCGCAGGTGGCAGCTGATGATCAGCGCGTTGCCGAACAGGCGGTTGATCTGCAGTGCCTGGTCGACATCGACATCCTGCAGCAGCAGTTTGCCCTGTTGCAGGCTGGCGGCCAGGCCGCGTTCGCTGGCCCAGGCCAGCAGCGTGGTCAGCTGGCGGGCGCCGGCATTGTCGCCGAGGTGGATGGCGCGCAGCTCGCCGCGCAGCGATGGGGTGGAACGGGCAGGGGTGGTGGCAAACTCGGTGTAACGGTCTTGTTCGCAGTCGTACATGGTCTCGGTCTTCCTTGTCGGTCGCCCGGACTATCCGAGCGACGCTTTAGCAGAGTTGGTTTAACGGCGCCCTGCAAGTTGTCGATTAACTCGGCGCCATGCGTTTTCACGCGGGGTACGGCTTTGCGGCAGCAGAAAACAAAAAATCCGCTGGCCAGTGGCTGCAGCGGATCGCTTGATCTGACGCTTTAGCTGGCATTTATAATGCGCCCGCAAGCTGATCTCAAATCGGCGCAGGGACAACGTTACGACAGGGCGTCGCCGCTTGTCAAGCCGCTGCGGCGCGCGGCTGCCGGCGGCGGTATTGGCAGGCAGGTGGAGCCAGTTTTGCGAATCGCGCTATAATCCGCCGCCTGAACGCGGACTTTGTGTCCTTTTTTTCTTTCTCAGTGTAGCCCCGATGATCCGTAAACTCATCAGTCGAATCTTCGACTTGCCTGCCAGCCTGGCCGGCAACAAGAGCAAGCCGCGTGTGCTTGCCCTGGCCCAGCACGGCGTGCGCCGTGACGCACTCAGCCATGCCGCCCTGCGTGTGGTATCGCGGCTGCAGGACGCCGGTTTCGCCGCCTATGTCGTCGGTGGCGCGGTGCGGGACCTGCTGCTGGGAGTCACGCCCAAGGATTTCGACGTGGCCACCAGCGCCACGCCGGAGCAGGTGCACCACCTGTTCCGCCGCTCGCGCATCATCGGCCGCCGCTTCCGCATCGTGCACGTGATGATGGGGCCGGAAACCATCGAGGTGACCACCTTCCGTGGCGGCGAAGTCGCCAACAAGAACGAAACCGGTCGCGTGATGGCGGACAACACCTACGGCAACCAGGTCGAGGACGCGCTGCGTCGCGACTTCACCGTCAATGCGCTGTTCTACAACCCGACCGATGAAACCATCATCGACTATCACCACGGCGTGAAGGACCTGCGCGCCAGGAAGCTGGTGATGATCGGTCAGCCGGCGCGCCGTTACCAGGAAGACCCGGTGCGCATGCTGCGTGCGGTCCGCCTGGCCGCCAAGCTGGACTTCACCATCGACGAACATACCCGCAAGCCGATTGCGGCCAACGCCGCGCTGCTGCGCAACGAGCCGCCGGCAAGGCTGTTCGACGAGCTGCTGAAGCTGCTGCACTCCGGCCATGCCTACGCCTGCCTGAAGATGCTGCGTGACGAAGGCCTGTCGCAGGGGACCTTCCCGCTGCTGGATGCGGTGATGGACGAGCCGGGTGGTGAGACCTTCCTCAAGAACGCGCTGGCCAATACCGACGAGCGCGTGCGCGCCGACAAGCCGGTTTCGGTCGGCTTCATGCTGGCGGCGATGCTGTGGGCGCAGGTGCGCAACCGCTGGCAGCAGCGCCTGCAGCAGGGTGAGCGCGACATCGCGGCCCTGGTCGAGGCGATGGCGGAAGTGGAAACGCTGCAGGACAACGACTTTGCCATCCCGAAGCGCTTCTCCGCCACCATGCGCGAGATCTGGTTCCTGCAGCCGCGCTTCGAGAGCCGTGCCGGGCAGCGCCCGTTCCGCTTTGTCGAGCAGCCGCGCTTCCGCGCCGCCTATGACTTCTTCTGCCTGCGCGCCGATGCCGGCGAGGTGCCGCGCGAGCTGCAGCAGTGGTGGGACGACTTTCAGAACGGCGATACCGCCGAGCGCCAGCAGCTGGTCGACGACGTGCGCAACAGCGGTGGCGAAGCCGCCAATCCGGAGCGCAAGAAGCGCCGTCGCCGGCGCAAGCCGTCTGCCGCCGCGGGTGGCGGGGAGCCGGCGTGACCCTGGCAGTGATTGCGCTGGGCAGCAATCTGGAAAATCCGGTGCAACAGGTGGAGGCGGCGCTGCAAAGGTTGGCCGCATTGCCGTCCACGCGGCTGGTGCGCCGTTCCGCCTGCTACCGCACCGCCCCGGTCGGTTTCGCCGATCAACCCGATTTCATCAACGCGGTGTGCGAAGTCGACACCACGCTGGACGCCGAAGCGCTGCTGGCGCAGCTGCTGCAGCTGGAGCAGGACTTCGGCCGCGTGCGCAGCTTCCGCAACGCGCCGCGGGTGCTGGACCTCGATCTGCTGCTGATGGACGGCGTCACGCGCGACAGCGAGTTTTTGACGCTGCCTCACCCGCGCATGCACGAGCGTGCCTTCGTGATGCTGCCGCTGGCGGAAATGGCGCCCGAGCGGCAGTTGCCGCAGGGCCGGGTCAGCGACATTGCCGCCTCGCTCGATGGCAGCGGTGTCAGCCGCCTGCCGCGCAGTCAATAACCCCCGGCAGCAGCGGCTGCCTCCCAAGGAGTACGTGATGACGCAACTGCGCTATGTCGTGGTGGAAGGCCCCATTGCTTCCGGCAAGGCCGCCCTGGCGCGCCGGCTGGCGGATCACTGGGCGGTGCGCCTGCTGGCGGAAGCCGCGGAGCAGAACCCGTTTCTCGAGCGTTTCTACCGCAATCCCCCGTATCACGGCCTGGCCACCCAGTTGTCCTTCCTGTTGCAACGTGCCGACGCCGCGCGCGCGATGCTGGAAGGCGAGCTGCTGGCGACGCCGCTGGTGTCCGACTTCCTGTTCGAGAAGGACGCGCTGTTTGCCGAGCTGGCGCTGGAAGACGACGAGCTGGCGCTGTACCGCCGTATCGCGCCGGCGGTGTTGCGCGCCCATCCGGTGCCGGACCTGGTGATCTACCTGCAGGCGTCGCCGGAAACGGTGCAGCAGCGGCTGGAGCGGTCGGTGGCCAGTGGTGCGATGTCGCCGCTGCCGGCAGGCTATGTCCAGCGCGTACACGCCGCCTACAGCACGTTTTTCCACGCCTACGCGGGCGCGCCGCTGTTGATCGTCAACACCGATCATCTTGATTTGGTTGAAGGTGATGATGATTTCGGGCTATTGTTGCGCTGCATCAGCGAGATGCGAGGCCAACGCAGTTACTTCAACAAGGGTATCTGAACCCTGCCCGGCCGGAAGGCGGAGCCATCAGTTCCGCACCGCGGCCGCCCCTGCGTATCCGGGTGGTCACCCGCCCCCCCCGGTCGCAGCTGCACGCAACGAGGAAATACAGAATATGAAAATAACCGTTAATACTTTGCAGACCATGGCCGCCGAAGGCCGCAAGATCAGCATGCTGACCTGTTACGACGCCAGCTTCGCCAGCCTGCTGGATGGCGCCGGTGTCGATATCCTGCTGATCGGCGATTCGCTGGGCATGGTGATGCAGGGGCGGGATTCGACGCTGCCGGTGACCATGGAGCAGATGGAATACCATACCCGCTGTGTCGCGCAGGGCAGCAAGAACGCGATGGTGCTCGGCGACATGCCGTTCGGCAGCTACCAGGAAAGCCCGGCACAGGCGTTTGCCAATGCCGCGCGCCTGATGCAGGCCGGCGCACACATGGTCAAGATCGAGGGTGGCGCCTTCATGGCGGAAACCGTGCGCTTCCTGGTGCAGCGCGGCGTGCCGGTGTGCGCCCATATCGGCCTCACCCCGCAGTTCGTCAACACCTTCGGCGGCTACAAGGTGCAGGGCAAGAGCGAATCCGATGCCGAGCGCATCATGGCCGACGCCCGCGCGCTGGCCGACGCCGGTGCCAGCATGGTGCTGATGGAGTGTGTGCCGGCGGTGCTGGCGAAGAAGATCACCGAAGCGATCAGCGTGCCGACCATCGGCATCGGCGCCGGTCTCGACGTCTCCGGCCAGGTGCTGGTGCTGTACGACGTACTCGGCGTGTATCCGGGCAAGAAAGCGCGTTTCGTCAAGGACTTCATGGCCGAGGCGCAAAGCATCCAGGGCGCGGTCAGCGCCTACGTCGCAGCGGTGAAAGCACAGACTTTCCCGGCGCCCGAACACTGTTTCTGAGTCCGTCCCATGCAAATCATCCGTAGCATTGCCGAGCTGCGTGCCTGGCGCAAAACCGCCGGCCGCGTCGCCTTTGTCCCGACCATGGGCAACCTGCACGAAGGCCATCTGGCGCTGGTCGCCGCCGCGCGGCAGCACGCCGAACAGGTGGTGGTCAGCATCTTCGTCAACCGCCTGCAGTTCGGCCAGGGCGAGGATTTCGACGCCTACCCGCGCACCTTCGAGGCCGATGGCGACAAGCTGCGTGCCGCCGGTGTCGCGGTGCTGTTCTTCCCCGACGAGCGTGAGCTGTATCCGCGCATCAAGCAGGACTTCAATGTCGAGCCGCCGCATATCCAGAACGAGCTGTGCGGCGCCTTCCGCCCCGGCCACTTCCGCGGCGTGGCCACCGTGGTCGCCAAGCTGTTCAACATCGTGCAGCCGGATGTCGCCTGCTTCGGCAAGAAGGACTTCCAGCAACTGCACGTGATCCGCGCCATGGTCGACGACCTCAACATGCCGATCGAGATCGTGCCGGTCGATACCGGGCGTGCCGATGACGGCCTGGCGCTGTCGTCGCGCAATGGCTACCTCAGCAGTGACGAGCGCGCCGAGGCGCCGCGGCTGTACCGCCAGCTGTCCGCCATCCGCGCGGCGCTGCAGGCCGGTGACAGCAATTATGCGGCGCTGGAAAAGGCCGCCTGCGACGAGCTGGCCGCTCACGGCTGGCGCGTGGACTATGTCGAGATCCGTCAGGCCGACACGCTGGAGATTGCCCACGTCGGCGAGGCGCGGCTGGTGGTGCTGGCGGCGGCGCGTCTGGGTCGCACCCGGCTGATTGACAATATCGAAGTGGCGCGCTGACCCGCCGCGCCGCAAGCAACAACAGGAAGACCGAACCATGCAGCGTTCCATGCTGAAATCCAAGCTTCACCGCGTCACCACCACCCACGCCGAACTGCACTACATCGGCTCCTGCGCCATTGATGAAAACCTGCTGGAAGCGGCCGACATCAAGGAATACGAAGAAGTGCAGATCTGGAACGTGACCAACGGCGAGCGTTTCGCCACCTACGCCATCCGCGCCGAGCGCGGTTCCGGCGTGATCTCGGTCAACGGTTCCGCCGCGCGTCGCGCCGCCCCCGGCGACCTGCTGATCATCGCCTCGTTCGCCGCCTACGAAGACAGCGAGCTGGCCAATCACACGCCGAAGCTGGTGTTCGTCGACGAGCGCAACCAGATGACCGAGCTGGCGTCGCTGACGCCGGTACAGCCGGCCTGATGCTGCCGTCGTGATCCGTTCGAACCAAGCCGCCCGCAGAGGCGGCTTTTTATTGTCTGAACACAAACGAGAAAAGGAGAAAGCATGAGTTTCCTGACAACCGATCTCTACGATGCCAACGAGGGCCGCGTGGCGGTGGTGGAGCCGATGTTCCGCGCCTACGGCGGTCGCGCCCGCTTTGCCGGCCAGGTGGTGACGCTGAAGGTGTACGAGGACAATACCCGCGTGCGCGAAGTGCTGGCCGAGCCGGGGCAGGGCAAGATCCTGGTGGTCGATGGCGGTGGCTCCAAACGCTGCGCGTTGCTGGGCGACCAGATTGCCGAGCTGGCGGTGAAGAACGGCTGGGAAGGTGTGGTGATTTATGGCTGCATCCGCGATTCGGTGGCCATCAACGCGCTGGACATCGGCGTGCGCGCGCTGGATACCAACCCGAAGAAAACGGTGAAGCGCAATGAAGGGCAGCGCGATCTGGTGCTGGCCTTCGGCGCGGTGGAGTTCGTGCCCGGCCACTGGCTGTATGTCGACGAGGACGGGCTGCTGCTGTCGGCGACGCCGCTGCTGTAAGCCCTTGCGGCCAACGTTGGCCGCAGGCGTAAAAAAAGCCGGACCCGCGGGTCCGGCTTTTTTGCGGTTGGCGTCTTACTCGCCGACCACGTCGACGCCGGCGGGCGGGGTGAAGCGGAACTGTGCCGGGTTGACCTTGGCGTTGCGCTGCAGGTTCTTGAACTGGATGCGGGTGATGTTGCCGAAGCTGTCGGCCAGCTCCATTTCCACCAGCTGGTTGGCGGTGAAGCCCATCTTGATCGATTCAAACGTGTTGTCGGCCTTTTTCGGGCTGGCGGCCAGCCATTCCACCTTGCCGGTCTTGCCGACTTCGCGCAGCTGGTAGTCGCGCTCGATGGCGTTACTGCCGGCCAGCAGCGCCGCCGGCGAGTTGCCCAGCGCGCCAGCCTGGTCACGGCGGGTGACCTGAGCCAGCTCCTTGTCGTACAGCCACAGCGTCTTGCCGTCGCCGACGATCAGCTGCTCGAACGGCTGGGCGTAGGTCCAGCGCAGCTTGCCGGGGCGCTGGATCTGCATGGTGCCGTGTGCGGTTTCCTGGCGCTGCTTGCCGCTCACCGTCTGGGTGAAATCGGCGGCCAGGGTCCTGGTGCCGGCGATAAAGGCCTTGAACTGCGGCAGCGCGGCGGCGTGTGCCGGCAGCGTGGCGGCCAGCAGCAGGCCGAGTAGGGCTTGTTTCATGCGTATCCTTAACTGGCGCGGGCGGTTGTCCCTGTTGCTATGACCCGCCCGCCGGGGCCGCGTTCAGCTGAAGCGGTTGGTAATCGGGTAGCGCCAGTCCTTGCCGAAACCGCGATGGGTGATGCGCGGGCCGACCGGCGCCTGGCGGCGCTTGTATTCGTTGATCTTTAGCAGGCGCACCACCTTGGCCACATCGGCCTCGGCAAAGCCGGCCTTGACGATGTCGGCGGCGGACTGGTTGTGCTCGACGTAGCGTTCCATGATCGCGTCCAGCACGTCGTACGGCGGCAGACTGTCTTGGTCTTTCTGGTCGGGGCGAAGTTCCGCCGACGGCGGCCGGGTGATGATGCGTTCCGGAATGATCTCGCCCTGGGTGTTGCGCCAGCGGCACAGCGCGAATACCAGCGTCTTGGCCACGTCCTTCAGCACCGCGAAGCCGCCGGCCATGTCGCCGTACAGCGTGCAGTAGCCGGTGGTCATCTCCGACTTGTTGCCGGTGGTCAGCACCAGCTTGCCGGACTTGTTGGACAGCGCCATCAGCAGCGTGCCGCGGATGCGCGCCTGCAGGTTTTCCTCGGTGGTGTCGGCCGGGAGGCCGGCAAACGACGGCGCCAGTGCGCTCATGAAGCTTTCGTACATCGGCCAGATTTCGATCTCGTCGTACTTCACGCCGACGCGCTGCACCATGTCGCGGCTGTCGTCGACGCTGATGTCGGCGGTGTAGCGTGACGGCATCATCACCGCGTGCACCTTGTCGGCGCCCAGCGCGTCGACCGCGATGGCCAGCGTCAGCGCGGAGTCGATGCCACCGGACAGACCCAGCAGCACGCCGGGGAAGCCGTTCTTGACTATATAGTCGCGCACGCCGACCACCAGGGCGCGGTACGCGCTCTCCAGTTCGTCCGGCAGCGGCGCAAGGTTGGCCGCAACGATGTCGCCATCCACCACATCCAGCAGCAGCAGTTCGTCGTCGTAGGCGGCGGCCTGCGCCACCACTTCGCCGGCCTTGTTCAGCGCGAACGAGGCGCCGTCGAACACCAGTTCGTCCTGGCCGCCGGTGAGGTTGACGTAGGCCATCGGCAGGCCGGTTTCCTGTACCCGGTAGCGCATCACCTCATGGCGGGTGGCGATCTTGTTGCGGTGGAACGGCGATGCGTTCAGCGACACGATAACCTCGGCGCCGGCATCGGCGGCTTCGGCCGCCGGCTCCACCGACCAGCCGTCCTCGCAGATGATGATGCCGACCTTGACGCCATTCTGCTCGAACACCAGTGGCGCGGCGCCGGGAGTGAAGTAGCGGCACTCGTCGAACACTTCGTTATTGGGCAGCAGCATCTTGTGGTACTGGCCCAATCTATTGCCATCCCGCAGCACGGTGGCGGCGTTGAAGCGCTCGTGGCCGAGGCGGGCAGGGTGGCCGATCACCAGCGTGATGCCGTCCAGCATTTCCAGTTCGTCGAGGCCGGCGTAGATGGCGCGGTAGAAGTGTTCGCGCAGCAGCAGGTCTTCCGGGCTGTAGCCGGTCAGCGCCAGCTCCGGCGTGACCAGCACGTCGGCACCCTGTGCCATGGCCGTCTTGGCCAGCTCGAGGATTTTGCGGGTGTTGCCGGCGATGTCGCCGACAACCGGGTTGAACTGGGCAAGTGCAATGCGCATCGGGAGAACCACCAGTAGAGAATCGATCGGCCAATTTTAGCGTTGTCTCGCCCGTACCGCATAAAAAACTTGCGCAACGGCCGACTCGCTTATACAATGCGCCTCCTCTGTTGCTTGAGCGGAAACGCCGGTGATAGGCCATCTAGGAGAGGTGGATGAG
>NZ_JANFNU010000005.1:105423-278957 GCF_024437575.1 Vogesella sp. AC12
GTGGTTGAAGTCGCACGCCTGGAAAGCGTGTTCAGGGTAATACCCTGACGGGGGTTCGAATCCCCCTCTCTCCGCCAGATTTCCATCGTGCCGCTGTCGCGGTCCGATATTGCAGTACACCTCACGGAGAGGTGGATGAGTGGTTGAAGTCGCACGCCTGGAAAGCGTGTTCAGGGTAATACCCTGACGGGGGTTCGAATCCCCCTCTCTCCGCCAGTATTGAAAAAGCCAGCTGCCTGCAGCTGGCTTTTTTGCGTTTGCGCTACTGCCCCGGCAGCTGCCAGTCGCCCTTGCTGCGGAACGGCATGTCCCCTAGCCCGCCGACGCCGAACACGGTGCCGTCAATCTCGTAGCGCAGCGCCGTATGGTTGCCCGCCAGTTTGCCCAGCTGCTTCAGCCAGCCGGAGAGCGAGGTGTGCAGCAGCACCTTGACGGTATCGTTGCCCAGCGGCGGGATGCTGAACGGCTGGCTGCTGGCGCCGCGGGCAAAATTGTCGCCGTCGAGGCTGACATTGAAACGCAACCCCTGCGCGCTGAGCGGCTGCTGGTTCGGGTTGCTGATGCGCAGCGTGACCTCGAACTCCTGCTCGAACAGCGTGGCCTTGCCGGTGGGCTGGATGTCGGCCAGTTGCACTTCCGGCTGTGGTCGCGACAGGCTGGCGCAGCCGCTGAGCAGTGCCGCCAGCAGTAGCGGGGTCAGATATTTCAGCATCGGTGCCTCCATTAATGGCGTGGTGGACAATACTCAGTGTATCTGCCCGCTTGTGACCGTGCGTTGCTGTTTTATCGATATCTGTTGCGTCAAGGTTGCAAGCGCTGACGCTTTGTTTCATATTGATGTGCTATTCGTTCAGGATAAATGACGGTTCATATTATGCCAGTGTGGCTGGCGCGGACGGTCATGGTGGTGGCGAGGAGCAAGATGAACGCAGCAAAGAAAATCCGTTTGTACCTGCAGTCCGGGCAGGATGCAGCCCAGGTCGAAATCCTGCTGCAGCTGGCATTCAGCCTGCAGACCGGCAAGCCGTTCCAGTTGCAGCCGCTGCATGACCTGGACGAGCCGTATTTCGATACCGCGCTGCAGCTGATCCGCGAGTGGCATCTGGATCACCACATCGCCTCGCGCAGCAAGTTGCTGGAAATGATCTACGCCCGCGGCCAACGTGTGGCCGCGCGCAATGCGCCGCTGCCGGTTGTCACGGAACATTAACCTTGCGGGACTAAGCTTGCCTTGTTGCATCCTGTTTCGCTGATAGTCCCTGCAATCCTGTCGCAATTTGGCCCGCCACTGCGGGCCGTTTTCTTTTCAGTCCGCGCCCGGCCACTGCAGCTGGCCGTGGCAGGCCTCGTTGAGGCTGGCGATCAGTGCTGCGCCCTGTGACTCGGCAATACTGAAGCTGAGCAACACTGCCGCGCCATGCTCCACCGCCAGCAGTTGCACGTCAGCCGCCTGCAGCAGGCGGCGCAGCCTGCCTTCCAGCGGGTAGGGCGCGAGGCACTGCAGCTGCTGCTGGCGGATCAGTGGCAGCCGCACCGCCTGTTCCAGCGCGCTGGCAACGCTGTCGGTGTAGGCGCGCACCAGGCCGCCGGCGCCGAGTTTCACGCCGCCGTAGTAGCGCACCACGCTGGCCAGCACGCCCTCCAGCTGCTGGTGGCGCAGCACCTCCAGCATCGGGCGACCGGCGGTGCCGGACGGTTCGCCGTCGTCGTTGGCCGCAGAGTGGCCGCCGGCCATCAGCGCCCAGCAGACATGCGCCGCCGCCGGGTGTGCCGCTTTCAGCGCCGCGATGCGTGCCAGTGCGGCTTCTCGATCCGCCATCGGTTCGACACAGCCGAGGAAGCGGCTTTTTTTGATCTCGATCTCGCTATGGACCGCGTGTTGCAGGGTGAAGGGCATGCTGGTTCGGCAGGTAAGGATCGGATGGTTGCGGCCAACCTTGATGCGCTGGCGGCAAGGTTGGCCGCAAGTGGAGAGCTTGCTTTAGTTGCAGAACATGAAATCGTTCGGCTGGTCATGCAGTAGCCGGCCCGGGCAGGGCGCCACTTGCATGGCTACTCCATATATAGGGTGGCAAACGCTGTGAGCAGTGACAGCGAGGTCGCCTGCGGGATGGCTGCAGTTGCGCCACGCGCATCACGCCAAGGCCGATGCGCTTGACGGACGGGCACGGCCACGATTGTCGCAGTTTTGCCGGCTGTGGACGAGGGCGGCTAGCGGTTCAGCGCCAGACGCAGGCCGAAGCCGACGAAGGCGAGGCCGAGCACGCGGTCGAGCAGGCGCTGCAGTCGCGGCGAGCGTAGCCAGGCACCGGCACGCGCCGCCACCAGCGCCAGCATGCCGAACCACAGTATCCCCATCAATGCGTGGATCAGTGCCATCAGTACGCTGAGGGTAAACACGTCCTCGCCGGGGGCGATGAACTGCGGCAGAAAGGTAACGTAGAACAGCCCGACCTTGGGGTTGAGCTGGTTGGTCAGCACGCCGCGCCACAGCCATTGCCAGCCGCTGGCCGCCGTGCGCTGCGCGTCCGGCTCGCCCAGTGAGGAGGTGCGGCCGCGCAGCAGTTGCCAGCCCAGCCACAGTAGCCACAGCGCGCCGCCAATGCGTAGCGCGGTATAGGCGGTTTCCGATGCTGCCAGCAGTGCACCGAGGCCAATGGCCACCAGCAGCCCCCACAACAGCACGCCGCCGCAGATGCCGATGCCGGCCAGCCAGGCGGTGCGACGCCCTTCGTTGATCGCGGTGCGCAACACCAGTGCGGTATCGAGGCCGGGGGTGATGGTGAGGACGGCGGCGGCGAGGCTGAATAGCAGCAGGGCATTGCTCATGGCGGGGTTTTCCGGGCGGGTGCGGGATGATGATCTTGCCATGAATGGGTAAGGGCAGGGAGGGGCAGTGTTGCGTTGCTGTTGCGGTCGCCGAAGGGTGGGCTATATTTTTGTTGCGTTTCGATCGCAGGCGAAAACGTTCTTGCGTTATATTTTATATTGTCCAACAAGTTGATTTTAGATTGTATACAATAGGCAAGTTGGCAAATAAAATTGATAGAGGTGAGTTCTCATGCAGTTTCAGGCATTCGCGCGCAAACAAACCGCACTCCGTGACGCCATTACGGCAGCCTATCGCCGTGACGAGCAGGCTTGCGTCAAGACACTGACCGCCGAGGCGCAGATGTCGTCCGAGCAGGTGACCTCGGTCAAGGCCCTGGCCGCCAAACTGGTTTCGAAAGTGCGCAGCGAGCGCACCAAATCCAGCGGTGTTGACGCGCTGATGCATGAGTTCTCTCTCTCCAGCCAGGAAGGCGTGGCGCTGATGTGCCTGGCCGAAGCGCTGCTGCGCATCCCGGACCGCGTTACCGCCGATCGCCTGATCCGCGACAAGATTTCCGGCGGCGACTGGAAGTCCCATCTGGGCAACAGTTCTTCGCTGTTCGTCAACGCCGCTGCCTGGGGCCTGCTGGTCACCGGCAAGCTGGTGTCGTCGCACAGTGCGCACGGCCTGTCTTCGGCCCTGACCCGCCTGATCGCCAAGGGTGGCGAGCCGCTGATCCGCAAGGGTGTCGATCTGGCGATGCGCATGCTGGGCAAGCAGTTCGTGACCGGCGAAACCATCGACGAGGCACTGGTCAACGGCCGCGAGCGCGAAGCCAAAGGCTACCGCTTCAGCTACGACATGCTGGGCGAAGCGGCGATGACCGAGGCCGACGCACAGCGTTACCTGCGTGACTACGAAATCGCCATCCACGCCATCGGCAAGGAATCCAACGGTCGCGGCATTTACCAGGGGCCCGGCATCTCGGTGAAGCTGTCGGCGATCCACCCGCGTTACGCGCGCATGAAGCACGAGCGGATGATGGCAGAACTGCTGCCACGTCTGAAACAGCTGTTCCTGCTGGCCAAGCAGTACGACATCGGCCTTAACATCGACGCCGAAGAGGCCGATCGTCTGGAGATCTCGCTCGACCTGATCGAAGCGCTGGCCAATGATCCGGATCTGGATGGTTTCGAAGGTATCGGCATCGTGGTGCAGGCCTACCAGAAGCGCTGCCCGTACGTGATCGACTACCTGATCGACCTCGCCCGCCGCAGCAAGCACCGCTTCATGGTGCGGCTGGTGAAGGGCGCCTACTGGGATGCCGAGATCAAGCGCGCCCAGGTCGACGGCCTCGACGGCTACCCGGTGTACACCCGCAAGGTCTACACCGACGTGTCCTACCTCGCCTGCGCCAAGCGCCTGCTGGCGGCACAGGACGCGATCTATCCGCAGTTCGCCTCGCACAACGCCTACACCCTGTCCGCGGTGTACCACCTTGCCGCCGGCAAGGACTACGAATTCCAGTGCCTGCACGGCATGGGCGAGAGCCTGTACGACCAGGTGGTCGGTGCCGACAACCTCGACAAGCCGTGCCGCATCTACGCGCCGGTCGGTTCGCACGAAACCCTGCTCGCTTACTTGGTGCGCCGCCTGCTGGAGAACGGGGCCAACTCCTCGTTCGTGAACCGCATCGTTGACGAGAGCGTGTCCATCGACGAGCTGGTAGAAGACCCGGTCGCCGAAGCACTGCGTCAGGGCGGCGAGCCGCATCGCAAGATCACCCTGCCACGTACCCTGTACGGTACCGAGCGTCTCAACTCGCTGGGCATGGACCTGTCCAACGAGCATGTGCTGCAGCAGTTGAACGACGCGCTGAATGCCGGTGCCGCGCAGAGCCTGCACCTGAAGCCGATGTTGGCCGCAGGCCCGCTGAGCGAAGGCGTGGCGCAGAACGTGCTGAACCCGGCCAACCTGCAGGACGTGGTCGGCACCATTCAGGAAGCCAGCGCCGCCGATGTCGAGCTGGCCTTGCAGCAGGCTGTACTCGCCGCACCGCAATGGGCCGCCACCGCGCCGGCCGAGCGTGCCGCCTGCCTGGAGCGCATGGCTGACCTGATGGAACAGCACATGGCCACCCTGATGGGGCTGGCCGTGCGCGAAGCGGGTAAGACCTTTGCCAACGCCATCGCCGAAGTGCGCGAGGCGGTCGACTTCTGCCGTTACTACGCGGCACAGGTGCGTCGTGAGTTCGACAACCAGACTCACCCGGCACTGGGCCCGGTGGTGTGCATCAGCCCGTGGAACTTCCCGCTGGCGATCTTCATCGGCGAAGTGGTGGCCTCGCTGGCCGCCGGCAACGTGGTACTGGCCAAACCGGCCGAGCAGACCGCGCTGATCGCCGGTTTTGCCGTGCAGCTGCTGCATCAGGCTGGCGTGCCGGCCGGTGCGCTGCAGTTCCTGCCGGGCCGTGGCGAAGTGGTCGGCGCCGCGCTGACCCGCGACGAGCGCGTCAAGGGCGTGATCTTTACCGGCTCCACCGAGGTGGCGCAGCTGATCAACCGTACCCTGGCCAAGCGCAGCGGCGAAGTGCCGCTGGTAGCCGAAACCGGCGGCCAGAATGCGATGATCGTCGACAGCTCGGCGCTGCCGGAACAGGTGGTGGCCGACGTGATGTCGTCCGCCTTCGACTCCGCCGGCCAGCGCTGCTCGGCACTGCGCGTGCTGTACCTTCAACAGGACATCGCCGACAAGGTCATCACCATGATCAAGGGCGCGATGGACGAGCTGCGTGTCGGCAACCCGGCGCTGCTGGAAACCGATATCGGCCCGGTGATCGACGCCGAAGCGCAGCAGGGCCTGCTGCGTCACATCGACAGCATGAAAACCAAGGCGCGCGACTGCTACCAGGCGAGGCTGACGCCGGAGTGTGCCGACGGCACCTTCGTGGCGCCGACCCTGTTCGAGATCGACAGCGTCAGCCTGCTGCAGCGCGAGGTGTTCGGCCCGGTGCTGCACGTGATCCGCTTCTCGGCGCAGGATATCGACCGCGTGGTGGATGAAATCAATGCCACCGGCTACGGCCTGACCCACGGCATCCACAGCCGCATCGACGAGTCCATCGACAACATCGTCGCCCGCATCAAGGTCGGCAACGTCTACGTCAACCGCAACATCGTTGGCGCCGTGGTCGGTGTGCAGCCGTTCGGTGGCGAAGGCAAGTCCGGTACCGGTCCGAAGGCCGGCGGCCCGTTCTATGTCTACCGCCTCAGCGGCGCCAGCTGGAATCCGGAACTGGCGGCCAACCCGGTGGTGCCGGCGCTGTCCGAACTGGATCGCCTGCAGGGCGTGCTGGCGCAGGTGCTGCCTGACGCAACCGCCCAGACCCGTTTGCGCGAAGCCATCGCCTATGCCCGTCGCCACACGCCGCTGGCGAACATGGTGGCGCTGCCAGGTCCGACCGGCGAGCGCAACAGCCTGCACTTCGCTGCCCGCGGTCGCGTCGGTTGCCTGGCGTTGACGCTGGAAGGCCTGCTGCAGCAACTGGTGGCGGTGTTTGCCACCGGCAACAGCGCGGTGCTGCTGGACGGCGCGCTGACCGCCGCCTTGCCGGCGACGCTGGCCGGCTTCTTCGTGGCCAAGGGCGGCGATGTCGCCAGCGCCGACGTGACGGCCGTGCTGTACGAGGGCGATGCCGCCGACCGCCTGCGCCAGACCCTGGCGCAGCGTGACGGTGCGCTGATTCCGCTGCTGACCGCGGATGAGGACGGCTACAACCTGCATCGCCTGGTTGTGGAGCGCGCAGTGAGCGTAAACACCACAGCTGCAGGCGGTAATGCCAGCCTGATGAGCATTGGTGACTAATCAGACTTGCCTGAGGTTGGCCGCATTGGAATAATGCGGCCAACCTTGGCATTTTGCCTTGGAGCGGCACAATCGTTCCGATGTCTTTCCCTGACATAACTAGAGAAGAGAAACATGCAACTGACCAAAATGACCCGCCTTTCCCTCGCTGTTGCTGCTGCGCTGACTTTGGCTGCGTGCGGCAATAAAGAAGAAGCCCCGGCCGACGCATCTGCCGCTCAATCCGGCGCCGCTGCTGGTGAAGTCGTGAAGCTCGGCTTTGCCGCGCCACTGACCGGCCCACAGTCGCACTACGGTGAAGAGTACAAAAACGGCGTGACCCTGGCGATCGAAGATGCCAACGCCGAGAAGCCAACCATCGGCGGCAAGCCGGTGACCTTCGAACTGGTGGCAGAAGACGACCAGGCCGACCCGAAAACTGCGACCCAGCTGGCGCAGAAATTCGTCGACAACCAGGTAAGCGGCATTGTTGGTCACTTCAACTCCGGCACCTCGATCCCGGCTTCGAAGATCTACTCCGACGCAGGCCTGCCACAAGTGGCCATGGCGACTGCCCCGGCTTTCACCCAGCAAGGTTACAAGACCACTTTCCGCTCCATGACCTCCGATACCCAGCAAGGTTCGGTAATGGGCAAGTTCGTGGTTGAGAAGCTGGCCGCCAAGAAGATCGTCATCGTTGACGACCGTACCGCTTACGGCCAGGGTCTGGCTGACGAATTCGAGAAGGCAGTCAAGGCCGCTGGTGGCGAAGTCGTGAAGCGCGAGTTCACCAACGACAAGGCAACCGACTTTGCCGCCATCATCACCTCGATCAAGGGCACTGCACCTGACGTGGTGTTCTTCGGTGGCGCCGATGCGCAGTCCGCCCCGATGGCCAAGCAGATGAAGCGTCTGGGCCTGAAGGCACCGCTGGTATCCGGCGAAATGACCAAGACCCCGACCTTCCTGAAGCTGGCTGGCAAGGAAGCCGAAGGCACCATCGCCTCGCTGGCTGGCCTGCCGCTGGAAAAAATGCCTAAAGGTGGTGACTACGCCACCCGTTACAAGGCTCGCTTCAACGCTGACGTGGCAACCTACTCGCCATACGGCTACGACGCGACTCGCGTGATCATCGCGGCGATGAAAGAAGCGGATTCGGTCAAGCCGGCTGACTACCTGCCGAAACTGGCCGCGATCAACTACTCCGGCGTGACTTCCGCAGCCTGGTCCTACGACCAGAACGGCGACCTGAAAGACGGCGGTATCACCGTGTACAAGGTTGAAGGCGGTGAGTGGAAGGTTATGGAAACTATTGGTGGTGCCGGCGCTGCCGCAGCCCCTGCTGCTTCCGCTGCCCAGTAAGTTTCAGGTGGCAGGACAAAAAACCGGCACAGGTTTCTGTGCCGGTTTTTTTTATGGCTGTTATTCAGCTGCTAGCGGCAGCTGCCGCCGCTGTTGTGTCGTTGCAAGGTGGGGGTGACTGAATGGCGTTGGCGGCAGGCACGGAGGCGAGAGCGGGTGCGGGCTGCGGCTGGTCCGCTGCCCGCCGGTGATGCTCCGCAGGCGTGTTGCTGTGGGTATTGCGAGGGCTGGCTGGATACGACAAGAGGCATCACTACCGGGGTAGTTGATGCCTCCTGTTTTTCGCGCGTGTCCTTGAAAAGCGTAATGCTCTGCAAGGCGGGGCGATGACGCTGCGCTGCTGCGACGCTCATCGCGCCATTGACTGCGATTTCATTGCCGGCGAGCAGTGCTGTAGCGCGCCGCCTGCCGGCGTCTGCTTATGCGTCCGGTACGTTCAGCGAGTTGATGCTGAAACCGCCATCGACATAGGTGATTTCACCGGTGATGCCCGACGCCAGGTCGGACAGCATGAAGGCGGCGGTGTTGCCGACTTCTTCGGTGGTCACGTTGCGGCGCAGGCAGGACTGGTTGGCCGCCATCGACAGCAGCTTGCCGAAGCCGGAGATGCCGGCTGCGGCCAGGGTCTTGATCGGACCGGCGGAAATGGCGTTCACGCGGATGCCGTCCTTGCCCAGGCTGGCTGCCATGAAGCGAACCGAAGCTTCCAGGCTGGCCTTGGCCAGACCCATCACGTTGTAGTTCGGGATCGCGCGCACCGCGCCGAGGTAGGACAAGGTCAGCAGCGCGCCGTTGCGGCCCTGCATCATCGGACGGGCGGCCTTGGCCAGCGCCGGGAAGCTGTAGGCCGACACGTCGTGTGCGGTCTGGAATGCTTCGCGGGTCAGTGCGTCGAGGAAATCGCCTTCCAGCGACTCGCGCGGGGCGAATGCAATGGCGTGTACCAGGCCGTCTAGGCCGTCCCATTCCTTGCCAAGGTCAGCAAACAGCTGCTCGATTTCCTGATCGTTCTGTACGTCGCAGCGGAATACCTGTGTGCTGCCGAAGTCGGCGGCCATTTCGCGGACGCGGTCTTCCAGTTTGTCTACGACATAAGTGAACGCCAGTTCCGCGCCCTCGCGGTGACAGGCCTGCGCGATACCGTAGGCAATCGACCGGTTAGAAATCATGCCGGTAATCAGGATCTTTTTACCCTGCAAGAAACCCATGTTGAATCCTTCGTTATTTTCAAGCAAGCGCGCATTATAACCGCCTATTGTCCGACAGTGTTTGTTCTCTCTGCGCTTGTCGTGCGCGGTGTGTTGAAACAGCCCCTGTCAAGGCTTGCTGCCCGTGCCGGGTATTGCTACCATCGCCCATCAAACCTGAAATTGACAGACTTCGAGAGGAAGACGATGAGCGACCTGATCCTGCATGTGACTGATGATTCTTTCGAACAAGAAGTACTTAAGTCCGAGCAGCCGGTGCTGGTGGATTACTGGGCCGAGTGGTGCGGTCCCTGCAAGATGATTGCACCGATCCTGGATGATGTTGCCAAGGAATATCAGGGCCGTCTGACCGTTGCCAAGCTGAATATCGACCAGAACGAAGCCACTCCGCCGAAGTTCGGCATCCGTGGCATCCCGACGCTGATGCTGTTCAAGGGCGGCGAAGTGGCCGCAACCAAGGTTGGCGCTTTGTCCAAAACGCAACTGGTTGAATTCCTGAACAATAACCTGGCCTGATTGAATTGACACGCCTGTACTGATCGGCTATCTTCAAGCCAGATCTTCAAAAGTCGAGCGACCTGACACGGTCGCTCGATTCTCATCTGATTTCCCCCGTACTCATTAGCAGCGCATCCCGTTTTTTGTCCCGTTACCGGTCGACGCCACACATACCATGCATTTATCCGATCTCAAGCATCAGCACGTCAGCGAACTCGTAGAAATGGCCATCGCCAACGAGATCGACGGTGCCAACCGCCTGCGCAAGCAGGATCTCATCTTTGCCATCCTGAAGCATCAGGCCAAAAAAGGCGAAAGCATCTTCGGTGAGGGCACCCTGGAAGTGCTGCCTGACGGTTTCGGCTTTCTGCGCAGCCCGGAAGCATCCTATCTGGCCGGTCCTGACGACATCTATGTCAGCCCGTCGCAGATCCGTCGCTTCAACCTGCATACCGGCGACACCATCGACGGCGAAATCCGCACGCCGAAAGAGGGCGAGCGTTACTTTGCCCTGGTCAAGGTGGACAAGGTCAATGGTGGCCCGCCGGAAGCGGCCAAGCACAAGATCCTGTTCGAAAACCTGACGCCGCTGTTTCCGACCGAACGTCTGGTGCTGGAACGCGACATCAAGGCCGAAGAAAACATCACCAGCCGCATCATCGACCTGATCGCGCCGATCGGTAAAGGCCAGCGTGCCTTGCTGGTGGCACCGCCAAAGTCGGGCAAGACGGTGATGCTGACCCACATCGCGCACGCGATCACCACCAACCATCCGGAAGTGGAAATGATCGTGCTGCTGATCGACGAGCGTCCGGAAGAAGTGACCGAGATGCAGCGTTCGGTGAAGGGCGAAGTGGTGTCCTCGACCTTCGACGAACCGGCCACCCGTCACGTGCAGGTTGCCGAGATGGTGATCGAGAAGGCGAAACGTCTGGTCGAACACAAGAAGGACGTCGTGATCCTGCTGGACTCCATTACCCGTCTGGCCCGCGCCTACAACACCGTGATCCCGTCCTCCGGCAAGGTGCTGACCGGTGGTGTCGACGCCAATGCGCTGCAGCGTCCGAAGCGTTTCTTCGGTGCGGCGCGTAATATCGAAGAAGGCGGCTCGCTGACCATCATCGCCACCGCGCTGGTCGATACCGGTTCGCGCATGGACGACGTGATCTTCGAGGAGTTCAAGGGTACCGGCAATATGGAACTGCACCTCGACCGCCGCATGGCGGAGAAGCGCACCTTCCCGGCGATCAACATCAACCGCTCCGGCACCCGCCGCGAAGAGCTGCTGATCCAGCAGGACCAGTTGCAGCGCATCTGGGTATTGCGCAAGTTGCTGTACCCGATGGACGATCTGGAGGCGATGGAGTTCTTGCTGGGCAAGATCAAGGCCACCAAGACCAACCTGGCTTTCTTTGATTCGATGCGTCGCTAAGACGCCAGGCATGACTGTTCAAACGCCAGGTTTCCCTGGCGTTTTTCTTTGCAGAAGCGAAATAATGAACTGGATGGACTTACTGCTGGATCTGGACGGCTATTCGATTATCGGCACGGTGGCGTTTGCGGTTTCCGGCTACCTGCTTGGGGTGCGCAAGCATCTCGACCTGCTGGGGGTGGTGATTGTCACGCTGCTGACCGCGATCGGCGGTGGCATCATCCGCGACATGCTGGTTGGCCGCATGCCGATGGTGTTCCTCGATAACACCAACCTGGTGGTGATCGCGCTGACGGTGCTGCTGGCGTGGCTGGTGCGGCTGCACAAGCGCGAGAACGAGGTGCTGACCACGCTGTTCATCATCGCCGACTCCATCGGCCTGGTGGCGTTCAGTCTGGCCGGGGCCAAGCTGGGAGTGGAGTTCCATCTCAATGCTTTCGGCGTGATCCTGCTTGGGTTTGTGACCGCGGTCGGCGGCGGCATCGTGCGCGACATGATGGTCAACGACGTGCCGTTTATCCTGCACAAGGATTTTTACGGTACGGTGTCGATCGTGGTGGCGGCACTGCTGTTCGTGCTTAGTCGCTTCGGCTGGGATCATCTGCTGGCGGTGCAACTGGTATTCGTCGCCGGCGTGGCGCTGCGCCTGCTGGCGCACTGGGGCGAGCTGTCGCTGCCCAAGCTGGCGGCGCAACGGAAAGGACGGGATAACTGATGTGGCCTGCCGAGTTCGAGCGTGCCCACGCCTGGTTTGCCGCGGCACTGGCGCAGATGCCGGCGGCGGCGGACGATGAGGGTCTGTTGCCGCGACCGCAGGCGCGCAGCCAGGCGGCGGTATTGCTGGCCATCGTCTGGCAGCAGGGTGAGCCCAGCGTGTTGCTGACGCGGCGTACCGCGCACCTGCGCAGTCATGGCGGTCAGATCAGCCTGCCCGGCGGCAAACTGGAGCCGCAGGACGCGGATGCGGCCAGTGCTGCCTTGCGCGAGGCGGAAGAGGAGGTCGGTCTGCCGCCGGCGCTGGTGCAGCTGGCCGGGGTGATGCCGCCCTACGTCACCATTACCGGCTACGAGGTGACGCCGGTGCTGGGCCTGCTGTCGCAACCGTTTCAGCCGGTGCCGGCACCGGACGAGGTCGACGAGGTGTTCTTCGTGCCGCTGGCGCACCTGATGGATGTCGCCGCCTACCAGCGCCACGCGGTGCAACGCGATGGCTTCAGCGGCCACTACTATGCGATCAGCTACGGTGACTACTTCATCTGGGGTGCCACGGCGGCGATGTTGCGGCGGCTGGCGCTGCACCTGGCGGCGTGGTCGCGCTGAGGCTGTCGGCAGTCGCGAAACGAAAAAAACCACCGCATTGCGGTGGTTTTTTGTTTGCGGCCAACCTTGGCGCTTAGCGCTTTGGCGGGCTGAACAGCGCCGAGGTCTGGCGCGGCTTGCCGCTGCCACCCTGGCGTGGCTTGCCGCCACCACCGGCCGGTTTGCCGCTGCCGCCGTTGCGCGGCTGGCCTGCCGGCTTGCGCAGCGGGGCATCCTCGGTCGGCGAAATGCCCAGTGCGTGCAGCGTCAGCGTTGGCTGGCGCGGGCCGTCGTCGTGGAAGTAGTTGCCGTTCGGCTCCTGCTGCGGATTGCGCTTGGGCGCGTTGTTGCGCGACTCGTTGCGACGCGGTTCGGCGGCGGCCTGTGGCTGGCGCGGCTTGCCGGCTGCCGGCTTGGCGCTGCCGTTGGCCGCTTTGGCGGCGGCGGGCTTGCCGTTGCTGCGTGCGGCGGCCGGACGGGCGGCGTCATCACGCGGCTCGTTGCGACGGCCGTTGCTGTCACCCTGGCGCGGTTTGGCTTGTGCTGCCGGCTGGCGGCGCTGGTTGCTGCCAGCACTGCCTTCGCGACGCTTGCTGCTGCCTTTTGGCGGCGTGGCGGTCGGGGTCAGCGCGCCGTGGATGTAGCGGCCAAGGCCGATCTCGATGGCCTGCGGTTCTTCGTTGGGGTTGGCCTCGAAGCCGGGCACGGTGAAGCGGTCCACGGTCTGCTTGGTCAGTTTTTCGATGTCACGCAGGAAGCCCAGCTCGTCCACGCAAACCAGCGAGATCGCCTCGCCGACGCAGCCGGCACGGCCGGTACGGCCGATGCGGTGCACGTAGTCTTCCGGTACGTTCGGCAGCTCGTAGTTGACCACGTGCGGCAGTTCTTCGATGTCCAGACCGCGGGCGGCGATGTCGGTGGCAACCAGTACCGGCAGGCTGCCGTCCTTGAAGCCGGCCAGCGCCTTGGTGCGCGCGCCCTGGCTCTTGTTGCCGTGGATCGCCATCGAGGCGATGCCGGCTTTTTCCAGTTTTTCCGCCAGACGATTGGCGCCGTGCTTGGTGCGGGTGAACACCAGTACCTGGTGCCAGTCACCGCCCTTGATCATCTCGATCAGCAGCTCTGTCTTGCGGTCGCGGTCGACCAGATGCACTTTCTGGGTGATCTGGGCGTTGGTCTGGTTCGGGCGCGCCACTTCCACCAGCTTAGGCTGGTTCAGCAGCTTGTCGGCCAGGGTCTTGATCTCGCTGGAGAAGGTGGCCGAGAACAGCAGCGTCTGGCGTTCCTTCGGCAGCATCGCCAGCACTTTCTTGATGTCGTGGATGAAGCCCATGTCCAGCATGCGGTCGGCTTCGTCCAGCACCAGGATCTCGACGCCGGACAGGTCGACGGTCTTCTGGCCGGCGTGGTCCAGCAGGCGGCCCGGTGTCGCCACCAGGATATCGACCGGCTTCTTCAGCTGGGCGATCTGCGGGTTGATGCCGACACCGCCGAACATCACCATCGATTTCAGTGGCAGGTATTTGCCGTACTCGCGCACGGATTCTTCCACCTGGGCGGCCAGTTCGCGGGTCGGGGTCAGCACCAGTGCGCGCGGACGGCCCTTCTGCTTGGACGGCTGGTCCATCAGGCGGTGCAGCAGCGGCAGGGTGAAACCGGCGGTTTTACCGGTACCGGTTTGCGCTGCGGCCAGCAGGTCGCCGCCTTGCAAGACTTGAGGAATGGCCTGCGCCTGGATAGGGGTAGGCTGGGTGTAGCCGGTATCGGCTACGGCACGCAACAGTGGCTCGGCAAGGCCCAGGGCGGCAAAAGTCAGTTCGGACATTTATTGTGCAATCAGGATGTCTGCCCATTGCAAAGACAATACCAATCCGGGCGGACAAAAATAGTGTTTTCAATGGACGACCCGGCGGGAGAGTGCGGGTCTGAAGAAAAGGTCGCGGTGATTGGTGGCACGCGATTCGCTAGTGTACTCCGATTGCCGCCGTTGTGCAGCGAATCATTGACAATAAATTGCGGGCATGCGCTTTGGGTGGATGGGGTGCTGCATTGCAACACCCCGTCCGGCGCCCTAGTGGCGGAAGTGGTTCACGATGCTGGAGAAATCCAGCTTGCCGTTGCCCTCGGCGACATGGCTTTCGTACAGGTTGCGCGCCAGCGCGCCCAGCGGGTTGGCGGCGTGGCTTTGCAGCGCGGTTTCCTCGGCGAGGCCGAGATCCTTCAGCATCAGCTCCGACATGAAGCCGCCGCTGTAGCCGCGACTGGCCGGGCTGTTCTCCATCACGCCCGGCCACGGGTTGTACAGCTCCAGCGCCCAGTTGCGGCCGGAGCTTTTGCTCATGATCTCGGACAGCACCGCCGGATCGAGTCCGTTTTTCACGCCCAGCGCCAGCGCCTCGGCGGTGCCGGCCATCAGGATGCCGAGCAGCATGTTGTTGCACACCTTGGCGGTCTGACCGGCGCCGATGTCGCCGGCGTGGAAGATGTTCTTGCCCATCGCCGCCAGCAGCGGCTGCGCCGCCTCAACGTTGGCCGCATCGCCGCCGACCATGAAGGTCAGCGTGCCGGCGGCGGCGCCGGCGGTGCCGCCGGACACCGGCGCGTCGAGGAAGCGGAGTCCGGCGTCGCTGGCGGCGCGGCCGACGCCGCGTGCGGTGTGCGCGGCGATGGTGCTGCAGTCGATCGCCAGCGTGCCGGCGGGCAGGCGGGCGATCAGGCCGTCGTCACCGAGGTAGAGCCCTTCGACATGACGCCCGGCCGGCAGCATCGAGATCACCGCATCGGCGCCCTGGATCGCCTCGGCGACGCTGGCGGCTGCCTTGCCGCCGTTTTCGCTGAAGTGTTGCAGCGCCTCGGCGGAGAGGTCGACCCCGCTGACGCTGAAACCGGCGCGCACCAGATTGATGGCCATCGGGCCGCCCATGTTTCCCAGGCCGATAAAGGCTATGTGTTGCATGTGTTGCTCCTCTTGCGTGTGTTCAGTGCAGGGCGGCCAGCGGGTGATCCTGCTCGCGCCACGGCGAGCGGAAGTGCTGCGCCACCCAGTGGTGGTCAACCGTAGTCAGGGTCGGGCGCGACCACTGCGGATTGCGGTCCTTGTCGACCAGCAGTGCGCGTACCCCCTCGCGGAAGTCCGGCGCGGCGCAGAAATTCAGCGACAGCACCAGCTCCATGCGCAAGGCCTCGGCCAGCGACAGGTGTTTGGCGCGGCGGAAAATCTCCCAGGTGACGGCGGCGCTGCTCGGGCTGCCGGCGGCGTAGCTTCTGGCGGCGGCGGCGAGCCAAGCGTCCTCGAAGGCGGTGTGACGCAGTGCCTGGTCCACCGCCGCCAGCGAGCCCTTGTTCATCAGCTGATGGATCAGCGGCAGGCAGCGCAAGACATGGCTGTCGGCCAGCGCATCGCCGTTGCCGGCCTCCAGCTCGCCCAGCAGCGCGGTGAGCTGGCCATGGTTGGCCGCACTGTCGGCGTGCCAGCCGCTGGCGGCGAGTCTCGCCAGCAGCGGAGGCCAGCCGTCCTGCGGCAGGATGTGGTCGGCGAGATTGCACAGCAGCGCGTCGCGCGCGTTCAGCGGCGCACCGGTGAGGCCGAGGAACAGGCCGGCCTTGGCCGGCATCCGTTGCAGGAACCAGCTGCCGGCGACGTCGGGATACAGGCCGATGCTGATCTCCGGCATCGCGATGCGGGTGCTGGCGGTGGCGACGCGGTGGCTGGCGCCGGCCATCAGGCCGAGGCCGCCGCCCATCACGATGCCGCTGCCCCACAGCAGGATAGGCTTGGAATAGGTGTGGATGCGGTAATCCAGCGTGTATTCGGCGGTGAAGAACGCCTCGGCCTGCGGGTTGGGCCACTGCTGCTCGGGGTCGCCCACCAGTGCCTCGCGCAGCGCGCGCACGTCGCCGCCGGCGCAGAACGCCTTGTCGCCGGCGCCACGCAACAGCACGGCAGCGATGCCGTCATCCTGATCCCAGATCGACAGCCGCGCGTCCAGCAGGCGGATCATGTCGCCGTTGAGTGCGTTGAGCGCCTTTTCCGCGTTCAGTGTCGCCACGCCGAGGCGGTGGCCGCTGGCGGTGGGGATTTCGTCAAACAGTACGACGTCGTTCATGGTTTTCCTTCTTTGTTGTCGCCACGCAATCCACGGAAAAACACAGGCCGGCTTGTCAAGAAAGCGTGCTGGTCCGGCTGGCTATCCGCTTTATTTCCGTGGCTAACAGTGCTTAGCGGTTTTGCCACTGCGGCGTGCGCTTCTGCAGGAAGGCCTGCACTCCCTCGCGCTGGTCTTCCGTATCGAACAGTTTGATGAACAGTTCGCGCTCGTGGATCAGGTTGGCCGCAGGCGGAGCGTGACGCGCGGCCTGTACCAGCGTCTTGCAGGCGGTGACCGCCACCGGGGACTGGCGGCCAACCTTTTCCGCCAGCGCCAGTGCGCTATCGCGCGCGCTGCCTTTGGCCACCACTTCTTCCACCAGCCCGATGCGCAGCGCGGTGGCGGCATCGACGCGTTCGCCGCACAGGATCATGCGCTTGGCCCAGCCTTCGCCGACCAGGTGCGGCAGGTTCTGCGTGCCGCCGGCGCAGGGCAGCAGGCCGACGGCGGCCTCCGGCAGCGCCATCACCACCTGTTCCTCGGCGATGCGGATGTCGCAGGCCAGCGCGCACTCCAGCCCGCCGCCCATCGCGTAGCCGTTGATGGCGGCGATGCTGACGCCGCGGAACGCCGACAGCGCCTCGAACGCCTCGCCGAACAGGATGGTCATGCTGGCGGCGACGCCCTTGTCGCCGTCGGCGAACAGCTTGAGGTCGGCGCCGGCGGAGAAGAATTTGTCGCCGTCGCCGGTGATCACCAGTGCGTAGATGTCGCGGTCGGCGTTGAGGTCGGCCACCAGCCGCTTCAGCGCCTGCAGGCTGTCGTAGGTCCAGGTGTTGGCCGGCGGGTTGGCGATGGTGATCAGGGCGGTGTGGCCGCGTTTTTCAACGATCAGGTTGGCGTAGTCTTGCATGTTCGGTTCCTGTGTTTGCCACCTCAGTCCAGGCGTGGCTGGCAACGGCGGCCTGGCGCGGTGGTGGCGGGTGGGGCTGGCAAAGTCTCTATTTCAATCGTGGTCAGCGCAGGTTTTCCAGCGCGCCTTCCTGCAGCAGCTTGCGCGCGATGATCACGCGCATGATCTCGTTGGTGCCTTCCAGGATCTGGTGCACGCGGTTGTCGCGCACGTAGCGCTCCAGCGGGTATTCCTTGATATAACCGTAGCCGCCAAACAGCTGCAGCGCCTCGTTGGCGACCTTGAAGCCGGTGTCACTGGCGAAGCGTTTCGCCATCGCGCAGTAGGCGCTGGCATCGGCGCTGCCCTTGTCCAGCTGCCATGCGGCCAACCTGACCATCTGCCGTGCGGCGACCAGCTCGGTGACCATGTCGGCGAGGCGGAACTGCACGCTCTGGAACTCGGCCAGGGGCTGGCCGAACTGCTGCCGCTCCTGTACGTAGCGGGTGGCGGCGTCCAACGCCGCCTGCGCGGTGCCGACCGAGCAGGTGGCGATATTGATGCGCCCGCCGTCCAGCCCTTTCATCGCGAAGCTGAAGCCCTGGCCTTCCTCGCCCAGCAGGTTGGCCGCCGGCACCACCACGTTATCAAAGGTGATGGCGCGCGTGGGCTGGCTGTTCCAGCCCATCTTCTTTTCCTTCTTGCCGTAGACGATGCCGGGCAGGTCGGCCGGTACCAGCAGTGCGGAGATGCCGCGTGCGCCGGCGCCGCCGGTGCGCGCCATCACCACCAGCACATCGCTGCTGCCGGCGCCGGAGATGAAGGCCTTGCTGCCGTTGAGGATGTAGTGCTCGCCGTCACGCTCGGCGCGGGTGCGCAGGTTGGCCGCATCGGAACCGGCGCCCGGCTCGGTCAGGCAGTAGCTGCCGAGCAGCTCGCCGCTGGCCAGTTGCGGCACCCACTGCGCCGCCACCTCCGGGCGGGCAAAGCTGCCGATCATCCAGCTGACCATGTTGTGGATGGTGAGGTAGGCGGTGGTGGAGGTGCAGCCGCCGGCCAGTGCCTCGAACACGATGGCGGCATCCTGGCGCGTCAGGCCCAGCCCGCCGTACTGCTCCGGCGTGTACAGGCCGCAGAAGCCCATCTCGCCGGCGCGGCGGATCACGTCAACCGGGAAGATTTCCGCCTCGTCCCAGTGCGCGGCATGCGGCGCCAGTTCGTTGTCGGCGAAAGCGCGCGCGCTGTCACGAAAGGCGATTTGTTCGTCGCTGAGTGCGAAGTCCATGTTTGATTCCTTTTCTGCTTCGCCGGCCGCCGCGCTTGTGGCGCGGGCTGGCCGGGATGGCCGCCGGCCACGCCGTGCAGCGGGCACGGGGTGGGGGAGGCCAACGTTACCCTTAGAGCCTGTCACGATCTGCTGCGCTTTGTGAAACGTTACACGGTGAGTACGCCTTCGGAATGCTCATTGACCCCATGTCAACTCCGCTTCCTCAGCCGTTTTCGCCTTGTCTCGCTCTGGCTCGCAAGATCGTGAACATGCCCTTACTTCAGCGCGATGGTGGTGTGCACCTTGCCGCTGCTGGCGTCGTCGTCGAACCAGCGGCTGGTGACGGTCTTGGTCTGGGTATAGAACAGCACCACCTGCTTGCCGTAGGGGCCGAGGTCGCCGAGCTTGGATGCGCGCGAGCCGGTGAACGAGAACAGCGGCACCGGCACCGGGATTGGCACGTTGATGCCGACCTGGCCGACGTCGATCTCCTCCTGGAAGTGGCGCGCCGCGGCGCCGCTCTGGGTGAAGATGGCGGTGCCGTTACCGTTGGGGTTGGCGTTGATGATGTCGATGGCCTCGTCGAGGCTGTCGGCGGCCATCAGGCACAGCACCGGGCCGAAGATTTCCTGGTCGTAGATCGCCATCCCCGGCTTGACGCCGCTGAAGATGGTGGGGCCGACGAAGTTGCCGTGCTCGAAGCCGGCCACGCTGACGCTGCGTCCATCCAGCTCCAGCGTGGCGCCTTGCTCGACGCCCTTGGCGATCAGCGTGGCGACGCGGTCCTTGGCGGCGCAGGAAATCAGCGGGCCGATGTCGGGGTTGGTATTGCCGGGGCCGACCTGCAGCGTCCTGGCCTTGGCCACCAGATCGGGGATCCACGCTTGCGCGTCGCCGACCAGTACCGCCACCGTCAGCGCCATGCAGCGCTGGCCGGCGGCACCAAAGGCGGCGCCGGTGAGCTGGTTCAGCGCCTGTTCCTTGTTGGCGTCCGGCAGCACGATGGCGTGGTTCTTGGCGCCCATCATGCACTGCACGCGCTTGCCGTTCAGGCTGGCGCGATTGTAGACGTGGGTGCCGACCTTGCTGGAGCCGACGAAGGAAATCGCCTTGATGTCGGGGTGGTCGCAGATGGCGTTCACCACTTCCGCGCCGCCGTGCACCACGTTTAGCACACCCGGCGGTACGCCGGCTTCCAGTGCCAGCTCGACCAGGCGCATGGTCACCATTGGGTCCTGCTCCGACGGCTTCAGCACGAAGGTGTTGCCGGTGGCGATGGCCATCGGGAACATCCACAGCGGGATCATCGCCGGGAAATTGAACGGGGTGATGCCGGCGCAGACGCCCAGCGGCTGCATCACGCTGTAGGTATCGACGCCGCCGGCGACGTTCTCGGCGTAGTCGCCCAGCTGCAGGCTGCCGATGTTGGCCGCATGCTCGACCACCTCCAGGCCGCGGAACACGTCGCCTTCGGCATCGGCCAGCGTCTTGCCCTGCTCGGCGGTGAGGATGGCGGCCAGCTCCTTCATGTGTTCGCGGATCAGCTGCTGCAGCTTGAGGAAGATGCGGGCGCGGGTGCCGATCGGGGTTTTCTTCCAGCTCTTGAACGCGGCCTTGCCGGCGGCGACGGCGGCGGCCACCTCGGCGGCGGTGGCCATCGGCACGCGCGCCAGCACTTGCTGGGTGGCCGGGTTGATCACGTCACGCCATTCGCTGGTGGTCGATTCGACGAATTCGCCGTTGATCAGCAGCTTGACGGTGGGCAGGTGCGACATGGTGTTTCTCCTTTGCGGGCGGCGTGGCGTGTGCGGCTGGTAGCCGTGGTGTTAGATAATTAGTGAACGTTGACGTAAACGTCAATTTAATCTCAATTTAGAGCAAGCGCTTGGTTTTTTGAAGGGCGCACTACAAGCAGCGCAAACCGTGCTGCCAGGCTGTTGCGTGGCGGGTACAGGCGGCGGTTGGTATTGCCTGTCGTCTGTCTCAATAGACCGCTGCCGGCGGCGAAAGTGCGGCCGCCGGCCCGGGCTGGTACGGCATTCAGGCCAGGCTGCGCTCGTCGGCGATGACCTTGCCGTCGGCGGGCAGGCTGCCGGGCGCGCACAGCACCACCTCGCCGCGCAGCTTGCACACCTCGCGCAGGGTGGCGGCAAGGTTGGCCGCAAGGTCGCTGTCGTGCTGATCGCCGACTTCGGCGTGCAGCGTCATCACATCAAGGTGCTGCTCCTGCGTGACCACCAGCCGTGCGCGCTGCACCGCCGGGTGGCGCTGCGTCACCGTGTGCACCTGCTCCGGGTGCACGAACATGCCCTTGACCTTGGTGCTCTGGTCGGCGCGGCCGAGCCAGCCCCGGATGCGCTGGTTGCTGCGGCCGCACGGCGACGGGGTGTCGATCAGCGCCGACAGGTCGCCGGTGGCAAAGCGCAGCAGCGGGTAGTCGCTGTTGAAGCTGGTGACCACCACCTCGCCGATCTCGCCGGCCGGCAGCGGCTCGCCGCTGCCGGGGCGTACGATTTCCAGCAGCACGCCCTCGTCGATGACCATGCCCTGGTCCGGCGCGGTTTCGTAGGCGATCAGGCCGAGGTCGGCGGTGGCGTAGCACTGCAGCACGGCGATGCCGCGCGCGGCGAACCAGGCGCGCAGGCTGGCCGGCAACGCCTCTCCGCTGACCAGCGCCTTGTTCAGGCACGGCAGTGCGATGCCGAGCTGGTCGGCCTTTTCCAGGATCAGCTTCAGGAACGAGGGCGTGCCGGTGTAGGCGCTGGCGCCGAGGTCGCGCAGCGCCGCCACCTGCAGCTCGGTCTGGCCGGGGCCGGCGGGAAACACCGCGCAGCCGAGCGCGCGGGCGCCGGCATCGAGCATGAAGCCGCCGGGGGTGAAGTGGTAGGAAAAGGCGTTGTGCACCAAGTCACCGGCGCGCACCCCGGCGGCGTACAGCGCGCGGCTGAGGCGCCAGAAGTCGTCGCCGTGGCCTTGCGGCTCATAGATCGGGCCGGGCGAGGCAAACAGCCGTGCCGCCTGTCCCGGTGCCAGCGCGGCGAAGCCGCCGAACGGTGGCGCCGCCTGTTGCGCGGCGATCAGCGCCGACTTGCGTGTCAGCGGCAGGGCGGCCAGCGCGGCCAGGCTGGTGATGCCGGCCGGCTCGATGTCGGCGAGCAGCGCGGCGTAGGCGGGGCTGTGCGCCTTGGCGTGGGCGATCTGCGCCGGCAGCGCGGCCAGCTGTGCGGCTAACCTTGCGGCAGGGGCGCGGGTTTCCAGTGTGTCGAGATAGGGCATGAGCGGTATTCCTGTGATGAGCCAGGTGTCTGTTTTCGCTACAAAAGGCAAAGAATTTTTTGCCACGGAAAACACGGAAGAAAACAAAAACGGTGAATCAAGTCGCAAGCATCGCGAGTGTTTGTCGCGTTCTGCAGGTATCGGGCCTAGTGTTTTTGTCTGTGTTCTTCAGTGGATTCCGTGGCAAAAAGGGTTTTAGCGTCTTGTCTTGGCAAAAACCTCACGCCAGCCAGCGTTTGCGGCGGCGGTAGTGTTTCACCTCGCGGAAGCTCTTGCGGCCTTCGCCGCCGAGGCCGAGGTAGAACTCCTTGACGTCCTCGTTGCTGCGCAGCTCGTCGGCACTGCCGTCCATCACCACGCGGCCGTTTTCCAGGATGTAGCCGTAGTGGGCGTAGCGCAGCGCGACGTTGGTGTTCTGTTCCGCCAGCAGGAAGCTGACGTTCTCCTGCTGGTTCAGTTCGCGCACGATCTCGAAGATCTCCTCGACGATCTGCGGTGCCAGTCCCATTGACGGCTCGTCGAGCAGGATCATCTTCGGGTCGGCCATCATCGCGCGGCCGATGGCCACCATCTGCTGCTCGCCGCCGCTGGTGTAGCCGGCCTGGCTCTGGCGCCGTGTCTTCAGCCGCGGGAAGTAGTGGTAGATGCGCTCCAGCGCCAGCTTGATCTCGCTGCGGCTGATGGCGCGGGTGTAGGCGCCGGTGAGCAGGTTCTCCTCGACGGTGAGGTGGCCGAAGCAGTGGCGGCCTTCCATCACCTGGATCACGCCCTGTTTCACCAGCTGGTCCGGGGTGCCGTGGTCGATGCGCTGGCCGCGGTATTCGATGGTGCCCTTGGTGATGTCGCCGCGCTCGGAGCGCAGCAGGCTGGAGATCGCCTTCAGCGTGGTGCTCTTGCCGGCGCCGTTGGCGCCGAGCAGGGCGACGATCTGGCCCTCCGGCACGTCCAGCGACACGCCCTTGAGCACCAGAATGACGTGGTTGTAGATCACTTCGATGTTGTTGACCGACAGCAGGTAAGGCGTTGCGGTGGCTTGCATGGGCGTAGGCTCCGTGAGGGCCGGGGCGGAACCCCGGCCGGGTCAGCAGTGAGGTCGGCAGGCGCCGGCGCGCGCCAGGGCGGCGCGGCCGGTGCCGGCGGCATTACTTCTCGGCGGCGCAGTCACGCAGCTTCATGCTCTTTTCCTGGCTGTACTTGTCGACCGAGGCCTTGATCAGCGGCAGGGTGACGCCGGTGTCGGCCTTGATCCAGCCGGAGACCGGCTTCCAGTCCTTGCCGTCCCACTGCATGAAGCGGGTGTAGCCGCTGCCTTCGTGGTTCTGGCAGCTGGTTTTCACCTGCGGGAACATGTCGGTCACGCCCAGTTCCTGCTGCCGTTTGGCGTCGATGTTGAGGTTTTCCATGCCCCAGCGGATCTGGTCGCCACCCAGCGTCTTGGCGCCGTATTTCTTCTGCGCCGCGCGGATCGCCTCCACCATCAGGATGCCGCTGACCACGCCGCGGTTGTAGTTGACGGTGCCGATGAAGCCCTTGTCGGAGAGATTGCCCTTGCCGGCGCCGTACACGGTTTTCTCAATGTTCTGGATCACCGGGAACTGCCTGCCGTCCAGCGCGAAGCTGCCGGCGATATAGCCCTTGGCGGCGTCGCCGGCGGCGATGGCGTCTTCTTCCGAGCCGCCCCACCAGTTGGCGACGATGTTTTCACGCGGGAAGCCGACCTTCTGCGCCGATTTCAGCGCCGCCGGCGTCATCACCCCCCAGCTGCGCAGCAGCACGAAGTCGGGACGCGCGCGGCGGATTTCCAGCCACTGCGACTGCTGCTCGGTGCCGGGCGCCGGCACTTCCACGTGCTGCAGTTCGAAACCGTACTTCTTCGCCATCGCGTCCAGCACCGGGATGGTTTCCTTGCCGTAGGCGGAGCCGTGATACAGGTTGACGATCTTCTTGCCCTTCAGGTTCTGCATGCCGCCGACGCGCTGGCCGAGGAACTGCACCTTGGCGGTGGCCTGGCTCCAGTAGCTGGTGATCAGCGGAAACACGTACTTGAAGGCGCGGCCGTCCTGCGCATCGGCGCGGCCGAAGCCCATGGTCATCAGCGGAATCTTGTCCTTCTCGGCGCGGTCCATGGTAGCGTAGGTGATGCCGGTGGACATGAAGTTGAACGCCGAGGCGCCGCCGTTTTTCGCCTTCAGGCGTTCGTAGCACTCCACGCCGCGGTCGTTCTTGTACTCGGTCTCGCACTCTTCGTAGGTGAGCTTGACGCCGCCGACGCCGCCTTCCTTCATGTTGACGTAGTTGAGGTAGTCGATCATGCCGCCGTAGAACTTGGCGCCGCCGGAGGCGTAGGCACCAACACGGTAGCTGGGGATCGGAATGAACTGGTCGGCGGCCTGGGCCACACCGGCAACGGTCAACAGGGCGAGCGATACGGCAACAGCGGTTTTGTTCATGGTGATGTCTCCTGGTCTTTCTCTGTTGTGGTGCTGCTTGGGGTCATGCATCGGTTGGCCGCAACCTTGCGGCCAACTTTCAGGTCGTTGCAGGCGCGTCAGTGCGGGAACGGCCATACGCGCAGTTTTTCCTTGGCGATCTGCCACAGCCGGGCGAGGCCGTGCGGCTCGACGATCAGGAAGAAGATGATCAGGCCGCCGAACAGCATCATTTCCAGGTTGGCGAGGAACTGGGTGCTGATGGTGTCGTGGAAGGCCTGACCCAGCAGGTTGAGGCAGATCGGCAGCAGCACGATGAAGGCGGCGCCGAGGAAGGAGCCGAGAATGCTGCCGACGCCACCGACGATGATCATGAACAGCACCTGGAAGGAGCGGTGCAGGTCGAAGGCCTGCGCATCGACGGTGCCCAGCAGCACGAAGGCGTACAGCGCGCCGGCGACGCCGCAGTAGAAGGAGCTGATGGCAAAGGCGAGCAGCTTGGTGCGCAGCATCGGGATGCCGATCACCTCGGCGGCGACGTCCATGTCGCGGATCGCCATCCAGGCGCGGCCGATGCTGGCGCGGGCCATGTTCTTCGCCGCCAGCGCCATCAACGCCACGATGGACAGCGTCAGCAGGTACTTGCTGGCCGGGGTGTCGATGGCGATGCCGAACACCTGCATCGGCGGTGCCGAGATCACGCCGGAACTGCTGTAGTTGGTGAACCAGCCGAACTTGGTGAACACCCACTCGATGAAGAACTGCGCCGCCAGCGTCGCCACCGCCAGGTAGAAGCCCTTGATGCGCAGGGACGGCAGGCCGAAGGCGACGCCGACCAGTGCCGCCATCAGGCCGCCGAGGAAGATGGCGAGCAGCAGCGGCATGCCCGGCATGCGCAGCATGAAGTTGTAGGTGGCGAACGCGCCCACCGCCATGAACGCCGCCGAGCCCAGCGACAGCTGCCCGGCGTAGCCGGTGAGGATGTTCAGCCCCAGCGCCGCCAGAGACAGGATCAGGAACGGGATCAGGATGCCGGACAGCAGGTAGTCGCTGCCAAGGCCCGGCAGCACCACGAAGGCGAGCGCGAGCAGGGCGGCGATGAACAGCCGGTCCTGGGCGATGGTGAGGATGGCGGAATCCGCCGCGTAGGAACTCTTGAACTGACCCGATTCACGGTAGAACATGGTTTACACCCTCTCGATATGTTTTTCGCCGAACAGGCCTTCCGGACGCACCAGCAGGAACAGCAGTGCCAGCATGTAGGGGAACCAGTTCTCGATGCCGCCACCGACGAACGGCCCCAGGTACACCTCGGCCAGCTTCTCGCCGGCGCCGATGATCAGGCCGCCGATGATGGCGCCCGGCACCGAGGTGAAGCCGCCGAGGATCAGCACCGGCAAGGCTTTCAGCACCACCAGTGTCAGCGCGAACTGCACGCCCAGACGCGAGCCCCACAGCAGGCCGGCGACCAGCGCCACGAAACCGGCGACGCCCCACACGATGGCCCAGATGTGCTTCAGCGGAATGCCGACCGACATCGCCGCCTGGTGGTCGTCGGCCACCGCGCGCAGCGCGCGCCCCAGCTTGGTCTTGCTGAAGAACAGCGCCAGCGCCGCCACCAGCGTGCCGCCGACCGCGGCGGCGAACAGGTCGAACTTGGAGATGAACACGCCGCCGACATCGAAGGGCTCGTCGGCGATGCCCAGCTCCAGGCCGTGCACGTCGGTGCCCCACACCATCTGCGCCAGCCCTTCGAGGAAGAAGGACAGGCCGATGGTGGCCATGAACAGCGTGATCGGCGGCTGGTTGACCAGCGGCCGCAGCACCACCCGCTCGATGCCGACGCCGAGCAGCACCATCAGTGCCAGCGTCAGCAGCAGCGCCAGCCAGAACGGCACGCCCATCGCCTGGATCGAGACAAAGGACAGCGCGGCAAACAGCACCATCGCGCCCTGCGCAAAGTTGAACACGCCGGAGGCCTTGTAGATCAGCACGAAACCCAGCGCCACCAGCGAATACATCACGCCGGCGAGCAGGCCGCCCACCAGCACCTCAAGGAAAAACTGCCATTCCATGTCTTGCTCCTTGCCTGATATTGCGGCCAACGTTGGCCGCACGCGGCGTTAACGGGTACCTCGAAAAACCTGCTGCGCCAGCCGATTGCTGCGTTGCATCGTCCTCGCTCCCTCGCTGTACGCCTTGTACTAACTCGGTCGCTGCGGGCGCTGCGCCTTGCACTCGACTGGCTCGCGACGGTTTTTCGAAGTGCCCTAACGGCGATTAGTGGGAGGTGCCGAGGTAGGCGGCGATCACGTCGGCGTTGCCGCGGATCTCGTCCGGGGTGCCGTCGCCGATCTTCTTGCCGTAGTCGAGCACCACCACGCGGTCGGAGATGTCCATCACCACCCCCATGTCGTGCTCGATCAGCACGATGGTGGTGCCGAACTCGTCGTTGACGTCGAGGATGAAGCGGCACATGTCCTGCTTTTCCTCCACGTTCATGCCGGCCATCGGCTCGTCCAGCAGCAGCAGCGTCGGCTCGGCGGCCAGCGCCCGCGCCAGCTCGACGCGCTTTTGCAGGCCGTAGGGCAGACGCCCGACCGGCGTCTTGCGGATGTGCTGGATCTCGAGGAAGTCGATGATCTTTTCCACCTGCTCGCGGTTGGCGATCTCCTCGCGCTGGGTGCGGCCCCAGTACAGCGCCTGCTGGATGAAGTTGGAACGCATCTTCAGGTTGCGGCCGGTCATGATGTTGTCCAGCACGCTCATGCCCTTGAACAGCGCGATGTTCTGGAAGGTGCGCGCGATGCCCTGGCGTGCCGCCTCGTGCGGCCGCATCTTGCTGCGGGCCTCGCCGCGGTAGATCACGCGGCCCTGCTGCGGGTGGTAGACGCCGTTGATCACGTTCAGCATCGAGCTCTTGCCGGCGCCGTTGGGGCCGATAATGGACAGCACTTCGTGCTCGCGCACTTCCAGGCTGATATTGGTCAGCGCCTTGACGCCACCGAACGACAGCGAGATGGCTTCGGCTTGCAGGATGACGTCGCCGATTTTGCGGTGCGGGTTCATGCAGCCTCCTTGGCGGTGGCGGGGAAGGTCTTGGCGTCGCGGATTTTCACCGTGGCGCGGATGTTGCCGCTGCGGCCGTCCTCGAACTTCACCTGTGCGTCGATGGTGCAGTCGCGCGCGTCGCTGTTGAGGGCCGCGATCAGCGGCGCGTAGCGTTCGGCGATGAACTTGCGGCGTACCTTGCGGGTGCGGGTCAGCTCGCCATCGTCGGCGTCCAGCTCCTTGTGCAGGATCAGGAAGCGCCTGATCTGGCTGCCGGCCAGCCGCGGGTCGGTGGCGAGGTCGGCGTTCATCTTCTCGATGCACTCGCGGATCAGCTCGTACACCGGCTCCTGGCCGGCGAGGTCGGTGTAGCCGGTGTAGGCGAGGCCGCGTTTTTCCGCCCAGTTGCCGACCGCGATCAGGTCGATGTTGATGAAGGCGGTGGCGTAGTCGCAGCCGTCGCCGAAGGCGACCACTTCCTTGATCTGCTGGAAGAATTTCAGCTTGTTTTCCAGGTATTTCGGCGCGAACAGGCTGCCGCAGTTCATGCGGCCAACGTCCTTGGCGCGGTCGATGATCTTGAGGTGGCCGTCCTCGTCGAAGAAGCCGGCGTCGCCGCTGTGCACCCAGCCTTCGCTGTTGCGCGTCTCGGCGGTGGCGTCGTCACGCTTCCAGTAGCTGTGGAAGGTGCCGGGGCCGCGGAACAGCACCTCGCCGCTGTCGGCGATCTTCACTTCCACCCCCGGTACCGGCACGCCGACGGTGTCGGGCTTGACCTTGTCGTTAGGGTGCACGCACACCATCACGTAGGCTTCGGTCTGGCCGTACAGCTGCTTGATGTTGACGCCGAGGGCGCGGTAGAAGTCGAACAGCTCGGGGCCGATGGCCTCGCCGGCGGTGTAGGCGAGCTTGAGGCGGGTGAAGCCGAGCACGTTCTTCACCGGGCCGTAGACCAGCAGTTCGCCCAGCTTGTAGCCGACGCGGTCCCAGAAGCCGACCGGCTTGCCTTCCAGGATGGCGGTGCCGACGCGGCGGGCGTGATCCATGAAGTAGTGAAACATCCGGTACTTGAGGCGGCCGGCGTCCTCCATGCGGATCATCACCTGGGTCAGCAGGTTCTCGTACACGCGTGGCGGGGCGAAGTAGTAGGTCGGCCCGATCTCGCGCATGTCGGTCATCACCGTGTCGCTGGACTCGGGGCAGGACACGCAGAAACCGGTGACCATCGATTGCGCGTAGGAGAACAGGTTGTCGCCCACCCACGCCATCGGCAGGTAGGCCAGTACTTCCTCGTGCTCGGTGAGACCCTCAAGGTTGGCCGCATTGCGCGCGGTGATGATCATGCTGTCGTTGGTGTGCAGCACGCCCTTGGGGTGGCCGGTGGTGCCGGAGGTGTACAGCATGATCGCCGGATCGCTGCCGCGGCCGAGGTCAACCATGTTCTGGAACAGCTGCGGGTGCTCGTCGTGCTGCACGCGGCCGGCGCCGAGGATTTCGGCGATGTCGTAGAGGCCGCTGTGCTGGTAGTGGCGCAGGCCGCGCGCGTCGTCGTAGACGATGGCCTGCAGCGTCGGCAGGCGGTCGCGGATTTCCAGCAGCTTGTCGACCTGTTCCTGGTCCTCGACCACCGCCATCACCACTTCGGCATCGGACAGCACGAACACCATCTCTTCCGCCGCCGAATCCTGGTACAGCGGTACCGGCACGCCACCCAGGCACTGCGCCGCCATGATCGCCATGTACAGGCGCGGGCGGTTGTCACCGATCACGGCCAGACGGTCGCCGCGCTTGAAGCCTTGGCTGGCAAGACCGAGCGCGAGGGCGCGGACTTCGGTCGCCACTTGCTGCCAGCTCCAGGTCTGCCAGATGCCGAGGTCTTTCTCACGCATTGCCGGGCGCGCGCCACGTTGCTGGGCATGCGCCAGCAGCAGCTTGGGGAACGTGTCTGCCGTGTGGCCATGCGCGATGGCGGGGCGGACAGTTTCAGGCTTGGCCATTCTCGTGTCTCCTCTTGTATTTTTGGGGCGGCAGCAGGCTGCCACGGGTGGTGCGTGGCCCGGGAACGGGCGGGGGTGATGCCGGGTAAAATCAGACAGGCTTGTGGCCAGTGGGAATGCGGAAGGCTTGTGGCCTTTGCGTTGACGTAAACGTCAACTTGGTGTGACTAAGCTAAAGCAAGCGCTCGGTTTTATGCAAAGGGTTTTTATGAAAGGCGGGTTTACTGCGTTGCGTCATGTTGTGCTTCCGTCACAGCGGCGGGCGCCGTGTGACGGAAGTGACTGATTTTGCAGGTGAAACGGCTCAGTAGGCGTAGAAGCCCTTGCCGGATTTGCGGCCGAGATGGCCGGCGGCGACCAGTTGCACCAGCAGCGGGCAGGCGCGGTATTTCGAGTCGCGGAACTCGCGGTGCAGGATGTCCATGATGGACAGGCAGGTGTCCAGCCCGATCAGGTCGGCCAGCGCCAGCGGGCCGATCGGGTGGTTCATGCCCAGCTTCATCACGGTGTCGATGTCCTCGGCGGTGGCCAGGTTTTCGTACAGCACGAAGGCGGCTTCGTTGATCATCGGCATCAGCACGCGGTTGGACACAAAGCCAGGGCCGTCCTTCACCGTCACCGGCGTCTTGCCCAGCTGCAGGCTCAGTGCGTGGATGGCGGCGTGGGTGGCGTCGTCGGTTTGTAGCGCGCGGATGATCTCCACCAGTTGCATCAGTGGCACCGGGTTCATGAAGTGCATGCCGATCACCCGTTGCGGCTGCGGCACCCAGGCGGCGATGGTGGTCAGCGAGATCGACGAGGTGTTGCTGGCGAGGATGGTGTCGGGGCCGACGATGCCGGCCAGTTCGCGGAAAATCTGTTCCTTGATGGTGGCGTTCTCGGTGGCGGCCTCGATCACCAGCTGGCAATCACCGAGCGCGGCGAGGCCGGTGCGGCCTTGGATGCGTGCCAGTACTTCGCTGGCGCCGGCTTCGGTCTGCACGCCTTTCTTCACCAGTCGCGCCAGGCTGCTACCGATGCTGGCGAGGCCGCGCGCCACGGCGGCATCGCTGACGTCGGCCATCACCACGCTAAAGCCGGCCTGGGCAAAGACCTGGGCAATGCCGTTGCCCATGGTGCCGGCGCCGATGACGCCAATCTGCTTGAATTCCATCGCTGTTCTCCTGGTTGGGGTGCTCTAAAATTATTTCCAGTTTACGTTAACGTCAACTAAAGTGATAGCAAGGGCACGGAATTGTGGCGCAGCCGGTGTGCTTTGTTGCCGGCGCAGGGCGTTGCCGGATGTCCGGCAGGGGCCGGCCGTATTACAATTGCGGGTGGCCGACAAGAGCCGATTATCTGGACAGTTAAGCAAGGGGGTTGCCGTGGTTGTCACTGCTGATCGTACATTCAGCATTTCCGAGTTGGCGCAGGAGTTCGATGTCACCACCCGGGCGATCCGATTTTACGAGGCCGAGGGCCTGCTGACGCCGGAGCGCAAGGGGCAGCGCCGCATCTATTCGCGGCGCGATCGGGTGCGGCTGATGCTGACGCTGCGCGGCAAGCGCATCGGCCTGTCGCTGCAGGAGATCCGCGAGTTGTTCGAGCTGTACGACGCGGCCAACACCGACGAGCCGCAGCTGATGAAATTCGTCGACATCCTGTCGCGGCGCGAGCGGCAGCTGTTGCAGCAGCTGGACGACATCCAGCTGGTGCTAAAGGAAATCGGCCAGCTGCGCGGCCAGTGCGAGCAGTGGATGGAAAAGCGCACCGGCGGGTTGCCCGATCTGTAGCCCGGCGCCGGCCGGTTTTTGTGTTTGTGCCACAGCCGCTGCGATGCGGCTTGTTTTTTGTGGTTAGTTTACGTTAACGTAAACGTATATTTCACCGCAGAGGAACCGGATGATGCAGAACGATGCAATTGTGATTGTCGGAATGGCGCGCACCGCGATGGGCGGTTTTCAGGGCAGCCTGTCCGGCCACAGCGCCAGCGAGCTGGGCGCGGTGGCGATCCGGGCCGCGGTGGCGCGCGCCGGTGTGGCGCCGGAAGCGGTGGAAGAAGTGATCATGGGCTGCGTGCTGCCGGCCGGCCAGGGCCAGGCCCCGGCGCGGCAGGCGGCGATCAAGGGCGGGCTGTCGCTGGCGGCGGGTGCCACCACCATCAACAAGATGTGCGGCTCCGGCATGAAGGCGCTGATGCTGGCGCACGACCTGCTCAAGGCGGGCAGCAACACGGTGATGGTGGCCGGCGGCATGGAAAGCATGAGCAACGCGCCCTACATCATCCCGAAAGCGCGCGGCGGCCTGCGTCTCGGCCATGGCGAGCTGAAGGACCACATGTTCCTCGACGGCCTGGAAGACGCCTACGACAAGGGCAAGCTGATGGGCGTGTTCGCCGAGTTGTGCGCGGAAAAATACGGTTTCAGTCGCGCGGCGCAGGATGAGTTCGCCATCGCGTCGCTGACCCGTGCCCAGCACGCGATCACCAGCGGTGCGTTCAGCAGCGAGATCGCGGCGGTGACCGTGCTTGGCCGCAAGGGCGAGGAAGTGGTGGCCGAGGACGAGCAGCCGCTGAAAGCCAATCTCGACAAGATCCCGACGCTGAAACCGGCGTTCAAGAAGGACGGCACGGTGACCCCGGCCAACGCCAGCTCCATTTCCGACGGCGCCGCCGCGCTGGTGCTGATGCGCGAGAGCGAAGCCGCCGCCCGCGGCCTGACGCCGCTGGCACGCATCGTCGGCCACAGCACCCACGCCCACGAGCCGGCGTGGTTCTCCACCGCGCCGGTGGGCGCGATGCAGAAGCTTCTGGCCAAGGCCGGCTGGACGGTGGACGACGTCGACCTGTTCGAAATCAACGAGGCGTTTGCAGTGGTGACCATGGCTGCGATGCATGATCTGGGCCTGCCGCACGCCAAGGTCAATGTCAACGGCGGCGCCTGCGCGCTGGGGCACCCGATCGGCGCCAGCGGTGCGCGTATCGTGGTGACGCTGATCGCGGCGCTGCAGGCGCGCGGGTTGAAGCGTGGCGTCGCCAGCCTGTGCATCGGCGGCGGCGAAGCCACCGCGCTGGCGCTGGAACTGGTGTAAGGGGCGGACCATGCTGCTGACGACAGAACAGGAACAGGTGGTCGATGCGGTGCGCGACTTTGTGCAGGGCGAAATCGCCCCGCACGCCGCCGCCTGGGACAAGGCGCACAGCTTTCCGCGCCAGGCACTGCAGGGCCTGGGCGAGCTGGGCTGCTTCGGCCTGACCGTGGCGCCGCAGTGGGACGGTGCCGGGCTGGGCTACGTGACGTTGGCCGCGGTGATCGAGGAGATCGCCGCCGGTGACGGCGCGCTGTCCACCATCATCTCGGTGATCAACTCGGTGGGCTGCGGGCCGATCGAGCGCTTCGGCAACGACTGGCAGAAGGACACCTTCCTGCGCCCGATCGCGCGCGGCGAGTGGATCTCGGCGTTCTGCCTCACCGAGCCGGATGCCGGCTCCGACGCCGCCGCGCTGCGCAGCCGCGCGGTGCGCGACGGCGACGACTACGTGATCAACGGCGTCAAGCAGTTCATCACCAACGGCAAGCATGCCGATGTCGCCATCGTGTTCGCGGTCACCGATCCGGCCGCCGGCAAGAAGGGCATCAGCGCCTTCCTGGTGCCGACCACGGCCGCCGGCTACACCGTGGCCAAGGTGGAAGACAAGCTAGGCCAGCATGCGTCCGACACCTGCCAGATCGTGTTCGACAACGTGCGCGTGCCGGCCAGTCATTTGCTGGGCAAGGAAGGCGAGGGCTACAGGATCGCGCTGGCCAATCTGGAGTCCGGCCGCATCGGCATCGCTGCACAGTGCCTGGGCATGGCGCGCGCGGCGCTGGAGTTTGCCACCCGCTACGCCACCGAGCGCCAGACGTTTGGCCAGGCCATCATCCGCCATCAGGCGGTCGGTTTCCGCCTGGCTGAAGCGGCGGCGCGGCTGGAAGCGGCGCGGCAGCTGGTGCGGCACGCGGCGGCGCTGAAGGATGCCGGCAAGCCCTGCCTGAAGGAATCGAGCATGGCCAAACTGGTGGCGTCCGAGATGGCCGAGGCGGTGTGCTCGGCGGCGATCCAGACGCTGGGTGGTTACGGTTACCTGTCCGACTACCCGCTGGAGCGCATCTACCGCGATGTACGCGTGGCGCAGATCTATGAAGGGACTTCCGACGTGCAGAAACTGGTGATCGCGCGTGCGCTGGAAGACGAAATACGCTGATTTTTTGAGTGGGTCGTTGTTAGGGTTGGCCGCAGCGCATGCTGCGGCCTTTTTTATTGCTCAGCCGCTTGCGGCCAACCTTGCGGCCGCCGCCGCGCGCCGCCGGGCTAAAGCGTGATCGGCAGGATGCCGGTTTCCTTCACTTCTTCCATCACCACATAGCTGCGCGATTCGTTGGCTTGCGGCAGCTTCAGCAGGATGTCGCCGAGGATGTTGCGGTACATCGACATGTCCGGCAGCCGTACCTTCAGCAGGTAGTCGTACTCGCCGGATACCAGATGGCACTCCAGCACGTCCGGCAGCTTCTGCACTTCGCGGCGGAAGGCGTCGAAAATGTCGCCGGACTTGGCCGACAGCTTGATCTCGACAAATACCAGCAGGCTGGCGCCCAGCGCTTGCGGGTTCAGTTTCGCGTGATAGCCTTCAATGACCCCTTCGCGCTCCAGCCGGCGCACGCGCTCGGTGCACGGGGTGGTGGAGAGGCCGACTTTTTCCGCCAGCTCGGTCATGGCGATGCGGCCGTTTTCCTGCAGGTGCAACAGGATCTTGCGGTCGATGCGGTCCAGCTGGCGGGACAGGTTCAAATTGCTGCGCTGCGTTTTCACTAAATAACCACCGATTAACAGGTAAGTTGACTGCCGTTTAGCTGTAACTAAGTTGAAAAAACTGTCTTGCAATCAATATACTACGCAAATTCACTGAAAGTGCAAATGCGCTTTTGGATCCCGGAAAAACAGGCTCCGGCCTGATGAGACAGCATAACTGGCAGGAGAGATCATGAAAGTAATCGTGCTTGGCGGCGGCGTTATCGGTATTTCGACCGCATGGTATTTGGCAAAGGCAGGCGTGGAGGTGACGGTGATCGAGCGTCAGCCCGGCCCGGCGCTGGAAACCAGCTTCGCCAACGCCGGCCAGATCTCTCCGGGCTATGCCGCACCGTGGGCGGCGCCGGGCATCCCGCTGAAGGCGGCCAAATGGCTGTTCCAGAAGCACGCGCCGCTGGCGATCCGCGTTGACGGCAGTACCTACCAGTGGGAGTGGATGGCGCGCATGTTCGCCAACTGCAACTATCAGGACTACAACATCAACAAGGGCCGCATGATGCGCCTGGCCGAGTACAGCCGCGACAAGATCCGCGAGCTTACGGCCGAGACCGGCCTCAACTTCGAAGGCCGTACCGGTGGCACGCTGCAGCTGTTCCGCAGCCAGCAGCAGGTGGACGCGATGGGCAAGGACATCGAGGTGCTGAAGGAGTGCGGCGTGGAGTACCAGGTGCTGGATGCCGACGGTTGCGCCCGTGTCGAGCCGGCGCTGAAAAAGACCAAGCACAAGCTGAAGGGCGGCCTGCGCCTGCCCAACGACGACACCGGCGATTGCCAGCTGTTCACCTCGCACCTGGCGGAGATGGCGGCGGCGATCGGCGTCAAGTTCCTGTGGGGCAAGAGCATCGAGGCCATCGAGCACTACGGTGACAAGGTCACCGCCGTGCGCGTCGACGGCGAGCGTCTGACCGCCGATCACTACGTGGTCGCCACCGGCAGCTACTCGCGCGAGATGGTGAAGGCGCTGGGCATCGACATCCCGGTGTACCCGGTGAAGGGCTACTCGCTGACGGTGCCGATCACCAACGCCAAGGGCGCACCGGTGTCCACCGTGCTGGACGAGACCTACAAGATCGCCATCACCCGCTTCGACGACCGCATCCGCGTCGGCGGCATGGCCGAGCTGGCCGGCTTCGACCTGAGCCTGAACCCGAAACGCCGCGCCACGCTGGAAATGGTGGTCACCGACCTGTATCCGGACGGCGGCGACGTGTCGCGTGCCGAATTCTGGACCGGCCTGCGTCCGATGACGCCGGACGGCACGCCGATCATCGGCGGCACCCGCTTTGCCAACCTGTCGCTGAACACCGGCCACGGCACGCTGGGCTGGACCATGAGCGCCGGCTCCGGCAAGGTGCTGGCCGACCTGATCACCGGCACGCAGCCGGAAATCCTGATCGACGGCCTGTCGATGCAGCGTTACGCCAAAGGCGGCGAGACGCTGGTGGTGCCGATGTCGCGCCCGCTTGCGGCCAACGTATAAGGAAGATCATGCGTCCGTTGATTGCAACTATCCGTCTCGATCATTTTCGTCACAATTACCTGCTGGCGCGCCAGCAGCACGGAGGCCGCGCGCTGGCGGTGGTGAAGGCCAATGCCTACGGTCACGGCGCGGTGCGCTGTGCGCAGGCGGTGGCCGATGTCGCCGACGGCTTTGCCGTGGCCTGCCTGGAAGAGGCACTGCAGCTGCGTGCAGGCGGCATTAGCGGCCCGATCCTGCTGCTGGAAGGCGTGTTCGAAGCGGCCGAGCTGGCCGAGGTGCAGGCGCACGGGCTGTGGCTGGTGGTGCAGAACCGCGAGCAGCTGGACATGCTGCTGGCGACGCCGGCCGAGCACCCGTACCGCGTGTGGCTGAAGATGGATTCCGGCATGCACCGCGCCGGTTTCTTCCCCGCCGATTACGCCGCCGCCTATCAAAGGTTGGCCGCAAGCGGCAAGGCCGACGCCATCGTCAAGATGACGCACTTTGCCCGTGCCGACGAGCCGGGCTGCGACGCCACCGCCCTGCAGCTGGCCGCCTTCGATGCCGCCACCGCCGGTTTGCCTGGCGACAGCAGCGTTGCCAACTCCGCCGGCATCATGATCCACCCGCACGCGCACCGCGACTGGGGCCGCCCCGGTATCATGCTGTACGGCTCGACGCCGCTGCCGGACGGCCATGCGGCCAACGTTGGCCTCAAGCCGGTAATGCGGCTCGCCAGCCGCGTGTTCGGCGTGCGCGAGCTGGCCGCCGGCGAGCCGGTCGGCTACGGCGCCAGTTTTGTCACCACGCGGCCGACCCGCGTCGGCCTGATCGCCGGCGGTTATGCCGACGGTTATCCGCGGCTGGCGTCCACCGGCAGCCCGGTGGCGGTCGATGGCCAGCACAGCCGCATCATCGGCCGTGTGTCGATGGACATGATCACCATCGATCTGACCGACCTGCCGCAGGCCGGTATCGGCAGCGAGGTGGAATTGTGGGGCGAGCAGGTCAGCGTCAATGCCGTGGCCGCCCATGCCGGCACCATCAGCTACGAGCTGCTGTGCAACGTGAAACGGGCACACTTGCAGTATCTGGACTGAGCGCGACCGACACGGTGCGTGCACTGAAAAATGCCCGGCTTCGTGCCGGGCATTTTTGCTGGCGACAATGTCGCGAAATGTAACGGAAATCTGGCGGCGGCTTGATATTTGGCAAACGAGTGCACCGCCTGTGTCATGATAATGGCTTCTCGACGTCTTCTGCCTGCTTGCGGAGCCCATGACCATTTTCCATTCCACGACCTGGGTCAAACTGCTGGGCTTGTTGCCCGGCGAGCTGAACCCGAACGAAGCCAGCTGGCTGGTGACGCCGCAGCATCACATGCCGCTGATGAGCAATCGTCGCGCGCAGATGATCCTGAACCGGGTGCGCCTGTTTGCCAGCCTGTTTGCGGTGCTGACCCCGCTGTGGATGTTCGTCGATCTGCTGGTGCTGCCCAATCCGCTGGCGTGGCAACTGGCGCTGCTGCGGCTGGGCGCCACCGGCTGTTTCGCCTTCATCGTCTACTGTTACCGGCCGGAGGTGACGCTGTTCAACGCCTGGCGCGGCATGGCGATGCTGTTTGCCATCCCCACGTTGTTCTACGTGGTGTCCTACGTGCTGCTGACGCACTACCAGCTCACCGGCGCCTCGGCCGCGGTCGGCACTGGTTATGCCTTCCTGCCGTTCATCCTGCTGGCCGGTTTCGCCATTTTCCCGCTGACGCTGCTGGAGAGCGTGATCTTTGCCGCGCCGATCCTGGTGGCGCACGTCACCGCCGGCTATTTCCAGTTCTCGGTGGTGGACTGGCCGTCGTTCTGGGGCGCGTTCTGGCTGCAGGGGCTGATCGCCGGCGTGGCGGCACTGGCCGGCGTCTGCCAGCTGGCGTTCATGATCGCGCTGGTGCAGCAGGCGGTGCGCGACCCGCTGACCGGTGCCTTTTCGCGCCGCAGCGGCGAGGAGGTGCTGGAATTGCAGTTCATCCTGGCCAGCCGCAGCGGCAGCCCATTTTCGGTAGCCTTCATCGACATCGACCATTTCAAGGCGATCAACGACCAGTTCGGCCACCAGCAGGGCGATGTCATGCTGAAGCAGTTTGCGCAGACGCTGACCCAGGGCCTGCGTAAGGGCGACGTGCTGGTGCGCTGGGGCGGCGAGGAATTCCTGCTGCTGCTGCCGAACATCGATTGCCGCCAGGCGATGCACGCTTTGCAGCGCCTGCGTCGCAACGGCTTCGGCCTGCGGCCGGACCAGACACCGCTGACCGCCAGCATCGGCGTTGCCGACATGCTGGAGGAGGGCTGCAACGACTGGCGCCAGCTGATCGAGATCGCTGACCAGCGCATGTACGCCGCCAAGCAGCAGGGCCGTAACCGCGTCATCACCGCCAGCGAACCGGCGCCGAACCTGCAGCCGGCCCTGGCCTGAGTCGCCGGCTGTCACGACAACGCCCCCGCATGCGGGGGCGTTTGCTTTGGGGCCGCCGTATCAGATCAGACCGGTGGCGGGAGCTGGGCGTCAAGCTGCTCGCCCCATTGCTGCAATTGTTCCAGAATCAGCAGCTGCTGCGCATCGGCGCCATCGCGCAGTGTGGCGATTTCCTGCTGGAAAGCGGCAAAGGTGCGCCCCGGCGGCGTGCCCAGGTGCAGCTTGCGCGCGCACCACAGCTGCCAGTGCTGGCGCTCTTCCGCGCTGAGGCTGTCGGGGAAGTTGCGCGCGCGATAGCGGTACAGCAGGCGTTGCAGCTGCGGGTCGTCGAAGCTTTCGCGCGCGGCGGCCAGCGCCGGTGCCGACAGACCGCGCAGGCGGTTGAGGGTGCGCCGGTCCTGGTTGGAGACAAAGCCGCCATACAGGTTTTCATCGACATCCGGTGTCTCGCCCGGCTCGCGGCGGAACACCTCGCGCCACAGCACCGCGAGGTCGGGCAGTGCCTGCGCATGGGCGGCATGGCGCTGCACGCTGTCCATGTCGATGCCCAGCTGCTGCGCCCGTTCCGCGCGCAGCACGCGCAGGTCGCTGATCACGAACGGCGACTTGTTGATGTGGATGCTCTTGATCGGCAGCCGGCTTTCCCCCTCCGCCAGTTCGCTGCTCTTGGTGAACAGCCGGCGGCGAACGTTGGCCGCATCCAGCGCCAGCAGTTCGCGCGGATCGTGCGCCAGATCCCAGACCAGCACCTCGTTCTTGTTGCTCGGGTGTTCCGCCAGCGGCCACACCAGCGCCAGATTGCCGCGCTCGCCGCCGAACATGCCGGAGACGTGAATCAGTGGCACCGGCTGATGCAGCTGCAGCTGGTGGCGCACCGCATCCTTTTGCCGCAGGCTGAGGCAGAACGCGAACAGCCGCGGCTGTTTGTCACGGATCAGTCGTGCCAGCGCGATGGTGGCGCGCACGTCGGACAGCGCATCGTGGGCGGCATCATGGATCAGGCCGTTGGCGGCGGTCAGGTGTTCCAGCTTGAAGCTGGGCAGGCCTGTCTCGTGGCGCGGCCAGTTGATGCCTTCCGGGCGCAGCGCGTAGGTGGCGCGTACCACGTCCAGCAGGTCCCAGCGGCCGCAGCGGTTTTGCCACTCGCGGGCGTAGGGGTCGATCAGGTTGCGCCAGAACAGGAAGCGGGTGACTTCGTCGTCGAAACGGATCGAGTTGTAGCCGACGCCGATGGTGCCGGGCTCGGCCAGCTCGCGTTCGATGGCGGCGGCAAACTGCTGCTCCGGGACCCCGAGCTCGGCACAGCGCTGCGGCGTGATGCCGGTGAGCAGGCAGGCTTCCGGCGCCGGCAGGTAGTCGCGGGCCGGCTGGCAGTACAGCATCACCGGCTCGCCGATTTCGTTGAGCTCGGCATCGGTGCGGATGCCGGCAAACTGCGCCGGGCGGTCACTGCGCGGCACCGCGCCAAAGGTTTCGTAGTCGTGCCAGAAGAAGGTCGGGGCTGACATGCTGGTTTCGCATCCACTAAAAGCGTGATTGTCGCACTGCGGCTGCTTGCGGCCAACCTTGCGCCGCTCGGGCGCATGGCACTATGACGATTTCCCTCCTATTCTGAATGGCGGCTCATGCTGCTGTGCAGTCATGGCCCGCGCCGATCAACCCCGCGCTGTCGGTGACCTATGACGCAGATACCGGACAAGTTGGCCACGGCGGACATCCAGTTGCTGTTGTCGCGGCAGCAGGGGCTGTTGTGGCTGGTGCAACAGCTGCCGGACATGGCCTGGCTGAAGGATGCCACCGGGCGTTACCTGGCCTGCAACCGCCGCTTCGAGGCCTTTGCCGGCGTCAGCCGCCAGGCCATCATCGGCCAGAGCGATACCATGGTGCTGGGGCCTCAACAGGCGGCGGCACTGAGCCAGGCCGACATCGCCGCACTGGCGGCGGAAGAACCGTTGTCCAGCCAGCAGTGGCTGGTGTCCGCGGAAGACGGACAGCGGATCCTGCTGGAGATCGTGACCACGCCGCTGCAGGCCGAGGACGGCGTGTTCGGCGTGCTCGGCACCGCGCGCGACATTACCCGCCAATACCTCAGCGATCTGGCCTTGCGCGCCAGCCAGGACCGTTTCCGTGCCATTTTCGAAAACACTGACGCACTGGCGATCCAGGGCTACGCGCCGGATGGCACCGTGCTGTACTGGAACCACGCCTCGGAAGCGTTGTACGGCTATAGCGCCGCCGAGGCGCTGGGGTGCACCCTGTTCGAGCTGATCATCCCGCCGCCGGCCAGGACGCACGTCGAGGCCGAGGTGGCGTGGATGTTCCGAGAGCGGCGCGGCGTGCCTGCCGCCCGCCTCGGGCTGCAGCACAAGGATGGCCATATCGTGCAGGTCTATTCCAGCCACGCCATGGTGGAGTCGCCGCAGAGCGGGCTGACCTTGTTCTGCCTCGATATCGACCTGACTGCACTGGTCCGCGCCGAGGCGGCGTGGCGCGACAGCGAGCGGCGCTACCGTGTGCTGTTCGACGCGTCCGGCGACGGTATTTTCGTGCTGCACGGGCAGATCATCGTTGACTGCAACCAGGCGGCGGCGGAGATCTTTCACTGCGAGCAGGCCGACCTGACCGGGCTGTCGCTGGAGGCGCTGTCGCCGCTGCGGCAGGATGGCGGTGTGTCGTCGCGGCAATTGCTGGGCAGCTATCTGCATCCCGACAGCGATAGTCCGGCGCGCCGTTTCGAGTGGCGCCACCTGCGCCGCGACGGCAGCGAGTTCGACGCCGAGTGGATCGTGACGGCGGTGGAAATCGCCGCGGTGCCGCATTGCCTGGTGTCGTTCCGCGATATCACCGAAAAGAAGAAGTCGGCGCAGCTGATCTGGGAGCAGGCCAACTTTGACTCGCTGACCGGCTTGCCCAACCGTCACCGCTTCCTCGACCGCTTCGCGCTGGAGCTGCGCAAGAGCGAGCGCAGCAATGGCCAGCTCGCCCTGCTGTTCATCGATCTGGACCACTTCAAGGAAGTCAACGATACCCTCGGCCATCGCGCCGGCGACCTGCTGCTGAAAGAGGCGGCACTGCGGCTGCTGGGCTGCCTGCGCGAGACCGACACCGTGGCCCGTCTCGGCGGCGACGAGTTCACCATCGTGATCAGCGACATGGACTCGGAGCAGTCGCTGGAGCGGGTGACGCAGCAGGTGCTGCAAAGGTTGGCCGCACCGTTTTGCCTTGGCGACGAGCAGGTGTACGTGTCGGCCAGCATCGGCATCACGCTGTTCCCGCAGGACGGCGACAATATCGACGTGTTGCAGCGCAATGCCGACCAGGCGATGTACGCGGCGAAGAAGGCGGGGCGCAACGGCTACTGCTATTACGCGGCGATGCCCAGGGCCTCGCTGGCCTGATCCACCGTGCGCGGGTCTGGCTGCGGCACCATGGCAAAATGCCCGTCACGGAAAGTGACGGGCGTTTTGTTGTCGGGTGCCGGCTGACGTTTCAGCTCAGATCTGGTCAAGTCAAGTCCTGACGCAGCGCCTCGGTAAAGCTGAGCCCGGCCAGCTCGCGCATGCCGCGCGAGATGTAGTACAGCACCGCCATCATCATCACCAGCGACGGGATGGCGATCATCGGGTAGCTCAGCAGTGTCATGCGCCCCAGTTCTTCGTTGAAGGCCTCGGTGCCGGACGGACTGGTGACGATCCACTTCGCCAGCACGTAGTTCATCACCGAGGAAAAGAAAAAGGTGGCGCTGAGCAGGTAGGTCGCCTTCAGCAGGCGCGCCTCGAACTGGCGGGTATTGCCGCGCTGCTCCAGGTGCTGCTGCACCTTGGCGACGTCGATCACCGCCGGGGTGTAGAGCACGGTCTTGATCAGCGGGTAGCGGGTGCGGGTCGAGGCCAGCACCGCGATGCCGATCAGGCCGGGAATGGCGGCTTCCTTCACCGCCAGCCACTGCGCATCCAGATGCAGCAGGCCGATGCCGCCGGTGAGCAGAATGCTGACCAGGCCGAGGATGGCAATGAAGTTGGTCTTGCGGTTGCGCAGCAGGTCGTACAGCCCCCAGCCCAACGGAAAGGCCAAGGCCAAGAGCAGCGCATTGGCGGTGCCAAGGTACTGTTCCGCGCTGAGCTTCATCAGGATCAGCGAGGGAATCACGATGTTGATGAGCAGCTCGAGGAACTGATTGTTTTTCTTTGCTGCGGCCATGGTCGTCCTGTGGCAATGGGCAAGCCTGCGACCGTTATTTGGGCGCAGGGCTGGGTTTATTCGGTTACAAGGAGGTTAGAGCGCGTGCGGTGGCGATGGTTCGCGCGGCCGCCGGGCACGGTGGCGACATTCTAGCGGTTGTTGATGGCGCGGGCCAAAAAAACAGGTCCTGCCAGCCACCGGTATCGGTGGCTGGCAGGGCCGTGGCGCGTCGTGCGATCAGCTGGCTTGCGATTGCAGGTAGTTGTTGATGCCCATGGCCTTGATCAGGCCCAGTTGCTGCTCCAGCCAGTGGGCGTGGTCGACTTCGGTGTCGTCCAGCAGCTTGGTCAGGATGCTGCGGGTGACGAAGTCGTGTTCCTTCTCGGCCAGCACGATGGCCTTTTTCAGGGCGGCGGCAACTTCGTATTCCGTTTCCAGATCGTTGGCCAGCATCGACGGTACGTCCTTGCCGATGCGCAGCTTGCCACGCGGGGCGATGTCCGGCACGCCGTCGAGGAACAGGATGCGCTCGATCAGCATCTTGGCGTGGCCCATTTCCTCGTCGCGCTCGTGGTGCAGGCGCTCGTACAGCTTGCTGTAGCCCCAGTTGCCGTACATTTCGCTGTGGATGAAGTACTGGTCAACCGAGGTCATTTCTGCGGTCAGCAGGGTGTTCAGGGCTTCGATGATTTTCTTGCTGCCTTGCATGGTGCCGCTCCTCAGTCTTCCATTTGTGATTGCAGGTAGTTGGCGAGGCCAACGTCCTTGATCAGGGTCTGCTGGGTTTCCAGCCAGTCCACGTATTCTTCTTCCGCTTCCAGCAGCTCGGTCAGCTCTTCGCGGGTAACGTAGTCTTCCGCTTTTTCGCTGAGGGTAATGCTCTTGCGCAGGTCGCCGATGTGGCCGCTGACCAGGGCGATGTCACAGGCCAGCATTTCCTCGACATTCTCGCCGATCATCAGCTTGCCCAGTTGCTGCAGGTTGGGCAGGCCTTCCAGGAACAGGATGCGCTCAATCAGCTCGTCGGCGCGTTTCATCGCCTTGATCGACTGCTGGTAGAAATGCTTGTTGAGGCCGTTCAGTCCCCAGTTCTTGCACATGCGGGCGTGCAGGAAGAACTGGTTGATGGCGGTCAGTTCGTTGCACAGCACGGTGTTGAGCGCCTTGATTACGGCTTTGTCGCCTTGCATGGGAGGGACTCCTTCATCATAAATCGTATTGATATATTTTAATTCAATATCTGATAAGGGCAAGGTATTAATCGTCTTTGAAAACGGCGGATTATTTTCTGACGGATATTTCTTTTAATAATCAAGCCTTGCCGTGGCTATTTATTTTCTGGGTTCAATTAACCATTTTACCGGTAGGTGCAAATCAACTGAAAATCAGTTTTATTTGGCTAACGTTAATGGCAAGTGTTAATCCGTCAGGGGCGGCAGCAAGCGCCAGCATGGCAGCCGGTCATGACATGCAGAAGTCGCAATTTCATGGCGCGGCGCCTATACCGGTAAAGCCATGTCCAATTCTTGCCGGGGAGTGACCAGATGAGTCTCAATGTGCTTGCCGTTTGCGGCAGTTTGCGCCAGAAATCCACCAACAAGGGCCTGATGCGTTATGCAGTGGCCAACGCACCGCAGGACATGCAGATCGTGGTCGCCGATCTGTCGGAGGTGCCGTTCTACAATGCCGACATCACGGTCAAGCCGGCGACGGTGGTGACGCTGTTGCAGCAGTTTGCCGCGGCCGATGCCTTGCTGCTGGTGTGCCCGGAGTACAACTACTCGATGGCGCCGGCGCTGAAAAACGCGCTGGACTGGGCATCGCGCGAGCCGGACAACGCGCTGCTCAGCGGCAAGCCGGCGGCGATCATGGGCGCGGCCGGCGGCATGGGCAGTTCGCGCGCGCAGCACCACCTGCGCCAGAGCGCCGTGTTCCTCAATCTGCATATCCTGAACCAGCCGGAGGTGTTCGCCAACGCGTTCAGCGCCTCCTTCGACGGCGACGGCAATCTGGTGGACGCCGCGATCCAGGAGAAGATCCGCAAACAGCTGGCGGCGTTGCAGGCCTGGCACCGGCAGCTGAAGGGTTGAGCCGGGCGACGGCCATAAGAGCCACTAACAAAACCTCGCAGCGCACCTGAGCCAAGGCGCGCCGACGCAGACAGTACAAGTCGTACGGCAAGGAGGCGCAACGCAGGATCAGGGATTTTGTTAGCGGCTCTAAAAGCAAAACACCCCGCCGCGGCGGGGTGTTGGCGTTGCGGCCAACGTTGGCCGCAGGCATGGGGGGTGTTAGTGGCGCTTACTGGATGATGCCGCCGCCGAGGCAGATATCGCCGTCGTACAGCACGGCGGACTGACCGGGGGTGACCGCCCACTGCTTGTCGCGGAAGGTCAGCGTGGCACGGCCGTCGACGATCGGCGACAGGCTGCACGGCGCGTCGGCCATGCGGTAGCGGTTCTTGGCGGCGTAGTCGCCGGCGGCCGGTGGCTGCGGCAGCGTCCACGACAGGTCGTCCATCGCCAGCGTCGACTTCAGCAGCAGCGGGTGGTCATGCCCTTGCACCACGATCAGCTTGTTGCCGGGAATGTCCTTGCCGGCGACGAACCACGGCTCGCCGTTGCCATCCTTGTTGCCGCCGATATTGAGGCCCTTGCGCTGGCCGAGGGTGTAGAACATCAGCCCGACGTGCTCGCCGACGGTCTTGCCGTCCGGGGTGATCATCTCGCCCGGCTTGGTCGGCAGGTAGCGCTGCAGGAATTCGCGGAACGGGCGCTCGCCGATGAAGCAGATGCCGGTGGAGTCCTTCTTGGCGGCGGTCGGCAGCCCGGCTTCCTCGGCCAGGCGGCGCACCTCGGTCTTGCGGATGTCGCCAAGCGGAAACAGCGCCTTCGCCAGCTGGTGCTGCTGCAGGCGGTACAGGAAGTAGCTCTGGTCCTTGGTGTGGTCGACGCCCTTCATCAGGTAGTGCACGCCGTCCTGTTCCAGCTTGCGCGCGTAATGGCCGGTGGCGATGCAGTCGGCACCCAGCTCCAGCGCGTAATCGAGAAAGGCCTTGAACTTGATCTCGGCATTGCACAGCACGTCCGGATTGGGGGTGCGGCCGGCGGAGTACTCCTTCAGGAAGTAGGAGAACACGCGGTCCTTGTACTCCTTGGCGAAGTTGACGATCTCCATGTCGATGCCGACGATGTCGGCCACGCTCATCGCGTCCAGCGCGTCCTGCTTGATGGAGCAGTATTCGTCGTCGTTGTCGTCTTCCCAGTTCTGCATGAACACGCCGATCACCTCATGCCCCTGCTGCTTCAGCAGCCAGGCGGTGACCGACGAATCCACGCCGCCGGACATGCCGACGACAATACGTTTTTTACCCGTCACGGAGAAAATCCTTCCTTCCAAATAGCAAGAGGCACCACCACCGGCGGTGCCCCGAAATCCCGGAACCAGCTGTCGATCACCCAATCCTGGCCTGATGTCACGTCGCGCACGGCCACCGCCGCGTGATGGTCGAACAACAGTGGCGCACGGTGCACCTGGCCCAGCAGCTGGTGGTGGCGCAGCCAGCCCTTGCCGGCCAGCAACTGCAGCAGCACCAGCACATTATGGCTGTGATCGAGACAATCCATGCGGCCAACGTTGGCCGCATCCTCGTGATTGCCGCCGCGGTCGCTGGCAATCGGCGCCTCGCGCGCCGCGCGCTGGTAATAGGACAACACAATGTCCTGTAGTGCTGCGCGCTCATCGGCGGCTTCGGCGGCCTCGTCCAGCCGCTGTTTAAACCAGATCAGGGCAGAGTCGTCCACTTCAATGCGCTGCGTGCGATCGCAGCCGTAATGGTAACAGAGCGTCAGCACCTCCGCATCGGCGGCCACGGCCGGCAGCGCCGCGAGCAGCGCAATCGACAGCCAGCGCATGAGGGGTGGCATCGGCTCAGCCTGGCAAGTGGTGGTGGATCAGATCGAGGCTGGCGCGCTGGCCGGCAAGGTAGTCCTGCAGGCAGCGTCCGACCAGCGGGCTGCGCCACAGCGCCGCGCTGGCCATGATCTCGTCCGCGCTCAGCCATTCGGCGGCGAGGATGCCGTCGTCCAGCCGCTGCGCCGGATCGTGCGCGCCGGCGTCACCGCAGAAGGCGAAGCGCAGATAGGTGATGTCGCTGCCGGTCTTGTCCGCCAGATAGATGCCGACCAGTGCCCGCGGCGTGAAGGCGTGGGCGGTTTCCTCGCGCGCTTCGCGCACCACCGCCTGCAGCAGGGTTTCGCCGTATTCCAGATGGCCGGCCGGCTGGTTGAGGCGGACGCCGTCGTCGGTCTGCTCGCGCACCATCAGGAAGCGGCCGTCGCGCTCGATGATGGCGGCGACTGTGGTATTCGGTTTCCATTGCGTGCTGCTCATCGCGGATTTGCCTTCCTCTTAATTGACAATCGTTATCATTGTCTTCTAGTATGGATATCAAGATCAATTCTTATTCAGGATTCATGCCATGTACGTCTGCCTTTGCCACGGAGTAACCGATCGCGATATCCGCGCCGCCGTTTGCAATGGTGCCACGCGCATGAGCGATCTGGCGCGCGAACTGAAGGTCGCCACCGAGTGCGGCAGCTGTGCCTGCCAGGCCAACCAGATCCGCAAGCAGACACTGCTGCAGATCAGCGAGCCGGAACTGGCCGCCGCCTGAACCCGGCAATCTCCCGCAGTCACCACAGCCCGTCAAGCACCTGACGGGCTTTTTGCTATCCTGAAAACAGCACGCCTGCTGCCAGTACCGGGGAACACGCGTACAATGCGCGCCAAACCTTACGGAGAACGAACATGACCGAATTCAACGAAGTAGATCTGGAGCGTCTGGAAACGCTGCTGACCCCGCTGTCGCAGGCCGGCACCACCATGCGCCCGGACGAAGTGCAGGGCTTCTTCTGCGCGCTGGCGTGCGGCCCGGACAAGCTCACCATCGACGACTGGCTGGAAGATGTGCTCGGCGATGCGCCGGCCTTTGAAAGCGCCGACAGCGAAGCCGAGATCAAGGCGCTGCTGCAGAAGTACTACGATGCCGCCGCCGAGGCGCTGGCCGACGGCGACCTGCCGGAACTGACGCTGTACAGCGAGGAAGAGGGCGAAGCGCCGGACTTCCGTCCGTGGTGCAATGCCTTCATGTACGCGCTGGACGTGGTGCCGACCGACTGGTTCGACGCCGCCGACGACGAAGGCTTCGAAGAGCTGCTGATGCCGGTGATGGCGCTGGGCGGCATGTTCGATGCCGACGGCGACGAGCCGGCGATGATGGAATTCACCGCCGCCGAGCTGGAAAGCTTCAAGAGCGAGCTGGACGAAGCGGTGCTGGCGGTCTACGGCTACTGGCGTGCCAAGGAGCAGGCTCCGGTGACCATGCGTCGCGAAGGCGACAAGGTTGGCCGCAATGATCCGTGCCCGTGCGGCAGCGGCAAGAAGTACAAGGCCTGCTGCGGCCAGAACTGATCGCGCCCGAACACGCCGCCTGACGGACTGCGCGCAGCCCGCAGGCGGTTTTTGTTTGCCGGCGGCGTATCGCCCCGCCCATGCCATCCGGCGCCATCCCGCGCTGTTTTCCCCCGACGGATACCCATGACCGAACCCACGATTGCCCCCGACACCGCGTCCGAAGACGCCATCGGCGCGCTGAACGCCTATCTGCAGCAATACCACGCCACGCTGGTGACCACCGAGGGCAGCTACGCCGTCTCGGTGCAGGGGCAGATCAAGGTCGGCAAGCGCACCGTGCCTTACCACCTGGTGCCGGACGCCGGCTTCCTCGGCAAAACCGGCAAGTGGCGCAAACTCGATGCCGCCGAACGGCTGGCGCTGGTCCAGCTGCGCTGGAACGACGAGGCGCGCGAACGGCTCGAAGCGCAGCTGCTGCGCTGCGCCGGCCAGGTGATGACGCTGGCGAACGAGCACCGCGTCGATCCGCAAAGCGCGCTCAACGCGCTGCAGGCCAAGTACGAGCTGGCGCGCCTGCGCTGCGAGCTGGCACTGGACCGTATCGCGGCACTGGTGGCGACCCGAGCCGCCGCCAGCCAGGCGGAGAAGACCCGCAACGCCATCAACCTGTCGCTGTACCCGGAATCGTTCACCCTCGCCGCCGGCATGCAGCGCCACTTCATCGCGGTGTTGGGGCCGACCAACTCCGGCAAGACCCACGCCGCGATGGAACACCTGGCGCAGGCGAAGACCGGCGTCTACCTCGCGCCGCTGCGGCTGCTGGCGATGGAAAACTACCAGCGCCTGCTGAATGCCAACGTCGCGGTCAGCCTGATCACTGGCGAGCAGCGCAAGCTGCACCCGCACGCCAGCCACGTGGCCAGTACCGTGGAAATGCTCAACCCCAACCGCGCGGTGGACGTGGCGGTGATCGACGAAATCCAGCTGCTGGACGACCCGGATCGCGGCGCGGCGTGGACGGCGGCGGTGTGCGGCGTGCCGGCGCAGACGGTGTACCTGCTCGGCGCGCTGGAAGCCAAGGAAGCGATCCAGTCGCTGGTCAAGCGCGTCGGCGGCACGCTGGAAATCCGCGAACTGCAGCGCAAGTCGCCGCTGGAAATGGAAAAGGCGCCGCTGGGCAGCCTGAAAAACCTGCGCGCCGGCGACGTGCTGATCGCGTTCTCGCGCCGCGAGGTGCTGAACTGGCGCGACCAGGCCATCGCGCAGGGCATGAGCGTGTCGGCGATCTACGGCAACCTGTCGCCGGAAGTGCGCCAGGCGCAGGCCGAGCGCTTCATCGACGGCGAGACGCAGGTGGTGGTCGGCACCGACGCCATCGGCATGGGGCTGAACACCCCGGCGCGGCGGGTGATCTTCACCACCTCCAGCAAGTGGGACGGCTACGCCGAAGGCACCATCGCCGCCGCGCTGGCCAAGCAGATCGCCGGCCGTGCCGGCCGTTTCGGCCAGCACGAGACCGGTTATGTTGCCGGCTTCGACGGCAAGACGCACAAGGTGATCGCCGCCTTGCTGCAGCAAAAGCTGGAGCCGCTGCCGAGCACCGGTTTCTACGTGGCGCCCAACCTGTCCTACCTGCAGCAGATCGCCGAAGCCAGCGGCCAGGAGCGGCTGCAGGCACTGCTGGAGCTGTTCGCCAAGCACATCAACGTGCACGACGAATTCTTCCTGCCGGCCAACCTCAGCGACCAGATCGAGAAGGCGAAGTGGCTGGACACGCTGAAGCTGCCGCTGGAAGACCGCTTCCTGTTCAGCCTGTGCCCGGTGTCGACCAAGATCGCGATGCTGGAACAGGCGCTGCAGGACTGGGCCGAGTGCCGCGCCAAGGGCAAGCAGGCGTCGCTGCTGCGCATGGAAGGCCGTGGCGGTCGCAACGAGCTGCAGTTCCTCGAGGACACCTGCAAGCTGTACTCCGCCTATGCCTGGCTCAGCTACCGCATGCCGGAAACCTTCCCGCACGGCGAGCTGGCGCAAAGCCTGATGCAGTCGACGTCGGAGAAGATCGACGCGCTGCTGCAGGTGCAGAACACCCGCCACCGCCAGCAGCGCAAGCCGGCGCACAAGCCGACCCACATCACGCCGCCACAGCGCAGCGGCCAGCCCAAGACTGGCCGCAAGCCGCGCACTTGACGTCTGCGCGTTGAAACGCCAAACGCCCGCCGGAGCAATCCGGCGGGCGTTTTGTCTTGTGGCGGAGACTTGCGGCCAACCTTGGCCGGCTGTGTCATGCCCGGCTGCGGCTGCGGCTGCGGCTGCGGCTGCGGCTCAGGCCGGCAAGGCCAAGATCAGGCGCCTGCCTTGCCCGACGCGATGGCGTGCAGAGGGGGCTGGCGTTTGATGTACATCATGGCGCATTGCGGATGGGGATCTAGGTTTAAGGGATCACGGCGTATGGCCGGCTGCTATGGGTGGCGGGCGAGGTGCCGTGAGCGAGGGAAACCGGCGGATGCGTGTTGCACGCGGCTGTGTTCTGACGGTTTTCTGCCGCCTTCATCGTTAATGATCTCGACGACACGGGTGTCAAACGCGCGGATTTGCTGCTGGCAGAGTCAGCGCTGATGGTGACGGGTCCGAGTTGCCTGCCTGAAGGAAATAACATGAAAACCATGAATCTGAAGCCTGCCACGCTGCTCATCGCCAGTCTGGCGGCCATGTCGTCCTTCGTCCAGGCGCAGACCCTGGACAAGATCCTTGAAACGAACAGGATCACCGTGTCCTACCGCGAAGCGGCCGTTCCATTCAGCTACCGGCCCGCCGAGCACAAGCCGATGGGCTTTGCGGTGGACCTGACCGAGGCCATTGTCGGCGACGTGCGAACAAGGCTGAACAAGCCGGGCCTCGTGGTGGTCTATATGCCGGTCAGCGCCCAGGACCGCATTCCCTTGCTGGTGAACGGCAGCTATGACCTGGAATGCGGTTCCACCACCAATAACGCCGCCCGCGGCAAGGTCGTCGCGTTCGCGGTCAGCCATTTTTATGCCGGGACCCGCTTGCTGGTGAAAACGGGCAGCAAGGTCAAGAATTACGCCGACCTGGCCGGGCAAACGGTCGCCACCACTGCAGGCAGTACCAACGAGAAAGTCGTTCGCAAGTACAGCGCCGACCACAATCTGGGCATGCAGTTCGTGCTGGGCAAGGATTACGGCGAGTCGCTGGCCTTGCTGGAAAACAATAGCGCGGCCGCGCTGGCACTCGACGATATCCTGCTGTTCGGCCTGCGCGCCAACGCCAAGGATCCGGCCGCGCTGAGCGTCGTCGGCGACACCTTGCAGGTCGAGCCCTACGGCTGCATGCTGCGCAAGGATGATCCCGAGTTCAAGAAACTGGTGGATGGCACCATCGCGCGGCTGATGCAGTCCGGCGAGTTTGAGCGGCTGTACCAGAAGTGGTTCGAGTCGCCGATTCCCCCGAATGGCATGGTGCTGAACATGCCGATGAGTGATCGCCTCAGGGCCAATCTCAAGGCGCTCAGTGACCAGCCGGAGCAGTAAGGCGCGGCGGGATCTGGCCGCAGCCGTGCGCTGGCTGGCCATGCGGTGACCGTGTTTGCAGCCTGGCAACGGCTCGGCCGGCGGCCATGGTGTTGCCGTGGCACGGCGCGACGGTTCTCCCCGCGGATGGTTGGCCGCAAGCCACGCTGTTGATGCCGGTGCGCTGACTGGCAGAACGCCCGCCGGAGCCACCCGGCGGGCGTTCTGTCTTGCGGCGGTGGCTTGCGGCCAACCTTGTGGTTGCGCCGGTTCGTCTGCGCCAGCGTTTACATCCGGGCATGCAATAGGCCAAATCATGCAAATGCGCTGTCTATAATGGTTCAACGCTCGTCACCCTCTTCGTTACGGCATGCGACGCAGCGTCTTCTGCTTCTTAATCCTGCACGAGGAACACATCATGAAACGCTTTCAGCGCACGCTCGCTCTTGTTGTCTGCTGCTCCATGCTCAACGTCAGCCTGCTGCAATCCGCCCAGGCTGCCATGGTGAGCACCGAAGAAGTGGCCCGCCTGGCCGCGACCGCCACCCCTGATTCCGGCCACGCCCGCCTGGCTGCGGTACTGGCCCGTGACAACGTGCGTGGCGAAATGGAACGCCTTGGCATCGACCCGGCCAGCGCCCACGAGCGCGTCGCCGCGCTGACCGACGAGGAAGCGGCCAATCTGGCCGACCAGATCGACAAGGCGCCCGCCGGCGGCATCATCGGTGCCATCCTGTTTGTGTTCTTCGTGCTGGTGGTCACCGATATCCTCGGCTTTACCAAGGTGTTCCCGTTCACCCGCTCCGTGCGCTGAGCGGCAAGCCGATGCTGACAACGCTGATCCGGCAGTTGGGGGCGCTGCGGCTGGCGCTCCCGGCTGTGCTGTGCGCGCTGCTGCTGGCCGCCTGCGCCAGCACGCCGCTGCAGCCGGTCGCGCTCGCGCCCGGGGCGCCGACCCGCGCCGAACTGGTCGATACCCCGTTCTTTCCCGACGACAGCCATTTCTGCGGCCCGGCGGCGCTGGCGACCAGCCTGTCCGCTGTCGGGCTGGCAACCACGCCGGCGCAGCTGGTGGGGCAGGTGTTCCTGCCGGGGCGGGAAGGCTCGCTGCAGATCGAGATGCTGAGCGGCGCGCGGCGGCAGGGCGCGGTGGCGATGGTGATCCCCGGCACGCTGACGGCGCTGAAACAGGAAATCGATGCCGGCCATCCGGTGGTGGTGCTGCAGAACCTGGGTCTGTCGTGGGCGCCGTCCTGGCACTATGCGGTGGTGGTCGGCTACGACCTTGAGCGCGGCCAGCTGCTGCTGCGCTCGGGGCCGATGCGGCGGCAGGTGATGACGCTGCGCACCTTCGGTCATACCTGGCAGCGCAGCCAGTACTGGGCGTTCGTCGCGCTACCACCGGGGCGTTTGCCGGCGAGTGTCACGGAACAGGACGCGACGCGGGCGTTGGTGGCCTTCGAGCGCAACGCCAAGCCGGCAGTGGCGGTCACCGCCTATCGCGCGGCGCGGCAACGTTGGCCGCAAAATACCACGCTGGCGATGGGGCTGGGCAATGCGCTGTACGCCAGCGGTGATTTGCCGGCCGCGGCACAGGTGTTCCGCGACACCGCCGCAACGCACCAGCTGGCGGCTGCCTACAACAACCTGGCGCGCATCCTGCTGCAACAGGGCCATGTCGCCGAGGCCAGGCAGGCGGCGGAGGGCGGGCTGGCGCTGGCCGGCCCGCTGCGTGCGACGCTGCTGGACACGCTGCGCGACATCGAGCAGGCCGGCACGCCGCAGTTCGGCTCCTGACACGGTGCGGTTCCCGCTTCCACCCAACACGGCAAGCTGAATCGCTGGCCTGCTCGCGACCAGCGGCCGCGGTGCGTGGCCGGATCACACTGCGACCAACCTTGCCGTCACCGCTTGTGCTTAGCCCTGCTGCCGGAATGGCAGATGCTCCGCCATCTCATCCTGGTACTGCGCCACCGCCTGCTGTTCGCGCTGCAGAAAGTCCGCAATCATGCCGCGCAGGCGTGGGTCGGCGATGTGGAACGCCGACCACGTCGCCTGCGGCACAAAGCCGCGGCTGACCTTGTGCTCGCCTTGGGCGCCGGGTTCGAAGTGCTGCAGCCTTTCGCGGATGCAGTAATCGATGCCTTCGTAGAAGCACAGCGCAAAGTGCAGGCTGTGGTAGTCCGCCGCCGCGCCCCAGTGGCGGCCGTACAGGGTGTCGTTGCTGCGGTAGCAGATGGCGGCGGCGACCACCGCATCGCTGGCGTCGCGCGCCAGGAACACCACCAGCTGCCGCGCCAGCGTGCGGCCAAGCTCGCGGAAGAAGCCAAGGCTGAACGCCGGGTGGTTGCCGAAGCGGCGGAAGGTCGACACGTAGTGCGGGTAGATCTGCTGCCACAGCGCGGCGTCGATGTCGTCGCCGTGGCGAATCTCGATGCGCAGGCCGGCCTCGGCGACGCGGCGCCGTTCACGCTTCACCTTCTTGCGCTTGTCGGCGGAGAAGGTGGCGAGGAAGTCGTCGAAGTCGTGATAGCCCGCGTTGTGCCAGTGGAACTGGCAACCGCGGCGCAGCAGGAAGCCCTGGCTCGCCAGCGCCGCGCGCAGCGCGGCATCGTCGTCCAGATACAGGTATTGCAGCGAGGACGCCTGTTCGCCGGCGGCCAGCTGCAGGCTGGCGTGCAGCAGTGCGCGGCTGACACTGGCACGGTCGGCGTCGCGGTGGATCAGCTGGCGCGCGCCGCTGGCCGGGGTGTAGGGGATGCCGCACACCAGTTTCGGGTAGTAGCGCCGGCCGAGGCGCTGGTAGGCGTCGGCCCACGCCCAGTCGTGCGAGAAATCGCCGAACGAGTGCGTGCGCAGGTACAGCGGCTGCGCGCCGAGCAGGCTGCCGTCGTCGGCGTGTAGCGTGACGTGTGCCGGCTGCCAGCCCAGTGCCGGCGTCACCGCGCCGTGGCGCTCCGCCGCCGCCAGGAAGGCGTGGCTGAGGAAGGGCGAGCCGGTGACGTTGAGCGCGTCCCAAAGGTTGGCCGCAATGTCGTCGATGGCGGTGTGGAAGCGGCAATGCATCGCGGGCCTCAGGGGCGGCGCCACACGCTGGCCAGCCACGGTTGCTGCTCGCGTGGCAGGCCCGGCGGGCGGTAGTAGTGTTCCAGCTCGGCAAAGCCGGCGGCCTGCAGCAGCGCCTGCCATTGCGGCCAACTGTGCCAGCAGCCATAGCGCTCGCCCTGCCAGCCTTCCTCGCCGTTGCCACGCGGGTTGGAGCAGAACAGTACGCCGCCGGGCTTGAGGGTGGCGAACAGCTGCGCCAGCACCCGCGGCAGCTCGGCACCGGGAATGTGGAACAGCGCAGCATTGGCGAACACGCCGTCGAAGTGCGCCGCCGGCAGTTGCAGCTGCAGGAAGTCCTGTTGCCACACCTCGCAGCCGCTGTACTCGCGCGCCATCGCGACAAAGCGCGCCGCGCCATCCAGCCCGATCGGCTGGTGGCCGAGCTCGCGCAGGGTCTTCAGGTCGCGGCCCGGGCCGCAGCCGAAGTCGAGAATGGTCTGTGGCGCAGGCTGCAGGTGGCGCAGCAGGCTGGCGATGTTCTGGCTGACGTCGTGGTCGCGGGTACCTTGCCAGAAGTCGTCGGCATTGCGCTGGTAGTGTTCCAGCGTACGCTGGCTGATGCGCGGATCGGTAGGCATGGTGGGCTAACGGGGTGAGGGTGATGGCCAATTGTAAGCGCTGCCGCGGCGGCAGTGGGCAGGCGTGGCGCGCCTGTTCTGCTAAACTAGCGCGATTTCCACCTTGCCGGACGTAATCGTCATGCATGTCAGCTTTCAACACCGCCGCCAGCGCCTGCTGGCGCAACTGGGCGACGCCATCGCCATCCTGCCCACCGCGCCGGAAGTGATCCGCAACGCCGATGCCCACTATCCCTACCGTGGCGACAGCCATTTCCTGTACCTGACCGGCTTTAGTGAGCCGGAAGCGGTGCTGGTGCTGGACGGCAAGGCCGGTAAGGCGCTGCTGTTCTGTCGTGACAAGAATCCGGACAGCGAGATCTGGGACGGCTTCCGCTACGGCCCGGCCGCGGCGGCGGAAGCGTTCGGCTTTGACGAGGCCTACAGCATCGGCGAGCTGGATCAGCGCCTGCCGCCGCTGTTGGCCGAGCACGCGGCGCTGTACTGGGCGGTGGGGCGCGACAAGGGCTGGGATACGCGCATCGCCGGCTATCTGCAGCAGGCACGGCAGCAGGCGCGCGTCGGCAAGGACGCGCCGCAGCAGTACGGCGACCTGCTGGCACTGATCGACGAGATGCGCCTGATCAAAGACGAGCGCGAAATCGCCGTGTTACAACAGGCCGGCCGCATTTCTGCCGAAGCGCATGTCCGCGCGATGCAGGCCTGCCGCCCCGGCATGATGGAGTACCAGATCGAGGCCGAGCTGCTGCATCACTTCGTGCGCCACGGCGCGCGGCAGCCGGCGTACGAGAGCATCGTTGCCGGCGGTGCCAACGCCTGCACGCTGCACTATGCGGCCAACAATGCCCGCCTCAACGACGGCGATCTGTTATTGATCGATGCCGGCTGCGAGTTCAACGGCTACGCTGGAGACATCACCCGCACTTTCCCGGTCAACGGGCGTTTCAGCGGCGCGCAGCGCGACGTGTACGAGGTGGTGCTGGCGGCGCAGCTGGCGGCGATTGCCGCGGTGCAGCCCGGCGCGCGGCTGGATGCGCCGGCCGACGCCGCGCTACAGGTGCTGGTGCAGGGCATGCTGGACTTGAAACTGCTGGCCGGCAGCGTGGCCGGGGTGATCGAATCCGGCGACTACCGCCGCTTCTACATGCACGGCATCGGCCATTTCATCGGCCTGGACGTGCACGATGTCGGCGCCCGCCGCCCGGGCGGGCAGTGGCGTAGCTTCCAGAGCGGCATGTGCACCACCATCGAGCCAGGGCTGTACATCCGCCCGGACGATCGCGTGCCGGTGGCGTTCCACAACATCGGCATCCGCATTGAAGATAACGTACTGGTGACCGACGACGGCCACCAGGTGTACACCGACGACGTACCGAAGCGCATCGACGACATCGAAGCGCTGATGCAACCCCATTGACTCCGAACGAGGCCGCCGCGACAGGCGGAACGAGCATGCAAGGCGTACCCGAACATAGTGATATTGTCATCGTTGGCGGCGGACCGGTCGGCGCGCTGACGGCATTGCGGCTGGCGAAGGCCGGCCGTGACGTGACGCTGGTCGAGGCACGGGCCAAGGATTCACCGCTGCGCGATGCGCGCGCGCTGGCGCTGTCGTGGTACAGCCGCCAGCAGCTGGCTGCCGCCGGTGCCTGGCCGGACGAGCTGCCGGCGACGGTGATCGACAGCGTGCACGTGTCGCAGCAGGGAGGTTTCGGCCGCACCGTGCTGACGCAGCAGGATCTGGGCCTGCCGCATCTGGGCGCGGTGGTGGACTATCCGGCGCTGACCGCGGCGCTGGCGACGGCGCTGGAGCATGCCGGTGTGCGTGTGCTGTGGCAGGCGCGGGTGACCAAGGTTGCGTCGCTGGCGCGCTACGCCAGCGTGTCGCTGACCCTGCACGGGCAGCAGCACCTGCTGACCTGCCGGCTGCTGGTGCTGGCCGAGGGTGGTGCGCTGGCCGAATCGCTGCCCGGCATCCAGCGCCATGTGCACGATTATCAGCAAAGCGCGGTGCTGGCGATGGTCAATGCCAGCCAGCCGCACCGTAACATGGCCTACGAGCGTTTCGCGGCGCAGGGGCCGTTCGCGCTGCTGCCGCATGGCGAGCAGATGATGCTGGTGTGGACGCGCAGCCACGACGAGGCGGCACGACTGCACGCCGCCGACGGCAGCGTGCTGCTGGCCGAGCTGCAGCAGGCCTTCGGCGAGCGGCTGGGCAAGTTTGTCAGCGTCGGCGAACGCGCGGTGTTCCCGCTGGCGCTGCGCCAGCTCAACAGCGTGTACAGCGGCCGTGTGGTGATGATCGGCAATGCGGCGCAGACGATGCACCCGGTGGCGGCGCAGGGTTTCAACCTCGGCCTGCGCGATGCGGTGGGGTTGGTGGCGGCGCTGCAAGGCGCCACCGATCCGGGCGATGCAGCACTGCTGCGCCGTTACGGCGCCGCGCGCCGCGTCGACAGCCACGCGGTGGTCGGCTTCACCCATGGCCTGGTGCGGCTGTTCGACGGTCAGGGCACGGCGGTGAAGGCGCTGCGTGGCTTGGGCATGACGGCCATTGACGCGCTACCGCCGCTGCGCAAGGCGTTTGCCGGGCATCTGGTATTCGGTGTCGGCGTCTGATGCGGCCAACGTTGGCCGCAGGCATCGGCAGCCGGACACAATTGAAAGAGAAACATGTCGGACAAGTTTGACGTAATCGTGGTCGGTGGCGGGCTGGTTGGCGCCGCTCTGGCGTTGGCGCTGGATAAGCAGGGCAAGCGGGTGGCGCTGGTCGAAGGCCAGGCCGAACGCTTTGACGCGTTGGAGCAGGGCTGGGACGCGCGCATCTACGCGGTCAGCCCCGCCAACCGCGCCTTCTTGCAGCAGCTGGGCGCGTGGCCGGATGCCTCGCGGCTGGGCGTGATCGGCAGCATGGATGTCCGGGGCGACCAGGGCGGCCAGATCGCCTTTTCCGCCGCCGATGCCGGCGCCGAGGCGCTGGCGTGGATCGCGGAAAACCGCTGGATGCTGGCCACGATCTGGCAGCGGCTGCAGCAGGCCAGCGGCGTGACGCTGCTGAGCGGGGTGCGGCCGCAGCAGCTGCGCCACAGCGCGCGCGAGGCGGCGATCGTGCTCGACGACGGTCGCGAGCTGCAGGCGCAGCTGATCGTCGGCGCCGACGGTGCCAACTCCTGGGTGCGGCAGCAGAGCGGCATCGCCGCCAGCATCAAGCCCTACGGCCACAGCGGCGTGGTGGCCAACTTTGCCTGCGAACTGCCGCACGGCAATATCGCGCGGCAGTGGTTTCTCGGTGATGGCATCCTCGCCTGGTTGCCGATGCCGGGCAATCGTATCTCGATGGTGTGGTCGACCAGCCAGCCGGAGCCGCTGCTGGCGCTGGATGGTGCACGACTGGCGGCGGCGGTGGCCGCGGCCGGTGATCATGCACTGGGCGAACTGACGCTGCTGTCGCCGGCGGCGGCCTTTCCGCTGCGCCTGATTACGCCGGACAACGTGATCGCGGAGCGGGTTGCACTGGTCGGTGATGCTGCCCATACCGTGCATCCGTTGGCCGGGCAGGGCGTCAACCTCGGTTTCCAGGATGTGGCAAGGTTGGCCGCCGTGCTGGCCGGCGCCCGCGATTGCGGCGAATGGCTGACGCTGCGCCGCTACGAACGAACGCGCAAGGAAGCGGTCAGAACCATGCAGCTGACCTGCGACGCGCTGTTCCAGCTGTTCCATGCCAAGCAGGCACCCGGTCTTGCCTGGCTGCGCAACGCTGGCCTCAACCTGACCAACCGCCTGCCCCTGATCAAAAAACAACTGGCCCGCCACGCGGTGGGTTTTTAACCAGAAGAAAGCACAACCATGATTCTGCCTATGCGCCGTCTTGCCCTCGCCACCCTGATGATGCCCTTGCTGGCCTGCTCCGCCTCCGCCGAAACGCCGGATCAGGTGCGCGCCGCCTTCAAGAGCAAGTTCCCGCAGCACGAGGTCAGCAGCGTGCAGCCTGCGCCGGTGGCGGGGCTGTTCGAGGTGGTGGTGAAGATGAAACAGCAGGGGCGCGCGCAGTACAGCGTGGTGTATACCGACGCCAAGGTAGACCACCTGATCACCGGCGACCTGATCGACACCAAGACCCGCACCAGCGTCACCGAAGAGCGGCTGGCGGAGCTGAACAAGGTGACCGTGGAATGGGCGAAGCTGCCGCTGGACAAGGCAATCAAGGAAGTGCGTGGCAAGGGCGAGCGCAAGCTGGTGGTGTTCTCCGATCCGGATTGCCCGTTCTGCAAGAAGCTGGAGCGCGAATCGCTGAGCCAGCTGGACAACGTGACGGTGTACACCTTCCTCTACCCGCTGGCACAGCTGCACCCGGATGCTCCGCGCAAATCGCGCCAGATCTGGTGCAGCAGTGATCGTGCGGCAAGCTGGCTGGGCTTCATGCGCCAGGGCAAGGCGCTGAGCGGCAGCGACAAGTGCGCGACGCCGCTGGCTGAAATCGCGACGCTGGGCGAACGCCTCGGCATCAGCGGCACCCCGGCGCTGGTGTTCCCGAACGGCGAGCTGGTGGCCGGCGCCATTCCGCTGGCCGAGATCGAGCGTCATCTGGCGGCAAAATAAAGCACGCTAGCCGTGCGAGGACGGGAAAGTGTTTGCCGGCATCGTGATCGACTGTGCGGCAAGGCTTTCCCGTTTTGCTTGGGTGCTGTTTATTTCAAATGCATGGATTGCTGAATCAGGAAATGCCGCATTCTAATTTATGCATATTAATTATCCTGGCTGGCTTGTTGCTATTTGTAGCACCAGCACGGGTGCTTTTAAATCACCGTTGACAATGATGACGGGACAACTAGGCTGAAAACAGCGGCGGCAAGGGGCGAGGGCGGATTCCGGGCCGGCTGTTGCCGATAAACCCGCTGCGCGCTGTGGATGAAGCTACGCCCTGGTGGCCGGTTTTCGGCGGTGGCCACGCATTTTTGCTGCTGTTTTACGCTCAAGCTGGCAAAATTCATTACACTGCTGCAGTGAGAACATTGTTTTTAAAGCTGTTTTATAGAAATTTCAATTGCCGCTATGGCTTGTTGCGGCGTGATGCTTCGCATTCAACCGGAATTGAACGCAATTTATGACGTTTATAAAAAAATCGATGACGACAAGCAAAGGTTTTACCCTGATTGAATTGCTGCTGGTGGTGGCGGTCGTCGGCATCTTGGCGGCGATTGCCATGCCGGCCTATTCCGGCTACATCCAGAAAAGCCGGCGTACCGATGCGACGGTGGCAATTCGCGCGGTCCAGTTTGCGCAGGAGAAGTATCGCGGCAACAACACCAGCTACGGGTCGCTCACCGATATCGGCATGCCGGCGACGACCGAGAGCGGCTACTACACCATCGCCGTCAGCAGCGCCACCGCCACCGGCTATGTGGTGACGGCAACGGCGGTGTCCGGCAAATCGCAGGCCACAGATTCCGACTGCACCGCGATCCAGCTGCAGCAAGCGGCAGGCAGCATTACCACCACGCCTAGCGCGTGCTGGAGCAAGTGACATGAAGCGTCCGGCTTGTACGACAGCAGGTGTTGGCCGGGGCTTTACCCTGATCGAGCTGGTGGTGGTGCTGGCCATCACCGGCATCCTGATGGTGATGGCGGTGCCGGTGCTGAATGAGCAGATCGACAAGCGCCGCCTGGTGGCGGTGGCCGATGCCATTTATGGCGACATGCAGTATGCGCGCTCGGAAGCCATCCGCAACAACCAGAATGTGCAGATCAGCTTCAGCAGTGGTGCCAGCTGGTGCTACGGCATGGTATTGGGGGCGACGGCTTGTGACTGTTCGGTGGTGGCCAGTTCCAGTACCGGTTATTGCGCGCTGAAACGGGTGGATTACCTGGACTTCCAGAAGGTGTCGATCCCGGCTTCGGCGGGGATCAGTTTCAGCGGCAACAAGACCGGATTCGACCCGGTGCGCGGTGTGGCGCTGGGTACCGGTCACGTGATCATGGAGTCGGCGCAGGGCAAGCAGGCGCAGGTAAACCTGGCGCTGCTTGGTCGCATCAGTGTCTGCGCGCCGGCGGGCGTCGGGCTAACGGGGACTTATCCGGCATGTTGAAACCTACTCGGCAGCGCGGCTTCACCCTGATCGAGCTGATGGTGGCACTGGTCATTGGCCTGATACTGATGCTGGGGCTGACCACCTTCCTGATCAACAACATTCGCAGCAATAGCGACACGCTGAAGGCGATCCGCCTGAACCAGGAAATGCGCGCCACCATGATGCTGATGAGCCGCGAGCTGCGGCGTGCCGGGTACTGGGCCAGCACCGCGTCCGGCACCAACCCGTTCCAGACCATGACCACTTCGACCGCCGGCTGCGTGCTGTATAGCTATGACCGCAATGCCACGGCATCGGCCACGGTGCCCAGCGATGTGCAGTACGGCTTTTTGCGGGCGAGCGGCGCGGTGTACATGCGCAGCAGTGGTTCGAGTTACAGCTGCACCCCGGGGGCCAACAATGTCTGGGAGGCAGTGACCGATGATAATGTCACCAATATCAGTGCCCTGAGCTTTGTGCCCAGTAGCGCCTCCGGCACCATCGCCATCACTCTGGTGGGCGAGCTGAAAAATGCCAGCGAGGTCAGGCAGACGCTGACGGAAACGGTCAAGCTGGAAAATGGCCCGCTTACCTTCAATTGAGGGCTGCACTATGCGCAACGCAATCATGATTCTCGCATCACGGCGGCAGCAAGGTATGGCCACGCTGACCATGTCGCTGGTGGTGCTGTTTCTTGCCAGCCTGATGGTGTTTTATACCAGCTCTGGCATGCTGTTCGAGATCAAGACCGGCAACAACCAGCTGTACCAGTCGAAGGCGATGGAAGCGGCCCGCGGTAGCGTGGAGCACTCGATGGCGTGGCTGGTCAACAGCAGCAATACCAGCAGTCTGGCGTGGACTACTGATGCTGCCGGCCCGGCTGGCACCAACCAGAAAGCGACGGCGGCATCGTTCCCGTCTTCGGTCAGCAGCCAGACTATCGGTGGTTACACGGTGGCGGTATCGCTGTGGCGCAACTCAGCGACGCCGACGATTCTGGAGGTGAGTGCGGCTGCCAGCGGGGACGCCAATGCCACCATCCGCCAGCGTATCCGCCTTGGCACCACCACGGTGACAACGACTACACCGAATACGCTGAATATTGCCAGTGTCGCGCCGATTGTGATCAAGGGGCAATTGCTGGAAGTTACCGGTAATCCCGATGTTTATCCGAGTACGATCGGCGGTGTTGCCATTGCGACATCATCTACCAATTCCAGTGATATCCAGATTGGCCACTTGGATTTGAATGGCGGCACCATTAGTTATGGTGCGTTTGCTGGGGATGCATGGGATTTTGTATTCCCGAATACGACCAAGGCACAAATGAAGGCGGCAGCTGATTATCAAAAAATTTATTTTTATGATGGTACTGTAGCGCCCCCTGACCCATGGCATCAGAGTCTGGGTACGGCAAGTGACCCGGTTATTTTGATTTTTGATACAGGTGCTGGCTGCCCTAAAATAAATGGCCAAGTAGTAATCTATGGACTTGTTTATTTTGCCAATGCCTGTGTTGATAATGGCTGGGGTGGCGTTGAAATTCATGGCAGTATGGTTGCGGATGGTACTATTAGAAAATTAAATGCAAATGCGGAATTTACCGGTTGGTCAGTTAGTAGTGGTTCCGGTGTAATTACCCTGCCACCAACCACGACTACCAGTACTGCGCAAACCTTTGCCAAGTTGGCCGCATCATGGAGAGACTTCTGATGACCCGTGCTGGTCACCAAACCGGCTTCAGCTTGCTGGAGATGTTGATTACGATCATCGTGCTGGCCAGTGGCCTGCTCGCCATCGGCAGCATGTATGGCGCGATACTGAATGCCAATACCCTGTCCAAGCAGCGCAGCGAAGCGGTAGTGCTGGCGGAGAAGAAGCTGGAAGAATTAAGGGGACAAAGTTACGCCAGTCTGGTGTCGGCAACAGATACGGTTACTGCCGCCAGCTCCAGTGGTAGTAGCGCCAATTATCAGCGCAGCTGGTCGGTTGCTACCGCCAGTGGCGGTTTGGCTTACAAGGATGTCGGCGTGACCGTTACATGGACGGACAATAAAAACCAGTCGCAGAATATCGTGCTGTCAACCCGCATCAGTAATGTCAGTGCCACGCCGGTGACGATTCCATAAACAGGCGGCTGCTTTAATTCGTCTGCCAGTGCCGGCTATCGCAAAAAATTCGAGATATTGCCAATCATAAAAGCAGGGCGTAACGGTCAGTTACGCCCTGCTTTTATTTTGTTGCCTGCTTCTTGTGGCCGGAAGGCTGCAACAAGGAGCAAGCTGCGCTCCAATTTAGTGGCTTACGCCTTGACCACATTGGCAGCCGCCTGCAGGTACTTGCCACGGCTGTCGACGATCAGGTCGCCATGCTTGCTGATTAGCTCGTAGTCAAAGCGGTCGTGATCGGTGGCCAACAGGATGCAGTCGTATGCGGCCAACGTTGCGGCGCTCAGCGGCACGCTGGATAGCTCGAAATGATGCTCGCGCATTTTCGGGAACACCGGTACGTGCGGGTCGCTGTAGCTGATGTCGGCGCCCAGATCGCGCAGTTTTTCCATCAGGAACACCGACGGGCTTTCACGCATGTCGTCGACGTTCTTCTTGTAGGCGATACCCAGCACCAGGATCTTGCTGCCGTTGATCGCCTTCTTGCGCTGGTTCAGTGCTGCGGCGATCTTGCTGATCACGTAGTCCGGCATCGACGAGTTCACTTCGCCGGCCAGCTCGATGAAGCGGGTGTGCACACCGTATTCACGCGCCTTCCAGGTCAGGTAGAACGGGTCGATCGGGATGCAGTGACCACCCAGGCCCGGGCCGGGGTAGTAGGGCACGAAGCCGAACGGCTTGGTGGCGGCGGCGCGGATCACTTCGTGGATGTCGATGCCCATCTTGTCGGCGACGATCTTCATTTCGTTGACCAGGCCGATGTTGACCGCACGGTGGATGTTTTCCAGCAGCTTGGTCATCTCCGCGGCGCGGGTGGACGACACCGGCACCACCTTGTCGATCACCGCGCTGTACAGCGCCACGCCAACTTCCTGGCAGGCCTCAGTCACGCCGCCGCACACCTTGGGAATGGTGCGGGTGGTGAAGTCGGGATTGCCCGGATCTTCACGCTCCGGGGAGAACACCAGGAACGCATTCTCGCCAATCTTGAAACCGCGCGATTCGATGCGCGGCAGCAGCTCTTCGTCGGTGGTGCCGGGATAGGTGGTCGATTCCAGCGACACCAGGTGGCCTTCGCGCAGATAAGGCACCAGGCTGTCGATGGTGTTGAGGACGAAGGACAGGTCCGGCTCGCGGTACTTGTTCAGTGGCGTCGGCACACACAGGATCAGCGCGTCGGCTTCCGGGGCGCGGCTGAAATCGGTGGTGGCCTCGAAACCGCGCTCGCGTGCCAGCTGGATGCTGTCGGCACTGATATGCTCGATATAGCTTTTCCCTTGTTGCAGGCTGTCGACCTTGTTCTTGTCAATGTCAAAGCCGAGGACTTTGTAGCCGACTTCGGCAAAGCGCAGCATGAGCGGCAAACCGACATAACCCAGTCCGACGATGCCGATCACGGCAGACTTGTCCTGAATGCGAGAGAGGAAGTTCTGTTTCACCAAGAGTCCAATACACAAAGCAGTACCCATTACGGACACTGTCTAAAAGCGGAAAAAGTTAGTGCCGAATTGTGCTACCAGCCCCTGAAAAGAACAAGCTTGGCAACGCTTTCGCCGCGTATTTTCTGTGGCCGGGCATGGGGGCGGGACGGACTGTCCGTATTTGGCGGGCAAAACGGATCTGGGCGTTGGCGATATGCGGTAAAAGCGGACAAGGCCGGTCATGGTTAGCCCATGACCGGCCTTGTTGGCTTTGTGCTGGCTGCGGCCGCAGTTTGTCGTGCGGCGCGAGAGCTGGCGGTGTATCAGGCCATCAGCGATTTAACGACATTGATGTAGTTCTGCATCGCTTCCTCGGCGCTTTGGCCCTTCAGCTTTTCCCACGAGTCGTACTTGGCACGGTTGATGAAATCCATCATGCCCGGACGTTCGCCGGTGACATCGCCGGCAGTGGCTTGCTTGAACAGGGAGTACAGCTGCAGCATGGTCTGGTTGTCCGGGCGTTCGGCCAGGGTGGTGACATCTTTCTGTGCTTGTTCAAACTGGGTTTTCAGATCGGACATGTGGACTCCTTGTGAAAGTGAGCGGCACTCTATGGTGGCCGGCTTGTTGGTGTGTTGTTTGCCCTGCGCGGCAGCGACGTTGGGCTGCCAGGCTGCTCATAATCTACCATGAAACGATCGTTTTAAAATGGCCTGATTGCTTGTGCTGGCCTTGTTTTTGTTGTCGCCAAGCAGAGTGCTAAGCAGTTTCATTCTTGTTGAGTGGTAAGGGCGTCTTTTTTTGTTGAATCTTTCAATTCATATGTAATTTTTTGTTTCAAAGTATGGAATTTGTGCTGCTTGCCGGTTCGATCTCGGTTTACTGTAAGTAAATGGCTGTATCGTAGCGTGGCATGATCGTTGCTCGTTACCGCGGCTATCAGGCAATCGTACTGTTTCTGCTAAGGGAAGATGAATGACGGATGGCTCAACGCCCCCCGCCGACCAGATGCAGCAGCTGCAAGCGCAGCTGGCTGCGGCACTGGCTGAAGTTGCCCACCTCAAGGAAAAGCTGGATGCGGCGCTGGACGGCACCGGCATCTGTATCTGGCAGGGGCGTCCGCAAAGCGGCGATTTGACCGTATTCAACTACCAGAATTTCGAGATCGGCGACATGGCGCCGCACTTCGGCCTCTGGCTGGCCAAACTGCATCCGCACGACAAGCAGGCGGTGCTGGATAACTACTACGCACACCTTGCCGGCAAGACGCCCTGCTACGAGGCGGTGTACCGCACGTTGACCCCGGATGGGAGCGTGTGCTGGCTGTGGGATCGTGGCCGGGTGGTGGAACGGGATGACGCCGGCCAGCCGCTGCGCATTCTGGGCGCCCACCGCGACATTACCCTGGAGAAAGAGCACGAAGCGCAGCTGGCGATGCAGGCGCGGCTGGATCCGCTGACCGGGCTGGCGAACCGTCGCGGCCTGCTCGATTTCCTGAAGAGTATCGATCGGCGTGGCGGCAGTTACGCGCTGGCGATGGTGGATGTCGATCACTTCAAGCAGTTCAACGATCTGCACGGTCACGATATCGGTGACCGGGTGCTGATCGCCATTGCGCGCAGCCTGTCGGCGCCGTTATCCGATTACGACCTGTGCGGGCGCTGGGGCGGGGAGGAGTTCCTGCTGGTGCTCGGCAATGCCGACATGGCCGCCGCCAACGATGTCATCGTGCAACTGCACCAGGCGGTGCAACGCTTGACGGTCAGTTCCGGCGAGCAGGACTTGTCAACCACGGTTAGTATCGGCCTGACCGTGCACCAGCCGGGTGAAAACTTCGATGAGGTGCTATTGCGTGCCGATCGGGCGTTACTGAGCGCCAAGCGCAAGGGGCGCAACATGGTCTGCCGCCGTTAGCGGCGCTGGCCGGGTGCGGCAAGGGGTTTGGGAAGCGTGTTAGGCTTGCCGCGATGACACAGAAAAATGCCCCCGTTACGGCAAGCGCCGTAACGGGGGCATTCACGTTTGGATGACGCTGCTTAGTTCAGGCCTGGCATGGTGTAGCCTTCGATCTTGGCGGCGCTGACCAGCTTGGTCAGGTAGTCGTGCATCGCCTGACGGCCAGCCATTTCGTTCAGGTATTGCCCCAGGCGATCCTTGATGTCTTCAAAGGCGATCTGGCCACCTTCGCTGCGCTGGTTGACCTGGATGATGTGGTAGCCGAACTGGGTTTCCACCAGGTTCGGGGTGATCTGGCCTGCGTCGGTGCCGAATACCGCCTGTTCGAATTCCGGCACCATCTGGCCGCGGCCGAACTGGCCGAGATCGCCACCCTGCTTGCCGGACGGGCAGGTGGAGTGCTCGCGTGCCAGATCGGCAAAGCGCGACGGGTTGGCCTGGACTTCAGCCAGCACGCCTTCCGCCTTGGCGCGTGCCAGGGTGGCGGACAGCTCGTCGCCGCTACCCAGCGGGAACAGGATGTGGCTGGCCTTGGCGCTGTCGCCTTGCTTGAATTGCTGCTGGTTGGCTTCGTAGTAGGCGATGCAGGCGGCTTCGTCGGCCGGAACGAATTGCAGTTCCTTGTCGAGCAGGGCGCCGATGGCCTGACCTTCGTTGGCGGTATCAAAGCCGCTTTCCTGTGCCTTTTGCAGCAGCAGCTGGTGCAATACCAGTTGCTGGATCGCGGCGTCGCGCGGGCTAGGTGTATCGGCGTGGTTATCCAGCTCGGCTTGTACCATTGCGTCGGTAATTTCAACGCCGTTAACGATGATGGCCATGAGGTGTCCTGTCTGATGGTGGCACCGTGGTGCCGGTTTTGAAATAAGTGCAATGCAGGTGGGGCTGACGGCAGGAATCTCAATCCCGCGCCGCCGATTTCTCTGCCACCGCTTGCGGCCAACCTTGTGCCGGGTGTACGCGGCAAGACCGGGCGCGGTGTTTGGTCGTCGCCAGACGGCGGCCCCGTAAAACTGCGCGCTATCTTAGCACGCTCGGCTCGCCTTTCCTTGTTGCGTGCCACGCGGCAACGGCAGCAGCGGGGAGGGGCTTGCCAGAACCGTTCGCCGCGTTGGCGGTGGGCCTGGTTTGGCGCCGGCCGCTACTGTTGCTGGCAGGCCAGTACCGCGCGCACGGTATTGAGGTGGATGGCGACGGTGTCGCTGATCGGTTCCGCATAGCCACCCGCCATCACCACCGCCAGCGGCCACTGTCGTGCCTCGCACAGCGCCAGTACCTGCGCATCGCGCGCCTGCAGTCCGGCCATGCTCAGCTGCAGTCGTCCGAGGCGGTCGCCCTGGTACGGGTCGGCGCCGGCAAGGTAGAACACGATGTCCGGCACAAAGTTGGCCGCAAGCTGCGCCAGCGCCGGCGTCAGTGCCGCGAGGTAGGCCGCGTCGCCGCAGTCGTCGGCCAGCTCGATATCCAGCGTCGACGGGCTGCGGCGAAACGGGAAGTTTTTGGCGCCGTGCAGCGACAGCGTGAACACCGAGGCGTCGCCGGCGAAGATGGCGGCGGTGCCGTTGCCCTGGTGCACGTCCAGATCGATCACCGCCGCGCGGCGGATGCGGCCTTCCTGTTGCAGCACGCGGATGGCTACCGCGACATCGTTGAACACGCAAAAGCCGCTGCCCTGCTGGCGGTTGGCGTGATGGGTGCCACCGGCCAGATTGATGCCGTGGCCGTGCAGCAGTGCCGAACGCGCCGCGGCCAGGGTGGCGCCGGCGGAGCGGGCGCTACGCTCGACCAGCGCCACGCTCCACGGCAGGCCGATCTCGCGCATGATCGCCGGGGCGATGCTGCCGTCGAACATGGCCTGGATGTAGCCGGCATCGTGGGCCAGGGCCAGCTCCGCTGGCGTCGCCGCGGGTGCGGTGGCCATGTGTGCGGCGGCGATGGCCTCGACCGCGTGGGCCAGCAGCGCATACTTCTCTGCCGGAAAACGGTGGCCGGCGGGCAGCGGTAGCGGGAACTGGTCGGTGCGGTAGATCTGCATCAGTCGGCCTTGAGCAGGGCGAAGCGCGGCACGCTGTGGCCGTCGATGGTGACCGTTTCACAGAACATCGCCAGTGGCCGCACCCACAGCTTGCCTTCGCCGTACAACGGGCGGTACACCACCAGCTGCTCGCCGCTTTCGGAGTGGGTGGCGACATCGATGACCTGGTACAGCTGGTCCTTGTAGTGGCGGTAGGTGCCGGGTACGACGGTGGTGGGCATGGCGGCTCCGGTGACAGACGAATGAGATGAGGGGGCAAGGTTGGCCGCAATGGCAGCCGTCGCCGGCGGCTCAGTCCGGCAGGTGGCAGCTGCGCCCCTGCTCCAGGTGTTTGACCGCGCTGACGATCAGGTAGTCCCGGCCGTGGCGCGCATCGTACTTAGCAAACAGCGCGAGATAGGTCGGCCGCTGCGGATCGAGGCCGGCATTGAGCAGGCCCGGCAGCACCGGCTGGGGACTGCCCTCGGCATCGACCAGCAGGTAGCGGTTTTTGGCTGCATCGCAGCGGGTGAGTACCAGCTGCGTGTCGTGGCGGCTGACGGTGCCGATGAACAGGTCGTTGCCCAGCGCCGGCAGGCTGCACAGCAGCAACAGGGTGGCAATACGCAGCATGGCATGCTCCTTGGTGACGGCGTGCGGCCAACGTTGGGCGCGCGCGCCGGATTACCAGAGGACCTTGACGGTCTGTTCGCCCAGCCAGTCCTGCAGCGTCAGCAGCAGGCCGTCGTCGAGGCGCACTCCCCATTCCGGCGGCAGCATCAGGTCGCCGCGCGCCTGGCCGTTGTTGTAGCTGATGCGTACCGGGCAGCCGGCGTCCTCGCTGCGGTACGGCGTCAGGATGTTGCGCAGGGTGGTGACGTCGTGGCGCTTGTCCATCTGCACCGCCAGGCTGCGTGCATAGCGGCTGCGCGCCTCGCCCAGCTCGTAGACGTTGTCGGCGATGATGCGCAGGCCGCCGGAAAACTTGTCCTCGCTGACCTTGCCTTCCACCACCAGCACCACGTCGTCCTTCAGCCGGGTGCGGTTGGCGTCCACCGCCTCGGCAAACAGGCTGACCTCGATCTTCGCGGTGCCGTCGTCCAGCTGCACGAAGGCCATCTTGCCGCGGTTGCCGACCTTGGTGCGGATGCCGGTGACGAAGCCGGCCAGCAGCTGCGGTTCGCGCTTGGGGCTAAGGCGGTTCAGCGGTGTCTTGATGAAACCGCGGACCTCTTTTTCGTAGGCGGTGAACGGATGGCCGGACAGGTAGTAGCCGATGGCGATTTTTTCTTCCGACAGCTGTACCGCCGGCGTCCACGGCTTGCAGTCCACCATTTCCACGCCGGGGGCGATGTCGTCGTCGAACATGTCGAACAGCCCGCCCTGGTTGGCGTTGGCCGCTTCCTGGTCGGCAGCGGTCATCGCCAGGCCGACGTTGGCGAACAACTTGGCGCGGTTGGCGTCGATGCTGTCGAAGGCGCCGGCACGGATCAGCGATTCGATCACCCGCTTGTTGACCAGTTTCTTGTCGGTGCGCTGGCAGAAGTCGAACAGGCTGGTAAACGGCCCGCTGGCGTTGCGCACCGCGACGATGTGGTCGACGGCCGATTCGCCGGTGCCCTTGACCGCGCCCAGCGCGTAGCGGATGTGCTTGCGATCGACAGGTACAAAGCGGTAGAAGCTGTGGTTGACGTCGGGCGGCAGGAATTTGAGGCCGTTCTTGCCGTCGATACTGTCGTCGTAAAAGATCTTCAGCTGGTCGGTGTTGTCCAGTTCCGACGACATGGTGGCGGCCATGAAGGCAGCGGTATGGTGCGCCTTCAGCCAGGCGGTCTGGTACGACACCACCGCGTAGGCGGCGGTGTGCGACTTGTTGAAGCCGTACTCGGCAAACTTGGCCATCAGGTCGAACAGCATTTCCGCCAGCTTCGGGTCGTAGCCCTTGAGCTTGGCGCCCTCGGCGATCTTGCCGCGGTGTTCGGCCATTTCTTCCGGCTTCTTCTTGCCCATCGCGCGGCGCAGCATGTCGGCACCACCGAGGGTGTAGCCGCCGATGATCTGCGAGATCTGCATCACCTGTTCCTGGTACACGATCACGCCATAGGTCGGATCGAGACAGGCCTGCAGGTCGGGGTGGTAGTAGTCGACTTCCTGTTTGCCGGCCTTGCGCAGGATGAAGTCGTCGACCATGCCGGAGCCCAGCGGGCCGGGGCGGTACAGCGCCAGTACCGCAATGATGTCTTCGAAACGGTCCGGCTTCAGCTTTTCCAGCAGCCGCTTCATGCCGTCCGATTCAAGCTGGAACACGCCGGTGGTATTGGCCTGCTGCAGTACCTTGTAGGCGGCCGGGTCGGTGAATTCCAGCAGGTTGATGTCGGTGGTGAAGCTCGGGTCCAGCGCCTTGATGTAGCGCACCGCCAGGTCGATGATCGTCAGGTTGCGCAGGCCGAGGAAGTCGAACTTCACCAGCCCGATCTGCTCCACATCGTCCTTGTCGTACATCGATACCGGCACGGTGTCGTCGCCGGCCGCCTGGTACAGCGGGCAGAAGTCGGTCAGCTTGCCCGGCGCGATCAGCACACCACCGGCATGCATGCCGATGTTGCGGGTCATGCCTTCCAGCTTCTTCGCCAGCTCCCACAGCTCGCGCAGTTCTTCCTCGTTTTCCAGCCGCTGCTTCAGCACCGGCTCCATCTCCACCGCGTCGTCCAGCGAGTACTGCTTGCCGGGTGCCGCCGGGATCAGCTTGGACACGCCGTCGCAGAACATGTAGGGCAGGTCCAGTACGCGGCCAACGTCGCGCACCACCGCCTTGGCGGCCATGGTGCCGAAGGTGGCGATCTGCGATACCGCCTCGGCGCCGTAGGCCTGGCGCACGTACTCGATCACGCGGTAGCGGTTGTCCTGGCAGAAGTCGATGTCGAAGTCGGGCATCGATACCCGTTCCGGGTTGAGGAAGCGCTCGAACAGCAGTGCGTAGGCCAGCGGGTCGATGTCGGTGATGCCGAGGCTGTAGGCGACCAGCGAGCCGGCACCGGAGCCGCGGCCCGGCCCCACCGGGCAGCCGTTGTTCTTGGCCCAGATGATGAAGTCGGCCACGATCAGGAAGTAGCCGGGGAAGCCCATGTCGATGATGGTCTTGCACTCGATTTCCAGGCGGGCGTCGTATTCCGGGCGCCGGGCGGCGCGGACTTCCGGGTCGGGGAACAGTTTTTCCAGCCGCGTTTCCAGCCCTTCGCGCGACAGGTGCACCAGATAGTCGTCCAGCGTCATGCCTTCCGGCGTTGGGAAGTCCGGCAGGTAGTTCTTGCCCAGTTGTACGCTGATGTTGCAGCGTCGGGCGATCTCGACGCTGTTCGCCAGCGCCTCCGGAATGTCGGCAAAGCGCGCCAGCATCTCGTCGGTCGACAGGAAGTACTGGCACTCGGCAAAGCTCTTCGGCCGCCGCTTGTCGGATAGGGTGTAACCCTCGGCGATGCATACCCGCGCCTCGTGCGCCTTGAAGTCATCCGGCTCCATGAACTGGATCGGGTGGGTGGCCACCACCGGCAGCCCGGTTTCACCGGCCAGCCACAGCGTGGACTGCACGATGTTTTCGATCTGCTGGTTGTCCAGCCGCTGCAACTCAAGGTAGAAGCCGCCGGGGAACAGGCGCGCCCAGTACTCGGCGCGGGCGCGGGCTTCGTCGGGGTTGCCGTTGGTGAACGACACGCCGATATCGCCGAGATGAGCACCGGACAGGCACAGCAGGTTGCTGTTGTCGCCGTTCTCCAGCCATTCGCGCTTGATCTCGGCGCGTCCGCGGTACTGGTTGCCGGTGTAGGCGGCGGCCAGCAGTTCGGAAAGGCGGCCGTAGCCGGCGCGGTTTTTCACCATCAGCATCAGGCGGAACGGCTTGTCGCGATCGTCCTCGTTTTCCAGCCAGATGTCGCAGGACACGATGGGCTTGATGCCCTTGTTGCGGCAGGTCTTGTAAAACTTGACCATGCCGAAGATGTTCATCAGGTCCGACATGCCTAGCGCCGGCATGTCATCCTTGACGGCGCGCTTGACGGCGTCATCAAGGCGCACGATGCCGTCGCTGATGGAGAATTCGGAATGGAAGCGGAGGTGGACGAAGCGCGGTGAGTTCATCGCGCCATTGTAGCGGGGCAGGGCACGGGCGTCATGCCCTGTTGCCGCTGCGTGGCGCGCCGTACTGCGTCATCCGGCGCGGTACGGCGAGCGGCGACTCATGGCCGCAGCTGCGGTGGATCTTCGGGGTAGGTGTCGGGGTCTACCCGCGGTGGCTGGAAGCCGTTGATCTGGCGGGCGGATTTTTCCAGCAGCAGCACGATGCTGGTGTTGAGCGCGCCAAAGCCCCAGGCAATCAGGAAAAACACCGAGTAGGCGGACAGCTTGTCGGCAAACAGCTGCGCACCGTGCAGGGTCAGCTCCTGCGGGTCGAAGATCGAGAAGAACAGGCCGGTGGCGAGCGCGGCAATGATGAAGGACGGCCAGAACAGCAGGATGGCTTGGCGCATGATGGTGGTACCCCGGTGGTTGCCTCATTTCAGCCTAGCGGCCACCACCGCAAAAAGCAAAAACCGCGCATGACGCGCGGTTTTTGCGGCAGCTGGCAGCCTTATTTGACGCGGTTGGCGTACATGAAGTTTTCCATCTTGCTTTCGGCAAGGTTGGACCAGCCGTGCTGCAGGGTGCGGAATTTCTTCCACTCGGTATAGATCTTCCGGAAGTCCGGATTCTTGGCGGCCTCCTGCTCGTACAGTTCGAAGGCGGCCTTTTGTGCTGCCTTCATCACGTCGGCCGGGTACTGGTGCAGCTTGGTGCCTTTTTGCAGCAGGCTGACTAGGGCCACCGGGTTCTTGGCGTCGTACTCGGCCTGCATGCTGAGGTTGGCCTCGGCCGCGGCGGCTTCGAAGGCGGCCTTGTATTCGGCCGGCAGCTTGTCCCATTCTTTCTTGGAGACGTAGAAAGAGATGTTGGGACCCGGCTCCCAGAAGCCCGGGTAGTAGTAGTGCTGGGCCACCTTGTAGAAGCCGAGCTTCTCGTCGTCGTAGGGGCCGACCCATTCGGTGGCGTCGATGGTACCTTTTTCCAGCGCCGGGTAGATGTCGCCACCGGCCAGGGTCTGCGGTACCGCGCCCAGCTTGGCCATGATTTCGCCGCCGAAGCCCGGAATGCGCATCTTCAGGCCCTTGAGGTCGGCCAGCGACTTCACTTCCTTGCGGAACCAGCCACCCATCTGGGTGCCGGTGTTGCCGCCCGGGAAGTTGACGATGTTGTACTTGGCGTAGAATTCGCGCAGCAACTTCATGCCGCCGCCGTAGTACAGCCAAGCGTTCTGCTGGCGCGAGGTCAGGCCGAACGGCATGGTGGTGTCGAAGGCGAAGGTCTTGTTCTTGCCGACATAGTAGTAGCCGCAAGTGTGACCGCATTCGACGGTGCCGTTTTGCACCGCATCCAGCACCTGGGTGCCGGGCACGATTTCGCCGCCCGGGAAGGCGCGGATCTGGAACTTGCCGCCGGTCAGCTCTGCCACGCGCTTGGACAGCTGCTCGGCGCCGCCGTAGATGGTATCCAGGCTTTTCGGGAAGCTGGACGCGAGGCGCCAGCGGATGGTCGGGCTTTCGGCAGCCAGTACCGGTGCCGATACCCCGGCGCCTACCAGGCCGGCCGCGCCGGCTTTCTTCAGAAACGAACGTCTTTCCACCGTGATCTCCTTTGTGTTGTGCTTGCTGTGTGTCCCGGGCGATACATGCCGCCAAAGGATGTTATTGGTAATGCGGTTATGATTTTGCGAGCGAGGCATATTGCCATTGGCATCATGCCTCGCTTGCCGCTTATTGGCCAGTCAGTTCCTTGAGCAGCGCGTCCGACTGCTGGCTGTCGCTCTCGGCGGCGGAGGTCTCGCTGGCCGGGATTTCGATACCCTGCGGCAGGTCGCTGCTTGGTGCCGTCTCCATCTGTTGCATGATCGACGCCGCATCGTCGGCGTTGGTCTTCACCTCGGCGTGCAGCGAGCCGGTAACCAGCCCCGGGAAGGCGATCAGGGCGCCGACCATGATCAGCTGCATCACCACGTAAGGCACCGCGCCCCAGTAGATCTGCGTGCTGCGCACTTCCTTCGGTGCCACGCTGCGCAGGTAGAACAGCGCGAAGCCGAACGGCGGGTGCATGAAGGAGGTCTGCATGTTCACGGCCAGGATGACGCCGAACCACACCAGGTTGATGTCCAGGCTCTGTGCCACCGGCGCCAGCAACGGCACCAGGATGAAGGCGATCTCGAAGAAGTCGAGGAAGAAGGCGAGGAAGAACACCATGATGTTGACGGTGATCAGGAAGCCGGTAGCACCGCCGGGCAGGCTGGTGAGCAGGTGCTCGACCCATTTGTCGCCGTCAACGCCGAGGAAGGCGATGCGGAACACGCGGGCGCCGATCAGGATGAACACCACGAAGGTGGACAACTTGACGGTGGAATCCATCGCCTGTTTCAACAGCGACATGTCCAGACGGCGGTTCATCATCGCCAGGATGATGGCGCCGACCGCGCCCATGGCGCCGCCCTCGGTCGGGGTGGCAATACCGAGGAAGATGGTGCCCAGTACCAGGAAGATCAGCAGCAGCGGCGGGATCATCACCAGCACCACGCGCTTGCCCAGTGCCGCGCCGCGCAGGGTGCGGGCTTCCGGTGGCAGCGCCGGTACCCACTGCGGTTTCACCATCGACACCATGAAGATGAACACGGCGTAAAACACGCACAGCAACAGGCCGGGCAGCATGGCGCCGGTGTACATGTCACCGACCGACGTGCCCAGCTGGTCCGCCAGCACGATCAGCACCAGCGACGGCGGGATGATCTGTGCCAGCGTGCCGGAGGCGGCAATCACGCCGGTGGCGATGCGGGTGTCGTAGCCGTAGCGCAGCATGATCGGCAGCGAGATCAGTCCCATCGAGATCACCGAGGCGGCCACCACGCCGGTGGTGGCGGCCAGCAGCGCGCCGACGAAGATCACCGCGTAGGCGATGCCGCCGCGCATGGTGCCGAACAGCTGGCCGATGGTGTCCAGCATGTCTTCCGCCAGTCCGGAGCGTTCCAGAATCAGCCCCATGAAGGTGAAGAACGGGATTGCCAGCAGCGTGTCGTTGCGCATGATGTCGTAGACCTGATTGGGCAGGGCCTGCAACAGCTCGGGGCGCAACAGATCGAAGTGGATGCCGATCCAGCTGAACAACAGGCCGACGGCGGACAGGGCAAAGGCAACCGGGTAGCCGATCAGCAGGAAGAAGATCAGCGACACGAACATGATCGGGGCCATCAGATCGAGACTCATACCGGCTCCTTGTGCGGATCGTTGGACTTGATGGCCGGATTGGGAATCAGGCCCTGCAGGAAGGCAACGCGCTTGATCAGCTCGGACAGGCCTTGCGCCATCAGCAGCGCAAAACCGACCGGGATCAGCAGGAATACCGGCCAGCGCACCAGACCGCCGGCGTCGGACGACATCTCGCCGCTGTTCCAGGCGTCGATGAACATCGGCCAGCCGAAGCTGATCAGCAGGTAGCAGACCGGCATCAGGAACAGCAGGGTGCCGACAATGTCGACCACGGCCTGACCGCGCTCGGACAGCTTGCCGACCAGCAGGTCGATGCGGATGTGTTCGTTCTTTTGCAGGGTGTAGGCGGCTGCCAGCAGGAAGATGGCAGAAAACAGGTACCACTGGATTTCCAGCAAGCCGTTCGAACTGATGTTGAACAGTTTGCGCACCACAGCGTTACCCGCGCTGATAAGCACGACCACCAGGACAAGCCAAGACGCAGCCTGACCGATGCGTGCGTTGATCGCGTCGATAAGACGCGACAAGGCAAGCAGCAATTGCACTGTTTTCTCCTAATGTGTGTTGTGAGGCTCTATGGCCTTGTTTTTTTGTGGCGCTCTCCAACGCCGCCACCGTCTAGCGGTGTGTGCCTATAAGAGCATAGTCATTTGCCCTTGCAAAGCGGCATGACATAGGGGATTACCCTTGCTTGTGCCAGCCCAGGGTCAGGCGCAGGTGGTCAGGCGGGGTGGTGATGGACTTCAGTTGCAGGTGACGGGCGAGGGATTTGCCCGGGAAAGACTGTTCCTGCCAGCGGGTAAACGGTGGCAGTTGGTCGAGGTGGACAACGATGTGTTGCGGCTGGATGTCGAGGAAAGCCAGCTCTGCGGCCAACCTTTGCAGCAGGTGGCTGCCGAGGCCGGCGTCGAGTGCCGTCAGCAGCAGGGTGCCGAGCGCGCGCCGGATCAGGCCGCTGTCGTGCGGCGTGCCCTGCAGGCGGTAGTGGATCAGCAGGGTGCGCTTGGGCCAGTCGAGCTCGCCGAAGTGGAAGAATAATTGCAGGCGGGCGCGCAGCGGCTGTTGTATATCCAGTTCCAGCACGCTTTCCTCCGGCTGTAACTGCAGGGCGACGACCCGCAGTTGCGCGCTGTCGAGCTGTTGTTGCAGGCCGGCCAGCAGCAGCGCCACCGGCAGTGAGGCGCCGTCGCGGTGCAGTTTTGGCCGCAGCGACTGCCACTGTCGCCAGTGCTGCCGCCATGGCGCGGTGCTCATGGTGCTTAGCCGAACAGGGTGCGCGCACCCTCGAAGCGGCTGGCAAAGTAGCGGTTGTCCAGCCGGTCGACGCGGATCACGCTGTTGCTGCGCGGCGCGTGCACGAACTTGCCGTCGCCGATATAAAGCCCCATGTGCGAGAACGGCCGGTTCATGGTGTTGAAGAACACCAGGTCGCCGACCTGCAGCTGGTGGTTGCCGATCGGCCGCGCCAGTGCCGCGATCTGCGCCGCATTGTGCGGCAGCCTGATGCCGGCGGCGTGCTGGTAGATGTAGGCCACCATGCCGCTGCAGTCGAGGCCGGCCTCCGGGTTGCTGCCACCGAACTGGTAGTCGATGTCGAGCAGGCTTAAGGTGTAGAGCAGGATTTCGCGGCTGACGCCGTCGGCCTTGAGCGCCGACAGGTTGCTGGCCGCCGGCGGGCGCGGCTTGGGCTTGACGGCGGTTTTCGAGGGAGTGCTGGCGCAGCCCGCCAGCAGGACGAGTAGCAAGAGGGCGGGCCAGCGGCGGGTCATGACTGTTTGCTCTCCAGGGTTTCCCAGCGTTCGAGTTTTTCCAGCAACAGCAGTTCGATTTCCTCGATGCGCGCCTGCCACTGGCGCGCGTCCTGCGGTGCATCGCGGTACACGTTCGGGTCCAGCAGCTTCTGGTTCAGCTCGGCCTGCTCGCCTTCCAGTGCCGCGATTTCCGCCGGCAGCCGTTCCAGCTCGCGCTTTTCATTAAAGCTCAGTTTTTGCGTGCGGTTGCTGCGGTCGCGCTCGCTCTTGGCGGCCTCGACGTTGGCCGCAGCCTCCTTGCGCGGTGCCTCCTGCTTCAGCGCCGCCATGCGCGCCTTGGTATCGAGCCAGTCCTGATAGCCGCCTGGATACTCTTCCAGCTTGCCGTTGCCCTCGAAGGCGATCACCTGCGTCACCACGTTGTCGAGGAAGGCACGGTCGTGGCTGACCAGGAACACGGTACCGTTGTACTGCTCGATCAGTTCTTCCAGCAGCTCCAAAGTGTCGATGTCGAGGTCGTTGGTCGGTTCGTCCAGTACCAGCACGTTGGCCGGGCGGGTGAACAGGCGCGCCAGCAGCAGGCGGTTACGTTCGCCGCCGGACAGCGACTTCACCGGGCTGCGCGCGCGCTGCGGCGAGAACAGGAAGTCTTCCAGATAGCTCATCACGTGCTTTTTCTGGCCGCCGATTTCGACGAAGTCGTTGCCCTGGCTGATGATGTCGGCGACGCTGGTCTCTTCGTCCAGCTGGGTGCGGAACTGGTCGAAGTAGGCGACCTCCAGCTTGGTGCCACGCTTGATGCTGCCGCTGTCGGCTTCCAGCTCGCCCAGGATCAGCTTCAGCAGCGTGGTCTTGCCGGCGCCGTTGGGGCCGATCAGGCCGATCTTGTCGCCGCGCAGGATGCGGGTGGTGAAATCCTTGATCAGTTGCTTGCCGTCAAAACCCTTGCTGACGTGCTCCAGCTCGGCCACCAGTTTGCCGGAGCGTTCGCCGGCGTCGAGCTGGAAGTTGACCTGGCCGACACGCTCACGGCGCGAGGCGCGTTCGCGGCGGATCTGTTCCAGACGGCGCACGCGGCCCTCGTTGCGGGTGCGGCGCGCCTCGATGCCCTTGCGGATCCACACCTCTTCCTGCGCGTGGAACTTGTCGAACAAACGGTTCTGTTCTTCCTCGATCGCCAGCTCTTCCGCCTTGCGCACCTGGTAGGCGCTGAAGCTGCCGGGGTAGCTGCGCAGGATGCCGCGATCCAGCTCGATGATGCGGGTGGCGACGTTGTCGAGGAAGCGACGGTCGTGGGTGATCAGCAGCACGCTGCCGCTGAAGTTCTTCATCAGCCCTTCCAGCCACTCGATGGCGCTCATGTCCAGGTGGTTGGTCGGTTCGTCCAGCAGCAGCACGTCCGGGCGCGAGGCCAGTGCGCGCGCCAGCGCCACACGTTTTTTCCAGCCGCCGGACAGGTCGCTGACCAGCGTGTCCGGGTTGAGGTCGAGGTGCGACAGCGTGGTGCTGATCAGCGCGTCGAACTGCCAGCCGTCCCGTGCTTCCAGTTCCTGCTGGATGTGGGTCATGCGCGCCATCACCTGCTCATGGTTGGCCGCAGGGTCGGACAGCTGCTGGGTGATGTGGTGGTAGTCGGTGAGCAGCTGCTGCAGCTCGCCCAGCCCCTCGGCCACCGCCTCGAACACGGTGTGGCCCTCGCTGAATAGCGGCTCCTGCGGCACGTTGGCGACCTTGAGGTCGCCCTGCTGGTTGATGCGGCCGTCGTCGAGCTTGATGCTGCCGGCAATCGCCTTCAGCAGCGACGACTTGCCGGCGCCATTGCGGCCGATCAGGCCGACGACTTCGCCGGGCTCCAGCGAGAAATCCACTTTGTCGAGCAGGGCGTGGTGACCAAAGGCGAGGCAGGCTTTTTCTACGGTAATCAGGGCCATGATGGTATGCGGGAGGCTGTCTTCTTATTGCAATGGAGCGGATTGTAGCATGTGGCTGCATCGCCCTTCGCCTCGGGGGCGGTCGCTGTTACAATGCGCGCCAACCGAAGACCTGCGCTGCAGGTCAATGCGAAAGGATTTGCCATGTACTTTGTTGATCGCTCCGTTGCCGTTATCAAGCCCAAGGCCCCGTTTCTGGCGTGGCTGAATGCCGTACCGGACAACGACATGATCGAATTGTCGCTGGACGCGCTGCGTGCCGACTGCACGGTGATCCTTTTGCCCGAATTCGACGAGCCGGAAGAGGCGATCAGCCACATCGACGAAATGTACGACAAGCTGTTCCGCATCGAGCTGTCGTCGTGGTACGAGGACGAGGCGCTGTGGCCGCAGGACCGCTCGCTGAAAGCCTTCTGGGAGTGGTTCGATGTCGAGGTGCACTCCACGCTGCTGGACACCGTCGACGCCGACATCATGAATTCCCCGGTCGACGTTGACGAAGACTGACCGCCGCCGCGATGCACGCTAGCCGCGTCAGCCCCATTGCCGCCACGCTGGCGCCGTCACGCCTCGCCGTCGCACTGCTGAGCGTGGCGCTGCTGATGCTGCTGGCGGCACTGTCCTTTCTGGAGCGAGACCTCGCGCTGCTGGTGTTGCTGGCGGCTGTGGGCTGTGGCTGTCAGGTGCTGCGCCAGAGCGGCATGTTGCGGCCAACCTTTGACGGCTTTGCCGTCGACATGCGCGGCGTGCTGCAGCTGCAGCAGGGCGGCCGGGCCTGCCGGGTCCGACTGCTGCCGGCGAGTGTCGCCTTGCCGCTGCTGGTGGTGCTCAGCGTGAGCGACGACAACGGTCGCCGCCACCGGCTGCTGGTATGGCCGGACGCGGTGCCGGCCGACACCCACCGCGCATTGCGCGTCTATGTGCGCTGGTGCCGCGGCGCCGCCAACCCTGAAACTGAACGGATGTAATCAAGCATGGCAAGTTTTGACACCCTGAACGACTGGCTCTCCCATCTGGAATCGATCCACCCCGCCACCATCGACATGGGCCTGGCGCGGGTCAGCGCGGTGCGCGATGCGATGGGCTTGCGGCCAACGTTCCCGGTGGTGCTGGTTGGCGGCACCAACGGCAAGGGCTCGGTCTGCGCCATGCTGTCCACCATGCTGGAGCGTGCCGGCTTCAAGGTCGGCACCTACTCCTCGCCGCACATCCTGCGCTACAACGAGCGCGTTGCCATCAATATGCAGCCGGTCAGCGACGAACGCATCGTGCACAGCTTCGCCGCCATCGAGGCGGCCCGGGGCGATACCACGCTGACCTATTTCGAGTTTGGCACCCTGGCGGCGATGCACACCTTCATCGACGAACAGGTCGATGTCGCGGTGCTGGAAGTCGGCCTCGGCGGCCGTCTCGACGCGGTCAACATCTTCGAGCCGGAAGTGTCGGTGGTGGTCAGTGTCGATCTCGACCACCAGAGCTATCTTGGCGACACCCGCGAGCTGGTCGGCTTCGAGAAGGCCGGCATCTTCCGCGCCGGCAAGCTGGCGATCTGTGCCGACCCCAACCCACCGCAAAGCCTGCTGCAGCATGCGGCCAACCTTGGCGCCGACCTCAGGCTGGTGGGCAAGGATTTCGGCATCACCCGCCTCGATCACCAGTGGTCGTTCCACATGGGCGAGGTGCACCGCCACGCCCTGCCGGTGCCGGCGCTGCGCGGCGAGTACCAGATGATCAACGCCGCGGCGGCACTGGCGGCGCTGGAAGGGCTGCGGCCGCTGCTGCCGGTCGGCATCGGCGCCATCAAGCGTGGCCTGCTGGAAGTCGACTGGCCGGGCCGCTTCCAGGTGTTGCCGGGGCGGCCGCTGACCATACTCGACGTCGGCCACAATCCGCACGCTGCCCGTGCGCTGGCGGACAGCCTGAAGCGCATGGCCTACGCGCAGAACCGCTTTGCGGTGTTCTCGATGCTGTCGGACAAGGATCTGCCGGCGGTGGTGGCGGCGCTGAAGGACGAGTTCGACGAGTGGTTCGTCGGCGGTCTGGATATGCCGCGTGGCCAAACCGCCGCGGCATTGACAAGCCAGCTGCATGCACAGGGCGTGGCCAAGGTGAAACCGTTTGCCAGCGTCGCCGATGCGTGGCACGCGGCTTTATCGGCGGCAGGGGAGAATGATAGAATCGTGGTCTTTGGATCCTTCCATACCGTCGCCGAAGTGATGGCCGCGAAATCCACTCACGCCTGAGGACGCCAGATGTCTCTTTCCGCACACGATGAATTGCTGATGCTGCGCAAACGGGCGCGTCGCCGCCTGGTCGGCGCCATCGTGCTGGTGCTGGTGGCCACCACCGTGTTGTGGAATGTGCTGGACGCGCTGCCGGAGCAGGAAATGAAGCCGGAACAGGTCGAGATCTCCGGCCTGCCGGCCTCTGCTCCGACGCCGATCCCGGTCGCGCTGCCGCCAGTGGTGGCCTCGGCGCCGCAGGAAACCGACATCCTCGCCACGCTGCCGCCGGAAGACAGCGTGCTGGCACCGCCGCCCGCCGCCGAGGCCAGCCGTCCGCCGGCTGTCGCACCGGTTACCCCGGCTGTCGCTCCGGTCGCGGTGGTGACACCGCCTCCGGCACCGAAGCCGGCCGAGCCGAAACCGGTGACGCCGAAAGTGGCCGACAAGAAAGCCGAGCCGGCAGTCGCGGAGAAAAAGGCGGCGCCGGATCCGGCGGCGATTCTGGAAGGACGCGAGGCGGAAGCGCCGCGCGCGGCCACTACCGCGGCGACTGCCGAAAAATACCAGGTGCAGCTGGCTGCGCTGTCCGATGCGGACAAGATCAGCGCGCTGAAGCAGCGCCTGTCCGCCGTCGGCGTGGCCGCCCGATTCAGCAAGGTGCAGACCAGCAAGGGCGAGGTGACACGGGTGCGTGTCGGCCCGTTCGGCAGCCGTGCCGAAGCCGATGCCGCGTTGCGTAAACTGGAACGGGCCGGCGTGTCGGGCATTATCGTCACCAAATGATGCTGACGGCTCTTGACTGGCTGATTCTTGCCATCATCTTAGGTTCCATGGCCGTGGCGCTGTTCCGCGGCCTGGCTGCCGAGCTGCTGTCGCTGTGTTCGTGGCTGCTGGCATTCTGGGTGGCGCGCAGTTTCGCCCCGGAAGTGGCCGGTTTCATGCCCTTGGGCGGTCAGGGTATACAGCTGATTGCCGCCTTCATCGTACTGTTGCTGCTGACGTGGCTGGCAACGGCGCTGTTTCGCGTGACCTTGACCGCGCTGATCGATGCGGTCGGTCTGGGTGGCGTCAACCGTTTTCTTGGCGTCGTGTTCGGCTTGGCCCGTGGCCTGCTGCTGGTCACGGTGCTGGTGATGCTGGGTGGGATGAGTACCATGCCGCAACAGAGTTTTTGGCACGACGCCTTGCTGGTGCAGCCTTTCGAGACGGTGGCGATGGCTGCCCGACCGTGGCTGCCGGATACGCTGGCGCAAGCGGTGCACTTTTTTTAGCAGTACCAAGAGGGGTGATGGCGCGATCCGCTGTCACCCCTTGTTTTTACTCGTGTAGTCTGGGGATGAGCTATGTGTGGAATTTTGGGGGTGGTGGGTCAGTCACCCGTAAACCAGCTGTTGTATGACGGTTTGCAATTGTTGCAGCACCGTGGTCAGGACGCAGCCGGGATTGTTACGGCCAATGGCAAGACCTTTCACATGCACAAGGGCAGCGGCCTGGTGCGGGACGTGTTCCGCACCCGCAACATGCGGTCGCTGTTCGGTAATGCAGGCATTGGTCATGTGCGCTACCCCACAGCCGGCTCGGCATCCAGCCTGGCCGAGGCGCAGCCGTTCTATGTCAACTCGCCGTTCGGTATCGTGCTGGCGCACAACGGCAACCTGACCAATACCGACGAACTGAAGCAGGACATGTACCGTAATGACCTGCGCCATATCAACACCAACTCCGACTCGGAAGTGCTGCTCAACGTGTTCGCGCACGAGATCGCCGCCCGTGTCGAGAACGCGACGCTGACTGCGGATGCCGTGTTCGGGGCGGTGGAGGCGGTGCATCGCCGCGTCAAGGGTGCCTATGCCGTGGTGGCGATGATCGCCGGTTACGGTCTGGTGGCGTTCCGCGATCCGCACGGCATCCGCCCGATGGTGATGGGTGCCACCGAGGTCGACGGCAAGGCCGAGTACATGTTCGCCTCCGAATCGGTGGCGCTGGACTGTTCCGGCTTCAAGGTGCTGCGCGACGTGCAGCCGGGCGAGTGCGTGTACGTCACCTTCGACGGCGACATGCAGGCGCGCATCTGCGCCGAGAACACCCAGCTGGCACCGTGCTTGTTCGAGTACGTGTACTTTGCGCGTCCGGATTCGGTGATCGACGGCGTGTCGGTCTACCAGTCGCGTCTGGTGATGGGCGAGATGCTGGCCGAGAAGATCCGCCGCCAGTACGCGGACATCGACATCGACGTGGTGATCCCGATTCCGGATTCCAGCCGCCAGAGCGCGATGCAACTGGCCAACGCACTGGGTCTGCCGTACCGCGAAGGCTTCATCAAGAACCGCTATATCGGCCGTACCTTCATCATGCCGGGGCAGGCGGTCCGCAAGAAGTCGGTACGTCAGAAGCTGAACCCGGTGCCGCTGGAATTCGCCGGCCGCAACGTGCTGCTGGTGGACGACTCCATCGTGCGCGGCACTACCTCCAAGGAAATCGTGCAGATGGCACGCGATTCCGGCGCCAAGAAGGTGTACTTCGCCTCGGCCGCGCCGGCGGTACGCTTCCCCAACGTGTACGGCATCGACATGCCGACCCGTGCCGAGTTGCTGGCCACCGGGCGCAACGACGCGCAGATCGCCGCCGAAATTGGCGCCGATGCGGTGATCTACCAGGAGCTGGAAGCGCTGGAGCAGGCGGTGCAGAGCCTGAACGGCGAACTGAACGTGTTCGAGGCTTCCTGCTTCAGCGGTTGCTACATCACCGGTGACATCAACGAAGCCTATCTCGATGCCATCGAGGCGGCACGCAAGAAGGGCAAGGCGGCCAGCGAGCAGAAAGAGGAAGACAGCAGCAACCAGATGGTCGATCTCAACCTGAATGTTGCCGAACAAAACCTGATCTGAATTTCTATATAACGACAAGGGTTGGCTGTTGCGGCCAACCCTTGTTATTGTTGAAAGTCTTTCAGCCATACGCCGTACGAGAGCCCACCATGTCGCGCGAAGACACCTGTCCCCCCTTGCATCCCGAGACGCTGGCCATCCGCGCCGGCCGCGAAACCAGCGAATACCGCGAACACAGCCAGAGCCTGCACCTGACCTCCAGCTTTACCTTTGATACGGCCGCACAAGCCGCCGCCATGTTCATGGGCGAGATCGAAGGCTACACCTATTCCCGTTTTACCAATCCGACCGTCAGCGCTTTCCAGCAAAGGTTGGCCGCAATGGAAGGCGGCGAGCGCGCGATTGCCACCGCCAGCGGCATGGCCGCGATCCAGGCCACCATGCTGACCCTGCTCAAGGCCGGTGACCACGTGGTGTCGTCGCAGAGCCTGTTCGGCTCCACCATCAACCTGTTCAACGGCATTCTCGGCAAGTTCAATATCGAGACCACTTATGTCGACGCCTCCGATCCGGCGGCGTGGCGGGCGGCGGTGAAGCCCAATACCAAGCTGTTCTTCCTGGAAACGCCGTCCAACCCGCTCACCGAGCTGGCCGACATCGCCGCCGTCGCCGACATCGCGCATAAAGCCGGTGCCTTGCTGGTGGTCGACAACTGCTTCTGTTCGCCGGCACTGCAGCAGCCGCTGCAACTGGGCGCCGATCTGGTGGTGCACTCCGCCACCAAGTACCTCGATGGCCACGGCCGGGTGCTGGGCGGGGCGGTGGTCGGTAACGACAAGCTGATCGAACAGATCTACCTGCACGTGCGCACCGCCGGCCCGACCCTGGCCGCATTCAATGCCTGGGTGCTGCTGTCTGGTCTGGAAACGCTGCACCTGCGTATGGAAAAACACTCCGCCAATGCGCTGCAGCTGGCACGCTGGCTGGAACAGCAGCCGTCGGTGGCGCGCGTGTTCTACCCGGGGCTGGAAAGCCATCCGCAATTCGCGCTGGCGCAAAAGCAGCAGCGCAGCGGCGGGGCGGTGGTGTCGTTCGAGGTCAAGGGCGGGCGCGAGGCGGCCTGGCGAGTGGTGGACGCGGTGCAGGTCATTTCGCGCACCGCCAACCTCGGCGACGTCAAGACCACGCTGACCCATCCGGCATCGACCACCCACGCACGCATCACGCCGGAGGCGCGAGCGCGGGCCGGCATCAGTGAGGGACTGTTGCGGGTTGCCGTCGGTCTGGAGCATGTCGACGACCTGCAGGCGGATCTCGCTAGAGGCTTGTAATAAAAAACGTTTGTTTCAATCGAACGGCAGTCTAGACTAAGGGCTGCCGTTTTACTTGTGTTTACCGCGGGAGGCTTCAGGAATGCATTTCTTGACAGGCATCAAATTAAAACGTAAGTTTCAAACGCTTGTTCTAAAATCATGATGGACAAGGCGACGCAATTACTCAATCCGATGAAAGTGCAAGACGACATGGAAGTGAACAAACCCGATACCGCAACTCGGATTCTCGATGTTGCCGAGCGGCTGTTTGTCGAACATGGCTTCGAGGCCACCTCACTTCGCATGATCACACAGCAGGCTGAAGTCAACCTGGCCGCTGTGAACTACCACTTCGGTTCAAAGGATGCGCTGTTCGAATCGGTATTCATGCGCAGGATCGGCCCGTTTGTGGCTGCTTGTCTGGCCGAACTCGACGCGCTGGAACAATCCGGACAAGCCCTGACCGCCGAGGCGTTGGTACTGACCTTCATCAAGCCCTGCCTGATGTTGTCAAAAGACCCGACCAAGGGCGGGGCGCTGTTTGTCCGCTTGATGTCGCGCACGCTGGTGGAAAACCACCGTCTGCTGCGCGAGGCACTGAACCAGCAGTACAGCGTGTTTGTACAGCGCTATACCAGTGCCTTCCAGGCAGCTTTGCCGCAGTTTGAAACCGAAGACATTGCCTGGCGCATGCATTTTGCCTTTGGCGTGATGTTCAATGCCTTCGCCGGTAATGATGTGCTGAAGATCTTTGTCCGCAGTCAGGTGGTCTCCGCCCGCGACCCGGACATGGTGGTCAAGCACCTGGTGCCTTTCGTCGTAGCGGGGTTGACGGCGCCCGTCTGATTGACTCCACGAGGTCAACACGAGGGTAACCATAATGACATCTGCTATTGTTCTGATCCTGCTGCTCGGGGCGCTCGCGTATTTCCGCGCTCCCGTGCTGGCGTGGACTGTCGTGATCGCAGGCTGGCTTGCCAGCCTGCAGCCAGTCTGGGGCTGCCAGGTCCCGCTTGCGGTGTGGGCGCTGTTTGCCGTCATCGCGCTGGTGCTGAATCTGGTGCCGCTGCGCCGCGCCGTGTTCACCGGCCCGGTGTTCTCCGTCTTCAAGAAAATCACCCCTGCCATGTCGCAAACCGAGCAGGAAGCGATCAACGCCGGTACCGTGTGGTGGGATCGCGACCTGTTTTCCGGCAAGCCGGACTGGAACCGCCTGCTGTCCTTCCCGGATCCGAAACTGACTGCCGAAGAGCAGGCGTTTCTGGATGGCCCGACCGAGCAGTTGTGCAAGATGGTCGACGACTGGAAAATCACCCACGAGCTGAAGGACCTGCCGCCGGAAGTATGGCAGTTCATCAAGGACAACGGCTTCCTGGGCATGATCGTCAAGAAGAAGTACGGCGGTCTGGAATTCTCCAATTACGCCCACGCCAAGGTGGTAACCAAGATCGCCACCCGCGGCGGCACCGCGGCGGTGTCGGTGATGGTGCCGAACTCGCTCGGCCCCGGCGAACTGCTGCAGCACTACGGTACCGAAGCACAGAAAGACTACTATCTGCCGCGCCTGGCCAAGGGCGTGGAAGTGCCGTGCTTCGCACTGACCAGCCCCTACGCCGGCTCGGACGCCGGGGCGATTCCAGACTATGGCATCGTTTGCCGTGGCAGCTACACTGACCCGCGCAGCGGCCAACGTTTTGACGACGTGCTCGGCCTGCGCGTGAGCTGGGAGAAGCGCTGGATCACGCTGGCGCCGGTAGCCACCATTCTCGGCCTCGCATTCAAGATGTACGACCCGGATCATCTGCTGGGCGACAAGGAAGAACTGGGCATCACCTGCGCGCTGGTGCCGACCGAGCACGAGGGCGTCTGCATCGGCCGCCGCCACTTCCCTGGCGGTGCCGCGTTCATGAACGGCCCGACCTGGGGCAAGGACGTGTTCATTCCGCTGGAGTGGATCATCGGCGGCCGCGACTACGCCGGCCAGGGCTGGCGCATGCTGGTGGAGTGTCTGTCGGTAGGCCGCTGCATTTCGCTGCCGGCGATGTCGGTTGCCTCCGGCAAGGTGGCGTCCTACACCACCGGCGCCTACGCCCGTATCCGTGACCAGTTTGGCCTGTCGATCGGCAAGTTCGAAGGTGTGGACGAGGCGATGGCGCGTATCGGTGGCTTTACCTACCAGATGGAAGCGTCGCAGGATCTAGCGCTGACTGGCCTCGATATCGGCGAAAAACCGTCGGTACTGTCCGCGGTGCTGAAGTATCACAACACCGAGCGCATGCGCAAAACGCTGAACGATGCGATGGACATCCATGGCGGCAAGGCGGTGGTGCTGGGGCCGCGCAACTATCTGGCGCGGGCCTACCAGGCGATCCCGATTGCAATCACGGTGGAAGGCGCCAACATCCTGACCCGCTCGATGATCATCTATGGTCAGGGCGCCATCCGCTGCCATCCCTTCGTGCTGCGCGAGATGAAGGCGGCGATGAGCAATGACGCCGCCGAGTTCGACAAGGCCATCACCGGCCACATCAACTTCGTGATCAGCAATGTGTTCCGTTCGCTGTGGATGGGCCTGACCGGTGCCAAGCTGGTCGGCAGCCCGAAAGGTGGCGAAGTGGCCGCCTACTACAAGCAGCTGACGCGTTTCTCCAGCGCCTTTGCGCTGCTGTCCGACATGGCGATGTTCAGCCTCGGCGGTTCGCTGAAGTTCCGCGAAAAACTGTCGGCACGGCTGGGTGACATGCTGTCCAATCTGTATATCGCCTCTGCCTGCCTGAAGCGTTTCGAGCGTGATGGCGCGCCGAAGGAAGACCTGCCGGTGCTGCAGTGGGCGGTGGAAAATGCGCTGTACGACCTGCAGCAGGCGATGGATGGCTTCCTTGCCAACCTGCCAAGCCGCATGTTGGCCGCAATCCTGCGCAAGGTGATCTTCCCGTGGGGGCTGACCATGAAGCCGGCCAGCGACCACACCGGCACCAAGGTGGCACGGCTGCTGATGGAGCTGGGCCCGACACGCGAGCGCCTGACCCGCGGCATCTTCGCGCCGAGCGACGAATCGGATCCGGTCGGCGTGTTGGAGCCGGCACTGAAGGCGATGCTGGAGACCGAGCCGCTGGAACAGAAGTTGCGCAAACTGGGGCGTGATGGCAAGTTCAAGGCTGTCACCGCGCGTGAGCGGCTGGCGGAAGCGTTGCAGTCCGGCCAGATTACGCAGCAGGAGTTTGACGCCGTGACGCGTGCGCGCAAACTGAAGCGCGACGTGATCATGGTCGATGATTTCGACATGAAGCTTGAGCAGCATGATGACAAAATGCTGCAGCGGCTGATCTTCTGATCGGCTAAACAATAAGGAGTCGGGCGGCAACGCCCGTCTCTGTCGATGGCACTCTGTCGACAGAGCGCCATCGAGAGAGACAACATGACCCCATCCCCACAGCAACAACCCGAAGTCGTCCGCGTGCCGGTGCTGCGCCTGCGCGCCGAGCCGCGCAGCACCAATGCCCATGGCCGTGTCCACGCCGGCTGGCTGATGTTCCAGATCGATACCGCTGGCGCCATCTGCGCCGAAAGGCTGGCCAAGGGGCCGGTGACGACGGTCGCGGTCAATGCCTTCCAGCTGACCAGTCCCATCCATGTCGGTGACGTGGTGTCACTGTATGCCGAGTGCTTCCGTCTCGGACAGAAATCGGTCACGCTGAAAGTGACGGTGGAGGCGGAGCGCCTTGGTGGCGAAGTGGTGCCGATTACCGAGGTGATTGCCACCTACGTCGCCATCGATGCTGATGGCAAATCCAGAATCATTTCCTGAGTGCATTTGATGTGTTGTTTCATTGAAACGAATGTTTGGAACGAATGCTCGAAAAAGCTGGATAACAGCTTCGTCTCTAGGTAGTATCGGGCCAGATCGTCAATCAAACAGGCGTTCGGAACAGCATGAATAACAATGCACAGAGGGAATAACACATGAAACTGAAACACGTCAGCTTGTCCGTCATGATGATGGGTGCAACCACTGTTGCCATGGCTTCCGGTTACCACTTCGGTACCCAGTCGGTCAGTGCCCAATCCACCGCCAATGCGAGTGCCGCCGAAGCGGCCAATGCATCCACTATCTTCTACAACGCGGCGGGCATGACCAAGCTGGAGGGGACCAACTTTTCCGGTGCCTTGAACTTGGTGGCGCCGAGTGCCAAATACAACGGTGCAACCGGTAACTACACCGCGCCAGCAGCCCCCGGCGCCGTGCGCCCGATTGCCGGTCCGATCGCAGGGCAGAGCAGCGGCAAAATCACCGATGACCTGATCGCTGTGCCGCAGATGTACCTGACCCACCAGTTGAACGAAAAAGTCACTGTAGGCCTGGGTATCTACGTGCCGTTCGCATCGGAAACCGAATACCAGCGTGACTCGGTGCTGCGTTACAACCTGAATGCCACCTCGCTCAAAACCATGGATATCAATCCGACCGTGGCGCTGAAGCTGAACGAGCAACACTCGGTAGCGGTCGGCGTGCTTGCCCAGCATGCGGAAGCGACTCTGCGCCAGTATGCCAACCATGGTGCCGCAGTTCCAGGTGGCTTGGGCGGCGGTAACGGCACGTTTGACGGCTATGCGGAAGTTGATGGTGATGACTGGGGCTTTGGCTACAACCTGGCCTGGCTGTGGGATGTCAATGACAGCACCCGCGTTGGCGTGAACTACCGTTCCAAAATCGAGCATGACCTCAAGGGGTCGGCCAAGTGGACTCGCTCTACCGATGCGCTCGCCGGTGGACCGGGAAATGCGGTTGCGGTCTTGGTCAAGGGGCTATTCCCCGACTCCGAGGATGCGAGTGTAAAGATTACGACACCGGAGTCCTTGTCCCTGCATGCAATGCACAAGTTGGACCGTAAGGTCACCGTGTTTGGCGACCTGACCTGGACCAAGCACTCGCGGTTCGATACCGCGCAACTGAAATATGCGACGCCAAAAGTGGCTTTGCCGGCGGTGAACCAGGGCGACACCACCTATCTGAATCCTCAGTGGAAAGACACCTACAAGATCTCGCTGGGTGGCGCTTACCAGTACTCCGAGCCGCTGCAACTGCGTGCCGGTATTGCCTACGACAAATCGCCGGTGCCGGATGACAACCACCGTCTGGCCACCATCCCGGACAACGACCGTTACTGGTTCTCGCTGGGCGGCAAGTACGACCTGAACAAACAATCGTCCATCGACTTTGCCTACAGCTACATCCATATCAAGGATGCCAAGGCCAATGTCGATAGTCGTTGCACCACACTGGGCCAGACCACTTGCGTCTCCAGCCAGACCGTAGGTACCGCCAACTACAAGTCCAGCGCCCAGATCCTGGGGGTGCAGTACAACCACCGTTTCTAAGCCGCGAGGCTTTGCGGCCAACGTTTGACGTTGGCCGCAACAGGCACGGCGACCCTGTTGCCGTGTTTTTTTCGGGAAGTGCTGAACCATTATTCAGATACTGTGATTCAGCCGATCTTTCCCGTTGGATGGCTTACCCGGAATCTATAATCCGTGAAGCCGCAACCATGTTTGTTCGTTAAGACAACCGAGGAAACCATGTCTCAGACCAAGTTTATCGTACGCAAGGTCGCCGTTCTCGGCGCCGGCGTGATGGGGGCGCAGATCGCCGCCCATCTGGTTAATGCCAAGGTGCCGACCGTGCTGTTCGACCTGCCGGCAAAAGACGGCAACAAGAACGGGATCGCACTGAAAGCCATCGACGGCCTGAAAAAGCTGAAGCCGTCGCCACTGTCCAACAAGGATGCGGTCAACTACATCCAGCCGGCCAACTACGAAGACCATCTGCACCTGCTGAAAGAGTGCGACCTGGTGATCGAGGCCATCGCCGAGCGCATGGACTGGAAAACCGACCTCTACGCCAAGGTGGCGCCGCATCTGGGCGAGCACACCATCTTCGCGACCAACACCTCCGGGCTGTCGATCAACCAGCTGGCCGCCGGCGTGCCGGCCGAGCTGGCGCCACGCTTCTGCGGCGTGCACTTCTTCAACCCGCCGCGCTACATGCACCTGGTCGAGATCATCCCGTGCACCGGCTCCGATGCCAGCATGCTGGACAACCTGGAGCGCTTCCTGGTGACCACGCTGGGCAAGGGCGTGATCCGTGCCAAGGACACCCCGAACTTCGTCGCCAACCGCATCGGCGTGTTCTCGATGCTGGCCACCATCGCCAACGCCGAAAAATTCGGTATCCGCTTCGATGTGGTCGACGACCTGACCGGCCCGCGCCTCGGTCGTCCGAAGTCCGCCACCTTCCGCACCGCCGACGTGGTCGGGCTGGACACCTTCGCGCACGTGGTGAAAACCATGGACGACACGCTGCCGAACGACCCGTGGCACGCCTACTTCAAGTCGCCGCAGTGGCTGCAGCAGCTGATCGCCGACGGTAGCCTGGGTGCCAAGACCAAGCGCGGCATCTACAAGAAGGAAGGCAAGCAGATGTTTGTCTTCGACGCTGCCAAGGGCGAGTACGTGGGCGCCGGCGAGAAGGGCGACGAAGCGGTCAAGGACATCCTCAAAATCGAGAACCCGGCCGAGAAGTTCAAGCAGCTGCGCGCCAGCAGCCATCCGCAGGCGCAGTTCCTGTGGGCCTGCTTCCGTGACGTGTTCCACTACATTTCCTACCATTTGGGCGATATCGCCAACTGCGCCCGTGATGTCGATTTCGCCATTCGCTGGGGCTTCGGCTGGTCGGTCGGCCCGTTCGAAACCTGGCAGGCTGCCGGCTGGCAGCAAGTTGCCGGCTGGATCGATGAAGACATCAAGGCCGGCAAAACGTTGGCCGCAGCGGCGCTGCCGGCTTGGGCGCTGGAAGCAGACCGTGCCGGCGTGCATTTTGCCGATGGCTCCTTCGACGCCACCGCCGGCAAGCTGGTCGGCCGCTCCACGCTGGACGTGTACCAGCGTCAGCTGGCGCCGGCCAAGGTGCTGGGTGAAGTGTCTGGCCTGCTGGGCGAGACCGTGTTCGAGAACGAGGGCGTGCGCGCCTTCACCACCGGTGATGACGTGCTGGTGGTGTCGTTCAAGTCCAAGGCCCACGCCATCGGCCCGGACGTGATCGACGGCGTCAACACCGCCATCGATATCGCCGAAGCCCGCTTCAAGGGCCTGGTGATCTGGCAGACCGAAGAGCCGTTCTCGGTCGGCGCCGACCTGCAGTCGATGCTGCCGGCGTTCATGATGGGCGACTGGGATGCGATCGACACCATGGTGCGCCGCTTCCAGACCACCTCGATGCGCCTGCGTTACAGCCACATCCCGACCGTCGCCGCGACGCAGGGTTATGTGTTCGGCGGTGGCTGCGAGTTTGCGATGCACTGCGACAAGGTCGTCGCCGCGCTGGAATCCTACGTCGGTCTGGTCGAGGTCGGTGTCGGCCTGCTGCCGGGCGGCGGCGGTTGCAAGGAGTTCGCGCTGCGTGCGGCGCAGAATGCGCAGGGCGACGTACTGGCGGCACTGAAGGATTACTTCATGGCCATCGCCACCGCCAAGGTCGCTACCAGCGGCCACGAGGCGCAGGAAATCGGCTTCTTCCGTAACAGCGACAGTGTGGTGTTCAACGCCTACGAGCTGCTGTACGTCGCCAAGCAGCAAGCGCTGGCGCTGTATGAAACCGGCTACCGTCCGCCGCTCAAGGTCGCCGGCTTCCCGGTCGCCGGTCGCGCCGGTGCCGCCTCGATCAAGGGCCAGCTGGTGAACATGCTGGAAGGCCACTTCATCAGCCAGCACGACTTCACCATCGCCGCGCTGATCGCCGACGTGATGACCGGTGGCGACGTGGAGCAGGGCACGCTGGTCAACGAGCAGTGGATTCTGGATCTGGAACGCAAGGCGTTCATGACCCTGCTCAAGTCCAGCAAGACCCAGGACCGTATCGCCAACATGCTCACTACCGGCAAGCCGCTGCGTAACTGATACCGCCGAACAGCGGCCGGAGGGCGGCGTGCGCGCTGCCGCTCCGGCCTGAAGGAGATTGCAAAAAATGGTTAAACAAGTACAGGAAGCTTACATCGTTGCCGTGACCCGCACGCCGGTAGGCAAGGCGCCGCGCGGCATGATGCGCAACGTGCGTCCGGACGACATGCTGGCGCACGTGATCAGCGGCGCGCTGGCACAGGTGCCGACGCTGGACCCGAAACTGATTTCCGACTGCGTGGTCGGCTGCGCCTTCCCCGAGGCGGAACAGGGCCTGAACATGGCGCGTATCGGCGTGCTGCTGGCCGGCCTGCCGAACACCGTCAGCGGCATCACCATCAACCGCTACTGCTCCTCCGGCATCAACGCGGTGCAGATGGCCGCCGACCGCATCCGTCTGGGCGAGGCCGACGTGGTGATCGCCGCCGGTTCCGAATCGATGTCCATGGTGCCGATGATGGGCAACAAGGTGTCGCTGAACCCGGCGATCTTCGCCAAGGACGAGAACTACGCCATCGCCTACGGCATGGGCCTGACAGCCGAGAAGGTCGCGCAGCAGTGGGGCGTGTCGCGTGAAGACCAGGATGCGTTCGCGGTCGAGTCGCACCGCCGCGCCATCGCCGCCATCGACGGCGGCAAGTTCAAGAGCGAGATCACGCCGCTGGAAGTGACCTACCGCACGCCGAACCTGGAAACAGGCGAAGTGATCAGCACCACCCGCGTACTGGACACCGACGAAGGCCCGCGCCGCGAGACCACGCTGGAAGGCCTGGCCAAGCTGAAGACGGTGTTCGATGCCAAGGGCAGCGTCACCGCCGGCAACTCGTCGCAGATGTCCGACGGCGCCGGTGCCGTGATCCTGGTGTCCGAGAAGATCCTGAAGCAGTTCAACCTGACGCCGCTGGCCCGCTACGTGACCTTCGCGGTGAAGGGTGTGCCGCCGGAAATCATGGGTATCGGCCCGAAGGAAGCGATTCCGGAAGCCTGCCGCAACGCCGGCATCACCCAGGATCAGCTGAAGTGGATCGAGCTGAACGAAGCCTTCGCCGCGCAGGGTCTGGCGGTAGCGCGTGATCTGGAGCTGGACCTGAGCCTGGTCAACCCGCACGGCGGCGCTATCGCGCTGGGTCATCCGCTGGGCGCCACCGGCGCCATCCGTACCGCCACGCTGGTGCACGGCATGCGCAATGCCGGCATGCAGGGCTACGGCATGGTGACGATGTGCATCGGTACCGGCATGGGTGCCGCCGGCATCATCGAAGTGCTGTAAGCGTAGCGTTGTGGCCAACGTTGGCCGCAACACCGTGAATGCCCCGCCTTGGTGGGGCATTTTTCATTGGTGTGGTAACCGGCTTGTCACCCGGCCGGCACAACGGATGCTGACGACGCTGTAGCCGATTCGGTTTATAATCGACGTCATTTTTCTGCATCGATAAAGACCGAATTCACACCATGACCACTGAACTTGCCAAAAGCTACGAGCCGGGCGACATCGAACGTCGCTGGTACGATCAATGGGAACAGTCCGGCTACTTCAAGCCGCACATGGACACCAGCAAACCCGCCTTCTGCATCCAGCTGCCGCCGCCCAACGTGACCGGCACCCTGCACATGGGCCACGCCTTCAACCAGACCATCATGGATGGCCTGACCCGCTACTACCGCATGAAGGGCGACAACACGGTGTGGATTCCGGGCACCGACCACGCCGGTATCGCGACCCAGATCGTGGTCGAGCGCCAGCTGGCCGAGCAGGGCATCAACCGCCACGACCTCGGCCGTGAAGCCTTCACCAGCAAGGTGTGGGAGTGGAAGGAGCAGTCCGGCGGCACCATCACCAGCCAGATGCGCCGCGTCGGCTGCTCGGTGGACTGGGACCGTGAATACTTCACCATGGACGACGTGCGCGCCGATACCGTCACCGAAGTCTTCGTGCGCCTGTTCGAACAGGGCCTGATCTACCGTGGCAAGCGCCTGTCCAACTGGGACCCGAAACTGGGTACCGCCATCTCCGACCTCGAAGTGGTCTCCGAGGAAGAAGACGGCTTCATGTGGCACATCAAGTACCCGGTAGTGGGCAGCGACGAGTTTGTGACCGTCGCCACCACCCGTCCGGAAACCCTGCTCGGCGACGTGGCCGTGGCCATCAACCCGACCGACGAGCGCTACCAGCACCTGCTGGGCAAGCTGCTGGCGCTGCCGCTGACCGGCCGCCAGATTCCGGTGATCGCCGACGACTACGTCGATGCCGCCTTCGGTACCGGCTTCGTCAAGATCACCCCGGCGCACGACTTCAACGACTACCAGGTCGGCAAGCGCCACGACACCCAGCTGATCAACGTGATGTCGCTGCAGGCCACCATCCTCGCCAAGGCGCAGCTGTTCGGCTTCGACGGCACCGCGCAGGGTACCATCGACCTGCCGGCCGCCTACGCCGGCCTGTCCACCGCCGACGCACGCAAGGCGATGCTGGCCGACCTCACCGCGCAGGGCCTGCTGCTGGAAGCCAAGCCGCACAAGCTGATGGTGCCGCGCGGCGACCGTACCGGCTCGGTGATCGAGCCGCTCTTGACCGACCAGTGGTTCGTGGCGATGAGCAAGGTCGGCGACGGGGATGCCACCGGCAAATCCATCGCCCAGAAAGCCATCGACGCCGTCGAATCCGGCGAAGTGCGCTTCATCCCGGAAAACTGGGTCAACACCTACAACCAGTGGATGAACAACATCCAGGACTGGTGCATCAGCCGCCAGCTGTGGTGGGGCCACCAGATCCCGGCCTGGTACGACGAAGACGGCAACATCTACGTTGGCCGCACCGAAGCCGAGGCGCAGGCCAAGGCGCCGGGCAAGCTGCTCCGCCGCGAACAGGACGTGCTGGACACCTGGTTCAGCTCCGCGCTGGTGCCGTTCTCCACCATGGGCTGGCCGGAAGACACCCCGGAACTGCGCGCCTTCATCCCGTCGCAGGTGCTGGTCACCGGCTACGAGATCATCTTCTTCTGGGTTGCCCGGATGATCATGATGACCACCCACTTCACCGGCAAGGTGCCGTTCAAGGACGTGTACATCCACGGCATGGTGCGCGACCACGAAGGCAAGAAGATGTCGAAGTCGGAAGGCAACGTCATCGACCCGGTCGACCTGATCGACGGCATCGCGCTGGCACCGCTGGTCGACAAGCGCACCACCGGCCTGCGTCGCCCGGAAAAGGCGCCGCAGATCGCCAAGGCCACCGAAAAGCTGTTCCCGGACGGCATCCCTGCCTACGGCACTGATGCACTGCGCTTCACCATGGCCAGCTACGCGACGCTGGGCCGCTCCGTCAACTTCGACTTCAAGCGCGCCGAAGGCTACCGCAACTTCTGCAACAAGCTGTGGAACGCCACCCGCTTCGTGATGATGAACGTGGAAGGCAAGGACTGCGGCCAGGACGAGAGCCTGCCGCTGGAATTCAGCTTCGTTGACAAGTGGATCATCGGCCGCCTGCAACAGGCCGAGCTGGACGTCACCGAAGCGCTGGAAACCTACCGCTTCGACCTCGCCGCGCAGACCGTGTACGAGTTCATCTGGAACGAATACTGCGACTGGTACGTCGAGCTGGCCAAGGTGCAACTGCAGACCGGCAACGAGGCACAGCAACGCGCCACCCGCCGCACCATCGTGCGCGTGCTGGAAGTCGCGCTGCGCCTGACCCATCCGCTGATGCCGTTCATCACCGAAGAACTGTGGCAGACCGTCGCCCCGCTGGCCAACGCCAAGCACACCGACTCCATCATGGTCGCCGCCTGGCCGGTGGCCGTGCCGGAGAAGATCGACGCCGCCGCCAACGCGCGCATGGACGCGTTCAAGGACCTGGTCAACGCGGTGCGTAACCTGCGCGGTGAAATGGGCATCGGCCCGGCGGTGAAGGCGCCGCTGTTCATCGAAACCGCCGACGCCTCCATCGCCGAGTTCATCCCCTACCTGAAGCTGCTGGCACGCCTGACCGAAGGCAGCATCGTGTCCGCCTTGCCGGAAGACGACTCCCCGGTCGCCATCAGTGGTGATGCCCGCCTGATGCTGAAGGTGGAAGTGGACAAGGCCGCCGAAACCGCACGCCTGACCAAGGAAATCGGCAAGGTCAGTGCCGAGCTGGAGAAGCTGACGGCGAAACTGGAGAAGCCGGGCTACGTCGACAAGGCGCCGGCGCATCTGGTGGAGCGCGACAAGGCGCAGCTGGCGGAGCTGAATGACAAGTTGGAGAAGGTGAAGGGGCAGCTGGCGAAGCTGGCCTGAATATTCTAAGGGTGAGTTTTCACCCTTTTTTTATTTTATAAATATATGAAAAAAGTACTAATTACAGATTTAGATAACACTCTTTTTGATTGGTTTTCTTTTTGGCATTCTGCTTTTGGGGCAATGGTAAAGAAGGTCTCGGAAATATCAGGGGTTTCACTTGACGAGCTGATTCCAGAGATTAGACTTATCCATCAGGAGCATGGCACTTCAGAATATGCTTTCTTGTTGGAGGAGATGCCGTCTTTGCAGAGGATTTTTTTGAGTAGTTCTAGAGTGAGGGAGCAAATGATTCCAGCGATTGAGGCTTATAGGGCTGGGAGAAGTGAAAGTTTGAGGTTGTATCCAAAAGTAAAAGAAACTTTGCAGGAATTGAAGCGCCGAAAAATTATTCTAATTGGTTATACGGAGTCTAGATATTATTATTCTGCTTATAGGATTAAAGCTCTCGGGTTAGATGGCTTGTTAGATTCTATATATTTGCCAGAGGATCATCATATTCCGAATGAACGGGTGGATGATCTGAAGCCTATTCCACTTGCTTCCAGAGTGCACTTTACTCCGGAGGGGGAGGTAAAACCTAATCCTAAAATTTTACTGGGCATTTTGAAGGATGTAAAAATTGATCCTTGGGAGGCTGTTTATATAGGTGACAGCGAGATGAAGGATATTGCAATGGCTCAAGATGCTGGGATATTTGATGTACATGCCAAATATGGTGCTACACATTTCATAGATAGGGCTGATGACTATAAGTTGTTGCAGAAAGTTTCACATTGGACTTCACAAGATGTTCAGAGGGAGGTTGAAGTTAAAAGAAGAGGAAAAATAGTGCCCTCTTGTAGTGTGGATAGTTTCGATAAAATTTTGGATTTTTTTAAAGCTGAAGAAAATTAATCGAGGCGATATGGAGAAAAAAGATTTTTTCCAAATGAACATTGATATCTGGAAGAAAATTATTGATGTTCAAATGCATTTTAATGATATGCAGATGAGGGTCAGGAATTATGCGGTTTTGCTTCTTTCTGCGATAATAGGCGTGGCCGGTGTTTCCATGAAAGATAATATGATTTCGCATCTTCCGTTTTTCGGTGATGTGCCTTTGGCCTCTGTTATTCTGTTTCTTGGGGCTGGCATATGGTTGCTTTTTTTCTTTATGGATTATTTTTGGTATCACAAACTTCTGTACGGGGCTGTCAAAAAAGGAGTTGCCATGGAAAAATTCCTTAAACAGAATTTTTCTCATATTGATCTCACTGGTGAGATTGGGAGAAGTAGTCCTGTGAAGATTGCTTTTTTTGAATTGCATAGCAGTATGAAAATGATAATTTTCTATTGTCTTGGTTTTGTGATTTTATTCTGTCTAGCTTTTGCAACTTACTTCAGCTACGGAAGAACTCATTAACAAACTGGGTAAGTTGGGCTTAATGAGCTGAGGCCTAGCGCTCACGGTGCAAGACCAAGGTTGGCCGCAAACCTTTACGGCTTGCGGCCAACCTTGTTTTTGGATGTGGTATCCGCTGCGCGGATGTTTTTTATCTGCCGCTTTCCGCGCGGCTGCGGCTTACTTTCTTTTGCTTCGCCAAAAAGAAAGTAAGCAAAGAAAAGGAGACCCGAAGGGGCAAGAATTCCCGTGCAAACTGCCGTCATCCCGGCGCCGCCCATACGCTGCGCTCAAAAGAGGGCGGCTTGATTCCGGGCTGGCGGCAGTTTGCCCGGCTTGCCCCAACGGGGTGGGGGCGACGGTTCGGTTTTGGCTGCCGTTTGACGGTGCCGGTCGGGTAGGTTGGCGCTGAACTTGCGAAGCTCAACGGTTCACCGCGTCAATCATAAGGTTGGCCGCAAGTGGGTAAAAGGTAGCCCAACGCCCGCGACGCGCGCACCGTTGATGCTCAAAGGTTGGCCGCAAGCCGTTTCCGGTTTGCGGCCAACGTTGTTTTGCGCTTGGTTACGCCGCAGCAATGGTCAGGCCAGCAGGCGGCAATGCCATTGCTTCAGATCGGCGGGGATGCCGAGGTCGCGCGGGTTGCCGAAGGGAGGCCAAGGGCTGTGGCCTTCGGCCAGCGCCTTGGCTGCTTCTTCCGGGGTCGGGTAGGCGGCCAGCGCCTCGCCCTCGTGCATGATGTGGTAGCTGCCATCGAGCGGCACGATCTCGAAGGGGCCGTAGCGGGTGTCGTAGGTCCAGCATTTCATGATGATGCCTCCTTACTTTTAATGGTAGTCGACATGGCGCGGCGCGGCAGATTGAGCTACATAAAATGCGGTTCGATACTTATTGGCCCCGAAAGTTGGCCGCAAGATGGCTTGTGGTGCTTGCCGACACGACAACGATGACTGCATGACGAGGTTATAATGCGACTTCCTGTCCAAAAAACTGCACCTCATCCATGATCCTGAAAGAAAAGACTTTTACCGAAGCCCGTGACTGGAAGCAGGCGGCGGGTGACGCGGCTGAAAAAGAGATGGCGTTTTATCTGCGCCGCTATTTCGGTGACGACAGCGAGGTGTATGTGCTGAACGATATCCGGCTGGAGATGGATGGCGATGCTGCGCAGATGGACCATGTGCTGATTCATCCCGCCGGGTTGACCATCATCGAGAGCAAGAGCGTGGCCGGCAAGCTGCAGATGAAGGCCGATGGCGAGTGGCTGCGCTGGTATGACGACCGCTCGTCCGGCATGGCGTCGCCGATTGTGCAGGCCAAGCTGCAGGCGGAGTTCTTGCGCAAGTTTTTGCGCCGCATGGCCAAGCAGCCGCAGGTCATTGATGCGCTGGCTATCGACTTCATGATCGCCATTTCCAGCAAGGGTCAGTTCATCGCCCCCAAGGGCGAGACGGTGGCCGAGGTATGCAAGGCCGACTTGGTGGGGGAGCGTATTCGCGCCAAGGTGGCCGGGGCGGTGGCATTTCCGGCGCCGTACCGCAAGATTCTGGGCGAGTACATGAGCCGGATGCATACGCCCAAGGCGCAGCCGGCGCCAGTTGCGCCTGCACCTGTAGCGGAAGCGCCGGTGGCGCGGGAACCGGCTCGTGAGTATGCGGCAACGCTGGTCGAGGTGGTGATGGCCGCGCCGGCCACTCCGCTAAAGCCGGCCGCAACGCCGCCGGTCGCGGCGCCGGTGTATCGTCATCTGGATTACATTGGCGACAAACTGCGCCAGGCCAGCTTCTGGGAACGGCTGCTGCGTGACGAGGGGCCGCAAAAGGAATATGTGACGTATTGCAAGGCGTGTGCCTCGCAGCAGCTGGAATTTCGCTATGGCAAATATGGCTACTATCTGAAGTGCCTGGCGTGTGGCGAGAATACCGGCATCAAGCTGGACTGCCGTTTGTGTGGTCGTCAGGCCCGGCTGCGCAAGGAGAGCGAGTTGCTGTATGTCGAGTGCGAGGCCTGCAAGCTGAGCGAGGTGCTGCACCGCAATGACCGGCCGCTGCCGAATCTGCCCTGAAGTAGCCCGTGTGCCGCCAGTCGCGGTAATGGTCTGTACCTGAAGGTTGGCCGCAAGCGAAAAACGCTTGCGGCCAACCTTTTTGCATCTGCGCGGTCGTTGCGCGCTGTCGCTGCGTGATGGGGCAGCGCTTGCCGCCGCCGCGCCTCGCTTCATTCCGGCGGGGTTTTGCCGCCGCGCAGCGCCTGCAGGATGTCCATCGGGAACACGATGGTGGAGCTCTTGTCGCCGGCGATCTGCGTCAGCGTCTGCATGTAGCGCAGCTGCATCGCTTCCGGTTGCTGCGCCAGCATGCGCGCCGCGCCCAGTAGCTTTTCCGATGCCTGCAGCTCGCCCTCGGCGTGGATGATCTTGGCGCGCCGCTCGCGCTCGGCCTCGGCCTGGCGGGCGATGGCGCGGATCATCGATTCGTTGAGGTCGACGTGCTTGATCTCGACATTGGACACCTTGATGCCCCAGCCGTCGGTCTGCACGTCGAGCGCCTTCTGGATGTCCAGATTCAGCCGTTCGCGCTCGGCCAGCATTTCGTCCAGCTCGTGCTTGCCCAGCACCGAGCGCAGTGTGGTCTGCGCCAGCTGGCTGGTGGCCTCCAGGAAGTTGGCGACCTGGATGATGGCGCGTTCCGGATCGACCACGCGGAAGTAGAGCACGGCGTTGACCTTCACCGACACGTTGTCGTGCGAGATCACGTCCTGCGACGGCACGTCCATCACCACCGTGCGCAGGTCGACGCGCACCATCTGCTGCACGCCGGGGATGACCAGGACCAGCCCCGGCCCCTTCACCCGCCAGAAGCGGCCGAGCATGAACACCACGCCGCGCTGGTATTCGCGCAGGATGCGGAACGACGACGCGATCAGCAGCAGTACCAGCAGCGCCAGGATCAGCATTAACAAGCCACCGCCCATTTCGTAACTCATGGTGATTCTCCTTTGTCGGGGTCGCTGCTTGGCGTCACCTCCAGCAGCAGCCCTTGCCGCGCGGTGACCCGCACCGGCTGGCCGCGTTTCAGTGGCGTCGCGCTGTGCACGCGCCAGCATTCGCCGCGGATGCTGGCCCAGCCTTCGCCGTCCAGATCGTCGAGCATTTCGCCGTGGCTGCCGATCAGCGCCACTTCGCCGCCGACCTGTGGCTGGCGGCGGGCCTTGAGCGCCATGCCGCTGACCAGGAACACGAACAGGCCGGAGATGGCCGCCAGCGCCACGATCAGCCCCAGTGGCACGCCGAGGCCGGGCTGTTCGGTATCGACCAGCATCACCCCGCCGATGACGAAGGCGACGATGCCGCCCAGCCCCAGCGTGCCGAAGCTGGGCAGGAAGGCCTCGGCGATCATGCAGCCCAGCCCCAGCAGCACCAGCGCCAGCCCGGCGTAGTTGACCGGCAGCATTTGCAGCGCGTACAGCCCCAGCAGCAGGCAGGTGGCACCGACCACGCCGGGCAGCACGAAGCCGGGATTGGAAAACTCGAACAGCAGGCCGTAGATGCCCAGCAGCATCAGGATCATCGCCACGCTGGGGTCGGTGATCACGCCGAGGAAGCGGCTGCGCCAGTCCGGCGGCAGGGTGATGACTGCGGCACCGGCGGTGTGCAGCACCCGTGTGCCGCTGGCCATCGGCACGCTGCGGCCGTCCAGCCGCTGCAGCAGGTCGGGGATGTCGCGCGCGGTGAGATCCACCACCCGCAGCGCCAGCGCGTCGCCGGCCGACAGGCTGACGGCCTCGCGCACCGCGCGCTCGGCCCATTCCACGTTGCGGCCACGCAGCTGCGCCAGGCCGCGGATGTAGGCGGCGGCGTCGTTCACCTGTTTGCGGCTCAGTGCATCCTGGTTGCTGCTGGCCGGGGCGCTGCTGTCGGGCTTGCCGGCCTTGTCCGGCGGGCCGGTCATGCCGATCTGCACCGGGGTGGCGGCGCCGAGGTTGGTGCCGGGGGCCATCGCGGCGATGTGGCTGGCGTACAGGATGTAGGTGCCGGCGCTGGCGGCGCGGGCGCCGCTGGGGGCGACGAAGCTGGCCACCGGCACCGGCGAGGCGAGGATGGCCTTGATGATCTGCCGCATCGAGGTATCCAGCCCGCCGGGGGTGTCCATCTGCAGCACCGCCAGCTGCGCGCCCTCGCGCTGCGCGCGCGCCAGGCTGCGGCCAACGTGGTCGGCGCTGGCCGGGCCGATGGCACCGCTGAGCGGGATGATGACGACCGGTGCCGGCGTGGCTGCCGCCGTCAGGCCAGGCAGCAGGGCCAGCCAGACCACGGCGATGAACTGCCACAGCTTGCTCATTGCAGGACTCCGCGCCATGGGGGCGCTGCTTTCAGTCTAGACCATGGCGCCGCTCGCCATGCGCGGGCGCGCGCGGTCTGCCGCGTGGCCCTGCGGCCGGGGCTGGGCCAGTTCGGGAGCGGAGTTGCGGTCGGGATGATGAGTTCGTGCTTGCCGGTTGAGCAGGCGCACAGCGCCCGTTGGCTGGCGGCGTGATCTGCATGGCGGGGTGTGTGACGGGCGCGCGCGGTCTGCTGCGTGGCCCTGCGGCCGGGGCAGTGTCAGTTTGCGATGCTGGATTGCGGTTTGCGCGATGCGTGGGCGGCCGCCGGCTGGAGCACAGGCGCTCTGCACCCGTTGGCTGTCGGGGTGAGCTTCATGACGAGGTGAGGGGCGAGTGGCTCGCCTGTTGCTGCCTGGCGCGGGAGTCGTGACCAGGCAGCGTAAGGGGCTCGTTACTGGTGGACGGGGTAAAAGCGGGCGGGGTTCAGTGCGGGGGTAGCAGAGGAGGGGTGTCGCCAGCGTGTTTCTTCAGCTGTTTGGCGGCGCGTTTCTCCTTCGGCGTGTGCTGTGCCTGCTTTTTCGCTTCCTTGGTACTGTGTCGGATTTTGCCCATGATGCTGCTCCTTGGCGAAGTCGCGGCGGGAGGTCGCGGCTCATACCGCAGTATAGCCGCTGATCGCCGGCTGACCATGTGCCGATGCGGCGGTCTGGCGTGCCGGTGCTGTCGTTAATGGTCTGTTCTGTAACGGTTTTCCGGTGCGGTGTCTGTGTGCTGCTTGTTGCTTGCCGCGCCGTCTGCGGCCAACGTTGGCCGCCACAAACAAAACCGCCGTCACGGCAGCGTGACGGCGGTGGTGTGGTCGGGCGCGCAGTGCGCGCCCGGTGCTTGTAACGGCGAGGCGGCTTACTTGATGCCGCCGTTGCCGATGACGCCGCCGACGGCCGCGCCACCAAGGGTGCCGAGGGTGTCTCCGCCGGTCAGGACCGAGCCGGCCACGCCGCCGATGGCAGCACCGATGGCGGCGTTACGCTGGTTCTGGGTCATGCCGGCGCAGCCGGTCAGTGCCGCGATGGCGGCCAGCAGGATCAGCGAACGGGTCAGGGTTTGTTGCATGGTGTACTCCTTGGATGGGGCTGGTGGGGAATGGACCAGCTGATGCTGTTCACCGCGCTTAGAAGGCATACTGGCGGGCAAGTTCCGTACCGCTGGCGGATGGCGGCGCATTCCGCCGCTAATCAGCCGCCGCCGGCCGTTTGCGCGTGGCCGGCCAGCGCTGCGGAACGCTCCGGCACCGGGCCGGTCCCAGCCTGTCCCTTACTGTCCACCAAGGAGTCTGCGTTGCTGAAATCCTCACTCATGCGCGGCCTGCTGCTGTTGCTGCCGCTCACGCCGCTGCCGGCGCCGGCGCAGTCGCTGCCCGACTATCCGGCCACCTATCGCGGCGAGCTGCCGTGTGCCGATTGCGCCGGCGTCAGCTGGCAGCTGGATCTGTGGGACGAGCGCTATTACACCCTGCGCCAGGTTTATCGCGGCAAGCCGCAGCCGCTGCAGCACGACCAGATGGGCGTCTGGCGCATGGAGGACGGCCGGCTGCATCTCAGTGCTGCCAACGAGGCGCCGTTGCTGTTTGCGGTGCGCAATAAGCGGCTGACCAAGCTCGACAGCGACGGCCGCCTGATCGTGTCGCGCCTTAACTATTCGCTGCGCCGCGCGCGCCAGTTTGCGCCGATCGAACCGCGGCTGCAGCTGAGCGGCCTGTACCAGTACATGGCCGATGCCGGCACCATCGAACTGTGCGAGCTGGGCATGCGCCTGCCGGTGGTGGCGGAGGGCGACAACGTTGCGCTGGAACGCGCCTATCTGGCCACGCGGCAGCGGCCCGGCGAGCGCCTGCTGGTGCGGATGGAAGCGACGCTGGCGCCACGCCACGACGAGGCCGGCTACCGGCTGAGCGTGATTCCGCAGCGCTTTGGCAGCATCAGCCAGCGCCAGCGCTGTGATGGCACCGTCCCGGACACCACCTTGCAACGGCTGCAGCAGGAGCGCTGGCACTTGCGCACGCTGGCGGGCAAGCCGATCGCCGCCAATGTGGCGCGACCTTATTTCGAGCTGGATGCCGCCACGCAGCGGGTGAGCGGCGTGGCCGGTTGCAACCGCTTCGGCGGCAGCTACCGCCTGTCGCCGGCCAAGCTGCGCTTCCGCCAGCTGACCAGCACGCGGCAGGCCTGCCCGCAGCCGCAGGAGATCGAGCCGGCCTTCCTTGCCGCACTGAAATCGGTACGGCGCTGGCAATGGCAGGGTGGCGACTTGCTGTTGCTGGACGAGCACGGCCAGCAGCTGGCGAGCCTGATGCCGCTGCTGCACTAGGGTCGGGCACGGTGGCTGACGCAGGTCATTTCACTGGCATGGTGCTGATGGTATGTTGAGTGGTCACGCACTGCGGCCGAGCGGCGCGTGCTTTGCACAAGGGGAGAGAAGATGAGATACCGCTCAACGCTGCTGCTGGCCTTACTGGCACCGCTGCTGGCACAGGCCGGCGAGCCCAGCCCGGTGGACAATGCCGTGGATGCCAAGATCAAGACCTGCATGGCACCACTGAAGAAGGTGGCCAGTTTTATCGTCAAGGACGGCGGCCATGCCTCGCACGATATCTGGAATGACAAAGACGCCGACCGCCGGCCGTTTTCCAGCCTGATCGCCAAGAAGTATTCGGATGGCGACAGCCACGTGTCGATGAGCGTCGGCCCGGACAAGTCGGGCCGGTGTTCGGCGGAATACAACGAAACGGCGTACTGGCCGAAGGCCTGCACCGTGCTGCGCGAGGAAATCTACGGCGAGTTCAAGTATCACGCATCGCTGAACGAGAGCACCACCATCCTGCGCAACGACGACAAGTCGGTGTACGTGTACCTGACGCCGCAGATGCAGGGCAACGGCTGCCTCAGCACCCGCCGCGAGGTGATTTACTACTGAGCGACCGTTGCCAGGGTTGGCCGCAGCGTTGCGGCCAACCTTGGGCACACCCCAAAAAAACGCGCCATCCGTGGATGGCGCGTTGTCGTTGGCGGAGGCTGTATCGCAGGTGACCGGCCGGCTCAGTTGCCCTTGCCCTTGCCGCCACCGTTACCGCCACCACCGCCGTTACCGCCGCGCTGGCTGTCGCCACTCTTGCCCTTGCTGCCGGGGCTGCCCAGATCAACGCTGCTGCTCTTGCTGGCCGGGATGGCGGGCCGGACGCCGGGAATGGCCGGCGCGGTGCCGGAACGGGTGGTGACTGGCTCGCCGTTGATGGTCAGCGACGCGCGCACGCGGTTGAGATCGCCCTGGGTGATGCCCTTGATCGCCAGCAGGTCACGGCTGTTGGTGAAGGTGGTGGTCAGCTGCGCGTCGACGATGCGCTGCGCATCGGCGGTGCTGAAACCGGCGGCCACCAGCTCGTCGTAGCTGGCGTCGTTGATGTCCAGCGCCATGGCCGGCGCCGCCAGCAGGCTGAGCAGGATGATCAGTTGCTTCATGGTGTCCTCCCGGATAAGCGACAGTGCAGTATAGTTCGCGCCGCCGCGGGCGCCGGCCTTGTTGCGTCGGCGTGTCCGGCATGAAAAAACGCGCCATCGGCGATGGCGCGTTTGCGGGGCGATGGGGCGGCGGCGCTTACTGCGCCTTGGCCACGAGACGCCAGGCGTGCAGCAGCGGCTCGGTGTAGCCGGATGGCTGTGCGCAGCCCTTGAACACCAGATCGCAGGCAGCCTTGAAGGCAACGGAGGTATCGAAATTGCCGGCCATGTTCTGGTACAGCGGGTCGCCGGCGTTCTGGGCGTCGACCACCGCCGCCATGCGCTTGAGCGTTTCCATCACCTGCGCCTCGCTGGTGATGCCGTGGCGCAGCCAGTTGGCGATGTGCTGGCTGGAGATGCGCAGCGTGGCGCGGTCTTCCATCAGGCCGACGTTGTGGATGTCCGGCACCTTGGAGCAGCCGACACCCTGGTCGATCCAGCGCACCACGTAGCCGAGGATGCCCTGCGCGTTGTTGTCCAGCTCCTGCTGGATTTCGGCGGCGCTCCACTGCGGGTTGGCCGCAACCGGAATGGTCAGCAGCTCGTCCAGTACGTCGATGGTTTGGCCTTCCAGCCCCTGTTGTACCTGCTGCACGTTTACCTGGTGGTAGTGCAGTGCGTGCAGCACGGCGGCGGTCGGTGACGGCACCCAGGCGGTGTTGGCGCCGGCTTTCGGGTGGCCGATCTTCTGCTTCAGCATTTCTGCCATCAGGTCCGGCATCGCCCACATGCCCTTGCCGATCTGGGCGTGGCCGCGCAGGCCGCAATCGAGGCCGACCTGCACATTGCTGCGCTCGTAGGCGGTGATCCACTTGCTGGTCTTCATGTCGCCCTTGCGGATCATCGGGCCGGCTTCCATCGCGGTGTGCATCTCGTCACCGGTACGGTCGAGGAAGCCGGTGTTGATGAAGGCGACGCGGTGGCGGGCGGCGGCGATGCAGGCCTTGAGGTTGACGCTGGTGCGGCGCTCCTCGTCCATGATGCCCAGCTTCACGGTGTACTGCGGCAGGCCGAGCAGGCTTTCCACCGCGCCGAACAGCTCGTTGGCGAATGCCACCTCGTCCGGGCCGTGCATCTTCGGCTTCACGATGTAGATCGAGCCGGCGCGCGAGTTGCCGCGGCGCTGCTGGTCGTGCAGCGCGATCAGGGTGGTGACCACCGCGTCCATGATGCCTTCCGGAATCTCGCGGCCGTCGCCGTCGAGGATGGCCGGGTTGCTCATCAGGTGGCCGACGTTGCGGATGAACATCAGGCTGCGGCCGTGCAGGCTCAGCGTGTCGCCAGCCGGCGTCAGGTACTGGCGGTCGGCATTCAGGCGGCGGGTGATGGTTTTATCGCCCTTGCTGACTTCCTCGACCAGATCGCCCTTCATCAGCCCCAGCCAGTTGCGATAAACGACCACCTTGTCGTCGGCATCGACGGCGGCGACGGAATCCTCGCAGTCCATGATGGTGCTGATCGCCGCTTCCATCACGATGTCCTTGACCCCGGCGCCGTCCTGCGCGCCGATGGCGCTGGCCTTGTCGATCTGGATCTCGAAGTGCAGGCCGTTCTGTTTCAGCAGGATGGCGCTCGGCGCGGTGGCGTCGCCGTTGAAGCCGATGAACTGGCCAGGCTGCTTCAGGCCACTGCGGTTGCCGTCGTTCAGTTGTACCTGCAGCTGGCCGGCCACCACGGTATAGGCGGTGGCGTCAAAGTGCGAGCCGTTCTCCAGCGTTGCCGCCTGGTCGAGGAAATCGCGACCGAAGGCGATCACCTTGCCGCCGCGTACCGCGTTGTAGCCGCCGGCACGGCTGGCGCCGCCGTCTTCGCTGATGGCGTCGGTGCCGTACAGCGCATCGTACAGGCTGCCCCAGCGCGCGTTGGCCGCGTTCAGCGCGTAGCGGGCGTTCATCACCGGCACCACCAGCTGCGGGCCGGCCTGTTCCGCGATTTCGCTGTCGATGTTGCTGGTGCTGATCTGCGCGTCGGCCGGAACCGGTTTCAGGTAGCCGATGCCGGCGAGAAAGGCCTTGTAGGCGGCCATGTCGGCGATCGGGCCGGGGTGGGCGCGGTGCCAGGCGTCGATCTCGCTTTGCAGGCGGTCGCGTTCGGCCAGCAGCGCGCGGTTCTTCGGCGCCAGCGTGTGCACCAGCGCATCGAAACCCTGCCAGAAGGCGGCGGCATCGACGCCGGTGCCGGGCAGCGCTTCCTGTTCGATGAAGTGGTAAAGGTTGGCCGCAACGTGCAGGCGGTGGTTCTGGATGCGCGTAGTCATGAAGTTTCTCTCTTTGTCGTCGTGCGCCGGATGAGGGCGCTTTGCTTTAGCGAATGAATCGAGTGTACCGATGTCATGGTGGGGGTAAAAGCGCCAATAATCGATAACATCTTTTACTTTTAGTGGGGTAATGCTACAGCCAGCCGGCGCGACGGAAGCGGCGCCACAGCAGCACATCCAGCACCACCATGCTCAGCAGCGACAGCGGGTAGCCCAGCGGCGTGCGCAGCTCCGGCATGTAGTCGAAGTTCATGCCGTAGATGCCGGCGATCATGGTCGGCACCGCGAACAGCGCGGCGTAGGCGGCCAGCTTCTTGCTGATGCTGCTTTCGTCCAGCGAGATCATCGCGATATTGACCTGGATGGCGGTGGCCAGCAGGTCGCGCTGCGATTCCACGGTGTGCAGGATGCGCGACAGGTGGTCGTCCACGTCACGGAAATACTCCGGCAGCTCGTGGCAGGGCGGCGGCACGCGGCCGCCGTACAGCCGCGCAGTGGCCTCGTGCAGCGGCGCGGCGGCGTGGTGGACGGTGATCAATTTGCGCTTGAGCGCGTACAGCGCCGCAATATTGCGTCGCGCCGAGCTACCCTTGAGAAACAGCCGGCCTTCGATGCTGTCCAGCTCGTCTTCCAGCTGGTGGATCACGGCCAGGTAGCGGTCGACCACCGCATCCATCAGCGCGTACAGCACAAAGCCGCTGCCGTGCGCCAGCAGGTGCGGCTCGCGTTCGCAGCGTGCGCGCACGTCCTGGAAGCCCTTGCGCGTCTGGTTGCGGATCGACAGCAGGAAGTTGCGGCCAACGAACAGGTCGACCTCACCGACGTGGATGCCGTTCTCGCGGTCCGGCTCCAGCGTCTTCATCACCAGAAACAGGGTGTCGCCGTATTCGTCCAGCTTCGGGCGCTGGTGGCCGTGCAGCGCGTCCTCCACCGCCAGCGGGTGCAGCGCGAACTGGTGGCCGAAGTGGCTGATTTCGTCCGGGGTCGGGTCTTGCAGCGCGACCCACACCAGGCAGTCCGGCTTGGCCAGGTGTTCGGGGATGGCGTTTACCGGGATGTCGCCGAGTTTTTGGCCGTTGTGGTAGGCAACGCAGTTGATCAGCATGACGGGCCTTGTGGTGGTCGGCGCGGCCGCCGGCAGGGCAGGCGGCGCCGGATGGGGATGGCAATTGCGGTGCCGCTCTTGAAAAAAGCGTACCGTTGCGGCACTTGTTACGCATCGTATGCTAATTGTGGAGTGCTGCCGTGGCTAGCCCAGGTTTATTGCAACGTCTTACCCCGCTGTCCGGGCTGTGGCCGTTTTTGCGGCCGTATCGCGGTCGTGCGCTGCTGGCCGCGCTGGCGCTGCTGGTGGCGGCCATGGCCACGCTGCTGCTGCCGGTGGCGTTCCGCTACCTGATCGACCACGCCTTCGTGCAGCGCGAGGCGGTCGACGGCTACTTTCTGGCGCTGTTGGCGCTGGCGCTGGTCCTGGCGCTGTTCACCGCGCTGCGTTTCTATCTGGTGTCGTGGCTGGGCGAGCGCGTCACCGCCGACGTGCGCAGCGCGGTGTACCGCCACGTGATCCGCATGAGCCCGGAATACTTCGAGACGCTGCAAACCGGCGAGGTGCTGTCGCGGCTGACCACCGACACCACGCTGGTGCAGACCGTGATCGGCACCAGCCTGTCGATGGGGCTGCGCAACATCCTGCTGATGCTGGGCGGGCTGGTGATGCTGGCGGTGACCAGCCCCAGCCTGACCGGCTACATCCTGGTGACGCTGTTGCTGGTGATCCTGCCCATCCTGGTCTTCGGCCGCCGCGTGCGCACGCTGTCGCGCGCCAGCCAGGACCGCATCGCCGATTCCAGCGCCATGGCCGGCGAGACGCTGAACGCGGTGCAGACGGTGCAGGCCTTCGCGCAGGAGGCGCGCGAAACCGTGCGTTTCGACGGCTCGGTGGCGCTCAGCTTCGACACCGCGCTGGCGCGCATCCGCGCCCGTTCGCAGCTGACGGCGGTGGTGATCATGCTGGTGTTCGGCGCGGTGGTGTTCGTGCTGTGGCTGGGCGCGCGCGCGGTGCTGGCCGGCGAGATGAGCAGCGGCCTCTTGGCGCAGTTCATCCTCTACGCGGTGGTGACCGCCGGCGCCATCGGCGCGGTGGCCGAGGTGTGGGGCGACCTGCAGCGCGCCGCCGGCGCCACCGAACGGCTGATGGCACTGCTGGCACAGCGCTCGCCGGTACAGCCGCCGGCGCAGCCGCTGCCCTTGCCGGCAACGGGCGATGGCCTGCAACTGCAAGACGTCGGCTTCGCCTACCCGTCGCGACCCGGGCAGCCGTCGCTGTCCGGCATCACCCTCGCCATCCGCCCCGGCGAGCAGGTGGCGCTGGTCGGGCCGTCCGGCGCGGGCAAGACCACGCTGTTCCAGCTGCTGCTGCGCTTTTATGATCCGCAAGTTGGCCGCATCACGCTCAACGGCACCGATATCGCGCAGCTGGACCCGCAGGCGCTGCGCCGCCACATCGGCATCGTGTTGCAGGACACGGTGATCTTCGGTGCCAGCGCGCTGGAGAACATCCGCTACGGCCGGCCCGACGCCACGGACGAGGAGGTGTTCGCCGCCGCCCGCGCCGCCGCCGCGCACGAATTCATCGAGCGCCTGCCGGAGGGCTATCACAGCTATCTAGGCGAGCGCGGCGTGCGCCTGTCCGGCGGCCAGCGCCAGCGCATCGCCATTGCGCGCGCCATCCTGAAAAACCCGCCCATCCTGCTGCTGGACGAGGCCACCAGCGCGCTGGATGCCGAATCGGAACAGCTGGTGCAGCAGGCGCTGGAGCGTGCCGCCGCCGGGCGCACCACCATCGTCATCGCCCACCGCCTGGCGACGGTGAAGCAGGCCGACCGCATCGTGGTGCTGGAGCAGGGCCGCATCGTGGCGGAGGGCACCCACGCCGAGCTGCTGCAGCGCTCGCCGCTGTACGCCAGGCTGGCCGCCTTGCAGTTCGGGCTGGCCGAGGTGGTGGCCTGAGCTGCGGCCAACCTTGTTGTGCGGGGCAAGGGCGGCGATAATCGCGCCTTGATTGAATGAGGACAGATCCGAGCATGCTGATTAGCGAATCCAGGGTAGAGCGTTTGGTGGTACACCGTGTCGGCAATCCGGCGCGTGGCGAGCCGTTGCAGCTGTCGCACAAGGCCATCGGCGTGGACGAGGCGGTGTCGGCGCTGATTCTGGACGGCTACCTGAAGGGCATCGTCTCCGACAAGAAGAAGTACCAGTTCTTCCACGAGACCGATCTCAACCTCAACGAGCTGTACCACTACACGCGGCAGTTTTTCCGCGGCGACGTCGATCTGCTGGAGGTGTCGCAGCGCATCGCCAAGCACCTGTTCGCGCGCTCGCAGCACCCGAACATCGCCGCCGGCGACCTGCTGGTGATCCTGTTCTCCGGCCTGGGCGAGGCGGACAGCCCGCAGCGCGCGCTGGGCGTGTTCAAGGCGGAAATCCAGGAGGATTTCCTCACCATCGTCGAGAGTGGCGAGGTGTTCGACATCAGCCACGCCAGCGGCATCAACCCGCGCCTGATCGACAAGGGCGCGCTGATCCTGGAAAACGGGCCGCTGCTGTACGCGGTCGACCGCCAGGGTCACGAGGCCAAGTTCTGGCTCGACGACTTCCTGCAGGCGATGCGGGTGCCGGATACCAGCAGCAGCAGCAAGCTGGTGGCCGAGGTGATGGAACAGATCTCGGAAGAGATCGAAGACCCGCTGGCGCAGGTGCGCTTCAAGGATGAGGTGATGACGCTGTGCAAGACGGTGCCGGAGGTGTCGCCGCGGCAGATGGGCAGCATGGCGGAGCGCTACGTCGAGCCGGAGCAGATCGGGCGCCTGTTCGACAGCGCCGCCGAGAACTACGGCTTTGCGCTGGAGAGCGACGTGCGGCTGCCGGCGCAGGGCATGGCGCGGCGCCTGGAAAAGAGCTGGAGCAAGGTCGGTGTCGGCAATGGCATCAGCCTGCTGCTGCCGTCCGATCTGAGCCTGCAGAACGTGCAGACGGTGAAGGGTGACAACGGCGAGCTGCAGATTACGCTGCGCCTGCTGCAGAAACAGTAAGAACCTGCTCAATGCCTGCTGCGACTTGATCGCAATAGGGGCGATACCGCGTTAAAAACGCCTGCGGAATGCTGGTTATATTCAGTTAAATGCCGCTTCCTCAGGCATTTTCGCCTTGTCTCGCTCTAGCTCGCGAGACCTTGAACAGGTTCTAAACCTCCGGCCGTGCGCGGCCGCAGACAGCAAAAGGTTGGCCGCAGCGATGCGGCCAACCTTTTTCATTGGCGGACGCCTATTTCAGCGTCTGCAGGTATTTGTACACCGTGGCGCGGCCGAGGCCGAGCACGTTGGCGATGTAGTGGGTGGCGCTCTTGCCGTTGAAGGCGCCCTCGGCGTACAGCGCTTCGACCAGCTCCTTGCGGTGCTGGCGCGACAGGGTATTGAGCGCCAGCTGCCGCTCCTGCAGCCAGCGGTGCATGAAGGTGTTGATGCGCTCCTGCCAGTCGTCACGGAACAGCTCCGCCGGTTGTTCCACCAAGCCAGCGCCCTTCAGCAGCATGCCCAGCATGCCGTGCATGTCCTCGAACACCGCGATATTGAAGTTGATGCACATCACCCCCAGCGCGGCGCCGGCATCGTCAAACAGCACCGAGCTGACGCAGCGCATCTTGCGGCCGTCCCAGTTCACCTTTTCATACGGCCCGACGTAGCGTTCAGCGATGGTGCGCTCGATTTCCTCCAGCGCCGATTCGTCGCCGATCTCGCGCCGCGACAGGTTGTTGGCGAGGTAGAGCACGCGCTGCTGCGCCAGGTCGTGGATCACCACCTCGGCGTAGGGAAAGAACAGCTTGGCGATGCTGTCGGCGAGGTGGCTGTAGCGCGACAGCAGCAATTGCTGCGGCGTAGGGCTGGGCGTGGACGTCATGGTCGGATCGGGCGCAACGGCAGGGACAGCGATAGTGCCTGATGCAGCGGGCAGGGCACAAGCCTTGCGCCCGCCGGCCGCCGTCAGACCGTCCGCGGTGTGCCGCTGCGGACTCATTGCGCGGCCTGCGCCTGTTGCAGCAGTGCGCAGGCGATGGCGATGTCCTGCAAGCCCATGCCGATGGAGCGGAAGAACACCGGGCGCTGGTAGTCCGGCAGCGCGCAGCGCTGGCTGACCAGATCGGCCAGATCACCGACGATGCGGTCGCGCTGCCAGCTGCCCTGCTGGCTGGCGAGCACCATCTCGCCGGCGCTGTCCGGCGTGCTGTGCTTGTGGTCGCAGTACACGTCCATCGCGGCGAGGCTGGCCGGTGCCACCTCGTGCGCGTTGACGGCATTGGTGCTGATCGAGGTGATCAGCGCCGCTTTGCTGAGCGTGGCCGGGTCCAGCACCGCCGCGGCGGAGGAGGTACACAGCATGATCACGTCGGCGTTGTCGCAGGCGGCATCCACGCTGCTGCTGATCTCGATGCGCGGGTCCAGCGCCTGCAGTTGTTGCTGCAGCTCCGGCTTGGCGGCGAGATCCGGCGCGTACACGCGGATGCGCTGCCAGTCGCGTAGCGGCAGCACGTGGCGCAGGTGCGCCTGGCCGAGCGCGCCGCAGCCGATCAGTGTCAGCTGGCGGCTGTCTTGCCGCGCCAGCAGCTCGATGGCCAGCGCGCTGGTGCCGGCGGTGCGTTCCACCGTCAGCAGGCCGGAATCGCAGAACAGCAGCGGCTGGCCGGTTTGCATCGACATCAGGCTGGTCCAGGCACTGATCACCGGCCGGCCGTCGGTGACGATGTAGGGCGACAGCTTGGCGCCGAACACGCCGGCATCGGCCAGTACGCCCTGATAGGTGATGACGTCGCCGGCGCCTTGCGGGAACAGGGTCAGCGTCTGTGCCGGCTGTACCGCGCGCTCGTGCGCCAGTGCCTGGAACAGCGCGCTCAGCGCGGCGCGCACCGGCAGCGCCGGCAGGTAGTCGCGCACCTGTTGCTGGTTGAGGAGCAGGGGCGCGGCGTGGTGGTCGATGTGGTTCATGCTGGGCTCTCGTATTGGTGTGCTCGGGCACTGCCGGATGGTAGACCGTGGCAGGCTTGTTTGTTGTATTAAATTCCATTGTGGAAAAAAAGTCTACAAATTGTGTGGCGGCCATTTTTCCAGGGGTTTGCTGGTGTTTTTGGCTGCTTGTTTGATGTCAAGTTGTTGTTATTTAAATGATAAATTGCAGCTCAATACATGGATTTGTCATGGGGTGGTCGGCTTTGACCGCCGTGTCTGGTGGGTGGCGGTCAGATTTTTTATAAATTAATTGTCCAAAGTAGAAAAAATGTCTATCTTGTGACCGAGCCAAAGCAAGACGTGAACGCAGCCCCGCCGGCTGCCAAACCACGCAGGCGCCATGGCCTGGCCAGGCGCAACGGGACGGGACGTTACCCGCTACAGGAACAAAGGAGACATTTCATGATCAGCAAACGCGTTCGCAATGCCGTTTTCCCTCTGCTGGCCTGCCTCGCCGGTACCGCCATGGCGCAGGGTGCGCCGCTGCGCATGGGGCTGGAGCCGTTCTACCCGCCGTTCGAGAGCAAGCAGGCCGACGGCCAGCTGGTCGGCTTCGACATCGATGTCGGCAAGGCGATCTGCGAGCGCATGGCCGCCAAGTGCAGCTGGGTGGAAACCTCGTTCGAGGGCCTGATCCCCGGCCTGAAGGCGAAGAAGTTCGACGTCATCAACTCGGCGATGAACATCACCGCCAAGCGCCGCGAGTCCATCGACTTCACCGCCCCGATCTACATCGTGCCGATCCAGATGGTGGCGCGTCGCGACAGCAAGCTGACGCCGACCGTGGCCAGCCTGAAGGGCAAGACCGTCGGCGTGCTGCAGGGCGCCACCCAGGAAGACTTCGTGCGCAAGCACTGGGAGAAACACGGCGTGAAGGTGGTTGCCTACCGCGACCAGGCGCAGATTTTCCTTGATCTGGCCGCCGGTCGTCTGGATGCCGGGGTGCAGGAAGCGCAGACTGCGATGGAAGGCTTCCTCAGCAAGCCGCAGGGCAAGGACTTTGACTTTGCCGGCGGCGTGATCAGCGACTTCGCCACCCTCGGCGAGGGCACCGGCATGGGCCTGCGCAAGGGCGACCCGCGCAAGGCCGAGCTGGACAAGGCGATTGCCAGCCTGAAGCAGGACGGCACCCTCAGCAAGCTGTCGCAGAAGTACTTCCACCGCGACATCGTCGCCAAGTAAGCGGCGTGCAAGGTTGGCCGCAGGCTGCGGCCAACCTTGCAGATTCCGTTGCCATGGCCGCTGCTCGCAGCGCCCATGGCAACTGCATCTGAAAGAAGCACAACATGGATTTCGACATCATCGTCCTCGGCGCCGGCATGATCGGCGTTTCTTCTGCCATCGCCCTGCAGCAGCGCGGCTTGCGCGTGGCGCTGCTCGACCGCCGCGCGCCCGGCGAGGAAACCAGCCACGGTAACGCCGGCCTGCTGGAACGCGCCGCCGTGGTGCCCTACGGCTTCCCGCGCAATATCGCCAGCGTGCTGCGCATCGGCCGCAACCGCAGTGCCGACGTGCGCTACCAGCCGTCCAGCCTGCTGCAGAGCGCGCCGTGGCTGTGGCGCTACTTCCGTGCGTCCGCCCCGCATCGCCTCGCCGCCGCCGCGCACGACATGCTGCCGCTGATCAGCCGCAGCCTGGACGAACACGCCACGCTGATCGCCGCGGCCAATATGCGCGGGCTGTGCAGTGACGACGGTCTGTTCGAGGCCTACCGCACCGAGGCCGGCTTTGCCGCCGAGGCCGCCAACGCGCGCCGCATTGCCGCCGAACACGGTCTGCAGTTGCAGATCCTCGACGCGGCACAGCTGCGCGCCGCCGAGCCGGGCCTCGGCGAGGGCTTCGCCGGCGCGGTGCACTGGCGCGACCCGCAGCGCATCAGCGATCCGGGTGCACTGACCCGCGGCTATGCCGCCTATTTCGAGAGCCTGGGCGGGGTACTCCTGCAGCAGGAGGCCACGGCGCTGGTCCCGGACGGCAGCGGCTGGCAGGTGGTCACCAGTGGCGGCACGCTGCGCGCGGCGCAGGTCGTCGTCGCCATGGGGCCGTGGTCCGATGACATTTTCCAGCCGCTGGGCTACCGCATTCCGCTGCAGACCAAGCGCGGCTACCACATGCACTACCGGCCTCTGGGGCCGGGGCTGAGCTACACCGTGGCCGACGTGGAAGGCGGCTTCGTGGTATCTCCGATGCAGCGCGGCCTGCGCATCGCCACCGGCGTGGAACTGGCGCGGCGCGACGCCGCCCCCAACTACGCGCAGCTGGAGCAGGCCGAGGCGCTGGCGCGCGGGCTGTTCCCGCTCGGTGAGCGGCTGGATGTCACGCCGTGGATGGGCAGCCGCCCGTGCCTGCCGGACATGCGCCCGGCGCTGGGCGCCGCACCGCGCCACAAGGGCCTGTGGTTCAACTTCGGCCACGCCCACCACGGCCTGACGCTGGGGCCGGTGTGCGGCCAACTGCTGGCGCAGGTGATCTGCGGAGAGACGCCGTTCACCGATCCGGCACCGTATGCGCCGGCGCGCTTCCTGTAGCCGGACGCGTGAATGCAAAAAGCCCGCCGAAAAGGCGGGCTTTGTCGTTGCGGCCAACCTTGTGCAAGGTTGGCCGCAGCTGTCGCGGATGGTGCGCTCAGCACTCGACGATGTTGACCGGCACCTCGATCACGTTGATCGCCAGCCCGCCGCGCGCGGTTTCCTTGTACTTGGTGCTCATGTCGCGGCCGGTGTCGCGCATGGTCTTGATCACGCGGTCCAGCGACACGAAGTGCTGGCCGTCGCCGCGCAGCGACATCCGCGCCGCGTTGATGGCCTTGATCGACGCCATCGCGTTGCGCTCGATGCACGGCACCTGTACCAGGCCGCCGACCGGGTCGCAGGTCAGCCCCAGATTGTGTTCCATGCCGATCTCGGCGGCGTTTTCCACCTGCTCCGGCGTGCCGCCCAGCACTTCGGCCAGGCCGCCGGCCGCCATCGAACAGGCGGAGCCGACTTCGCCCTGGCAGCCGACTTCGGCGCCGGAAATGGACGCATTGAGCTTGAACAGGATGCCGATGGCGCCAGCGGTGAGCAGGAAGCGCACGATGCCGTCGTCGCTGGCGCCGGGGATGAAGCGCGCGTAGTAGTGCAGTACCGCCGGGATGATGCCGGCGGCGCCGTTGGTCGGCGCGGTCACCACGCGGCCGCCGGCGGCGTTTTCCTCGTTCACTGCCAGCGCGTACAGGTTCACCCAGTCCAGTACCGTCAGCGGGTCGCGCAGCGCCGCTTCCGGCGACGACAGCAGCTTGCGGTGCATGTCGGCGGCGCGGCGCTTGACCTTCATGCCGCCGGGCAGGATGCCCTCGCGCTCGCAGCCGCGCTTCACGCAGGCCTGCATCACGTGCCAGATGTTGAGCAGGCCGCTGCGGATCTCGTCCTCGCTGCGCCACGCCAACTCGTTCTCCAGCATGATCTGGCTGATGCTCTTGCCGTGGCGCTGGCACAGCGCCAGCAGCTCGGCGCCGCTCTTGAACGGGTGCTTCAGCTCGGTGATGCCCGGTGGCACGAAGCCGGCGTCGATCGCCGCCTCGTCGACCACGAAGCCGCCGCCGACCGAGTAGTAGGCGCGCTTGGACAGGCTGCTGCCGTCGGCGGCAAACGCCTCGAAGATCATGCCATTAGGGTGATAGGGCAGCGCCTTGCGCTTGTGCAGGATCAGGTGCTCGGACTCGATGAAGTCGATCTCGTGCGTGCCCAGGAGTGCGATGCGCTTGTTGTTGCGGATGGCGGCCAGCATGCCGTCGACGGCATCGGTGTCGACCAGGTCCGGGTATTCGCCCTGCAGCCCGAGCAGTACCGCCACATCGCTGCCGTGGCCTTTGCCGGTGGCACCGAGAGAACCGAACATTTCGGATTTGACGCTGGCGGTCTGCGCCAGCAGGCCGTCCTTTTCCAGCCGGGCGACGAATTGCCGCGCCGCGCGCATCGGGCCGACGGTGTGGGAGCTGGACGGGCCGATGCCGATCTTGAACAAATCAAAAACACTGATTGCCATGTTGCTTCTCTTGAGGTGGTGCCTGCGGCGCAGGTTCTGTTTTAACTATAGTCGGGCGCCGTCGGAATGACGGCGCCCGCTGCTGCTTAGCGGTAAACCGGGAAGGCGGCGCACAGCTCCGCCACCTGGCGTTTCACGCGGGCGGCGACATCGGCGTTGTCGATGTCGTCGAGGATGTCACACACCCAGTGCGCCACCTGGCCGGCTTCCGCTTCCTTGAAGCCGCGGCTGGTGATCGCCGGGCTGCCGATGCGGATGCCGCTGGTGACGAACGGGCTTTGCGGGTCGTTCGGTACCGCGTTCTTGTTGACGGTGATGCAGGCGGCACCCAGCGCGGCGTCGGCGGCCTTGCCGGTGAGGCCCTTGTCGATCAGGCTCAGCAGGAACAGGTGGTCATCGGTCTTGCCGGACACCACCGTGTAGCCACGCTGCTGGAACACCTCCACCATGGCGCGGGCGTTGGCCAGCACCTGTTTCTGGTAGTCGACGAATTCCGGCTGCAGCGCCTCGAGGAAGGCTACCGCCTTGGCGGCGATCACGTGCATCAGCGGGCCGCCCTGGATGCCGGGGAACACCAGCGACTGCAGTTTCTTTTCCAGCTCGGGGTTGGCCTGCGCCAGGATCAGGCCGCCGCGCGGGCCGCGCAGCGTCTTGTGGGTGGTGGTGGTGACCACGTGCGCGTGTGGCACCGGGTTCGGGTACAGCCCGGCTGCCACCAGGCCGGCGACGTGCGCCATGTCGACAAAGAAATACGCGCCGACGCTGTCGGCGATCTGGCGCATGCGCTTCCAGTCCACCACCAGCGAGTAGGCGGAGAAGCCGGCGACCAGCATCTTCGGCTTATGTTCGCTGGCCAGACGCTGCACTTCGTCGTAGTCGATCTCACCAGTGTCCACGTTGATGCCGTACTGCACCGCGTTGTAAATCTTGCCGGAGAAGTTGACCTTGGCGCCGTGGGTGAGGTGGCCGCCGTGCGCCAGGCTCATGCCCAGCACGGTGTCGCCCGGCTGCAGCAGCGCCATGTACACCGCGGCGTTGGCCTGGCTGCCGGAGTGCGGTTGCACGTTGGCGTAGTCGGCGCCGAACAGTTGCTTGGCGCGGTCGATGGCCAGCTGTTCGGCGACATCGACGTGCTCGCAGCCGCCGTAGTAGCGCTTGCCGGGATAGCCCTCGGCGTACTTGTTGGTCAACTGGCTGCCTTGCGCCTGCATCACGCGCGGGCTGGTGTAGTTCTCGGAGGCGATCAGCTCGATGTGGTCTTCCTGGCGTTGTGCCTCGGCCTGCATCGCGGCCCACAGTGCGTCGTCGAAACCGGCAATCTCCATCTCTTTGGTAAACATCGTGCATTCCTTTTTCTTGGCGCGAACGGCAAAGGTTGGCCGCAACCGCGCTGGTAGTGGCGGCAGGGTCGGGCAGGGCGTTGACGCATGGATGTGCGGCGTAAAGGACAATGGCGCCCGCCCGGCGTCTGCCGGACGATGCCCCCTCTGTCCCTTTGCCTGAGAGATTGCGGCGCACGGTGTACCCACCGGGCCATGCTTCCTTCGGCGAGATCCGGCCTTGCGGCTGATCTACTCTCCAGAGTGCCAGACGTCGCTGCAGTTCTTTTGCCTGAGAGTTTCCGGGGCGATTCCCCTTCGGCGCTGTCAGCGAATGACAGTCTCTCCTGCAGCGGCTTGATTGGCTGGTCGCAATCTAGTGAAGCGGCGCGCGGCTGTCAACGCATCGACGACAGTATTCAATGTGCTGTTGCAGCAAAAAAACCTGCCGCAAACGCGCCGATCCAGTCGGATCAGGCGTTCGGCAGGGTTTGCACTGCAAAACCGTATGCTTATATAAGGTGTGCTATCGCGGCGGGAATCAGACGCTGGCGACGGTAAAGCGCTGGCGGTGGTGTTGCGGCTGCAGCGCTTCGTCCACTACCGCCACGGCGAGGTCGGCGTCGCTGATGCCGGCCGGTGCTTCGCCTGCCATCAGCAGCTCGTTACCGCCGAGACGGTACTGGCCGCTGCGCGCACCCGGCGACAGCAGCGCCGGCGGCGACACGAACACCCAGTCCAGCTGCGTTTCCTGTTGCAGCAGGTTCAGCGCCTGGCGCGCGCCCTCGGCACCTTCCTTGTATTCCGCCGGGAAGTGCGGGGTGTCAATCAGCTGCACGCCGGGGGCGACGAACAGGCTGCCGGCACCGCCGATCTCGATGAAGCGCGGTACACCGGCGGTCTTGACCCCGGCGACGATAGCCTGGTGGCCGGCGAGGAACAGCGCGCGGATGTCGGCCTTGTCCCAGCCGGGGTTGAAGGCGCTGATCACCACGTCGTGGCCGGCCACGGCACGGGCCACCTCGTCGGCGTCGTAGGCATCGGCGGCCACCACCTCAAGGTTGGCCGCAGCAGCGATGCGCTCGGGACGGCTGGCGATGGCGGTGACGGCGACATTGCGCGACAGCAGTTCTTTCAGGATGGCCGAGCCGACAAAGCCGCTGGCGCCGATCAGTGCGATTTTCATGAGTGCTCCTTGCTGCCCGCTGACGGGCGGTGATTGATGAGAGTAGTGTAATTGCCGATTCACATTCCGATAATCCGTCGTAAAATTGATTGATTGTTAAGTTGAAATAATGAATATGGACGAATTGCGCAGCATGGCGGTGTTTGCCCGGGTGATCGAGAAAGGCTCGATGAACGCGGCGGCGCAGAGCCTCGGCATCACGCCGTCGGCGGTCAGCCAGCATCTGCGGCGGCTGGAGCAACGCCATGGCGTCACCCTGCTACAGCGCACCACGCGCAAGCTGACGCTGACCGAGGCCGGGCAGCTGTTCTATCAGGGCTGCGCGGCGATGCTGGCGGCGGCGCGGCAGGCGGAGCAGCAGCTGTCGGCGCTGCGCGATGCGCCGGTGGGCGAGCTGCGCATCTCCGCCCCCAGCGGCCTGGCCGGCGGCGTGCTCAGCAGCGCGCTGGCACCGCTGTTGGCGGCCAACCCCGGCCTCAGCCTGCGGCTGTTCTTTCACGACGAGATGGTGGACCTGCTGGAGTTGCAGATTGATCTCGCGATCCGGGCCGGCAAGCTGAAGGATTCGTCACTGGTGGCGCGCCATCTGGCCGACTGGCACTTTGTCATTTGTGCGTCGCCGGTCTATGTTGCAAAGCATGGCCTGCCGCAAACACCGGCCGAGCTGTTGCAACACGACTGGGTCGGGGTGGCCGCGCACGAAGGCTTGAGCCGCTTGCAGTTGACGCGCGGTGCAGAAACGGTGACTTTATCGATGCCGCCGCGTATCAGCAGCAACAATATCCTGTCGGCGCGTGCCTTTGTGCTGGAAGGCTTGGGCCTGTCCTTGCAACCGGAGCCGGAAGTACGCAAGGAACTGGCCGCCGGTCTGCTGCAGCCGGTGCTGAGCGAGTGGAGCCTGCCGGAATTGCCGTTGTGGATGGTGACACCGCGGCGCGAGGGGCAACCTGCAAAAGTGCGACATGCAATGTCGGCATTGCAGGCGGCCTTGGGTGGCGAACGCCATCTTTGACATTGGCAAGGGCGGTTTGTTGCCGGATTGTTTCGATATTGTTATATAAAAATGCCAGCTAATGAGGATTGTGCGCAGAATACAAAATTCCGTTGTTAACGAAATGCCATGAAATGGCTTTGTGAATATAAACAAATAACCACAGGTGGGCTTAGTAGTACTATGCCGCACCATAACTTACAAAATTCAGTGGGGAATACACATCATGATGTCATTGCGTACTCGCCTGATGGCCTTCGTGCTGCTGGTACTGACGGTACTCGCGGTCATGTTCTGTGCCGTCGCGTACTGGAAAATGAGCGACGCCCTGTCCAGTGCCATCCGTAACGAAATCAATCAGGCCGCCAACAGCAAGGCGAGCTTTGTTGCCGAGTGGGTGTCCACCCGCCAGAAGATCGTCGCCTCGGCGCTGCCGCGCTTCGGTACCGGCGAATTGCAGCCGGTGCTGGACCAGGCGCGCGATGCCGGCGGTTTTGACGACATGTACATCGGTCAGCCGGACAAGACCATGACCCAGTTCACCGGTGCGCCGAAAGTACCGGAAGGCTACGACCCGACCGGGCGGCCATGGTATCTGGCGGCCAAGGATGCGACCGGCCCGATCGCGTCGCCGCCTTATATCGATGCCGCCACCAAGCGTCCGATCATCACCTTCGCCCAGGCACGCAAGGATGGCGGCCAGCTGGTGGCCGTGGCCGGTGGTGACGTGACGCTGCAGCGCGTGGTGGATGAAGTGGTTGCCGCCAAGCTGCCGGGTGACGGCTATGCCTTCCTGGTGACCGGCGACGGCACCGTGATTGCGCACCCGGAAAAAGAATCCGGCCTGAAAAAGATCGGCGAGGTGGTGGCCGGCTACGACATGAACGCGGTGAACAAGGATGGCCAGATCGTGGACGTGTCGATCAACGGTGACGCCACCCTGACCGCGCTGTATCCGGTGGGCAAGACCGGCTGGTTCCTCGGCGTGATGGTGCCGGTGGCCGCCGCAATGGCACCGGTGACACAGTTGCTGATGGTGATGGTAGGCCTGCTGGTGATCGGCCTGGTGGTGTCCGGCATCTTCGCCTACGTTGGCGTGGCGCGCATGCTGTCCGGCCTGTCGGTGCTGCGCAATGCGATGCGTGAAGTGGCCAGCGGCCACGGTGACCTGACCAAGACGCTGCCGGTCGGCAACCGTGACGAAGTCGGCCAGATTGCCGAAGCCTTCAACCAGTTCGTGGCCAAGCTGCGCGAGATGTTCCTCACCGTGCGCGACGAATCCGATTCGCTGGCGCGCGACGCTGCCGACCTGAACCGTGTGGCGGAGCAGATCGCCCAGGATTCGCGCGTGCAGTCGTCAGAGCTGTCGTCGACCGCCGCCACCATCGAACAGATCACCGTCAGCATCAACCACATTGCCGACCACGTTGGCGAAACCGAGGTGCTGGTGTCGCGTTCGCGTGACAACTCGCTGGATTCGCACCGCGCGATGGCGGAAGTGGCGCGCGAGGTGGAATCCATCGTCGGTGCGGTGTCGTCGCTGCAGGGCGTGATGTCCAACCTGTCCGGCCAGTCCGAGCAGATCAAGGGCATTGTCGGCGTGATCCGCGACATCGCCGACCAGACCAATATGCTGGCGCTGAATGCGGCGATCGAAGCGGCGCGTGCCGGCGAGCAGGGCCGCGGCTTTGCCGTGGTGGCCGACGAAGTGCGCAAGCTGGCCGAGCGTACCGCCAGCGCCACGGTGCAGATCGCCGAGCTGATCGATACCGTGATCCAGAAAACCGGCGAGGCGATCAACCATGCCGACGCCACCAACGCGAAAGTGGAAACCGGTGTCACCCTGTCGCGTGAAGCGGCCAGCAAGGTGGAGCTGATCAAGGGCAACGCCGAAGAGATCTCGACCCGCATGGGCGAAATCACTTCCTCCACCGCCGAGCAGGGCATCGCTACCAACGAAATGGCGCGTAGCGCCGAGCGTGTCAACTCGATGGCGCAGCAGACTGACAGCAGCCTGCAGGAAGCGCTGGCGACGATCCAGGTACTGGCCAGCCGCGGCGACCAGCTGAAGGCACTGGTATCGCAATTCCGTCTGTGATACATCTTGCATGCAGCAAGCCCCGGCCTGTGCCGGGGTTTTTCTTTTTGTGGAGTCTGTTCAATGTTTGCCAATCCTTTTGCCCGTTTTCAGGATGCCCCGCTGGTGCTGGATGGCGCGATGGCGTCCGAGCTGGAGCGTCGCGGTTGTGACCTGAATGACGCGTTGTGGTCGGCGCGGGTGCTGATCGAGCAGCCGGAGCTGATCCGCCAGGTGCATTTCGACTACTTCGCCGCCGGTGCCGATGTCGCCACCACCGCCAGCTACCAGGCGTCGTTCAGCGGCTTTGCCAAGCGCGGCCTGGACGAAGCCGCCGCCGCGGAACTGATGCAGCGCTCGGTGCAGCTGGCGCAGCAGGCGCGCGACGAGTTCTGGGCCGATGCGGCCAACCATGCCGGGCGCCAGAAGCCGCTGGTGGCGGCCTCGGTGGGTCCGTACGGCGCGATGCTGGCCGACGGTTCCGAATACCGTGGCGACTACGGCCGCAGCGAAACCGAGCTGATGGACTTCCATCGCCCGCGCATTGCCGCCTTGCTGGCCGCCGCGCCGGATCTGCTGGCGTGCGAGACCATTCCCTGCGCGGTGGAAGCGCGTGCCATCGCCCGCGTGCTGCAGCAGGACTTTCCGCAGGCAGCGGCATGGATCAGCTTCTCCTGCCGTGATGATGCCAACCTGAGCGACGGCACACCCTTGCTGGCGGCGGTGGCCGAGCTGGAAGCCTATCCGCAGATCGTGGCGGTGGGCGTCAATTGCACCGCGCCGCGCCATATCGTGCCGCTGCTGCAAACGTTGGCCGCACAGACCGGCAAGCGGCTGCTGACCTATCCCAACTCCGGCGAAGCCTACGACGCGGTGACCAAGACCTGGCACGGCAGCAGCGATCCTATGGCCTTTGCTGAGGCGGCACGACAGTGGCGGCTGGCCGGCGCCAGCTGCATCGGCGGCTGCTGCCGCACCTCGCCGGACGACATCCGCGCGCTGGCCGGCTGGCTGCGCGGCTAAGACTGTTCGGAGGCAAGCTCAGCCACGGCGACCTGCGGGTCGCCGTTTTTCATGGCATCTAATGCAGCAGCGGGCCGGCGGCGAGCAGGCTGCCCAGCGCCATCAGCAGCAGGCCGATGCCGCGGTTGAGCCACAGCTGCACGCCGAGCAGGCGCTGGCGCAAGCCGTCCTGCGCCAGCAGCACCGCTACCAGCGCGAACCACAGCACGTGCGCCAGCGACATGAACAGGCCGTAACCGAGCAGTACCGGCAGCGGCGTGCTGGCGGCGACGACCTGGGTGTAGGTGCTGATCACGAACAGCATGGTCTTGGGGTTGAGCGCATTGGTGAGGAAACCGTTGCGCAGCGCGCGGCCGTGGCTGTCCGGCGCCGCCGCCTCGTTGACGGCGCCGCTGCGGAAGGTACACCAGCCGACATACACCAGATAGCCGGCGCCCAGCACGCGCAGCAGCTGCAACAACAGCGGCGTCTGTTGCAACAGGCTGGCGCCGAGCAGGGTGTACATCACGTGCACCTGCACGCCGAGGCCGATGCCGAGCGCGGCGGCGAGGCCGGCGCGTTTGCCGTACAGCAGGCTGTTGCGGCTGATCATGGCGAAGTCGGCGCCGGGGCTGATCACGGCGAGCAGGGTAATGGTCATCACGGCAAACAGTTCAGTCATTGCGTATACTTTCGGTGAGTTTGGTGCTGGGTAAACGGATGACCGTCATTGTCACGCTTTGCCCTGGCAATGAATAACGATGGTTTTTGCCTGATTTACGTGAGAAAAACTAACCGATGAGCTTTGCCGCACTGCCGTCGCTGAACGCCTTGCGCGTGTTCGAGGCCGCTGCCCGTCACGGCAGCTTCGTGCGCGCGGCCGACGAGCTATGCGTGACGCACGGCGCGGTCAGCCGCCAGATCCGCCTGCTGGAAGAGCAGCTGGGCGTGGCGTTGTTCGAGCGCCGCAACCGTGCAGTCTTCCTCAGCGCCGCCGGCACCCGGCTGTTTGCTGCCTGCGGCGAGGCGCTGCACACCCTGCAGCAGGCGGTGACGCAACTGCAGCCGGACGCTACGCCGCCGCTGGCGGTGTCGTGCGAGCCGACGCTGGCGATGCGCTGGCTGATCCCGCGCCTGCCGCAGTTCCATGCGCTGCATCCCGATATCGAGGTCCATCTCAGCGCCGCCGGCGGCGCAGTGCGGCTGGAGAGTGGCCATGTCGAGCTGGCGATCCGGCGCGATGACTTCGCCCTGCCGGCACACTACTGCGTGCAAAGGTTGGCCGCAGAGCATGTCGGGCCGGTCTGTCGCGAACAGGCGGCCGCGGTGCGGCTGCATACCCGTTCGCGGCCGCAGGCGTGGCCGGAGTGGCAGCGCTTGCAGCCGGCGGCCGCGATGGCGCTGGCCGGCAGCCGCGAGTTCGAGCACTTCTACCTCAGCCTGCAGGCGGCGCTGGCCGGGCTGGGGGTGGCGATGGCGTCGCTGTTCATGGTGGCCGACGATCTGGCGGCGCAGACACTGCAGGCCCCGGCGGGCTTTGTCGCCGATGGCAGTCACTACGTGCTGCTGTCGCTGCAGCCGCTGGCGCAGGATGCGCGGCAGCAGGCGTTTGCCGCGTGGCTGGCGGACTGCATGCGGCAGACGCTGAGCTTGCATGCAAACAGGATAATCTGAGCGTGGTGGCTCGGCATTTATATTGCGCCGAATTAATGGTTATGCCGTTATGTGTGCAAAATTTTGCCATTCACGGGTTTTTTGATCTGGATTCATTGCCTTCGGCGCACGGCTGGCTACAATCCGCGGCTGACATATTGCACTGCGGAATAATTCGAGATGACGAGCGCCAGCCACACCCTGTTGGATCCCGAAACCAACGACGTTTCCCATACCCTGCTGGAAGACATTCTGGCCATCCTGGTCGGCACCCTGCTGGTGGCCTTCGGCGTGGCGATGTTCAAGCAGGCCGGCCTGCTCACCGGCAGCACCGCCGGCATCGCCTTCCTGATCCACTACCAGAGCGGCATTCCGTTCGGGGTGGTGTTTTCGCTGATCAATGTGCCGTTCTACTGGCTGGCGGTGAAGCGCATGGGCTGGGCGTTCACCATCAAGACCTTTGTCGCGGTCAGCCTGCTGTCGCTGTTCTCCGGGCTGCACGCGCAGTTTGCCCATTTCGGGCCGCTGGACCCGTTCTACAGCGGCGTGGTCGGCGGCCTGATGATGGGCATGGGCTTTATCGCGCTGTTCCGCCACAAGGCCAGCCTCGGCGGCATCAACATCCTGGCGCTGTACCTGCAGGACCGCCACGGCATCCGTGCCGGCAAGCTGCAGCTAGGCGTCGATCTGCTGATCCTGCTGGCGTCGCTATTCATGGTCAGCGTGCCGGCCTTGCTCGGCTCCATCCTCGGCGCGCTGGCGCTAAACATGGTGATCGGCTTCAACCACCGTCCCGACCGCTATATCGCGATGTAAGCCGCAGAAGCCATTCACGATCGGCTGCGCCTGTGTGATCCTGCGTTGCAATTGGCCAAAAAATGCTCATTGACACCACGTCAACTGCGCTTTTTTGGCCAATTTCGCCTTGTCTGACTTTGGCTCGCGAGATCGTGAGCCGCTTCTTAGAGCCTGTTCAGAGTCTCGCGAGCTAGAGCGAGACAAGGCGAAAACGACTGAGGAAGCGGAGTTTACATGGGGTAAATGAGCATTCCGAAGTCGTTTTCAACGCCGTATCGCCGAAGCGCAGCAGACATTGAACAGGTTCTTAGGTGCCGGGCAGCGGCGGCAGCCGGCGCAGGTGCAGCGCGATGGCCAGTGCCGCCAGCAGCAACAGGCTGAGGCAGGCGGCCACGCCCGGCCAGCGGTGCGATTCCCACAGCACGCCGGACAGCGTGCCCATCACGCTGGAGCCGGCGTAGTAGGCGGTCAGGTAGCATGCCGACGCTAGCGCCCGTGCCTGTAGCGCGCGGCGCCCGACCCAGCTGCTGGCCACCGAGTGCGCGCCGAAAAAGCCGAAGGTGAACAGTGCGACGCCGCCGACCACCAGCCACAGCTGCTGCGGCAGCGTCAGCAGCAAGCCGGCCGCCATCACCACGATCATCAGCCACAGCACATTGCGCCGCCCGAGGCGGTCGGCGAGGGTGCCGGCCCACGCCGACGACCAGATCCCCACCACGTACAGCAGGAACACCAGGCCGATCTGGCTCTGGCTGAGGCCGAACGGCGCCTGCAGCAGGCGGTAGCCGAGGTAGTTGTACAGGCTGACGAAGCAGCCCATCAGCAAAAAGGCGGACAGGAACAGCCACGGCAGGCCGGCATCGGCAAAATGACGACGACCGTTGTGCCACAGCTGCGCCAGACTGCCGCGAGCCGGCTGGAAGTGGCGCGATGGTGGCAGCTGCTTCCACACCAGTGCCGCCGCCAGCAGCCCGATGCCGCCCAGCACTGCCAGCGCCAGCCGCCAGCCGGCGACATCGGCCAGCAGCGCCGCCAGATAGCGGCCGCTCATGCCGCCCAGCGCATTGCCGGCGATATACAGCCCCAGCGCCTTGCCCAGCGAGCTGGCTTCCACTTCCTCGCTCAGGTACGCCATCGCCACCGCCGGCAGGCCGGCCAGCACCATGCCGAAGGCGGCGCGCGACCAGACCAGCGCGCCAAAGCCCTGCGTCAGCGTTGCGGCCAACGTCAGCAGCGCCCCGACCAGCAGGGCGGCCACCATCAGCGGCTTGCGCCCGAGGCGGTCGGCCAGCAGGCTGGCCGGGATCAGCATCAGCGCCATCGACAGCGTACCGGCAGAGAGCACGGTACTGGCGTGGGCGGCGCCGCTGCCGAATTCGGCCGAGAACAGCGGCAGCAGTGGCTGCACGCCATAGAGCATGGCGAAGGTGGCAAAGCCGGCGCAGAACAGCGCCCAGCCGGTACGGCGGTAGGCGGCGGAGCCGGTGACCAGCTTGCCGCCGGCGGGCGCGGTCGGCGGGACGGGGCAGGGAGACGGCAGGGGGGCGCAATAGCTGGTCATGGCAAGGTACCGGGCAGAAGACAGGCTGATGCTAGGCTTGGCCAATCTGGCAGTCCAATATATATTTCAGTAGTTATTCATATCTAAAAGCGATTAATGGAACTGCGCCATCTGCGTTATTTCGTCACCGTGGCCGAAGAGTTGCACTTCACCCGTGCCGCCGAACGCTTGCACATCGGCCAGCCGCCGCTCAGCCAGCAAATCCAGGCATTGGAGGCGGAGCTGGGGGTGCAGCTGTTCCAGCGCAGCAAGCGGCGGGTGCTGCTGACCACGGCCGGCGAACGGCTGCTGTTGCGGGCGCGGCGCCTGCTGGCCGATGCCGAGGCCGCCGCCGAGGAAGCGCGCCGTGCCGGTCGCGGCGAGGTCGGCGAGCTGCGCATCGCGTTCACCTCGTCGATGCCGCTGGCCGGCGTGCTGCCGGACAGCCTGCGCCACTATCGCGAACGCTATCCGGCGGTCAGCCTCAAGCTGGAAGAAATGTTCAGCGGCGACCAGTACCTGGCGTTGCAGCAGCAGCGGCTGGATGTCGGCTTCGTGCGCTACAACGGCGACGAGGTGGTGCCTGGCATCCACCGCCGCGAGCTGCGCCGCGACCGGCTGTGCGTGGTGATCCGCCGCGACCATCCGCTGGCGGCGCGCGCCCGGCTGGCGTTTGCCGAGCTGCGCGACGAGGGCTTCATCGTTTACCCGCCGGGGGTGTCCACCGGGCTGCCGGCGCTGATCCGGCAGCTGGCGCAGGCGGCCGGCTTTCAGCCGCGTATCGCGCAGACCTCCGGCGAGGCGATGACGCAGATCGCGCTGGTCGCCGCCGGGCTGGGCATTGCCATCCTGCCGTCGCCGCTGGCCTGCGTGCAGCTGGACGGGGTCTGCTACATCCCGCTCACCGACGCCGCCGCCTACCTGTCGATGGCGGTGGCGACCCGCGAGCAGGAATCGTCGCCGCTGGTGGCGGCGTTTCTGGACGTGCTGCCAACGTTGGCCGCAATCGCGTCGTAGCGGGTGCTGCGGGTGAAAAATGGCACCGTAGCGCTGCCGGGCGCAGTGATCTGCGCCACGTTGCCGCCCCGGCGCGGCGGCCGTGCCGCGTGCGGCTTGATCCACGGCAACACTGGCCGGCAGCGGGGTTCGCAACTATGGTAGTAACACCGGCTTTGCTGTATTTTTAGCCTCACCCCGCGTGTGGTTGCAGCACTGGAGCAGGCCGTTTCGGCGGCAGATAACGATAAGAAAAACAAAGGAGGGCGTGTGAACACGTTCGATGAAAGCACCACGGTGCTGATTATTGAGGATTCGCATACCGTGCGGCAGTCGCTGCGCGCGATGCTGGCCCAGGTTGGCATCGCCCGTTCCGAGGCGGCGGTCAATGCCGCCGACGGTTTGCAGCGGATACGGCGCAAGCAGTTCGACGTCGTGCTGTGCGACTACAACCTGGGCGACGGCATGAGCGGGCAGGAGCTGCTTGAGCTGCTGCGCCGCAGCAATGCCTATCCGCTGACCTCGGTGTGGATCATGATCACCGGCGAGCGCAAGTACGAGCGCGTGGTCGCCGCCGCCGAAGTGGCGCCGGACGACTACATCCTGAAGCCGTTTTCCAGCCAGACCCTGTTCGACCGCCTGCGCCTAGCGCTGCAGCGCAAGCTGTTCCTGCGCCCGGCCCACCTCAAGCTGCTGGCCGGCGAGGTGTCGCAGGCGCTGCTGATCCTGCGCCAGCTGGAGAGCATCGCCGAAAACAATGTGCAGGTGATGGACGTGCTGCGGCTGATGGCGGAGACCTATATGCTCAACGACCAGTTCAGCGAGGCGCGGCAGGTGTACGAGAAGATCCTGGCGATGAAGGCGATCCCGTGGGCGAAGATGGGCATGGTGCGCATCCTGAAGGAACAGGACGACATCGAGCAGAGCACGGTCATCCTCAACGAGATCATCGCCGACGCCCCCAACTACACCGATGCCTACGACGCGCTGGCACAGAACCTGACCCACGGCGGCCAGTTCCAGGAGGCGCTGTCGATCCTGGAAAAGGCGGTGGCGCTGTCGCCGCGCAACTTCCAGCGCCTGTGCGCCTGTGGCGAGACGGCGCTGAACGTCGGCGACCCGCTGAAGGCGGCCACCTACCTGGAAAAGGCGGTGCTGATCGGGCGCAACAACAGCGCCTTCGGCCCCGGGGTGATGGTCGACCTGCTGCAGGCCTACAGCGAGGGCGAGCAGCTGGAGAAGATGGACCGCCTGTCGCAGGAGCTGGGCGGCCTGCTCAAGGGCGAGGCCGACCAGTTCCTGCTGCTGGTTTGTCGCGCGCTGTCGACGCTGGGGCGCAAGCGCTATACCGATGCCATGGCGTTGCTGCGTCAGGCGGCGGCCTTTCTGCTGCTGCCGCAAACCGGTTGGCGCGACGCCACCCGCTTCATCGAGGCGGTGGCCCGCCTGCCGCAGGACATCGACGGCTACTGTGCCGGGGAATGGCTGCAGCAGCTGGCCTTGCGCTTCGTGAAGAACCACCAGGACGTCACGCTGATGACCGCGCTGTCGCGTGACAACCAGGTGATGATCGCGGCGATCGAGGCGGCGCACACCACGCTGCAGGCGGCCAACGATCAGGCGGTGGCGATGGCGAAGAACGGTCAGAAACAGCAGGCGGCACTGATGCTGTACGGCGTGGCGACGCAGACCCGCAACGACCGTCTCGGCATGAACGCCTGTTCGCTGCTGCTGCAGGACAGTGCGCCGGAGAGCCTGGACAAGGTGCTGCAGCTGATGAAATGGCTGCCGCAGGACCACGAACGGGTGCAGGGCTTCAACGCCATCCTGTCCAAGCGCGAGATACTGTCCGAAGGCTGAGCCGGCGGCAGGTCACGAAAAAGCCCGGATCGGTGATCCGGGCTTTTGCATGCGGCGGGGTGGTGGTTTAGCTGACGAAGCGCATCTTGTAGCTCTTGGCCTTGATCTTGCCAACCGACAGCCGTTCCATCGCCTGCTGCGCGATGCCGCGTTCCAGCGCGACGAAGGTGCAGAACTCGAACACCATGATCTTGCCGACCTGGCTGCCGGCAATGCCGCCTTCGCCGGTCAGCGCGCCGAGGATGTCGCCCGGGCGCAGCTTGTCACGCTTGCCGCCGCCGATTTCCAGCGTCAGCATCGGTGGCAGCAGCGGGCCGCCGGGTGCCGGCTTCAGCTCGCTGACTTCACCCCAGATCAGCGGCGCCTTCTGGTATTCCTCTACCGCCGAGGCGCGGCGCGCGTCGCTGGGGCTGACCAGGGTCAGCGCCAGGCCGTGCTTGTCGCCACGGCCGGTGCGGCCGATGCGGTGGATGTGGATTTCCGGATCGTGCGCCACGTCGACGTTGATCACCAGATCCAGGTCCTTGATGTCCAGGCCGCGGGCGGCGACGTCGGTGGCGACCAGCACAGTGGTGCTCTTGTTGGCAAAGCGCGCCAGGATCTGGTCGCGGTCGCGCTGTTCCAGTTCGCCGTACAGCGCCAGCGCGGAGAAGCCGGCCTGCTCCAGTTCGGCTACCAGCTCCTTGCAGCGCAGCTTGGTGTTGCAGAACGCCAGCGCCGAGCTGGGGCGCACGCTTTGCAGCGCGCGCGCGACCACGTCCAGACGCTGCTCGGGGTCGATCTCGTAAAACCACTGTTCGATCTTGCTGTCGTCGTGCAGCGATTCCACCTTCACCTGCTGCGGGTTCTTCATGAACTGCTCGGCCAGCTTGCGGATATTGTCCGGGTAGGTGGCGGAGAACATCAGCGTCTGGCGCTGGCGCGGGCAGGCGCGCACGATGCCGACGATTTCCTCGATGAAGCCCATGTCCACCATGCGGTCGGCTTCGTCCAGCACCAGCGTTTTCACGCCGCTGAGGTTCAGCGATTCGCGGAACAGGTGATCCTGCAACCGGCCGGGGGTGCCGACCACGATGTGGGCACCGTGCTCCAGCGACGCGCGTTGCGGCGCCATCGGCGTGCCGCCGCACAGGGTGATGACCTTGATGTTGTCGATGGCGCGCGCCAGGCGGCGGATTTCCTGCGCCACCTGGTCGGCCAGTTCGCGCGTTGGGCACAGTACCAGTGCCTGCACGCCGAACCAGCGTGGATTCAGGCTGTTGATCAGGCCCAGTGCGAACGCCGCCGTCTTGCCGCTGCCGGTCTTGGCTTGCGCGATCACGTCACGGCCATCGAGGATGGCGGGCAGGCTCTCGGCCTGGATCGGCGTCATGCTGTGGTAGCCGAGGCTATCCAGATTGGAGAGCAGGTTTTGCGGCAGGGAGAGCGAGGAGAATTTGGCTTTGTTCACAATGACTTGGCGTTGATTAATCAGCAAGGGGCGGAGTGTAGCAGCAAGGGCGGCTGCGGCCAACCTTTCAGCGGTGGCGGGTGGTAAATCAGTGGTTTGGCGCGGACGGTGATGACCGGCTTGTTGTGTGGAGTTGTCTGGCTGGCCGGCGGATAAATAGGGGGGGCGCCGGTGCCAGATGCGAACAACCCCGCCGTAGCGGGGTTGTGCACGATGACGGCAAGGTTGGCCGCACGCGTCAGTTCAGGCGCAGCGGCACGTACAGCGTGCTGTCCTGGCGGCGTACCAGCAGCGCGATATTGCCCTTGGCGTTTTGCAGCGCGCGTTCGAAGCTGCGGATGTTGCTGATCTCCATCTGGTTCAGGCCGATGATCACGTCACCGTTCTGCAGCCCGGCCTGCGCCGACACGCCCTGTGCCTGCTGGATCACCAGCCCGCCGCGCACGCCCAGTGCTTCCTTGTCTTCCGCGCTCAGCTCGGACAGGGTCAGCCCCAGCTGGTCGAAGCGGTAGCTCTGCGGCAGTGCCGGGCTGTTGTTGCCCTGTGGCGTGGCCAGCTGTTCGCCCGGCAGCTCGATCAGGGTGGCGTCGATATTGCGCTCGCTGCCCTTGCGCCACACGCCCAGCTTGATGGTGGCGCCCGGCGGCTGGTCGCCGACCATGCGCGGCAGGTCGCGCGAGTTCTCCACCACCTGGCCGTTGAGGCGCAGGATGATGTCGCCCACCAGCAGGCCGGCCTTGCTGGCCGGGCCTTGCGGCTCGACACGCACTACCAGCGCCCCGCGCGGGCGGTCAAGACCGAAGGACTGTGCCAGCTCTTTCGATACTTCCTGGATGTGCACGCCCAGCTGGCCGCGGCTGACCTTGCCGCTGGTCTTCAGCTGGTCGGCCACCTTCATCGCCAGGTCGATCGGGATCGCGAACGAGATGCCCATGAAACCGCCGGAGCGGCTGTAGATCTGCGAGTTGATGCCGACCACTTCGCCCTTCAGGTTGAACAGCGGGCCGCCGGAGTTGCCGGGGTTGATTGCCACATCGGTCTGGATGAAGGGTACATAGCTCTCGTCCGGCAGGCTGCGGCCCTTGGCCGACACGATGCCGGCGGTGACGGTGTTCTCGAAGCCGAACGGCGCGCCAATGGCGGCCACCCATTCGCCGACTTTCAGCGCGTCCGGAGTGCCGATCTTGACGGTCGGCAGGTTGGCCGCGTCGATCTTCAGCACCGCCACGTCGGTGCGCTTGTCGAGGCCGATCAGGCGCGCACGCATTTCACGCTTGTCGGTGAGCATCACCTTGATCTGGCTGCTGCCGCTGACCACGTGGGCATTGGTGAGGATGTAGCCGTCCTGGCTGAACACGAAGCCGGAGCCGAAGGACACGCTGTCCTGCGCCGGCGCCGGATCCTGCTGCGCGTTCGGCGGCATGAAGCGGCGGAAGAATTCGTACAGCGGATCGTCTTCCGGCACCGGAATCGGCAGCTCGCTCTGGCGCGGGGTGCTGTCGGCGCGGCTGGCCTGGATGTTGACCACGGACGGGCCTTCGCGCTCCACCAGCAGGGTGAAGTCGGGCAGCAGCATGGCGACCTGGCCGTTTGCCTGCGCCGGAATGGCGACGGTGGAAACCGGCTTTTCGTCTTTGAACAGGCCTTCGATCTTGCCGCAGCCACCCAGGGTAGCGGCGATGGCGGCCACGATGAGCAGCCTTGTGTACGGATTCACCTCGGTATTCCTTTTAATGGTGTACTTTGCAGATGAGGTTTTGTCGCAAAACTTCAACTGGCAGGGAACTATCATAGCGGTTTTGCCGGATATTCGCAGAGGTCCGCGATGATGCAGCGCCAGCACTCCGGCTTGCGTGCCTTGCAAACGTAGCGGCCGTGCAGGATCAGCCAGTGGTGGGCGTCGAGCCGGTATTCGGCCGGGATCAGCCGCACCAGCTTGTCCTCCACCTCGCGCACGTCCTTGCCGGGGGCGAGGCGGGTGCGGTTGGCGACGCGGAAAATGTGGGTGTCGACGGCGATGGTTGGCTGGCCGAAGGCGGTGTTGAGCACCACGTTGGCGGTCTTGCGGCCAACCCCGGGCAGCGCCTCCAGCGCCTCGCGCTGCTGCGGCACCTCGCCGCCGTGCTGTTCCAGCAGGATACGGCAGGTGGCGATGGTGTTCTTCGCCTTGGTGCGGTACAGGCCGATGGTCTTGATGTACTCCTCCAGCCCTTCCACACCCATCGCCAGCATCTTGTCCGGTGTCGGCGCCACCGGGAACAGCAGCCGGGTGGCCTTGTTGACACCGACGTCGGTGGCCTGTGCCGACAGCAGCACGGCAATCAGCAGCTGGAACGGCGTCGCGTACTCCAGCTCGGTGGTGGGGTGCGGGTTCTGCGCCTGCAGGCGGGCAAAGATCTCGGCGCGGATGGCTTTGTTCATTCGGTACTCGCTACGCTTGAAGTCGGGGATGCCGTATGGCTGGCACGCCGGGTGGCGCTGCGGCGGGCGCGTTCGTCCAGCCAGTTCTTGGCGGCGATCAGCAGCGCGAGGCCGATGAAGCCGCCCGGCGGCAGCATCGCCAGCAGGAACTGGTAGTTGGCCTCGGCCGGCACCAGGTGCAGCACCAGCGCGTGGCCGGCGTCACCCAGCAGCAGGTGTGCGCCGTCAAACAGCGTGCCCTTGCCCAGTGCCTCGCGCAGCCCGCCGAGCAGCAGCAGCACCAGCGTCAGCCCCAGCCCCATCATCAGGCCGTCCAGCGCCGCCGCGCGCACGCTGTTGCGCGAGGCAAACGCCTCGGCCCGCGCCAGCACGATGCAGTTGGTGGTGATCAGCGGAATGAAAATGCCGAGCACCAGATACAGGCCGTGCAGCCAGGCGTTCATCGCCAGATCGACGCAGGTCACCAGCGTGGCGATGATGATGATGAACACCGGATTGCGGATGTCGTTGGGGATCCACTGCCGCGCGGCTGCCACCGCGCTGCCGGAGAGGGTGGTCACCAGCGTGGTGGCCAGCCCCAGCGCCAGCGCGTTGACGGCGGTGTTGCTGATCGCCAGCACCGGGCACAGCCCCAGCAGTTGCACGAGGCCAGGGTTCTGTTTCCACAGTGCGTTGTGGCAGATGTCGCGCCAGCGGCTGGCGCTTGCGGGTGTGGTCATGGCGTGTCCCGGGGCAGCAAGGTGGCGCGGTAGTGGTGGAAGGCGGCCACGGTGCGGCCAACCGCGGCGGTGACGGCACGGGCGGAAACGGTGGCGCCGCTGACGTAGTCGAAGTCGCCGCCGTCCTTGCGCACGCGCCACGCCGGCCGGTTGGCCGCACCCTTGCCGCCGAACTGGCGCGCCCATTCGCTGCGCGCGAGGTCGATGTAATCGCCAAGGCCGGGGGTTTCCTGGTGCTTGACCACCCGTACCGCGTGCACGCTGCCATCCGGCAGCAGGCCGATCAGCAGGCGGATGCGGCCGCTGTAGCCGTCCGGCGCCACGTTTTCAAACACCATGCCGCTGACGCGGCCCTGGCGGCGCGCGGTATAGAACGCCAGCGCTTCAGGGCTGCCGAACGCCTGCTGGATGGCCGGTGGCAGCGGCTGGCGACTGGCGGGCAGCACGTTGTCGAAACTGGCCGCGGGCAGTGTCTGCGCCAGCAGCGCACTCTGCGCCGCCATCTCGTTGGCGGCGACGATGCGGTGGGTGGCCAGCCAGGTGCCGCCCAGCAGCAGCGTGGCGGTGGCGGCGAAACCGGCCAGGATCAGCGCGCTGCGTTGTGCCTGTTGCCACGGGCGGCGCATCAGGAACGCCCCTTGCGATGGCCGAACACGGCGGGGCGCGTGTACTGGTCCAGCAGCGGCACCGTCATGTTCATCAGCAGCACGGCAAAGGCGATGCCATCCGGGAAGTTGCCGAACACGCGGATGACGTAGGTCAACAGACCGACGCCAAAGCCGAAGATCAGCCGTCCCTTGGGTGTGCTGGCGCCGGACACCGGATCGGTGACGATGAAGGCCGCCGCCAGCAGGGTGCCGCCTTGCAGCAGGTGCAGCAGCGGCGATGCGTACTGTGCCGGCTGCCACAGCCATAGCGGCAGCGCCAGCGTCAGCAGCCCGGCCAGCATCGCCACTGGCGTCTGCCACGGGATCAGCTTCTGCCGCCACAGCCACAGGCCGCCTACCAGCCAGCCCAGCGCGATCAGCCCCTGCGCCGACGATTGCGGCAACAGCCCGGCCAGCGCCTGGCCCTGGCGCAGCCCGGTCTTGAGCACGTCCAGCGGCGTGGCGCTGCTGATCGCGTCCGGCACGCTGCCGGGCGCCAGCGTGTGCAGGAAGATCCACTGCCACTGCGCGGTGGCGTCCAGCGGCAGCTGCGGGCTGCCCCATTGCGCCATCTGCGCCGGGAACGACACCACCATCAGCGCGAAGCCGGCCATCGCCGGATTGAACGGATTGTTGCCGAGGCCGCCGTACAGCTGCTTGGCGACGATGATGGCGAACAGGGTGGCGACCACGATCATCCACCAGCCACCCAGCGGCGGCAGCGACAGCGCCAGCAGCCAGGCGGTGACGATGGCGGACAGGTCTTTCAGCGCCGGCCACACCGGCACGCCGCGCAGGCGCAGCATGGCGGCCTCGGCGCCCAGTGCGGTGAGGCTGGCCAGCAGCAGTTGCAGCAGTATGCCGATGCCGTTGCAGTAGACGGACAGGGCGATGCCGGGCAGCAGCGCGGCGAGGACTTTCAGCATCACCGTGGAGACGGTGGCCGGTTTGGCGATATGGGTCGAGTGGATGGCGGTCATGAGTCGGGTTGCTGGTTGGCCCGGGCTTGATCGGCGGCAGCCTTGCGCGCGGCGGCACGGGCCATCGCGGCGGCGATGGCCGCCTGCTTGGCGTCGTCGAGCCCGCTGCTCTGCGGTGTCGGGGAAGGTGGCTGGCCGCTGGCGGCCTTGGCCTCGTCGGCGGCACTCTTGCGCGCGGCGGCACGGGCCATTGCGGCGGCAATCGCTGCCTGCTTGGCGTCGTCGAGCCCGCTGCTCTGCGGTGGTGGGGAAGGTGGCTGGCCTCCGGCGGCCTTGGCGTCGTCGTCGGCGGCCTTGCGTGCGGCGGCACGGGCCATCGCGGCGGCGATTGCCGCCTGCTTGGCGTCGTCGAGCCCGCTGCTCTGCGGTGGCGAGGCAGGTGGCTGACCGCTGGCGGCCTTGGCTTCGTCGGCGGCGTTCTTGCGTGCGGCGGCACGGGCCATTGCCGCGGCAATCGCCGCCTGCTTGGCGTCATTCAGGCCGCTGCTATGCTGTTCCGGCAGTGGCGCCGCTTCGCGCTGCGCGGCGGCCCGTGCCATGGCGGCGGCGATGGCCGCCTGTTTCGGGTCGGCGGCGGGTGCAAGGTTGGCTGCAGCATTGTGGCTGGCCGCCTGGCGTGCAGCGGCCTGGGCCGCCTTGTCGGCGAGGCGTTGCGCCTTTTCCGTCTTGTCGCGCTGCAGACGGAACTGGCGGAATTCGTGGCGCTGCCGCGCGAGGTTGGCGGCGTTCTTGTCGCGCTCGGCGGCCCAGATCTCGCTCTTGGCGAAACGGTAGTAGTCGACCAGCGGGATCTGGCTGGGGCAGACGTAGCTGCAGGCGCCGCACTCGATGCAGTCGAATAGCTGCCACTGTTGTGCCTTGTCGAAGTTCTTCGCCTTGGCGAACCAGAACAGGTCCATCGGCTGCAGCGATACCGGGCAGGCGTCGGCACAGTCGCCGCAGCGGATACAGGCCTGCGCCGGCGGCCGCGGCGGGAACAGCACCGGCGACTTGACGAGCAGGCAGTTGCCGGCCTTGGTCAGCCCGGCGGCAAGATCGGGCAGGGTGAAGCCCATCAGCGGGCCGCCCATCACCACCTCCTTGCTGTCGCGGTGTGGCTGCGCCAGCGCCAGCAGGCTGGCGAGCGGGGTGCCGATCAGTGCCTCGACGTTGGCCGCAGCGTCCACCGCACCGGTGAGGGTGACGATGCGGCTGATCAGCGGCTCGCCGTGCAGCACCGCGCGGCCGATGGCGTAGACGGTGGCGACGTTGAAGCACTGCACGCCGTGTTCGGTGGCGCGCACACCGTGCGGAATGGCCTTGCCGGTCAGCACGTGGATCAGCTGCTTGGCGCCACCGCTGGGGTATTTGGTTGGCACGGCCACCACGCGGTAGCCGTGCACGGCGGCGGCGGCCTGCATCGCGGCGATGGCTTGCGGCTTGTTGTCCTCGATGCCGATCAGCACCTGGCGCGCCTGCAGCGCGTGGCGGGTGACGGCGATGCCGTCGCAGATGGCGTCGGCGCGCTCGCGCATCAGGCGGTCGTCGCAGCTGATATAGGGTTCGCACTCGGCACCGTTGATGACCAGTGTCTCCAGTGGGCTGACGCCGAGCTTCAGGTGGCTGGGGAACACCGCGCCGCCGAGGCCGACGATGCCCATCTGTGCCAGGAAGTCGCGGATATCGGCGCCGCTGCGCTGCGCCCAGTCGTGCAGCGGCTGGCGCTCGATCCAGCGCTCCTCGCCGTCGCTGTCGAGGGTGATGCACAGTTCCGGCAGGCCGGACGGGTGGGCGAACGGTTGCGGCGCGATGGCGCTGACCACGCCGGAGGTCGGCGCGTGCACCGCGGCCGACAGGCGGCCGTCGGCGGTGGCGATCAGCTGGCCCTTGGCGACACGGTCGCCGACCGCGACGCAGGGGCGCGCGGCATTGCCCATGCTCTGGCGCAGCGCGACGTGCAGCTGCGGCGGCAGCGGCGCCTGGTGGATCGGTGTGGCGCTGGACTGCGCCTTGTTTTCCGGCGGGTGGATGCCGCCGGGAAAATCGAACAGCGGCATCATCGCGTGACCCCGCTGCTGACGTTCTTGATCGGGATGGTGGGGTAGCGCCACTTCCAGTTGGTGAGCTCGCTGCCCGGCGGGATCATGCGGATGCAGTCGACCGGGCACGGCGCCAGGCACAGCTCGCAGCCGGTGCACTCGCTGGCGATCACGGTGTGCATCTGCTTGGCGGCGCCGAGGATGGCGTCCACCGGGCAGGCCTGGATGCACAGGGTACAGCCGATGCAGGTGGCCTCGTCGATCAGCGCCACCGCTTTCGCTTTTGGCTGCGGCGCGCCCTCGCCGAACGGCTTGAACTCGACGCCGAGCAGCTCGGCCAGCTTGCGGATGCCGTCCTCGCCGCCGGGCGGGCACTTGTTGATGTCGTCGCTGCCGGCGGCCAGCGCCTCGGCGTAGGGGCGGCAGCCGGGGTGGCTGCACTGGCCGCACTGCGTCTGCGGCAGGATGGCGTCGATCTTGTCTACCAGCGGGTCGGCCTTGATGCGGAAGCGTACCGAGGCATAGCCGAGAATGGCGCCCAGCAGCAGCGCCAGCAGCAGCATCAGCGCTACCGCGATCAGCAGTTCGCTCATTGCACCAGCCCTCCGAAACCCATGAACGCGAGGCTCATCAGCCCGGCGGTGACCAGCGCGATCGCGGTGCCGCGAAACGGCAGCGGCACGTCGGCGCCTTCCAGTCGTTCGCGCATGGCACCGAACAGGATCAGGATCAGCGAGAAGCCGAGTGCGGAGCCGAGGCCGAACACCAGCGCCTCGGCAAAGCTGTGCTGTGCCTGCACATTGAGCAGCGGTACGCCCAGTACCGCACAGTTGGTGGTGATCAGCGGCAGGTAGATGCCCAGCGACTGGTACAGCACCGGGCTGGTCTTGTGGATCACCATTTCGGTGAACTGCACGATGGCGGCGATCACCACGATGAAGGACAGGGTGCGCAGGTACGCAAGATCGAGCGCGACCAGCAGCAGATTGATCAGGTGGCTGCTGCCGGAGGCCAGCGTCAGCACGAAGGCGGTGGCGGCACCCATGCCGATGGCGGCTTCCAGCTTTCTGGATACCCCCATGAACGGGCACAGCCCGAGCATGCGCACCAGTACCACGTTGTTGACGAGTACGGTGCTGACCAGCAGCAAAAAGTAGTGTTGCAAATCCATTCCGGGGCCCGGTAAGCGTTATCCGCGGATTATCCGTGTTCACCGGTGCCGCTTCAACCTTGATCTGGATAAAGCGGCAGCCGGTTTTTGCCACGGTGGAGCAAATCTTGCTTGTCCACGCCAACGCGACTGTGTCACTGTATGCCTGTATACAGTTGCCAAAGTGGCCGTCCGCAACACGGGCGGCCGTTTTCCGCCAGCGCGGCGCTACCCCGCCGCCGCCGGCGTGACGGTGAGATGCCGGAATAAAAAAACGATAAGGAAGCAAGGATGAAGCGTGCGATCAGCATCGGCACCCGTCTGGTCTGGGCCCAGGTGGCCCTGATGTCACTGTTGGTGGTCGCCCTGATGGTGCCGGCCTATCTGTTTTCGCAAAAACTGCTGTTCGAGCGCACCCAGGCGGTGCAGCAGCAGCTGATCCACCAGTCGGCCAATATGGCGGCCGGCTTCGACGACGCGCTGAAAATCTCCGCCCAGCAGTTCGAGCGCATGTTCATCGCCAGCTTCAGCGGCGCCTTTGCCGTGGCGGCCGAGGAGAAGGTCGATACCGGCGGCCAGCTGCTGCCGTCGCTGAAGGTGGGCGGGGTGCTGCTCAACAACAATCACGACCTCGCCGGCGAGTTCGCGGTGCGCAGCGGCAACCCGGCCTCGGTGCTGGTCAAGGACGGCGACGACTTCTACCGGGTGTCGACTTCGCTGCTGACCGCCGACGGCCGCCGCGCGGTCGGCAGCAAACTGGAGCGCAGCAGCCCGGTGTATGAGCGGCTGAGCCGCGGCATGCCGTTCCAGGGCAAGGTGGTGATGTTCGACAAGGAATACGTGGTCAGCTACAGCCCGCTGAAAAACGAGAACGACCAGGTGATCGGCGCCACCTCGGTGGCGCTCAGCGCCAGCGAGGGCGTCGGCGGCCTGCTGGCACGGCTGTCCAAGGTCAAGCTGGGTCAATCCGGCCATATCGTCATCATCGGCGCCGACAAGAACAGCAGCGAATTCGGTCGCTTCGTGCTGCACCCGAAACTGACCGGTCGCACCATCGACAAGGACGTCGATGCCGGCGGTCAACCTTACCTGGCCGCGATGCTGAGCCAGGCCAGCGGCAGCCGCACCGTGCGCAAGCTGGACGACAACGGCAAGCCGGCCGAGCACATGCTGACCTGGCAGCGCTTTGACGCCTGGGGCTGGGTGATTGTCAGCGACGAGCTGACCGCCGAGCTGCAACGCGACAACAACATCCTGCTGCAGGGCCTGATCGGCGGCTGTCTGTTGCTGGTGGTGCTGCTGTCGCTGTCGCTGTGGCTGCTCACCGGCCGGCTGGTGGCCCGGCCGGTGCGGCTGCTGGTCAAGGCTGTCGGCGAGGTGCGCGACAGCAGCGACCTGACCCGCCGCCTCGATATCCCGCGCCGCGACGAAATCGGCGAGGTGGCCGGCGCGCTCAACAACCTGCTGGAGAGCTTCCGCCAGTCGCTGAACCGCACCCGCGCCCACGCCGAGGAGCTGGAAGCCGCCGCGCACGAGCTGGCCGGCAAGGCGGAAACCGCCGCCGTGGCCGCTGGTGAACAGCGCGACAGCGCCGGCGTGATGGACAGTCATGCCCGCCAGCTCAATGATGGCGTGCATCGCATCGAACACGTCGCCGGCGAGGCCAGCCGCGCCGCGCGCGCGTCCAGCGACGCCGCCAGCCAGGGTAGCCAGAGCCTGGTGGCGGCGGTGGACGAGGTCAACCGCATTGCCAACACCCTCGGCGCCGCTGAAGGCAGCCTGCACAGCCTGGAAGGCAGCGCCAGCCAGATCACCAACATCATCAAGGTGATCCGCGACATCGCCGACCAGACCAATCTGCTGGCGTTGAATGCCGCGATCGAGGCTGCACGCGCCGGCGAATTCGGCCGCGGCTTTGCCGTGGTCGCCGACGAGGTGCGCAAGCTGGCAGAGCGCACCAGCCAGTCGACGCAGGAAATCGGCGGCATGATCGGCGCCATGCAGCAGGCGACGCTGGCGGCGGTGGATGCGATGCGGCAGTCGGTGACGCTGGCCGCCAACGGCGCGGCGATCACCGGCGAGGCTCGCCACGCCATCGACAGCATTCTCGACGCCTCGCGCGAAACGATGGCGGTGGTGTCGCGCATCCATCAGCAGCTTGGCGAGCAGCGGCAGAGCGTGGAGGAAATCGCGGCGCAGGTGGCGACGGTGGCGTCGCAGGCGCAGGTCGGCAGCGAGGCGGCGCAGCGTTCGTCCGAGACGGCGCAGCACATGACCGGCCTGGCTGATGCGCTGCGCGACGAGGTCAGCGTGTTCCGTACCTGATGCCGGATCGCTTGCGGCCAACGTTGGCCGCAACGCGCCAGGCCCGTGTTCTGCCGAGAGGCGGACACGGGCTTCTTGCTTTTTGCCGGCTGCCGCCGTCATTTGGGCTATGGTGGTACAAGCTGGTCAGCATTGCGGTGGCGCGATCGCTGCGCCGCTTGACTACGGACAAAAACGCTGCGGGTGCCGCTTGAAAAGCCATGCGTGATGCCCAAGTTTGTCATCATCAAACTGCAAGCAAGGAGCCTGTGATGCGTTTCGACAAACTCACCACCAAATTCCAGCAAGCGCTGGGCGATTCCCAGAGCCTGGCACTGGCCGGCGACAATGCCTATATCGAGCCGCAGCACCTGCTGCTGGCGATGCTGGACGACGCCGACAGCGGCATCGTCAGCCTGCTGGCCCGTGCCGGCGTCAATGTCAGCGCGCTGAAAGGCAGCCTGCGCGACGCGGTGGCGCGCCTGCCGAAGGTCAGCGGCACCGGTGGCGAGGTCACTGTGTCGCGCGACCTGACCAACCTGCTGAACCTCGCCGACAAGGCGGCGATGAAGCGCGGCGACCAGTTCATCGCCAGCGAGCTGTTCCTGCTGGTGCTGGCCGAGGACAAGGGCGAGACCGGCCGCCTGTTGAAGCAGCACGGCGGTAACAGCGCGGCGATTCACGCCGCGGTGGAGGCGGTGCGCGGCGGCGACGCGGTCAACAGTGCCGATGCCGAAGAGCAGCGCGAGGCGCTGAAAAAGTACACGCTGGACCTGACCGAGCGCGCGCGGCAGGGCAAGCTGGACCCGGTGATCGGCCGTGACGACGAGATCCGCCGCGCCATCCAGGTGCTGCAGCGCCGCACCAAGAACAACCCGGTGCTGATCGGCGAACCGGGCGTGGGCAAGACGGCCATCGTCGAGGGCCTGGCACAGCGCATCGTCAACGGCGAGGTGCCGGAAAGCCTGAAACACAAGAAACTGCTGGTGCTGGACATGGCCGGGCTGATCGCCGGCGCCAAGTTCCGCGGCGAGTTCGAGGAGCGGCTGAAGGCGGTGCTCAGCGACATCGCCAAGGACGAGGGCAGCATCATCCTGTTCATCGACGAGATCCACACCATGGTCGGCGCCGGCAAGGCCGAGGGCGCGATGGACGCCGGCAATATGCTGAAGCCGGCGCTGGCGCGCGGCGAGCTGCACTGCCTCGGCGCCACCACGCTGGACGAGTACCGGAAATATATCGAGAAGGATGCCGCGCTGGAGCGCCGCTTCCAGAAAGTGCTGGTTGACGAGCCGACGGTGGAAGACACCATCGCCATCCTGCGCGGGCTGCAGGAAAAGTACGAGATTCACCACGGCGTGGACATCACCGACCCGGCCATCGTCGCCGCCGCCGAGCTGTCGCACCGCTACATTACTGACCGTTTCCTGCCGGACAAGGCCATCGACCTGATCGACGAGGCCGCGTCCAAGATCAAGATGGAGCTGGACTCCAAACCGGAGGAAATGGACAAGCTCGATCGCCGCCTGATCCAGCTGAAGATCGAGCGCGAGGCGGTGAAGCGCGAAACCGACGAAGCGTCGAAGAAACGCCTGCAGCTGATCGAGGAAGAAATCGGTGGCCTGTCGCGCGAGTACGCCGACCTGGAAGAAATCTGGAAGGCCGAGAAAGCCAGCCAGCAGGGTAGCCAGTCGATCAAGGAAGAGATCGAGCGCCTGAAGGTGGAAATGGACGAACTCAAGCGCAAGGGCGACTGGCAGAAGCTGGCCGAGCTGCAGTACGGCAAACTGCCGCAACTGGAAGGTCGGCTGAAGGATGCCGAAGCCGCCAGCAGCGGCGACAGCAAGCCCAACCGTCTGCTGCGCACCCAGGTCGGTGCCGAGGAAATCGCCGAGGTAATCTCGCGCATGACCGGCATTCCGGTATCCAAGATGCTGACCGGCGAGCGCGAGAAGCTGCTGCACATGGAAGAGGTGCTGCACCAGCGCGTGGTGGGCCAGGACGAGGCGGTGACCGTGGTCGCCGACGCCATCCGCCGCTCGCGCTCCGGCCTCGCCGACCCGAACCGTCCGTATGGCTCCTTCCTGTTCCTCGGCCCGACCGGCGTCGGCAAGACCGAGCTGTGCAAGGCGCTGGCCGGCTTCCTGTTCGACAGCGAGGAGCACCTGATCCGCGTCGACATGTCGGAGTACATGGAGAAGCACTCGGTTGCCCGCCTGATCGGCGCGCCACCGGGCTATGTCGGCTACGAGGAGGGCGGCATGCTCACCGAGCAGGTGCGCCGCAAGCCGTACAGCGTGATCCTGCTCGACGAGGTGGAAAAGGCGCACCCGGACGTGTTCAACGTGCTGCTGCAGGTACTGGACGACGGCCGTCTGACCGACGGTCAGGGTCGTACCGTGGATTTCAAGAACACGGTGATCGTGATGACCTCCAATATGGGCAGCCAGCACATCCAGGCCATGGCCAGCGACGACTACCAGGTAGTAAAACTGGCGGTGCTGGCGGAAGTGAAGTCACATTTCCGTCCGGAATTCGTCAACCGTATCGATGAACTGGTGGTGTTCCATGCCTTGGCGGAAGCGCAGATCAAGTCCATCGCCCGCATCCAGCTGAAGCGGCTGGAACAGCGCCTGGCCAAGCTGGAGCTGAACCTGCAGGTGAGCGAGGAGGCGCTGAGCCTGATCGCGGACGCCGGTTTCGACCCGGTATACGGCGCGCGGCCGCTGAAACGGGCGATCCAGAGCGAGATCGAGAACCCGCTGGCCAAGGCGATCCTGGCCGGGCACTACCTGCCGAAGGCGACGGTGATGGTGGATGTGCGCGGCGGGCAGCTGGTGTTCGACTAAGCCGGCGAGCGCTTGACGCGGTATTGAGCAAGGTTGGCCGCAAGCCTGTTTGGCTTGCGGCCAACCTTTTTTCGTTGCTGCTTAACGGCGGATCACGCTATTGCCCGGCTCGAAATTGCTGCTGCGGATCGGGCTTTGCGCGCTGATGTAGGCCTTCAGCATGTCGGCATCGACAAAGCCGGTGTCGACAAAGCCGGGTTTGCCGGCGAGGCGCGGGTAGCCGTCGCCGCCGGCGGCCATGAAGCTGTTGATCGCCATGCGGTAGCGCCTGGTCGGGTCGATGGGCTGGCCGCCGATGCTGGCCTGTTTCACTTCACCGTTCTCGATCAGCAGTTGCACGCCGGCGAACTGGGCGAAGGCACCGGCGCCGGCGCTCATTTTCGCGGCGGCGGCGAGGTAGTCCAGCGCTTCCTTGCCGCTGAAGTCGATGAAGGTGAGGGTGCTGCCGAACGGGAACACCTTCAGCACGTCCTTGTAGCTGATCCGGCCGGCCGGCAGCGAGTCACGAATGCCTCCGGAGTTGACCACCGCAAAGTCGGCGCGGGCCTTGTCCATCATCGCCAGCGCGGTAAACACGCCGAGACTGGTCGGCTCCTTGCGTACCTGGCTGCGGTCACCGTTGAGCTTGCCGTCGCTGCTGCCCACTTCCACGCTCAGCGCCGCCTGGCCCTTGTCCTGATACGGCTTGAGGAAGCTCAGCAGCGCAGGGTTCTCGGCGATTTCGGCGGTGTACGGCACTTTCTGGCTGCTGCCGTCGGCGCGCTTGACCGTCTGTTTCAGGTTCACCGGCAGCAGCTGGTATTGCAGCAGCGTCAGCTCGCCGTTGCGGTACTGGAAATCGGCGCGGCCAACGTACTTGCCCCATTCGTGCGCCTGCACGATCCAGGCACCGTTCTGGCGATCCGGCGCGCAGGGCTGACCGGGGACGTAGGCATCGTTGCGCACGTTCTCGGCCTGCATGCACACCGGGTTCTGGCTGTGGCCGCCGACGATGAGGTCGAAGCCTTTCACCGAGCGCGCCATCTCCACATCACCCGCGGCATTCACGCCGTGGACGCCGTTGGTGTAATGGCCCATGTGGGTGGCGGCGATCACGATATTGGCGCGCGCCTTCAGCTCCGGCATCAGCGCGGCGGCTTCAGCGGCCGGCTGGCGGAATTCCACGCCCTTGACGTTGTCGGGGCTGACCAGCTTCCAGGTGTCGTCGGTGGTCAGGCCCATCACCGCCACCTTGACGCCGCCGAGATTGAAGATCTGGTAAGGCTGGAACAGGCGCTGTCCGTCCTTGTAGACGTTGGCCGCCAGCATCGGGAAGTTTATCCAGCGCTGCTGCTTCTGCAGTACCGCCAGCGGCTTGTCGAACTCGTGGTTGCCGACCGCCATCGCGTCGTAGCCCAGCCGGTTCATGCCCTTGAAGTCCGGCTCGGCGTCCTGCAGGTCGGATTCCGGTACCCCGGTGTTGACGTCGCCGCCGTCCAGCAACAGGCTATAGCCGCCCTGGGTCTTGACCTCGGCGCGGATGCCGTCGATCAGCGTCTTGCGTGCGGCCATGCCGTACTCGCCGTCGCTGTTTTTCCAGAAACGGCCGTGGTGATCGTTGGTGTGCAGGATGGTGATGCGGTAGGTCTTGTCCGGCGGGTAGCCGCCCAGGCTGCTGCAACCGCTGATGCCCAGTGCCAGCAGCGACAGGCCGATGGTGGTGATGCGTGCCTTCATCTCGTTAACCCCTCAGTAAACGCGTGATGACGAAAAAATGGCAGGACATCGAGTCCTGCCATGCTTTGCATCATTAACTTAGCGCATCTGCGGGGATCATGCTATCCCGAATGCTTATTTCGCCCAGCTGTCTTTCAGGCCGACGGTGCGGTTGAACACGATCTTGCTGCCCGGCTGGTGCTGGTGGCGGTCGGTGACGAAGTAGCCGATGCGCTCGAACTGGTAGCGCGTTTCCGGCGCCGCGTCGCGGACCACCGGCTCGATGTAGCCGGTGATGGTCTGCAGCGAGTCCGGATTCAGGAACTGCATGAAGTCGACGTATTCGCCGTCTTCGCCGCGCACCGCGTCCGGACGCGGCTCGTTGAACAGGCGGTCGTAGAGGCGCACTTCCGCGGTCACGGCATGATTGGCCGCCAGCCAGTGGATCACGCCCTTCACCTTGCGGCCAACCGGGTTCTGCCCCAGCGTGTCGTGGTCGATGGAGCATTTCAGCTCGATCACCTTGCCGTCCGCGTCCTTGATCACTTCGTCACACTTGATCACGTAGCTGTAACGCAGGCGCACTTCGCCGCCGACGGTGAGGCGCTGCCATTTCGGTGGCGGCACTTCGGCGAAGTCGTCACGCTCGATGTAGATCTCGCGCGCGATCGGCACTTCGCGCTCGCCGAATTCCGGGTGGTGCGGATGGTAGGGCGCGCTGCGGCTGGCGGTGACGCCGTCCTGATAGTTGGTGAGGGTGACCTTGATCGGGTCCAGCACCGCCATCACGCGCGGCGATTCGTTTTCCAGCATCTCGCGTACCGCGCCTTCGAGAATGGCCAGGTCGATGATGTTTTCACCGCGCGACACGCCGATGCGCTGCGAGAACAGGCGGATGCCGGCCGGGCTGTAGCCGCGGCGGCGCATGCCTTCGATGGTCGGCATGCGCGGGTCGTCCCAGCCGCTGACCTTGTTGTCGGTGACCAGCGCGTTCAGCTTGCGCTTGGAGGTCAGCGCGTACAGCAGCTCCAGGCGCGAGAATTCGTACTGGCGCGGGTGGCAGCCGATGCTGATGTTGTCCAGCACCCAGTCGTACAGCGGGCGGTGGTCTTCGAACTCCAGCGTGCACAGCGAGTGGGTGATGCCCTCGATCGCGTCCGAGATGCAGTGGGTGTAGTCGTACATCGGGTAGATGCACCACGCGTCGCCGGTGCGGTGGTGATGCGCGCGGCGGATACGGTAGATCACCGGGTCGCGCAGGTTGACGTTGCCGGAAGTCATGTCGATCTTCAGGCGTAGCGTCTTGCTGCTGTCGGCGAATTCACCGTTCTTCATGCGCGTGAACAGGTCGAGGTTTTCCGCCACGCTGCGCTCGCGGAACGGGCTGTTCTTGCCCGGCTCGGTCAGGCTGCCGCGGTATTCGCGCATCTGTTCGGCATTGAGATCGCAGACAAAGGCGTGGCCGGACTGGATCAGCTCGATGGCGTAGTCGTACAGCTGCTGGAAGTAGTCGGAGGCGTAGCGCACGTTGCCGTCCCACTGGAAGCCGAGCCAGGCCACGCTGTCCTTGATGGCCTGCACGTACTCGTCGGATTCCTTCTCCGGGTTGGTGTCGTCCATGCGCAGGTTGCACTTGCCCTGGTAGTCCTCGGCCAGGCCGAAGTTCAGGCAGATCGACTTGGCGTGGCCGATGTGCAGGTAGCCGTTGGGTTCCGGCGGGAAGCGGGTAACGATGCTGCTGTGTTTGCCGGAGGCAAGGTCTTCATCGATGATGGCGCGGATGAAGTTGCTGATGACGGGCGCGTTGTTTTCTACGGACATGGTGATGAATTCGGTCGGCAATAATCTGATCTTGCGATTGTACCTGATTCGCCTGTTGCCGCGCAGTGCTGCTGCAGTGCGGCGCTATTTGATCCGCATCAACTGTGCGCCAGCCAGCTCATGACGCTGACAATGGCGGGGGCGTAGCATGTTTTGTATTACCCCACCGTAAAGAGTCGCACCATGAATGACGAAAACAGCAAGGAACAGCCGTTGAACCAGGAAGCCGACAGCGTGGCCGCCGAGCCGCAAAAGCCGGCACCGGCACGGCGCCGCAGCGCGGTGGCCAAGGCGCGCGAGGCGGCGGCACGCGAAATCGAGGCCATCAGCCATGCGCCGGTGGCGCTGCAGGTGGCGCACGCGCCGCACGGCACCATCGAGGACAGCACCAGCGCGCCGTTGCCGGCGGATTTTCCGTATCGCAGCCGCATCAAACGCGACGATTACGAGCGGCAGAAGGCCGCGCTGCAGGTCGAGCTGCTGAAGGTGCAGAACTGGGTCAAGGAAACAGGGCAGAAGATCGTGGTGCTGTTCGAAGGCCGCGACGCCGCCGGCAAGGGTGGCACCATCAAGCGCTTCATGGAGCACCTCAACCCGCGCGGCGCGCGGGTGGTGGCGCTGGAAAAACCGACCGAGCAGGAGCGCGGCCAGTGGTATTTCCAGCGTTACATCCAGCACCTGCCCACCGCCGGCGAGATGGTGCTGTTCGACCGCAGCTGGTACAACCGTGCCGGCGTGGAGCGGGTGATGGGCTTCTGCACGCCGCAGGAGTACCTGGAATTCATGCGCCAGACACCGCAGCTGGAACGCATGCTGGTTAACAGCGGCATCCACCTGTTCAAGTTCTGGTTCTCGGTCAGCCGCGAGGAGCAGCTGCGCCGCTTCATCTCGCGCCGCGACGATCCGCTGAAACACTGGAAGCTGTCGCCGATCGACATCCAGTCGCTGGACAAGTGGGACGACTATACCGAGGCGAAGAAGGCGATGTTCTTCCACACCGATACCGGCGACGCGCCGTGGGCGGTGATCAAGTCCGACGACAAGAAGCGTGCCCGTCTCAACTGCCTGCGCCATTTCCTGTGGCAGCTGCCATACCCGGACAAGAACCTGACCATCATCCGCCCGGATGACAAGATCGTCGGTGCGGCCGGCAGCGTGTTCGAGGCGTCGGAGAAGGAACTGGACCACTTCTGATCCGCCACGGCGGTGGCGGCGCATGAGGGCAGGGCGCCGTTGCCGGCATGAGGATGACCAAGGTTGGCCGCAACGGCGTGTGCTGTTGCGGCCAAGCTTTTGTCGTTTGTACCTTAGTGCGCTGCCAGCAGCGCGTCGGCCAGCCGCGTGCCGCTCAGATAGGCATCCTCGACGCGCTTGCCCAGGCACCAGTCACCGGCGACGCCGACACTGTCCTCCAGCAGGAAGCCGTCCGGCAGCGGATTGGCTGCCTGCGCGTACAGCCAGCGGTGTGCGCTCAGCTGGCGTGGTGACACGCTGCCGCCGCAGTGCCCGGCCAGCGCCGCGCACAGTGCCTGCGCCACCTGTGCCGGGTCGTCATCAATGTGCTGTGCCGACCAGGCGGGGCTGGCATGCAGCACCCAGCTCTCCATCGCCGGCCGCCCCGGCTTGCTGTTGTTGTGCGCCACCCACGACAGCGGACCCTCGCCGATGAAGGCGGCGTCGAAAGCCAGCGGCAGCGGGCTGTCGCTGAGCAGCATCGCCGCCCAGCACGGCTGCATCTCGACGGCGGCGGCCCGTGTTTGCAGCGCCGGCAGCGCGGCCAGCAACGGCGCCGCCTGCGCTGGCGGTATCGCCAGCACCACCTGCTGCGCCTGCCACTGGCTGCCATCGTCAAAAGCCAGCTGCCAGCCGCTGCCATTACGTTGCAGTGCGAGCAGGCGCAGCTGGTGCTGCACCGACAGCCCGTCAGCCAGCGCGCGACACAGCGCGCTCATGCCCGGGGTGCCGACGAAGCGTGCCTCCTGCACCAGCTCACGCGGCTGGCCGTCGTCCGCCAGTGCCACCACGCGGCCGGACCAGGGTGCGCACCAGCCGGCCTGCTGCCAGTCGGCCAGCGCGGCGATAAACTCCGGGGTGTGGGCGGTGAAGTACTGCGCGCCATGATCGAAGCTGAAGCCGTCGCCGCGGCGGGTGGCCATGCGCCCGCCCATGCCCTTGCTCTTGTCGAAAATCACCACCTCGCGTCCGGCCGCCGCCAGTTGCCGCGCACAGCTGATGCCGGCCATGCCGGCGCCAATTACCGCGATGTCACACCGTTTTGCTGTCATCCGTCGTCGGCCTTTCTCGCCGCAATGTCGTCATTCACGGCGGGCATTGTCGGCTCGTATCGTGTTTTTGTATAGTACAAATATTGGATGGACAAAAAAATGCGGCCAACGTTGGCCGCAGATGGTCTGGCTACTGTCAGGGTTTCAGCTGTTCCACAGCTTCAGCAGGAAGGCGGGGCGCACGCCGGCTTCCTGCGGCGACACCGGCTGGCTGATGGTGTAGTCGGCAAGACCGGTGTTGCGCGGCATCGGCTCGCCGTACACCTCGCCGTTGGCCGCGCGCACGCTGGCAACGCGCGGCTGGGTGTTGTTGCCGTCGGCGGCGCGGTGGGTGACGATGGCGATTTCCTGGTTGGCGAGGCGCACGAAGCTGCCCGGCGGGTAGATGCCCAGTTCCTTGATCAGCAGCGCGACAAAGCGCGAATCGAACTCGCTGAATTCGCCCTTGTACAGCCGTGCCAGCGCGATCGACGGCAGCCGCCCGGCGCGGTGCGCCTGGCTGATCAGCAGCGAGGTCAGCACGTCGGTGAGGCGGATCAGGTGCGCGCCGGGGTCGATCTCTTCCTTCTTCAGGCCGTAGGGATAGCCGGCGCCGTTCCATTCCTCGTGGTGCTGCTGCACCAGCAGGTGCCAGCGCTCGTTTTCCACGCCCAGATCGCGCAGCAGCGCGGAGGACAGCAGCGGGTGGCCGTACATCTGCTGTTGCTGCTCGTTGCTGAGCTTGGCCTGCTGCTTGGTCAGCTCGCTGTGTAGCCCGGTGGCGGAGATGTTCATGGTCAGCGCCGCGCACAGCAGCACCTGCATCTCGTCGGCCGGCAGCTTCAGGCGCCGCCCCAGCACCGCGAGGATGGCGGCGGTGTGCAGGCTGTGGGTGCTGCCGTAGTCCTGGAACGGCACCAGCAGGCAGGAGGCGATCAGCCCGTCCGGCTGTTGCTCTGAGAGCGTGGCCAGTCGCTGCGCCACCTGCGTCACTTGCGCTTCGAACTCGCTGACGTGGAAGTAGTGGTTGAGCAGGCCGCGCATCTTGTGCGCCAGGCTGTCCATTTCCACCAGCGGGTTGCGGCCGCGGCTTTCGCGTTCCTTGCGCAGCTGCTCCTGCTGCTTTTCGCGGCGTTCGCGCAGCTCGCGCTCGGCGGCGGCCATCTTGGCGTCCTTGCTGATTTCGCCGTTGGCCAGCAGCCGCTGTTTCTGTTCCTCGGTCAGCACGTAGTGGCCGCGCTTGACCAGCAGCACGCCGCTCTTGTGGTACACGTCCATCTGCAATTCCTTGCCGACGATGACGTGGCTGGCACTCAATTTGGTAGTTGTTATCTCACTCATAAGCTGCGAGCCCGGCCCTTGTGATGACGCATCAGTGTGTGGGTGCGAATGGTCTTGTTATGGTGGTGTCCGGCGCGGCCGCGGCGCTGATGCCTGCGTGCGGCGGCCGCGGGATCGCGATCAGCGCAGGTTTTTCGGCAGCTCGTCCCACAGTTTCAGCAGCCGCTTCACCGATACCGGATACGGCGTCTTCAGCTCCTGGGCGAACAGGCCGACGCGCAGCTCCTCAATATGCCAGCGAAACAGTTGCAACGCCAAGCTGGCGCCGCCGCGCTCGTTTTCTTCCGCCATGCGCGCTTCCCATTTCTGCCACAGGTCACGGATTTCGGCGCCGCGCTGGCCGTCGCGCTGCGCGTTGGCCGGCTGTTTGTCCATGCGCAGGCTCATCGCCTTCATGTAGCGCGGCAGTTGCGGCAGCTGGCTCCACGGCGTGGCGGTGAGGAAGCCCTTGTACACCAGTCGCGCCAGCTGTTGCGTCAGCTCGTGGCCGAGGCGGTGCTTCTGCAGCTTGGGCAGCAGCGCCTGGTATTCGGCGGCGATCTGGTTCAGGTAGCTGGTCACCGCCTGCGTCACCGCCGGCAGCCGGGTGCGGGCGCGCGCCTTCTGCTCGTTGAATGCCTTCTCGGTGCGCGGCGCGTCGTCGTCGCCGATGAAGGCGCGGTCGCAGATGGCGGTGATGGCGTCCTGCAGCAGCTCGTCGACATTGCACACATTGCGCAGCTGCAAGCCAAGCTGGGTCATGCCCGGCAGGCCCTTGTTCAGTTGCTTCATGTGCTCCTTCAGCTGGTACTGCAGCAGGCGCACCACGCCGCGGCGGTGCTCAAGGTTGGCCGCGGTCTCGGTGTCGAACAGGCGGATCGCCACCCGCTCGCCCTTGGTGTCGGTCTCGATGGTCAGCGCCGGGAAGCCGGTCAGCTGCTGGCGGCCGCGCGCGAACTGGATCGCCTGCGGCAGCTCGCCAAAGTCCCACGTCTCGACATTGTCGCGCTCGAATTCGGCGCTGGTGTCGCGGAAGGTCAGCTGCGCCGCCTGGCCGAACTGCTTCTGCAGCGCGAGCAGATCGCGGCCCATGCCGATTTCCTGCTTGCCGTCGTCGACGATGCGGAAGTTGAACAGCAGGTGCGCCGGCAACTCCATGGTGGCGAACTCCAGCGGATCCACCTTCAGCCCGCCGGTGTGGCGCAGGATGAAGTGCGCCAGCTGCGGCGCGATCGGCTGCTGGGTGTCCGGGTTGCCGAGCAAGAACTGGGTCACGAAATCCGGCACTGGCACGCAGCAGCGGCGGATCTGCTTCGGCAGGCCCTTGATCATCGCCTGCAGCTTTTCGCGGATCATGCCCGGCACCAGCCATTCGAACTCCGCCGGCTGCAGCGTGTTGAGCACCGCCAGCGGCAGGTCGATGGTGACGCCATCCAGCGGGTGGTTCGGTTCGAAACGGTAGCGCAGGCGGCAGCGGCTCTCGGCCAGCTCGCGCCATTCCGGGAACTGGTTTTCCGACACGTGCTCGGCGGCGTGGCGCATCAGCTCGTCGCGGGTCAGGAACAGGATTTTCGGGTTCTGCTGTTCCGCTTCCTTGCGCCACGCTTCAAAGCTGGCGGCGTCGACTACGTCTGATCCAAGACGCTCGGCGTAGAACGCAAACAGCGCGTCCTCGTCCACCAGAACGTCCTGGCGCCGCGCCTTGTGCTCCAGCTGTTCCACCTCGCGGATCAGCTGCTGGTTGCGCTGGAAGAACGGCGCGTTGCTCACGTACTCCATCGCCACCAGCGCACCGCGGATGAACAGCTCGCGCGCTTCCTCCGGCGCGATGCGGCCGTAGCTGACCGGACGGCGCGCGATCAGCGTCAGGCCGAACAGCGTCACCCGCTCGCTGGCCACCACCTCGCCGCGCGATTTTTCCCAGTGCGGCTCGAAGTGGTGCAGCTTGACCAGGTGCGGCGCGACCGCCTCCACCCACTCCGGCTCGATGCGCGCCACGCAGCGGCCGTACAGCTTGGTGGTTTCCACCAGCTCGGCGGTGACGATCCACTTCGGACGTACCTTCTTCAGGCCGGTGCCGGGGAATACCAGAAAGCTGCCGCCGCGCGCACCGGTGTAGTCGTCGCTCTCCTGCGATTTCATGCCGATATTGCCGATCAGGCCGGTGAGCAAGGCCTTGTGCAGCTTCTCGTAGGCCACCAGATCGGCCTGCGCACGTTTCTTCGGCGTGGTCTCAAGGTTGGCCGCAACCGCCGCCGGCGCGTGCGCCTTGTCCTTCTCGATCAGGTTCAGCTCGCTGGCGATGTCGGCCAGCTGCGCGTGCAGCTCGCGCCACTCGCGCATGCGCAGGTGCGACAGGAAGTGCTCGTGACACAGGTTGACCAGCTGGCGGTTGCTGGTCTTGTTGGCCAGCGCGTTGCTGAAGAAATCCCACAGGTGCAGGTAGGACAGGAAGTCGGACTTCTCGTCGTTGAAGCGCGCCTGCGCGCGGTCGGCGGCCTCGCGCGCCTCGAACGGCCGCTCGCGCGGGTCCTGGATCGACAGCCCGGCGGCGATGATCAGCACCTCGCGCACGCAGTGGTGCTCGCGCCCGGCCAGCAGCATGCGGCCAACCTTGGGGTCGACCGGAATGCGCGCCAGCTCGGTGCCGACCGGCGTCAGCTGCAGTTGCTCGTCCACCGCGCCCAGCTCCTGCAGTACCTGGTAGCCGTCGGCGATCAGGCGGCTGGACGGCGGCTCGATGAACGGGAATTCGTCGACCTTGCCCAGCCGCAGCGCGGCCATGCGCAGGATCACCGCCGCCAGGCTGCAGCGCACGATTTCCGGATCGGTAAACGCCGGACGGGCGTTGAAATCGTCCTCGGCGTACAGCCGCACGCAGACGCCGGCCTCGATCCGGCCGCAACGGCCGGCACGCTGGCGCGCGGCGGCCTGCGAGATTTTCTCTACTTGTAATTGCTCGACCTTGGCGCGCGGGCTGTAGCGCTTGATGCGGGCAAGGCCGGTGTCGATCACGTACTTGATGCCCGGCACGGTGAGCGAGGTCTCGGCCACGTTGGTGGCCAGCACGATGCGGCGGCCGCCGGACGGCTTGAAAATCTTCTGCTGGTCTTCGTTGGACAGTCGCGCGAACAGCGGCAGGATCTCGTAGTGGCGGATGCCGCTGCGGCGCAGCTTGTCGGCGGTGTCGCGGATCTCGCGCTCACCGGGCAGGAACACCAGGATGTCGCCGGCGCCGTGACGCGAGATTTCGTCGACGGCGTCGACGATGGCGTCTTCCATCTCCACCTCGCGCTCGTCCTCGTCGCGCTGCTTCAGCGGCCGATAGCGTACTTCCACCGGAAAGGTGCGGCCGGACACTTCCAGCACCGGCGCGCCGTCGAAGTGGCGGGCGAAGCGGTCGGCGTCGATGGTGGCCGAGGTGATGATGATCTTGAGATCGGGCCGGCGCGGCAGCAGCTGCTTCAGGTAGCCGAGCAGGAAGTCGATGTTGAGGCTGCGTTCGTGCGCCTCGTCGATGATGATGGTGTCGTAGGCTTCCAGGTAACGGTCGGTCTGCGTCTCCGCCAGCAGGATGCCGTCGGTCATCAGCTTGATCACGTTGCGCTCCGACTGCTTGTCGTTGAAGCGCACCTTGAAGCCGACGTGGGTGCCCAGCTCCGATCCCAGCTCCTGCGCGATGCGCGTCGCCACCGAGCGTGCGGCCAACCTGCGCGGCTGGGTGTGGCCGATCAGGCCGTACACGCCACGGCCCAGCTCCAGGCAGATTTTCGGCAGCTGCGTGGTCTTGCCGGAGCCGGTCTCGCCGCAGATGATCACCACCTGGTTGGCCGCAATCGCCGCCTTGATGTCGTCCAGCTTCTGGTTGACCGGCAGCGCGTCGTCAAAGGTTGGCCGCGGCCGGTGTTCGGCGCGCACGGCGGCGCGGCCGGCGGAGCGGGCGATCTGCGCGGCGATGTCCTGCAGCAGCTTGTCTGACGGCTGGTTCTTGCGCAGGCGCTGCTCGACATCCTGCAGCTTGCGTTTCAGCGGCTGGCGGTCGCGCAGCAGGCAGGTGGACAGGGCGGCTTTCAGGGCGGCGGGTGTGGCGGTGGTGGTCATGCGTGGCTTCTAAAGAGCGGGCTGCGGAAGGGCGAGAGTATAGCAGAGTGGCATGGGGGCGAGACGGGCGGGCGGTGTCGGCCCGCCCGGGCGTCAGAACCTGTTCAATGTCTGCTGCGACTGATCTCGACGTGGGGCGATATGGCGTTGAAAACATCTTCGGAATACTTGTTATATCCAGCTCAACGCCGCTTCCTCAAGCCGTTTTTGCCTTGTCTCGCGTGAGCTCGCGAGACTTTGAACAGACTCTCAGGCGGCGAAGTGCTGTTCCAGATAGCCGCGAATGGCTTTCGATTCGTACAGCCACTGCACCTTGCCGTCCTGCTCGATGCGCAGGCATGGCACCTGGATCTTGCCGCCGCCTTGCAGCAGCTCGTCGCGGTGCGCGGCATTGTTTTTCGCATCGCGCAGCGCCACCGGTACGTTGAGGCGGTGCAGCACGCGGCGGGTCTTGACGCAGAATGGGCAGGCGCGGAACTGGTACAGCGTCAGTCCGGCGGCGGCGGCATCAACGCGTTGCTGGCTGGCGGCATCGCGGCGCAGCTTGCGCGGGCGGGTGAGGTAATCGGCGGCAACTATGGTGTTGCCTAGTACGAGGCGCAGGGCTTTGATCAGCATGGCGGAATCCAGTCGGAAAATTGGCCGCCAGTGTAGCGGCTGCACCGGCCGGCGGCCAGCGTTTGCCGCGCTGCAGCAGACGCTAGTCGGCGATCAGCAGCGGTACGCCGCTGTGCTGCAGGCTGGCCAGCTTGTGCGGCTCGGCGTCGGCCTCGATCACCAGCCGGCCGATGTCGCGCATGGCGGCCACCGCGAACGGCGACGCGGTGCCGAGCTTCTCGTTGGTGACGGCGAGCACGATCTGGTTGCACTGGCTGACCAGCACGCGCTTGAACGCCGCTTCCTCGGCGATGGTGGTGCCGACGCCCAGTTCGATGTCCACCGAACAGGTGCCGAGAAAGCACACGTCGGGGCGCATGTCCTGCACCGCCAGCGTCGGGATGCTGCCCAGTGTGCCGCCGACGCGGTGGTCCATGCGCCCGCCGATCACCAGCACCTCGAACTGGCTGCGGCCGAACAGCACCGCGGCGATCGGGATCGAGTTGGTGGCCACCGTCAGCGGCATGTCCGGCAGCGCACGCGCGATTTCCAGATTGGTGGTGCCGGCATCGAGGAACACGAACTGTCCCGGCTGCAGCAGGCGTACCGCCGCTGCGGCCAACCTTGCCTTGCGCGCCACGTTCTCGTGGCTGCGCTCGATAAAGCTGCCGGTATTGGGCGTCATCGCGATGGCGCCGCCATAGACGCGCTGGCAGATCCCGGTGGCGGCCAGTTCGCGCAGGTCGCGGCGGATGGAGTCCTCGGACACGCCCAGCGTTTGCGCCAGCTCGGCGGCCAGCACGCGGCCTTCCTGTTGCAGGCGCTGGCGGATGTACTGGTGGCGGTCGCTGGGCAGGGCGATCGCCGGTGGCCGTTCTTTGCGTGCTTCGGTGGTCATGAGGGCAGCCTCGGTGAAAACAGGCAACATCGTGCAGTAGTGTGCAGGCGTGGTCAAATCCGGCGCTGTCTGCTGCGCGATTGTTGCCGGTTTGTGCGGGATTGTTTGCGTGTTTGTTCGTGAAGGTGCACAATCGTGCCTGTTGTTACTCAGGAGACTGCCATGTTCCGCGCCATTGCCACCGATCTTGACGGCACCTTGCTGGATGCCGAATCCCGCATCACCCCGCGCAGCGTTGCCGCCTTGCAGCGCGCCCACGCCGCCGGCTGCCGGCTGATCATCGCCACCGGCCGCCACTACCGCGACGTGCAGTTCCTGCTGAGCGGTATCGAGCTGCCGATCAGCGTGATCAGCGCCAACGGCGCGCGGGTGCACGCGGTGGACGGCACGCCGCTGGCGGCGGCCAACCTGGCGCCGGCGCTGGTGCAAAAGCTGGTGCAGCCGGCGCTGGTGCGCGACGTGGAGCTGGCGCTGTATCTGGATGACCGCAAGCTGGCCTGCCGCTACACCGGCTCGCTCAACGGCTATCTCGACCGCGCCGAGGTGCACGCCAGCCTGGCGGACTACCATGGCCGCGACGTGGCCAAGATCATCTATTGCGGCGATCCGGCGCAGCTGCGGCTGGTGGAGCAGGACATCCGTTACCGCTTCGACGGCCAGCTGGCGCTGACCTATTCGCAGGACTGCTATCTGGAAGTGATGGCGCCGGGGGTGAGCAAGGGCCAGGCGCTGCAGCAGCTGCTGGCCGGCATGGGCATCGCGGCGCAGGATTGCGCGGCGTTTGGCGACGCGATGAACGACGTCGAGATGCTGCAGCTGGTCGGCCACCCGCACCTGATGGCCAATGCCAGCCAGCATCTGCAGCAGCAGGTGCCGGACGGGCTGCGCATCGGCCACCACGCCGAGTCGGCAGTGGCGGTGCTGCTGGAGAGCCGCTTCGCCGCCTGCGGCGTCTGAGAACCTGTTCATGATCTGCTGCGACTGATGTCAACGTGGCGTACCGCGTTGGAAACGGTTTCGGCATGCTTGTTTATATCTGGATAAACGCCGCTTCCTCAGCCGTTTTCGCCTTGTCTCACGTTAGCTCGCGAGATCGTGAGCACGCCTGAGCGCGGCCGCAGACCTTTAAATGAAAAAGCCGCCCGGCAGCAGCCGGGCGGCTTTGGTTTTGGTGCGCGGTGCTCAGGCGGTGATGCCGCGGAACTGGCGCACGCTGTCGCCCAGCTCCGCCATCAACTGGTCCAGCCGCACCGTGGCGTGGGCGATGGTGTCGGTTTCGCCGGACAGGCTGCGGGTGGCGTCGCCGACGGCGCTGATGTCGCCGGCAAACTGGGCAAAGCCGTCATTCTGGCTCTGCTCCGCCTGCGATACCTCGCGCAGCAGGCCGACCAGCGCGTGGGTGTCGCCGATGATGCCGGACAGCCGCTGCTGCGCGTCGACGGTGTTTTCGCGGCCGCTGCGCATTTGCGCGTTGCCTTCGCGGATCGCCTCGATCGCCTGGTTGGTGCCGTTCACGATCAGCTGGATCTTCTGCTCGATGTCCAGCGTCGCGCCCTGGGTGCGCTCGGCCAGCTTGCGCACCTCGTCGGCGACCACGGCGAAGCCGCGGCCCAGCTCGCCGGCGCGGGCGGCCTCGATCGCCGCGTTCAGAGCCAGCAGGTTGGTCTGGTCGGCAATGTCACGGATCAGCTGCACGATGCCGTTAACCTCGGTGCTGCGCTGGCCGAGGTCTTCCATGCGTTCCGCAGCGCGGGCGATGACGCTGCCGGCCTGGTTCAGCTGCTGCACCGCGGCGTCCATCGCGGCACCGCCGGCGCTGGCCGCCTGGCCGGCGGTATCGGCCATGCTGGTGGCGCTGAGCGATTGCTCGGTGTTCTGGCTGGTGGTCACCGCCATCTGCTGCGCGATGGCGACCATGGTGTCGGCGCGGTGGCGCTGCTCGGACATGGTGCGCGCCATCAGCTGGGTGCTGCTGGCGATGTCGCGGCTCTCGCTCTCAGCGGCGTCGAGCAGGCGGGTGACCTGCGCCATCATCTGCTTCATCGCCGCGGTGGCGCGTTCCGCCTCCTCGCGTGCCGATTCCAGCTTTTCGAAGGAGCGCGATTTGGCGCGTTCGTAGGATAGCCCCAGCGCCAGGATCACCAGCGTCAGGCCGATCAGCGATTTGGCCTGCAGCGCCGGCAGCTCGCTGTGCGGGATCGGCGACGCCGGGATGTCGCCGGCGGCGCTGAGTGCGAACATCAGGCCGATCATGGCAAAGCTGAGCAGCGTCCACACGATGCCGGAGCGGCGGCCGCTGACGAAGATGGCGGCAAACGGGATGATGGCAAACCACATGATGCTGGTGGAGAGGATGCCGCCGTTGACGTACACCATCCAGCTGACCATGCCGAACATGGACAGCACGATGCACTCGGCGACAAGGCGCAGCGCGCCGCTGAGCTTGAGCAGCAGCGGCCCCAGCAGCAGCGCCAGGCCGCCGATGAGGATGCCGCTGCCCATCGCCGGGTGATGCAGTTTGAAGTAGGAGAGGGCAAACAGCGGGGCGATGGCGCCGGCCAGCAGGCCGACACTGGTGACGGTACGTGCCCGGATCAGGGTGTCCGGGGATTGCCGGACGCTGTCCGGAATGAACCACTCGGTGATGCTGTTCAAAGACATCTGTGTTTCCTCGCGTTGTGTCGTGCGCTGTGGCCTGATGGCGCGGGCACGTTTTATCGTTATGTTTTTATAAAAGCGGGATCGATACTAAAACAGTTGTTTGAAACCATCAAGAAAGCATGGCGGGCGTGCTTTCTTTTGTTGCGTCATGGGTTTACAAGGTTGGCCGCAATGAAAAAACCCGATCATGCAGGCATGATCGGGCGGGGTAGGCGGGGGGGGCGGGGGCGACCGGAGTTTAGCGGCTGAATTGGTCGGCCTGGATCGCGGTCAGCGCGATGGTGTAAACGATGTCGTCCACCAGTGCGCCGCGCGACAGGTCGTTCACCGGCTTGCGCAGGCCCTGCAGCATCGGCCCGACCGACACCACGCCGGCGGAGCGCTGCACCGCCTTGTAGGTGGTGTTGCCGGTGTTGAGGTCGGGGAACACGAATACGGTGGCGCGGCCGGCCACCGGGCTGTCCGGCGCCTTCTGGCGGCCGACCGACTCTACCGACGCCGCGTCGTACTGCATCGGGCCGTCGATCAGCAGGTCCGGGCGTTTCTCGCGCGCGATGCGGGTGGCCTCGCGCACTTTTTCCACGTCGTCGCCGCTGCCGGAGGAGCCGGTGGAGTAGGAGATCATCGCTACCCGTGGCGGAATGCCGAAGGCGGCGGCGGAGTCCGCGCTCTGGATGGCGATATCTGCCAGCTCTTCCGCGCTTGGGTCCGGGTTGACCGCGCAGTCACCGTACACATAGACCTGGTCCGGCATCAGCATGAAGAACACGCTGGAAACCAGCTTGGCTTCCGGCGCGGTCTTGATCAGCTGCAGCGCCGGGCGGATGGTGTTGGCGGTGGTGTGGATGGCGCCGGACACCAGGCCGTCGACCTCGTTCAGCGCCAGCATCATGGTGCCCATCACCACGTTGTCTTCCAGCTGCTGCTCCGCCATCGGCGCGTTGAGGCCCTTGCTCTTGCGCAGCTCCACCATCGGCGGCACGTAGCGGGCGCGGACCTCGTTGGGGTCGACGATCTCGATGCCGGCGGGCAGGGTGATGCCCTGCGCCTCGGCCACCTGCAGGATCTCCTGGCGTTCGCCCAGCAGCACGCAGCGGGCGATGCCCTTCTCGTGGCAGATGGCGGCGGCGCGCACCGTGCGCGGCTCGTTGCCTTCCGGCAGCACGATGCGCTTGGCGGCGCGGCGCGCCTTTTCCATCAGCTGGTAGCGGAACGCCGGCGGCGACAGCCGTTTCTCGTGGTGCTCGCCGATGCGCTGGCGCAGCTGGCTGGTGCTGATGCGCTCGGCGACGAAATCGACCACCCGCTCCATGCGCTCCATGTCGTCGGCCGGCACCTGCCGGCTCATGGTCGAGATCAGGGTCGCGGTTTCCAGGGTGTTGGTGTCGATCGATAGCACCGGCAGGCCACTGGTGAACGCCTTGTGGCACAGCTGTGCCACGCGCGGGTCCGGTGCGGCGTCGCAGGTCAGCAGCAGGCCGGCCAGCGGCACGCCGTTCATGGTCGCCATCGCGGTGGCGAGCACGATGTCCTCGCGGTCGCCGGGGGTGATGATCAGCGCGCCGGGCTTGAGCAGCTCGACGATGTGCGGCACCGAGCGTGCCATCACCGAGATGCTGCGCACGCGGCGGCGCGTCAGCTGGCCGGCGTGCAGCAGCTTGGCTTTCAGGTAGTTGGCCACGTCCAGCGTGCGCGGTGCCTGTAGCTCCGGCTCGAACGGGATGCCGCCGAGGCAGGCAATGCGCCGGCTCTGGATCAGGCGGCTGGACTCGGTGATCTCTGCGGCCAACGTGGCCGGGTTCTGCCCCGGACGCAGGCGGTTGAGGATGTAGCCGGCCACCTGTCGCGGCTGGCCGCCGAAGGCCTGGATGGTGATCTCCAGCTGCTCCGCCAGCGTGTGGCTGGGCAGCTGGTCGGCGGCGCCGACCAGGATCACTTCCGCCTGCAGCGTGCGCGCGATCTTGCTGTTGATGTAGGTGGTGAACACCCGTTGCTGGTCCTGCACCAGGCCTTCCACGATGACCACGTCGACGCCGGCGGAGGCGCGCTGGAACAGGTGCACCACCTCTTCCATCAGCTGGTCGAGCTGGCCCTGGCTCAGCAGGTGCTCGGCGTGGTCCATCGGCAGCGGCTCCGGCGCGTTGAGGCGGCACAGCTCGCGGGCGAAGTGGGTGGAGCGTTCCGGCTCGCTGGTGTCGCTGCCCTGGGCGATCGGCTTGACGAAGCCGACCTTGAGGCCGTCCTGTTCCAGCGCGCGGATCAGGCCCAGCGAGACCGAGGTCAGGCCGGCGTCAACGCCGATCGGGGCGATCAGAAAAGTATGCATGGCTGTTCCCTCAGGCCGCCGGCTCGCACAGAGCGGCGGTGTCCAGCGCGATCATCAGCTCTTCATTGGTGTTGATGACCAGCGCTGGCGTGCTGCCGGCGCGGGTGATACGGCCGGCCTTGCCGCGGAAGGCAGCATCGTTGGCCGCAGGGTCGAGCGCGAGGCCGAGGAAGCCCAGCAGCTTGATCACCTTGGCGCGCAGCAGTGGCGAGTTTTCGCCGATGCCGCCGGTGAACAGCAGCGCATCCAGCCGGCCCAGCGCCACCGTCATCGCGGCGATCTGCTTGGCCAGACGGTAGGCGAACACTTCCAGCGCGATCTGCGCGCCGGTGTGGCCGGCGGCGGCGGCGTCTTCCAGTTCACGGCAGTCGCTGGACAGCTCGGACAGGCCGAGCAGGCCGGACTGCTTGTTGAGGATGTCGGACACGCCCTGGATGTCGGTGTTCAGCTCGGTGGCGAGGTAACCAAAAATGCCGGGGTCGATGTCGCCGCAGCGGGTGCCCATCACCAGGCCTTCCAGCGGCGTCAGTCCCATGCTGGTGTCGACGCTCTTGCCGTTCAGTACCGCGGCCACCGAGGCGCCGTTGCCGAGGTGGGCGCAGACGAAGGCGGATTCCGCCAGCGGCTTGCCCAGCATGGCCGCCGCTTCAGCGGTGACGTAGCGGTGGCTGGTGCCGTGGAAGCCGTAGCGGCGCACGCCGTGCTCGCGGTACAGCGCCATCGGCACCGCGTACAGGTAGGCCTGCTCGGGCATGCTCTGGTGGAAGGCGGTGTCGAACACCGCCACCTGCGGCAGGTGCGGGAAGCAGGCCTGTGCGGTGCGAATGCCCTGCAGGTGCGCCGGGTTGTGTAGCGGCGCGAGGCGAGCGCAGTCCTCGATGGCAGCAATCACGCTGTCGTCGATCAGAGTGGACTGCTTGAAGGTCTCGCCGCCGTGTACCACACGGTGGCCGATGGCGATCACGCTGCCGGTCAGCTCGCGCTCGTCAAAATAGGACAGGATCGCTTTCATGGCGCCGGCGTGATCGCCTTGCGCCAGAGTCAGTTCAACTTTCTTGCCGTCCTGCTTGAAACTGATGCAGGCGTCGGCGAGGCCGAGCTTTTCGGCAATGCCGGTCACGGTGGTGCGCTGGCTGGCGGCATCGATCAGCGCAAATTTCAGCGACGAGCTGCCGCAGTTGATGACAAGTGTGTGGTTGGTCATGTCGGGTCCGTTAGCATGAAGACGTCTGATGGAGGTCTGTGCCGGTGTTGCGTTCTTTTTATTGGGGGCGCTGCTGCGCCAGCGCTGGCAGCGTTTGGCCGCCGGCAGGGGCACTGATGATAACCGGTGATTATCCGCTATTTTGGTGCAATGCACCATCGGGGATTCCCTTGCTGTCGATGTTGCCCGATGCGGGCTGATTATGTGACAGCTGTTTGACAAGACAATGAATAGAAAAGGGTTTTGCCGCGTAATTTGATCAGATACCGGCTATGGCGGTTTCTTTTGCAAAAAGCCTGATCCAGCGCAATTGTGCGGCTAAAAAGTGCTTGCCCCGGGGGGGGATTTAGCCGACAATCCCGCCCCTGACCGCTTGGGCGGATCACGGAAGTCCGTGTTCTGGCAAGTGTTTTTTATAGCACTCCGTAAACTCGTTAAGAGCGAGATTCGGCTGGTCTTATATCTTCTTCCACGGAGGTGTGGGAATAATGTCTGATCTGGCTTCGTCCCAGTTGCTGAAAGCTTCTGCTGCGCAGTTGCCTGTCTTTACCTACTTTGATCCGGCGTACTACGCGCTGGAACAACAAGTCCTGTTCGCCAATGCCCCGCAGTATTACGGCCACGAGCTGATGGTGCCCAATGCCGGCGACTATCACACGCTGGACTGGCTCGGCCACGGCAAGATGCTGAAAAATGTCGATGGCGACATCAAGCTGATCTCCAACGTCTGCCGCCACCGCCAGGCGCTGATCTACAAGGGGCGCGGCACCGGCAACCACATGGTGTGCAACCTGCACGGCTGGACCTACGACAACGGCGGCCAGCTGATCGGCGCGCCGCACTTCCCGGAAACGCCGTGCCTGAATCTGAACCAGACCGAGCTGACCCGCTGGCAGGGTCTGCTGTTTGATGCCAAGCGCAACGTTGGCCGCGACCTGGAAAAGCTTGGCGTCGCTAGGCACATGACTTTCGAGAACTATGGTTATCACAAGTCGCTGACCACCGAGTACGACTTCAACTGGAAGACCTTCATCGAAGTCTATTCCGAGGACTATCACGTCGATCCGTTCCATCCGGGGCTGGGCAATTTCGTCGATTGCGCCGACCTGAAGTGGGAGTGGGGCGATCACTACCACGTGCAGACCGTGGGCGTGAAGAACGCACTGGCCAGGTCCGGCAGCAAGGTGTACGGCAAGTGGCACGAAGAAGTCATCAAGCGCTACGCCGACCAGCAGCCGGAATTCGGTGCCATCTGGCTGACCTACTACCCGAACATCATGGTGGAGTGGTATCCGCACGTGCTGGTGATCAGCGTGGTGATTCCGCGCGCCCCGGAAAAGTGCACGGTGATCACCGAGTTCTACTACCCGGAAGACATCCTGTGGTTCGAGCCGGAGTTCATCGAGGCGGAACAGGCGGCCTATATGGAAACCGCGGTCGAGGACGACGAGATCTGCCTGCGCATGCACGAGGGCCGCAAGGCGCTGTGGCTGCGCGGCGAGAGCGAGGTCGGGCCGTACCAGTCGCCGACCGAAGACGGGATGCAGCACTTCCACGAGTTCTATCGTCGGCAGATGGGTGAACATCTGGCTGGCTAAGACCGTGTTTTGTGCGGCACAATAAAAGGGCGCGGATTTCCGCGCCTTTTTTTGTCTGCCGGGCCATCATGCCATTTGTATTAAGCGTACTGTTCTCTGTGTTGTTCTCCGGGTTGGCCACTGCGGCGACCTATCGCAATCCCTACCTGGGTGTCACCATCAATGTGCCGGCGGCGTGGCAGGTGCGGCCGCATAGCGACGAGATGCTGCGCATCGTGCCGCCGCGGCAGGAAGACCGCGAGCGCGGCGGCGTGCAAGTGCAGGTCAGCCGCCAGCTGTTGCGCGGCAAGGAGCCGCTGAGCCGTCTGGCGGCGCGTTATCGCCGCGCCGACGACACGCGCGAGGCGGCGCAGGTGGTGCGCCTCGACCAGCAGCGTGGCCGGCTGGTGTTGTCCTATCGCGAAGGCCTGTACGTACAGAGCGGGCTGTGGATCGTCAGCCAGCAGCTGGTGGTGTGGCAGCAGCAGGGCGATGGCCGCTACATCAAGGCGCACTGCAGTGCCAACGCGGCGGAATATGCGCGCTACCGACGCGTGTTCGCCGATATCTGTCTCGGCCTCGCGGTGGCGCGCAAAGCGGAGGCGGGCGCATGAGTCGTCTCGGTTCCGGCTGGATGGTGGCAGCGGCGCTGTGCTTCGCGTTGATGAGCCTGTTTGCGGCGCAGGGGTCGAGCACGCTGCCGGCGTTCGAGGTGCTGTTCTATCGCACCTTCATCGGCCTGCTGGTGCTGCTGCCGCTGATGTTGCGGCGCGGCGAATCCTTGCGCAGCCCGCACTGGGGTGCCCATGCGCGGCGCAGCCTGATCGGCTACCTGTCGATGGCGATGCTGTTCTACGCGCTGAGCCGGCTGCCGCTGGCGGCGGCGGTCACCCTCAATTACACCTCTTCCTTGTCCTTTGCCCTCTGTTGCGTGCTGCTACGCCGCGAGCGGCTGCCGCCGGCGGTGTGGTTTGCGCTGTCGCTGGGTTTTGTCGGCATCGCTTGCATGTTGCGGCCAACCTTTGACGCCGGGCAGTGGTTTGCCGGGCTGATGGGGCTGGGTTCCGGCCTCGGCGCCGGGCTGGCGCTGTTCCATGTGCGCGAGCTGGGCGAGTTGGGCGAGCGGCCGTCGGTTACCGTGTTCTGGCTGTTCTTTTTGTCGTCGCTGTTCGGCCTGCTGGTGGTACTGTTCAATGGCGGCTTTCATGTGCTGAACGGGGTGCAGCTGGCGCAAATGCTCGCCGTCGGGTTGATGGGGCTGGCCGGACAGCTGGCGATGACGCGTGCCTACAAGGAAGGGCGCAAGTTCGTGGTGTCCAGCCTCGCCTATCTGACGGTGGCGTTCTCGGCGCTGATGGGCTTGTTCCTGCATCAGCAGCAACTGCCCTTGCTGTCCTGGCTGGGCATGACGCTGATCATCGGCAGCGGCATCCTGGCTGCGCGTCGCTAGATGGCCGGCGCCTTGTGGATGGTGCTGGCCGCGGTCAGCTTTGGCCTGATGGGGGTGTTCGTCAAGCTCGGTGCGGCATCGCTGGATACGGTGGCACTGGTGTTCTGGCGCACGCTGTTTGCGGTACTGCTGCTGGGTGGCGTGGCGCTGCTGCGGCGGCAGCGCTTCGCCACGCCGCAGCTGGGGCGCCACCTCAAGCGTGGTCTGATCGGCTACACCTCGCTGTTGGCCTACTTCTATGCTATCAGCCATCTGCCGCTGTCGACGGCGGTGACGCTCAACTACACCTCGCCGATGTTCCTGGCGCTGCTGTCGGTGCTGCTGCTGAAAGAAAAGCTGTCGCGGCACGCGTTGCTGGCGCTGCTGCTCGGCTTTGTCGGGGTGGCGCTGCTGTTGCGGCCAACCTTTGACGGTGCCGCCTGGCAGGCCGGGCTGCTGGGGCTGGGTTCCGGCCTGCTCGCCGGCTGGTCCTACCTGCACGTGCGCGAGCTGGGGCAGGCCGGCGAGGCGGAGTGGCGCACGGTGTTTTACTTTGCGCTGATCTCGACGCTCGGTGGCGGCCTGTTGCTGCTGGGACGGCCATGGCAGCCGCTGACCGCAGACAACCTGCCGTGGGTGCTGGGTCTTGGTGCCACCGCCACTGTGGCGCAGCTGGCGATGACGCGGGCCTACAAGGTTGGCCGCAAGCTGCTGGTCGCCAACCTGTCCTACCTGACGGTGGTGTTCTCCGCGCTGTTCGGTGCGCTGGTGTGGCAACAACAGCTGGGCGCCGGCGAGCTGCTGGCGATGGCCTTGATTATTGTCAGCGGCATTCTGGCCGGCAGGCGCTAATATTCGGAATGACAGTCCCTTCAATCCACTCTCACACAGGAGCCGCACCATGATTTCCATCCGCGAACAAGATTACGGTCTGGACGTTGCCCTCTACAACGAATTCACACTCGGCGACTTCAAGCTGTTCGAGGAGGCGCTGCTCAAGCGCAGCGGTGAGCACGGCAAGCCGGATGTGCTGCTGGATCTGTCCGGCATCAAGGACTTCACGCTGGATATGGCGATGGAGGAGATTCGCTTCATGCGCGCCCACGAGAGCGAATTCGGCCGTTTTGCCGTGGTGGCCGACGACACCTGGATTCGCTTGGCGGCGCACCTGTCCGGCCTGCTCACCCGCGTCCCCGCCGAATACTTCAATACGGTGGAAGATGCGCAGGCCTGGCTGAACAATCCGGTCACCGCTTGATTTTCCGGCGTATGCCGTTACAGTAGCGGCTTCCGTTTTCCGACAAGAACAACGCCGCATGTTGAAAAGTATCGCCAGCCGCCTCGCGACGGAACTCACCGTCCGCGAGGCGCAAGTCACCGCCACCATCAATCTCATCGACGAAGGCGCTACCGTGCCCTTCATCGCCCGTTACCGCAAGGAAGTCACCGGCGGCCTGGACGACACCCAGTTGCGCCTGCTGGCCGAGCGTCTGGTCTATCTGCGCGAGCTGGACGACCGTCGTGTCACCATCCTGAAAAGCATCGCCGAGCAGGAAAAACTCACCCCTCAACTGGAGTCGGCGCTGTACGCCGCCGACAACAAGACCACGCTGGAAGACCTGTACCTGCCGTACAAGCCCAAGCGCCGCACCAAGGCGCAGATCGCGCGCGAAGCCGGGCTGGAGCCGCTGGCCGACAGCCTGCTCGCCGACCCGACGCAAGTGCCGGAAACGTTGGCCGCAGGCTATGTCGATACCGACAAGGGCGTGGCCGATGCCAAGGCGGCGCTGGACGGCGCCCGCGCCATCCTGATCGAGCGCTTTGCCGAGGACGCCGCGCTGCTGGGCCGGTTGCGCGACAAACTGTGGAACGAGGGCGAACTGGCGGCGGTGGTGATCGCCGGCAAGGAGCAGGAAGGCGCCAAGTTTGCCGATTACTTCGCGCATCGCGAGCCGCTGAAGTCGACGCCGTCGCACCGCGCGCTGGCGCTCTTGCGCGGCCGCAACGAGGGCGTCCTGTCGGTGGCGCTGAAATATCAGCCGGACGAGACGCCGATCACGCAGCGCTCGGCCTACGAAGAGCTGATCGCCGCGCAGTTCGGCATCAAGGACGCCGGTCGCGCCGCCGACAAGTGGCTGCTGGACGGCGTGCGCCTGTGCTGGCGCGCCAAGATTTTCCTGTCGCTGGAGCTGGAGCTGGTGTCGAAGCTGAAAGACGCCGCCGACGCCGAGGCGATCAAGGTGTTTGCGGCCAACCTGCACGACCTGCTGCTGGCGGCGCCGGCCGGCCCGCGCGCCACCATCGGCCTCGACCCTGGTCTGCGTACCGGCGTGAAGGTGGCGGTGGTGGACAATACCGGCAAGCTGCTCGATACCGCCACCATCTACCCGCACGAGCCGCGCCGCGACTGGGATCGCTCGGTCGCCATTCTTGGCGCGCTGGCGCACAAGCATCAGGTCGAGCTGGTCGCCATCGGCAACGGTACTGCCAGCCGTGAAACCGACAAGCTGGCGCAGGACGTGATCAAGGCTTTCCCGCAGCTGAACCTGACCAAGATCGTGGTCAGCGAGGCCGGCGCTTCGGTGTACTCCGCTTCCGAGCTGGCGGCCAAGGAATTCCCGGAGCTGGATGTGTCCCTGCGCGGCGCGGTGTCGATCGCCCGCCGCCTGCAGGATCCGCTGGCCGAGCTGGTGAAGATCGATCCGAAGTCGATTGGTGTCGGCCAGTACCAGCACGACGTCAACCAGAGCCAGTTGGCGCGCAGCCTCGACGCGGTGGTGGAAGACTGCGTCAACGCGGTCGGTGTCGACGTCAACATGGCGTCGGTGCCGCTGCTGACGCGCATTTCCGGTCTTAACGGCACGCTGGCGGCCAACATCGTCGCCCATCGCGATGCCAATGGTGCGTTCAAATCACGCAAGGAACTGCTCAAGGTCAGTCGTCTCGGCGAAAAAACCTTCGAGCAGGCTGCCGGCTTCCTGCGCATCAGCAATGGTGACAATCCGCTGGATGCCTCCTCGGTGCATCCTGAGGCCTACCCGGTGGTGGAGCAGATCGTCAGCAAGACCGGACGCGCGGTAAAGCAGATCGTCGGCGACTCGATATTCATCAAGGGCCTGCGTGCCAGCGATTACACCGACGAGCGCTTCGGCCTGCCGACGGTGATGGACATCCTGAAGGAGCTGGACAAGCCGGGGCGCGATCCGCGTCCGGAATTCAAGACCGCCACCTTCCAGGATGGGGTGGAAAGCCTGAAGGATCTGCAGCCGGGCATGGTGCTGGAAGGGGTGGTCACCAACGTCGCCAACTTCGGCGCCTTCGTCGACATCGGCGTGCACCAGGATGGTTTGGTGCACATCTCGGCGCTGTCCAACAAGTTCATCGACGATCCGCGCAAGGTGGTCAAAGCCGGTGACGTGGTCAAGGTCAAGGTGCTGGAGGTCGACGTGCCGCGCAAGCGTGTCGCGCTGACCATGCGCCTGGATGACGAAGTCGGTACCGCGGTTAGTAGCGGCGCCGGGCGTAGCGACACTCATCGTCGCCAGAATGCCAAGCCGGCGGCGCAGGACAATACCGGTGGCGCCATGGCGGCCGCTTTTGCCAAATTGCGCGGCAAATAAGCCGGATTTAAGCCTGTTTTCCGGTTTGCCGGAATCGCGAAAGGTTGGCCGCAGGTGTTGCGGCCAACCTTTTTCATTTTTCCTGGTGCTGCGGTGGCTGTGGAATCAAGGACTTGCCGCTTTGGTGTCAAAAAGTCCGCTGTCGGGTGTTGACGCGGCTGGCGGGCTTCGCTATAGTTCGCCTCCTCAGCTGACGCCGCAAACG
>NZ_JANFNU010000006.1:0-2779 GCF_024437575.1 Vogesella sp. AC12
TTTTGACACCAAAGCGGCAAGTCCTTGATTCCACAGCCACCGCAGCACCAGGAAAAATGAAAAAGGTTGGCCGCAACGTTTGCGACCAACCTTTGCGAGTCAAAACATGGTGAATTACGGAGTGTGACGACGACGTGGAGGGCGCTTTGCCCGCTCGACAGCCACCGGACCCGGAGTCGACTCAATGGCTGACGTCGAAACCGGCTCCGGAGTTTCAGCGGGTGGCGCCACATCGGCCGCCACCGCCTCCGGCGTAACGACTGGCTTTGTCCTGTGATTGCGCGCCGGTTGACGACGAGCAGGCGCCGGCGACTGTGGCTCAGTCGGCGTCACCTCTTCCGTCAGCGGAGACACGTCCTCTACCGCCGCCACAACTGCAAGCGGCTTTGCTTTAGAGCGACTGCGTGACGACTTACGCTTGGCTGGCTCCTCTCCAGCAGCCGGCACACTACGGGTTGCCAAAGCAAACTCGACCTGTACCGTTTCCAGGTTTGCCCGCACCACCCGCACCTGCACCGCATCACCCAGCCGGTATTGCAGCCCGCTCTTCTCGCCGACAATGGCTTGCTGCTCTTTCTTGAAGTGGAAGTAGTCCTTGCCCAGCTCGGAAATGTGCAACAGGCCCTCGACATAGAGATCATCCAGCAACACGAACACACCAAAGCCGGTTACCGCACTGATCTTGCCGCTAAACACCTCGCCTACCTTGTCCTGCATATAGTAAGTTTTCAGCCACGCCTGCACTTCGCGACTGGCGTCATCGGCACGGCGCTCCGTCATCGAGCAATGCTCGCCCAGTGCCAACCACTTGCCCGGCTTGTACTTGCCACCGGCCAGCACGGCCTTGATGGCACGATGCACCAGCAAATCGGGATAGCGGCGGATCGGGGAGGTGAAGTGGGTATAGGCGTCGTACGCCAGACCGAAGTGACCGACATTGTCCGGCGCATATACCGCCTGCTGCATCGAACGCAGCATCATGGTCTGCACCACCGGCGCATCCGGACGCAAGGCAACCTTCTCCGCCAACTCTGCGTAGTCCTTGGGCGTCGGCTTGTCTTCGCCCCCCAGCGCCAGTCCCAGCAGGCGCAGGTAATTGCGCAGATTGAGCAGTTTTTCCGGCGTCGGCCCCTCGTGAATGCGGAACAGGCACTTGTGCCGGTTCTTGAGCAGGATGTCCGCCGCACAAACGTTGGCCGCAAGCATGCACTCTTCGATCAAGCGGTGGGCATCATTACGCGTCACCGGCACGATCTTGTCGATCTTGCCGTGCTCATTGAACACCATCTGCGTCTCGACACTTTCAAACTCGATGGCGCCACGGCGGGTACGCGCGGCCAACAACACCTGGAACAGCTGATGCAGGGTCTGCAATTGCGGCAACAAGGGGCTGTCACTGCCCTTCTGCAGCCAATCCCACACTTGGGTGTAAGTCAGCCGCGCCTTGGAGTTCATCACCGCCGGATAGAAACGATACCCCTTGATCTTGCCTTTCGCCGAGATCTGCATGTCGGCCACCATGCACAGACGGTCGACGTTGGCGTTCAGCGAACAAATGCCGTTCGACAGTGCCTCCGGCAGCATCGGAATCACCCGCCGCGGGAAGTACACCGAGGTGCCACGCGCCACGGCGTCACCGTCCAGCGCATCGCCCGGCTGCACGTAGTGGCTGACATCGGCAATCGCCACCACCAGCCGGAAGCCCTTGCCCTGGCGCTCGGCAAAAACGGCATCGTCGAAATCACGCGCCGTTTCGCCGTCGATGGTCACCAGCGGCAAAGAGCGCAGGTCAACCCGCGATTTGTCCAGATCCTTCTTGCGCACCTTGGCCGGCGTCGCGGCAGCTTGCGCCAGCGCGGCATCGGAGAACACATGCGGCAGGTCATGCTTGCGCAGCGCCACCTCGATCTCCATGCCTGGGTCGGCGTAATTGCCCAGCACTTCGATAACCTTGGCGATTGCCGGGCGATGCTCGTCGGGATAGGAAACGATCTCCAGCATCACCACCTGGCCATGACCGGCACCACCGTGCCCTTCCGGCTCCAGCAGCAGCTCCTGGCCAATGCGGCGATCCTCGGCCTTGGCCACGCCGACACCATGATCGAAATAGGCGCGGGCGACCAGCGTCGACTGCGCCCGCTCCAGCACCTCGACAATGCGCCCTTCGCGGCGACCGCGGCGATCGGTGCCAGCCAGCCGCACCATGACATGGTCGCCATGCATCGCCTTGCGCATCTCGCGCTCGGGCAGATAGATATCCTCGCCGGTGACACCATCCGGCACCGCGAAGCCAAAGCCGTCCTTGTGGCCGCTAACACGGCAAGGCAGCAGATCCAGCTTGTCGGCGACACAGACCTCGCCCTTGCGATTGATCAGCACTTGCCCGGCTCGCTCCATCGCGCGCAAGCGGCGTTCGAATAATGGCTGCTCTTCGTCGGTGATTTCCAGTACGGCGGCAAGCTCGCCAAATTGCATCGGCACCCCCTGCTGCGCAAGAATTTGCAAAACAAACTCGCGACTAGGCAAGGGATTGTTATATTGGGACTTTTCCCGCTCCAGGAATGGGTCAGACAGGCGAATAGCCGATTCAGGGGAAGATTTTTTAGTAATAACCATTGACACGTCCAAAAACGTCCTTATAATGCAGGGCTTCATCGCTACCGCTGCAACGCAGTGAAAACGATGATACAGCAAATGCATAGCCCAGGTGGCGGAATTGGTAGACGCACTAGGTTCAGGTCCTAGCGCCCGCAAGGGTGTGGAAGTTCGAGTCTTCTCT